>NZ_JALPRG010000008.1:0-365708 GCF_030464945.1 Paraburkholderia sp. CHISQ3
AAAATTCGATGAAAATTTGCGGCTCTAGTGGGTCAGTTCTGCGCGGACATCAACACGCTGGTCGCGCTGGTCACGTTGCCCGGCGAGCAGCCCGCGGATACCCGCTACGGGGCTATTCGGATCTCGCAGGGCAACTGTCGCGTCTTGTCCACGACGGATCTGGGCAATCCTGACTATCTTGTCGAACTCGGATGGTCGCCGGTTGGGCGCTGGTGGATCGTTGGGTCCAACCTGAACACGCTACTACGTTCCGGGGATGGCGAGCATTGGACCGACGCCAAGTTGCCCTCGACGATTTCTGAACTGGTCAGCGCCTACGTCGCAAATGACGATGTCATCTGGCTTGCTGCGATAGATAGCACGCTACCGCTGGCGGCCGGGCCGTTGATCGTCCGCTCACAGGATGCCGGCAAGACCTGGACACCGCTGAAATGGGGCGACCCGTTGCTACGCGAAGTTCCGTCGGCCTGGCTCGAAGGGCAGATGCGCGTGAACGGCAAGGAACGAAACTAAGATTCCGTTGGGATCGCGCAATTTGCCAGTGCCTTGCCTCGCAAGATGATATGGAATACATCACCGACAATGACACGTACATTCCTTTGTAAAGGCGACAAGGCAGATGAGGCCGTGATCACCGAAGGCTTGCCCGGAAACACCTATTCTGAGGGTGGGGCGGAACTCGAACTTGCCACGGTCTACATGAAGACGTATTGCCACACGTGCAAGAAGGAGGGTTTTATTTGCCCGTCTGGTCCACGCCTGCCCGGCGCGACTGAAAACGGCAAAATGTGGGCGTTGAGTGGTGATATTAATATCTGCAACTGCGATCCTCCCCCTGTCTTCGAGGCCACCAGGAATTACACAATGACGATGGACGGTGAGGGAGCGGCCCAATCGTCAACTTCGCAAAACGTCCACGATCAACATTTTCTGCTATTGAACAGTGATGGAAGTCCGATTGAGGGCCTTCGCTACTGCCTCCAATCTGAGGCAGGAGAGATCATCAAGGGCAACACGACCGCCCATGGGATTACGGAGAAATTGACCACGGATGGAGTCAGGGGTGTGAAATTAGTCTTGGATTTAGGTAAAGGAGTATAAGGGGATGGAACTCGCAAGCGGAACTACCACGCCGTCCACCGATACAAAACCGGTCATTGCCAGATGGAAGGTGTATTGGTTGTACGAGAATACATGGGATGATGAATGGATAGCTCGTTACCATAAAGAAGCGCCTTCTATTGCCAGACAGATACAAAGCGAAAAGACAACGACCGATGTAGTTATACCAGAATCTTTTGGTATGACATACAAGGACGTGAAGAGCGAGCCATACACATGCGAGGATTTTGCGCTGGAGGTATTGGTTCGTTTTGCGAGTGAGAATTTGTTGCCGGTCAAACTCAAGACAGATGCAGCAGTCTTCGCCAACATAGATCGCAACTATAAATCCGAATATAAACCCTCACCACCAACCATTCGAGGTTTTTTGAATGATGTCAAAACGGCCTATGCCGCGTACGACATGCCAAAAAATTGCATTACGCTCTCCGACAAGCTCGCTGTTTTGCCTGGAGATATATTTCTAAAGCATACACATTCACATGTTCAGGTGGTCGTGTCGAAAAGCAGCAACGAAATAGACATTCTTCAGGGCAATTTCCCGTCTAGTGGTGCCGACACTGGCTTACGATACGTTGGTGGACATCTTGCAAAGATTTTTCTGGGGCGTCCTGCAAGTGCTGATTCTCCGACCAGTCCGGATTATTACGGTGTGCCCGTTCAGAATGGGAGTTACATTCTGAATTATGGAAAGTGGAGATATCAAAATCTCACTTTGAATGGGAAGTTGGATAGCGGGCAGACATGGATTGATATGTCTATTCCGTTGCAATGGAATTTTATGGAATTCAATAATTTGCCATGAAATCAAGAGTCGATTTTCTATTTTTTTGCCTGCTGGCAATCGCAATTGTTTTATTTGTTTTCATTGCTTCCGATATCCGAAATTTTGACGATATCAAGAATATGATGGGTTTCAAGTATTTAAACTTCTATGATGCGGCAGGGAATGGCGTCGCTGGCATCGCGATGTTTCCGTTTGCACTCGCGAGTCTCACTGCTTCGGTGATCTTTGCGATTCACGGAGAACGCTTCAACAAGGGCGTGCTTTGGGTCAGGGCTGTTATTACGATTGTTCTCACGTTGATTGCATTGTGTCTTTTTTTACTTCCGCTACTGAATTATCAGGCCGGACCATGAGTTAAGCCTTTTTTGGAGGTTAGTCGGCGCAGGATAGCGTTTGAGGGATTCGACTAGATGCCTGTTGCGATACTCCAATGGCACAGTACGCGGTCGACTACGACGATGAAACTATCGGGTCGGACGTCTGGTTTACAGAAGACGACGCATCGACGAAGTGGTTTCCCGGTCGCTCGCAACGATCCGGCGTGTTTGTGTTCACAAACCAGAGCGATGCAGTGCACTACCTGCGAATTCCGCCGGGGAGACCAGACGGGGGGGCGACTCGAAGGGACAGCAAAAATCGAAATCTGAGACATGGAGACTGCCCGCCCGCAGGAGGAGGCACCGGATCATGCCGCACTGGTGAGGGTCATCAGCGCGAGTGCGCCGAAGCGTGTTGGCTGTGATGTCACCGCTCAATGACAACGCAGCACGTAGGCGTCTTGCTACTGCGGACGATCAACGGCAAACGCAGAGGGTCGCTCGGACGATTCGATGCAATAAAGGCGGTGCGAAGGTCTAACAAAATCGATACCTCCCGACGCGGACCGCTGACGCAAGTACAACTACCACCCCGGCCAGTCAGCTAAACTACCCCCAGCAGCCCTCCAACCCGACGGAGAACCACATGACAAACGCATCCGGGGCGAACACCAACCAGCAGACCCCCGTGTCTGAGGCGCTGCGAACATTAGCGGAGTATCTCGAGCTATCACTCGACGCAGGCGCGAGCCTGGCCATAATGCGTCACGCCCCCGACACTGCCACGCTCTACATAGGCGACCCATCAGGCCCACGGGAGGACCTAAAGCGACGCGGAACGATTTCAGCAACGCTCGCAACCGAAATCCTCGACGCGACGCAGGCGGGACCGAACCTGATTGAAATCGGCGGCAGAACATACAGGTTCTTTCGCAGCTTCACGCACATCGACGAAATCCCAACCGTCGTATTCTCGTCGATTTAAACGAACGAACGAACGAGCGAACGAACAGCGTCAAATCCCCGACCCACTCATCACTGGCAAGGCGATGACCGGCGCGCCGACGCGCACACACTGGCCGACACCGACACAGATAGCAAACAACAAACACACAAAGAGCACCACCCGGCACCAACCAGCGCCACGAATTGGGGACCACGATGGAATCAATAACGATCGGACGATGCTTCACAGGTGCCTGGAAAGACGCAGCATCAGCGCTTCGCTGCAGGCCTCTGGTCGTCTTCATCATATTTATTCTTCTGTTGATGGCTAGCTACGTGCAAAACGCGTTGACGCTTTTTGTCTCGTCACCAGAGGTGATGGCCATAGCGGCCTATGGAACATGGGCCATTTACCTGCTGACCGGGATACTTTCCCTCACCCAGCTTTGTGCTTTCGCCGGTTTATCGATGCAGGTCCAGCGATACACCGTTCTCGGCGCCGATGCCGCCAGGTCTGCGGTTTTCTTCAACAAGCCGTTCTGGAAATTCATCGGCTTGAGTCTGCTGCTCTGGCTTCTCTTTGTGGTTGCTACGGGCGCTGGCTTTAACGCGTTGGTGCTCATGCTGTCGCTCGGTAGATCTACGGATCAAGGTTTCCTCGCGGACCACGGCACCGATCTCGCCTGGTCTGCAGTCTTGCTGCCACTGTTCGTTATCGGCCTGTTGGTCTCGATCAGGCTCAGCGTGCTGTTGTGTCATGTGGCCACCGGAGGGCGAGTGTTGTGGCGCGCCGCATGGCGCGATACCAGAGGTCATGTCTGGAAGATCGCACTGACTTATCTGCTGACTGGCCTACCGATGTTTGTGATCTTGATCGTATATGCCGTATTCAAGGGAGTATCTATCGCGATTCTGCTCGGCTACGGGATAGGAGATTCAATCCTGGTTTGTCTGTCGGTCGTAGAAGCCCTATGGGTACTTTTCGCAATCGCGTTAGGCGCTGCGTGTTCTGCATGGGTGTATCGCCGTTTCGCCAGCACACTTCTGGGCACGACCTGAATCCCGAGGCGTTCGCCTCGCCGCACCTTGAATGAATTCACCCCCTCCACTCACGCCCGCATCGTGGCAAACACCGACTCGTCGCGACGCGGCGGCGTTCTGGGTACGTGCGTGGGGGCTGCGTCTGCGGCAGATCTGGTGCAACCTGCGTGATCCGTCGCTGCGTCGTTGGCCTGCTAGCGACACACTCGCCGATGCCGCGCTGCTAGCGGAAGTGCGCGAGCCACTGTGGAGCAACGGACATGACCAAGACTTCGCCCTGATCGCGGGAAAAGTGCAGAACCTGCGGGTCGCACGCGCCGCGCTCGATTCCGTCGTCGTGCCTGCCGGTGGCTGTCTCAGCTTCTGGCAGCAAGTCGGACGACCGCTCGCTTCACGCGGCTATGTGGTGGGTCGCGAAGTGCGAGCGGGTTGCGTTGTGCCGACAATCGGCGGAGGCCTCTGCCAGATCACCAACGCGCTTGCCACGTGCGCGCAGCGTGCCGGTCTGGAACTCGTCGAGCGGCACGGTCACTCCGTTCGCCTGCATCGCGCGGATGCCACAGGTCATGCGGATATCGACGCGACCGTATTCTGGAACTACGTCGATCTGCGGGTACGCAGCCCCGCTGCGTGGCGTATCGAGATCGAGCTGACCGATCGCGAGTTCGTGCTGCGTCTTCGCGGTGAAGCGGGCGCGCATGCTCGGGCTGCTTCACCGTCGCCCCGCGCGTGGCAGAGAATCGAACCGGCTCCAGCGGCCGCTCGCAACTGCCTCACCTGCGACGAAACCGCATGCTTTCGCCATCGGCCGGTCCTGCGTAACGTGCAGGGGCGATGCGCGCTGCTGCTGGATGCGTGGACGCCGGAGTTCGCGCAATACATCGCCGGACATCACTCAACGGCCGACCGCTATACACCGGTGCCGGCCCGCTTCTGGCGCAAACCGGCAGCTCCGGATTGGGGGCCGCCGTCTGAAGATCTGCGTCTACTTCGTCTCTACGCAACAAGCGTGCGACGCACGATCTGGCAACGTCTGTGCGCGCGACGCCAGGGGCGCCGTCAGGCGAGCCTGATCGCCGGCCAACGGTGGCTCGCGCAAGCGTATGCGCAGCAACTGCGCGTCGAACACACGGAACTGCTGATCGACCAGGCATTGCTGCCGCATCTGCAACTCGCAGGTGTGTTGGGCGGCCGCACGTACGACGTATTGATGCCGGCACTACCGATGGCGGAAATCGAACGGCGTCTTGATCGCGCGACTACATCGAATGTTTCGAGCGGCGCGGAAAGCTTGCGCGATTTTCGCGTCGATCCGTTCGTTGCGCGGGCCGAACTCGCGGCATTGCGTCACGCGCGCCGGATCGTCACGCCGCATGCGGACGTCGCATCGTTCATGCGTGCGATGGAGGCGCCAGAAGTCGTTGAACTCGACTGGCATCTGCCGGCGATACAGTCGTCGCCACACGATGCTCATCGCGAAGCCGGTAGTCGGCTGCTAGTCGTCTTTGTCGCCAGTGCGCTGGCGCGTAAGGGTGCCTATGAACTGGCCGACGCGCTGCGCGGTTTGCCGTGCCGCTTGCGCATCCTCGGTACACCGTCCGACGATGCAACGCTATGGCGCGGTATCGATGTCGAGTACTCCGGCTATCGCAGCGACTGGGCGCAGCACGTGCGCGTCGCCGTGTTGCCCGCCTACGTCGAACATGCACCGCGTGCTGCATTGCGCGCGCTTGCCGCGGGTGTGCCGGTGATCGCTACACCTGAGTGCGGATTGAGCCGTGTGCACGGCGTCACTGAGGTTCCTTCAGGTGATGCCGCTGCTCTACGGGTTGCGTTGCTTGCCGTGCTGTTCGAACAACCAGACAACTGCACAGTGGTAGCGTCGAAGTAATCCGTGGGATCGTTGGCTCCTTCAAGCGGCCGCTGCCGAGGACTAATTTCGGATTCTTGCCGACACCCGCATCGCGTTCAGAATGCAGAAACGAATACATCAGGCTTTTCCTTCGTCGCCATCATTGCCTGACGAGCCTCAAATACAGGCCTTCGTTAGCGTCCGAAAAGCCATATATAGGAGTTGTGTCGAACAGAATGCTCACCGGACTGCCATCGGACGAATGGGACGCAGTCCAGTAGGCCCGATCCGGGATGCCCGGAAACGCTATGCCTGCCACTCCCGTACCAGGAGTCTGCGTGCGACAGTTCGCCTGCACCACAGCCTCCGCGTCATGGAAGCAGATGAGCAGCTTTCCCAGTTCATCGCTGGTCGGCACGCGCCATTTCGTGTCTCCAGCGTAACCATTGCCACTATTGAAATCCGCCGCGCGCGTCATTGCATCAGACAGGGTGAGTCGCTCCGGCCGACCCTGACAATCCACACCGTCCCATTTCTGGCCTACGCTACAACGCATCCACGTCAGTCCCGTTTGCGTGTCCTTGACCGTGGCGCCGTCACTCTGAATCAGATAACGGCCATCGATCAACTGGTTCGCCGGTTCAGCAAAGCTACGGGAGCTTGCCGCCAAAATGCCTGCAAGCAGAAACAGGAGAAGCCACACGACTCGTCGATTTGTCACTTCCGGTCTCACGAGGTGGTTAAAGATTCCAATGTACGACCACGTCAATTCCGCAGCGCCATGACAACGTATTTGAAATCCCCCATATCCTGCGCGGAGATCAACGCACTAAGATTCGCCGGGCTCAACTGAAAATTCAACCGGTTCGTCTTCAACGTACTCGCCACATCGAGCAGATATCGAATGTTGAAGCTTAGCTCCACATTCGTCCCAAGGTAGTCGATCTCAATCGCCTCGACGGACTCTTCGTTGTCGGCGTTGCTGGCGAACACAGTCAGCTTGCCGCTGCCTGCAACGCAGCGAATGCTTCGAAATCGCTCGTTGGTCAGAATCACTGCGCGTTGCAGGCATGCTAGGAGTTGCTGCCTGTCCACAGAGAATTCCGCTTCGAAACTAGTGGGAATGACACGCGTGTAATCAGGGTATCTTCCTTCGATAAGCTTGCAGGCAAAAGACACATTCGCGAATTCGAATTTCGCATACCGCGTCGACGTCTCTACGGATACCGGCGATTCATCGTCGGGCAACAGCCTGATCAACTCGAGGACGGCTTTCCGGGGCACGATGATCTCGCTGTGTTTCGCGTCCCCTACGAGGGCAATGCTCGCAGTGGCAAGACGATGCCCGTCGATGGCAACGGCAGTCAGACGTGGCCCGGTAATGAGAAGAGCGCCATTCAGAAAGTAACGCAGATCGTTGTCGCCCATTGCGAAGTGGATGCTGTGGAGCAAACGTCGCAACTCGCCGGCTTTCACCGAGACCGGCTCTGAGTCGTCTGCATTGCGCGCCGCGAGCGGATAGTCGTCGGGGTTCGCCAGATGCAGCTGTATGCGACTTCCCTCCGCGCGAACGAACAGATGTTTTTCGTTAGTCGAAAGCGTCAGCTCGGCATCCGGCATCGCACGCACAACATCGAGCAGCTTGCGCGCGTTCACAAGCAACTCGGTGGCTCCTTGCCCGGTCTGAATCGCTTCGCTCGCCATGAGTTCAAGCTCGAGATCCGTACTCCTGAAACGAACCTCGTCGCTCCCCGTCGAAATCAGCACATTCGACAACACCGGCAGCGTATTGCGCTTTTCTACAATGCCGCAAATCACCTGCAGCGGACGAATGAGTACGTCCCGTTGGGCTTTGAATATAGGGGTAGTCAAGGGAGCGTTCCTTCACGAAGGAGGGGGCGGCGATTGCGCCACCGATTGCACCACCAGTAACGTCATGAGCACTGCACGACTGGTCGGACAATAGACGTGAACGACGCGATAGTCAATTGACAAGCATCACTTGTCGTTGGCGCGTTAATCGGCTAGACTTGTGTCACGTATTCAAGTGCGGGGCGGTACAGGTCCCCGCTGACTAGCTGAAGTTTTTAGAAAACATCTCTCGCCCATGCCAAAAGCAGACGAACTCGACCACCCCGGCGTGACTGTCCGCCAGCTCTGTCTCGAACGTTTCAATCTCTCGGTCACGGAAGGCGCGCAGGCGTTGGGCGTCAGCCGTCAGGCGCTGACCAACCTGCTCGGCGGCAAGGCGGCCATATCGCCGGAGATGGCGCTGCGTCTGGACAAGGTATTCGGGGGCGGGGCGGAGACGTGGCTCCAGCGCCAGGTGCTCTATGACCTGGCGAAGGCGCGGGTGCGCCTCGACGAGCTCAACGTGGTTCCCCTGGTACCGGCAGCGCAATCGGCGCTATTTTGAATCGACCGCCACGCGGCCTAAGCCTGCCCTTTGTACGCGGTCAACGGTCGTCCGATTCGCGCGCCCATCTGCTCGCCGAGCGCCTGCAGGCCGCTTAGCGGCCGCACCATCACTTCGAATTCGACAATCTTCCCCGCCTCGTCGAAGCGGATGAAATCGATCCCCTTGAGGTTCTTGTCGCCCACCCGCGCGCTGAACTCGAGAACGACATTCAGGCCGTCATCCGAGGCGAGCTGGCGGTGGTACGTGAAGTCTTCGAACACCTGAAGCACGGTGGTCAAAGCCAGTTGCAGCGCCGCTGCCGAGTGATACGGCGAGAACGCCATCGGCGAACGGAACACGACGTCCGGATGCGTGATCGCGCCAAGGCCACCGAGATCGCGACGCTCGATCATCGCGTGCCACGTTGCGAGCGACGACACCACGGCCGGATGCAAACCGGCGGGCGCGGGCGAGTGGTTCTGTGTAGTAGTCAACATGCTCTCCTGATGGAATGTCGATTCGACAGTCGGGGAAATGGATCGAGTGAAACTGCGCGGTCTTCAGAGCGTCGCTGCGAGCGTCGTGCCCTGCAGGATCGCCCGCTTCGCGTCGAGTTCCGCGGCGACGTCGGCCCCACCGATCAGGTGCACCGCACAGCCCGCTGCACGCAAGCCGTCGTAGAGTTCGCGCAGCGGCTCCTGCCCCGCGCAGATCACGATATGGTCGGCCGCGACGGTTTGCGGCTCGCCGTCGATAGACACATGCAGCCCCGCATCGTCGATGCGCTCGTACGTGACGTTCGACGACATCGCCACGCGGCGCGCCTTCAGCGATGTGCGGTGAATCCAGCCGGTAGTCTTGCCGAGTTGCTCGCCGACTTTGGTGGCTTTGCGTTGCAGCAGATGCACACGGCGCGCCGAGGCTTCGACGCGCGGCGCTTCAACGCCGCCGCGCACCGAATAGCTAGTATCGATACCCCACTCGGCATAAAACTTTGCCGGCTCGACGCTCGCGCTCGCACCTTCGTGCGTGAGGTATTCGGCAACATCGAAGCCAATCCCGCCGGCCCCGATCACGGCAACATTCGCACCGACCGGTTTTTCATCACGCAGCACGTCGAGATAGCTGAGCACGTTCACACCGTCTACTCCGTCGATCTGCGGCACACGAGGCGTTACACCGGTCGCCAGCACGATCTCGTCGAAGTTTCCGTCGATCAACTGTGGCACGTCAACGCGCGTACCAAGCCGCACGTCGACCCGATGCAATTCGAGCTGACGCCGGAAATAGCGCAGCGTCTCATTGAACTCTTCCTTGCCGGGGATTTTCCTGGCGATGTTGAACTGCCCGCCAATCTCCGCGCCAGCCTCGAACAGGGTCACGTCGTGCCCGCGTTCAGCGGCCGTAATCGAGAAGCTGAGGCCCGCCGGCCCGGCACCCACAACTGCGATCCGTTTGCGCGCCGTGGCAGGCTCGATGACGAGTTCGGTCTCGTGGCACGCGCGCGGATTGACGAGGCACGAGGTAATCTTCCCGCCGAACGTATGGTCCAGACACGCCTGATTGCAACCGATGCAGGTGTTGATTTCATCGGCGCGCCCTTGCCGTGCCTTGAGCACAAACGCGGCATCGGCCAGAAACGGTCGCGCCATCGACACCATGTCGCACACGCCATCGGCCAGCAGCTGCTCGGCGACTTCGGGCGTGTTGATCCGGTTGGTCGCGATGAGCGGAATACCGACTTTGCCCATCAGCCGCTGCGTGACCCACGCATACGCGGCGCGCGGCACTTTGGTGGCGATGGTCGGAATACGCGCCTCGTGCCAGCCGATGCCGGTGTTGAGAATCGTTGCGCCGGCCGCCTCGATCGCCTGCGCGAGCTGAATGACTTCGTCAAGCGTCGAGCCGCCTTCGACGAGATCGAGCATCGACAGCCGGTAGATCACGATGAAGTTCGCGCCGACCCGCTCGCGTACCTGCCGCACGATCTCGACGGCAAAGCGAATGCGGTTCTCGTAAGCACCGCCCCACACGTCCTCGCGATGATTGCTGCGCGCCGCGATGAATTCGTTGATCAGGTAGCCTTCCGAACCCATGATCTCGACGCCGTCGTAGCCCGCATGTTGCGCGAGCGCGGCACAGCGAACGAAGTCAGCGATGGTCTGCTCGACTTCATCGCCATCCAGCGCGTGCGGCGTGAACGGATTGATCGGCGCCTTGAGCGCGCTCGGCGCAACAAGCGTGGGGTGATACGCATAGCGGCCGAAATGCAGGATCTGCATGGCGATCTTGCCGCCTTCGGCATGCACTGCGCGCGTGACGATGCGGTGGCGCTCCGCCTCCGCTTCCGTCGTCAGCATCGCGCCGCCGGGCGCGGGCCTGCCGCGTTCGTTCGGCGCGATGCCGCCCGTGACGATCAGGCCGACTTCACCGCGCGCCCGCTCCGCATAGAACGCGGCCATGCGCTCGAAACCGTTCGGCGCTTCCTCCAGGCCAACGTGCATCGAGCCCATCAACACACGGTTTCTGAGGCTCGTGAAGCCGAGTTCGAGCGGCATCGTCAGATGCGGATAGGGGTTCATCGAAAGGGTCTCCGTCTATGCAACCAGTTGCACGAATACTAGCGGGCAGCCTGCTTTAATGCAACTAGTTGCATTAAATTTTCCGGAGACGATCCTGTGTCCCCAATATGGCAAGATGCGCGTATTCCCGTGGCCCTTGCTGATCCGATCCGACATGTCCCTGCCTCACGCACTCCTCACCTCGCTGGCCGAACGTTCCGGTTCCGGTTCGGAACTCGCGGACCGCTTTGACCGTTCGATCGGCTATTTCTGGCAGGCAACCCATCAGCAGATCTATCGCGAGTTGGGGAGGCTGGAGGACGCGGGTTGGGTCGAGTCATTGCCCGCCGAATCGGGGCGCGGTCGCAAGCGTGCCTACCGGATCCTGCCGGCCGGTAAAAAGGAACTGCGCCGTTGGATTGCTGAAAGCGATGACCCGACGCCGCTTCGCGACGAATTGATGGTGCGGCTGCGCGCAGAAGCGGTGGTGGGGCCTGTTGGGCTGGAGGCGGAGATCGAGCGGCGTCTCGCACTGCATCAGGAGAAGCTCGATGTGTATCGGGAAATAGAAGCACGCGATTTCCCGGAGAACCCTACGTCGCGATCGGCGCGCCTTCAGCATCTGGTGCTGAAGGCAGGTATTGCGCAGGAACAGTTCTGGGTGGATTTTTCTCGTGAAGCGATCGACATACTGGGCGAATCAAAGCCTAGCTAGGAAAACGCTCGCGTACGGCGGCGAGCCACCGGCAGACAACATCCAGTTCATGGTCGTCGAAGCCCTCAGTCAGCGCTTCGTTTAACGGACCCAGTCGCTTCTTTGCCTGCGTCGCCGCAGCACGGCCGGATTTCGTGAGCCATAGCCGACTGCTTCTTCCGTCGAACTCGTCCATACGTCGCTCGATCAACCCGGCCTTCACCATCCGGTCAGCGAGTCCCGTCATCGCGGACGGCGCAATATCCAGTGCTGCCGCGACTTCCCCACTGAGCGCGCCGTCCTCGCGCTGGAGAACAAACAACGCCCCAGCATGCGTGACACTGATTCCCGTCTGCTCGGCGGCTTGCCGGTCCAGATAACGCTGCAGCGCTCTTTGAGCCGTGTTCAGAAGGAACACATATCTACGATCCAGTGGCATTCATTTCACTCGAATGTGTGCTGTTCCAGCCATTGCGTGACGATGGGCCATAGCGTATCGGCATGATGTCGTTTGAAGAAGCCGAGATGTCCGATCGGTTGGTTGCGACTGTCCGACGGGCCGAATTGCCGGCGCTCTACCTGGCAGTTCGATAGTTGCCCTGCGATGAGATCGATTGCTTCGGCAGGCGCCCAACGGTCGTCATTCATGCCCAGCGACAGTATAGGCAGGCTGGGCCGACGAAAGCGTTCGAGTGCGTGTGTTGCCGGATCGTCGAAAAAGTACCTTGGCAAGCTGGTCCAGCGCGACCAGTCGAGCATGATCTGCCCAGGAAGGTCTTCCCCAATGCCGAGCTTGCGCCCCGGAGCAAAGCCGAGCGTTCGCGCGCAAAGCGGACCTAATACCTTGAGAAGTAACGCGACTCGCAGACGCTCGCTCCACGGACGAATGAAGCGCAGGCAACCTGCATGCGAGCAGATCATCACGGCCCCCGAGAGCAATTGACTACTCGCGCTCAGGCCGATCGCATGCCCACCGAAGCTATGACCAACCACCAGATGCGGAACGGGCCGGTATCGCTCCGAGGTCCACTGAGTCACGGCGTCGACATCCTGGTCGGCCCACGTCATAAACCCCGCCTCAAGCGACTTCGGATGTGGTCCTTTCTTACCGACCCCGCGATAGTTATACGTGACGACGTCGAACCCACTGGCGACGAGATGCTCAGCGAACGCAAAATACATGCGCTCAGTGACGGCGGTGGCGGGATTGATCTGCACTACCGCCTTCGCTGTCCGTTCGGACTGATGCGTCGTCACGTCCAGCAAAAAGCCATCGGAGCAACGAACGAGATGAGAAGTCGTCGACATAAATATATTTCGTGCACGAAATACATTTATTAACATGCGAAATACTTGGAGGCAACACGCCAGATTGAGGATTTCTTCGAATCCGCCCGCATAGAGCGGGCGGTCACATCTTTGGTCAGCCCTTCACGCACACCACCTGCCGCAACGTATGCACAACCTCGACGAGACTGTGCTGTGCAGCCATCACCGCATCGATGTCCTTGTAGGCCAGCGGAATTTCATCGACCACATCCGCATCCTTTCGACACTCGACATGTGCAGTCGACGCCACCTGATCCTGAACCGTGAAGCGGCGCTTCGCCTCGGTCCGGCTCATCGCGCGTCCTGCACCGTGACTGCATGAACAGAAGCTCTCCGGATTACCGAGCCCCCGCACAATAAAACTCTTCGCTCCCATCGATCCTGGGATGATGCCGAGTTGCCCCTTCTGTGCCGACACCGCGCCCTTGCGCGTCACGAACACTTCGGCACCGAAGTGACGTTCCTTCTGCACATAGTTGTGGTGACAATTCACGGCGTGCTCGTCGACGGTGAACGGTTTGCCGATCACGTCGTAGGCCGCGCCGATTACAGCGGCCATCATCACCTGCCGGTTTCGACTCGCGTAATCCTGCGCCCAATCAACGGCCTCGACGTAATCGTCGAAATGCTCTGCGCCTTCCTTGAGGTAGGCGAGATTGCGATCCGGCAAGCTCGCGATGTGCTGCCGCATGTCAGCCTGCGCGAGTTCGATAAACAGGCTGCCGATCGCGTTGCCGACCCCGCGCGAGCCGCTGTGCAGCATGAACCAGACGCTGTCGGACTCGTCGAGACACACCTCGATGAAGTGATTTCCCGTGCCGAGCGTGCCCAGATGCGTGTAGTTGTTCGTCTTGTGGAGCTTCGGGTACTTGTCGACAATGCGCTTGAATCCCGGAGCCAGTGCCTTCCACATTTCGTCGACATGCTGCGGGGCGTGCTCGCCCCACGCTCCCGGATCGCGCCGTCCTGGCGCACGACCATGCGGCACAGCACGTTCGATTGCGTGTCGCAGCGCGACGAGCGAATCCGGCAGGTCCGACGCCTTGAGCGACGTGCGGGCCGCCATCATTCCGCAGCCGATGTCGACGCCGACGGCCGCGGGAATGATCGCACCTTGCGTCGGAATCACGCTGCCGATAGTCGAGCCCTTGCCGAGGTGCACATCCGGCATCACCGCGACGTGCTTGAAGATGAACGGCATGCTCGCGGTGCGGCGCAGCTGTTCGCGCGCTTCGTCCTCGACGGCGACACCGTTGGTCCACATCTTCACTGGCTTGCCGTGCGCCAGTTCCATCACCTGATATTCCTGTTCGTTCATGGTCTTACCCTGCTTCGTTTAATGGCGCAGAGGCGGCTTACCGCCCCAGCGCTTTCATGCATCACAAATGCTCACTGATGTTCACTATGCCGACTTGATGCTCACGAGACCGTTCAACACCTGGTCAAGCCCGCCGAACACCGAGATCCGATCGATACGCTCCGCAATCCGTTCGAGCGTCTCCAGTTCCTTGAGCCGCAGTGCGACCGGATTGTCCTCCATCACCTTGGCCGTGTTCAGCAGTGACCGAGTCGCCGCGGTTTCCTCGCGACGCCGGATCACGTTTGCCTGAGCGGATTTCTCCGCCTCGACAACCTGCGTGAGAATCGTCTTCATATCGCCCGGCAGTACGATGTCCTTCACACCTACGCCGCGGATATCGACGCCTGTGTCAGCAAGCCGCGTACGCACCTGAGCGGTCACGACCTCGTCGATCATCTGCTTGTCCGCGAGCAGCTCATCGAGCGTTCGCGTGCCGACAGCTGCGCGCAGTGCGAATTGCAGCTCGCGGTACAGATGATCGACCGGCTTTTGCAACTGCGCGAATGCGCGAAGCACATCCGCGTAGCACCAGGTCGCCGAAAGATTCAAACGCAGTGCGACCTTGTCGCGCGTCAGGATTTCCTGGCCGCCTACTTCGAGCGCCTGCAACCGTTGATCGACCAGCTCCACCGACACGTCGCGGTTATAGCGCCAGAAAGCCGACAGCCCTGGCTCGAGCAGCCGCTCGACCTTACCGTCGATCTTCAACACGCCGACGTTGTACGCCGGCACCGCAGCGAGCAGCACACCGACCAGACCTGCAACACCGCGCGCACGCAATGTCGGCTGCACGAGCCGCATCGCGAGTTCCTTCGGCAATTCGCTAGCTGCCGCGAGATTCACGCGCTCGAGGCGATGCTCGAACAGGCCGCGCCAGTACAAACGACGCGTGCCCGGCGGCAACAGCTCGACCAGCAACCCGTCTTCGTAGCGCAAACCTGCCTCGTCGTCGCCGAGGTCCATCGCCACGAAGTAGCGCGAGACGATGTCCGGCGCCTGAACGCGCAGGTAGTCAGCCAACGCGGCATCGGCAAGCGGTGCGTCGAGACGCACGGGTTGCATCGACAGCCGGTTGAACGGATCGAGCGCCTTGAACACGCCCGGCTCCAGCACCTTGACGAAATCACCTTCGCTCATCAACAGCGCGAGTTCGTTTTTCTTCACTACATAACGTTTCCACATTTTCTTCTTCCTTGTTGATTGACCACCGGCAGCACGCGTCGAGCGAATCGCGGCGCGACGCAAATGAGCGGGTTCGCTGGAAGACTGCACGTGGTGGGCATCGCGACAGGTACTGCCGTGTGCCGCGATACGCCATCGTGCAAGTCAGATCCGACTACCCGGTCGTTCACGCGGAACCAGGACCGGCCCGACGCGCGGCGGACCTTGCGGCCCGCGCCGGCGGGTACTGCGTTTGTTACGAGACTGTCTTTCGGACAGTGTTCGGACGGGATTCGAACCCGCCACAGGTCGGCTGACGCCGACTGCTCTTCCTGATGAGCTACCGAACAAAACAGATGCCCCGGGAATCGAACCCGGGCGAAACACCCGTGCATCTTTATCGCCTTCACACGTCCATAGCGACATACGCAACCGCGACGAACAGGGTTCGGCGGCAGCGCACCAGCAAGGCTTTGCGAACCTTGACTCGCGGGCCAGCGGGACATCCGGCGCAGAGATATACGCGAGGACCGTGCCAGTTTCCGGGCTGCTTATCGCGGCGTTCGTAACTTATTGACCAAGAAGGGAATTTTTTGTTGAGGACGGATCGTCTATCGATTTCGACGTCACATCGGATAGCGTATATTTGATACCATCAGATAAACATTTATAACGCTATATAAGATGCGTAAAACCGTCGCAATAGGGTTTCTGGGCACCGTACTCGACCAGGGTAGCAGGGCACGCCGTTTGCAAAAATGGCGTCCCACCGTCAGCCTTTGTCTGCAGCCGCAGTTGCCGATCGACCGGCTCGAGCTGCTGCATCCAGCAAACTTCGAGCGGCTGGCCGAGCGCGTCAAGGACGATCTCGCGCGCCTGTCGCCGCACACGGAAGTCCGTCTTTCAGAGCTGTCGATCCGCGACCCGTGGGACTTCGAGGAGGTCTATGCGAAGCTGCACGACTACGCGCGCGCCTATCCATTCGACCTCGATCGCGAGGACTACCTGATTCACATCACGACCGGCACACACGTCGCACAGATCTGCTGGTTTTTGCTCGCCGAAGCACGCTATCTGCCGGCGAAGCTGGTTCAGACCGCGCCGCCGCGGCAGACCGACGAGGGGCCAAGCGGCGCCGGCACGGCATCGGTGATCGATCTCGATCTGTCGCGCTACAACCTGATCGCCCAACGCTTCACTCGCGAACGTGACGAGACCGTGTCGTTTCTGAAGTCGGGCATCGCTACGCGCAATCATCGTTTCAACACGCTGATCGAACAGATCGAGCGCGTGGCGGTTCGTTCTCGCGCGCCGATGCTGCTGTTCGGACCGACGGGCGCGGGCAAGTCGTTTCTCGCGAAGCGCATCTATGAACTGAAGCGCAGCCGCCACCGTCTGGCGGGGCCATTCATTGAAATCAACTGCGCAACGCTGCGTGGCGATGCGGCGATGTCCACGCTTTTCGGTCACGTGAAGGGGGCTTTCACCGGCGCGCAGCAGGCGCGTGCCGGGTTGTTGCGCTCGGCGGATGGCGGCTTGTTGTTCCTCGATGAAATCGGCGAGCTGGGTCTCGACGAGCAGGCGATGTTGCTCAAGGCGGTTGAAGAGAAACGTTTCCTGCCGGTGGGCGCGGATGTGGAGGCTACGAGCGATTTCCAGCTGATCGCCGGTACACATCGCGATCTGCGCCGGATGGTGGCCGCCGGGGACTTTCGCGAGGATCTGTATGCCCGGATCAACCTCTGGACTTACGCGTTGCCGGGTCTCGCCGAACGATCCGAAGATATCGAGCCGAACCTCGACTTCGAGCTCGAGCGGTTCGGCGAAGAGCAGGGCGAACAGGTGCGGTTCAATGTCGAGGCGAAGCGTCGATACCTCGCGTTTGCGACATCCGCGCAGGCTGCGTGGGCCGGCAATTTTCGCGAGCTGTCGGCGTCGATTACGCGAATGGCTACCCTGGCTGACTCGGGGCGAATCACCGAGGCGATCGTCGAGCAGGAAGTCACGCGATTGCGCGGTACGTGGTCGCCGGATGATGGCGATTTCAACTACCTCGATGCGTTGCTTGGCGATCGTGTAGCTCAGCTTGATCTGTTTGATCGGATTCAGCTTGAGCGGGTGGTTGAAGTGTGTCGCGAATCCGCGAGTTTGTCGGATGCCGGGCGTAAGCTGTTTGCTGTGTCGAGGCAGGGGAAGAAGCAGCCCAACGATGCGGATCGGTTGCGTAAGTATCTGGCGCGGTTTGGGCTGGATTGGGAGCAGGTTCGGGGTGCTGGCAATGAATTGTTAGACTGATAGCGTAGGTGTCTTCCTGGGTACCCGAAGGGACTAACGGTACTTTCGAGGCTCACCCAGCCCCTTCCTGTCCATGACGTCACGTAACGGATTCCCGGGCCTCAGTCGAATAAAAAATTGGGGGGGTTGAAAACCCATTGAGGCTTGCCTGAGTTCTGCCAGTGAGACTGCTCCGACGAGCCGGTGTGGCTCATGCAGGGCGAGGGCGCAACCGCTAGAGGTACCTTCGAAATAGCTGAAGAACTCACTGCGAGTCAGGCCACAAACATCGGCAAAGCGCCTCCATAGAGTAGAGGGTGCAAGCGAGTGGACCGCGCTGACACGAGCGGAGCCGACGACGCGCCCAACGGGCAATTTTGCGTAGATCCAGACAACGGTACCAATCTCCACCCTCATGGCACGCCGACGGAGTTCGATCTGTTTGATTCCCGATAGAATGTTCTCCGCGTGCCGCTGTTCAAGCGAAATCAAAACGTGTTCGGGCTCATCCATGAGCGAATCCTCGTGAAACGATCTCTTGGAGCTGTGAGTCATTGATTTGATGGGTCGTAACTAGGTTCGTCGCGCTGCCACAACCGAGTGCGCGCAAGGTCTCAAGTGGCACGGGCCTGGAAAATCGGATCAAGTTGTCAAACACCGTCACCGTCTTTATCTTCGAGCGGCCAATGGCCTCCAATCCGGCGGTATCCAGAACGGATGGGTCCAGGTCGGCATCCTCCATTGCATCTTGCGACTTGAGATAAGCGTGTTGCACTCGTGCGATCGCAACGATAGCACTTAAACCACGATCCTTTCCCGATTCATAGAACAGAACAAGCGCTCCCCTGTTGAAATGCTTCAACGTCCGCTTGTCACTTAGATAGTGTTTCTCGCGATAGAGCGCCGCTCTTGCAAGAGGGAGCAGACTTCTTTGCGGCAAATGGGTCAAAAGATGTTCGGCAAACCCCCGGCGTACAGGAGTTATTAGTGCCGGACGGCCAGGAAGGCAAAAGAGTGCTGGGGCCAAAAGCGTTTCAAGGGTCATCAACGACACATGAACCAGATTTCCATCGGGTCGGAACAGCTTGATTTGCTGATCGACGTTTGAGAAGAGCGGGAGGGCATCAGGTAACTTTAGTCGGCCGACTGAAAGCAGGCTGCTTCTGCATTCACTCCAATTTTCGTCTGTGATCAACCGCCCCAACGTAAGCTTGCTCAACGAGGACTGGCCCGGAATGCCTGTGAATCCGAGTGCTGCGGCAACCTCTCTGACACGGGACTGATGGCGTGGAAATTCAAGCCTGATCTGGGTTGCGTCGACGCCCGAAGATTGTTCAACTAGTTCACTCAGTAACGCGCGAGTTGCATTTAGTGCGTTGGGCCCCGATTCGTCGACAGCAATGTGTGCAGTAATGCTACTCTTTGACAGCCCCTTGGGCCACGTCACGTATCCCACCAGATTTCCCTCAGACCACACTCCTCGACGCACACAGACTCGTTCACCAGCATCAACCGCTGCCCAATCACTGGCTAATGAGGAGGCGTGCACGTCGAGTTTGGACAACAGTCGATACACTGCCGGCTCGTCAGTACCCGTAATGGTCGTTAGTGACAACGTATCGCTCGACGTGGTCTCGAAGACCTCGCCGGCGATTCCCGGAGAAGTCAAATCCTGAAATGCTGCAGGGGAGATAACTTCAATGCCGTATCGATCTTTCAAGGCGACGGCCGCGTCCAGGATAGACCTATCGTTGGTTATCAGACCGGCGAGCTTGTGATGAATAGCCGTCGCTAGATGACGTAGGTCAGAGATATCGTTCTTCGTCAGTGAGTTAGCGCGAAATCGATCAAGAAATACTGTGGGAGCAAGATTGACAGCGAGCGTATCCCAATCCTCAGCACTTGGACAAGGGAACGTTGGGAAGATACGGGCATATACTTGCATCGGGTCCGTACGCCCTACTGTGGCGGTCCGCGATAGTTCCGCGCTAATCTCAGTGCTCAAGGCCAACCGGCACGAGCGCATTCTCTCAGCACGAAAAAGCTCTAGAACATCTTCATTTCTGCGTCGACGTGGACCAAGATCAAACAAAACATTCAAGTCAAGAAGGAAGAGGGGTATCTCTGGGCTAACCACGGATTCGAGCCCGAGAGGATTTGCCGCAGTCAACCCACTCGGCGCGATGAGTTGAGGTGTATCCAGTTCGTGACTTCGGACAAGAATGGTTCTCTTCTTTGTTACTCCACCGGGAGCGACGCGTTGCACGTAGAAATTCTGCCTATGCCAGAAATCGTTCGCCTCAACGAGATCCTCGGCCACTCGAGCATACAGAGAGATGAAAGCATGTTCCGTCAAATGGTCCTTAAGACTATTGAGCAAAAATGATGCTATCCCCTGTTTCCTGAAAACTGGTGCGACATACATCTGCAACACATGTGCTTTCGGATGACGTGCGTCAAATAAGAGATGGCCCGCATATGTCATCTTGTCGCTCCGGCGCAGCGTGGCAACAAATAGCTGTTCTTTGCGGGCAAATTCCTCAAACACGCTTGAAGGGAAAAATCCAAGTGCATTCTTCTCACTATCTGCAGCTTTCGTGATGGTCGGGACGAACGGTGCGACGTCGGAGTAGCCCGTCAGAATTTCGATTGTCTTAGCGTCATCTCTCATTTTTGATCCCCGACTTCGTGTCTGGAAAATACGAAATGCATTGTTCGATTGGCCTTAGATATTTGAGATTGGTGAAAATTTTGTCTCATAAGAATTCACCATCCATATTTGCCATGATAGCGAGAAACAGGACAGTGGTCTGCCGCTTTCCGGCACAGTCGAGACATTGCGCTGCTCCTGGATTCAGAACCGTCGTACCTCCGCATCGGCACACCGCCACATATCCGTATAGTATTCACGACAAGCCGGCACAAAACGGCATCGCTACGCAAATCCAAACAAATGCGCACCGGTGATTGCGTCTAATAGCGCAATGCATCAAGGAATACCGTTAGCGGATCCACTGGAACCCGCCGCTAACATTCAACTTTCCCGCACAGATCCCCCCATGCCCTTCCTGGACCCCGTTTCCGCACTATCCAACCCCGGCTCACTGCTATCGCACGACAACCAGATCGTCGCCTCCTACGATCTCGAAGTCACCGACGCGCCCGTAGACACCTACCGCGCATTGTCGAGCGTCGCGGCAATCAGAAACGCCAACATCGCGCCCTTCAAAATCGAGTATTCGGACGTGAGGCACGTGCACGTCATCAACGGAATGGGCGTCACGTTAGGCGATTCGATCATGGGGCTCACCGCGCTCGCGGCCATCAAGAAGCAGCATCCGGCGCTGTCCTTCACGATCTATCGCCCCAACCAGGCACCAACGTACGTGAAGCAGCTATACGAACTCGCGGCACCGGTCTTCGGTTCGGTAGTCGATCTTCCCGTCCCCCTCGCATCGCTACCCAACGACGAACTACAACTCGACATCGGCAACCATCTGTTCTGGACGAATTTCGCGTCGATGCCGATGATCGATTTCTTCTTGTGGGCACTCGGCATCGAGCCCGGCGATATCAAGGCACAAGACAAATCGAATGACTGGCTCAAGCAGGTCGCCGTGCCCGCACTAAAAAGCACATGGGCGCCGCAAGAGTACGTACTGTTATGCGCGACGGCGAGCACGCCGGTACGCAGCATTCCCGATTCGTTCCGCTCCGAAGCGGTAGACCGTCTGTGGGAGAAGTTTCATCTCCCGGTGCTCGGCTTCGGCGCGATCAGGCACGACCACTACACCGACATCACATCGCTATCGCCCGACACGGCGCATTTCCTGGCGTGGGTCAAGAATGCGCGTTTCCTCGTGACATCGGACACCGCAGCCGTCCACATTGCAGCCGGATTCGATGTCCCCACCGCGGCTTTCTTCACGACGATCGCCGGGGACATGCGCGTTCGCGACTATCGACACTGCACGTTCCTCGATCTCGATGTCCCCGAGCTTCAAGGCATGCACGCGAGCGGCCGCGCGCACGACCTGGAGACCGTCGATCGTGCTTATGCCGGATTGAAGGCGACAAACTGGGCCGGGCGGATGCTCGTCGGTTAGCACCGCACATCCAGCAAGGGCATGCGGGATAAATAACCCGCCGCGATCGACCAGGCCCACCAGAAACATTGCCGATTTTCGATAACACCTCGATTTATGGCTCTCTACCATCGGTAAAAGCCTGTCTGCTGGCCGCCGCCGTGCGGCCGCGATGCGCTGCCTACCTCAGGAGAGTCCGGTGAAATCAGAGTCGAAGGGTCAGCATGTCGGCAAGGTGACGCACCACGAGTTGCAGCAGACGCTCGGCACCTGGCAGTTATGGGGCATCGCGGTAGGTCTCGTCATTTCCGGCGAGTATTTCGGCTGGAGCTACGGCTGGGCCACCGCCGGCACACTCGGTTTCGTCGCGACGGCGATCTTCATCGCGGCGATGTACACGACGTTCATTTTCAGTTTCACCGAACTCACGACTTCGATCCCGCAGGCCGGCGGCCCGTTCGCCTATGCGCGGCGCGCATTCGGTCCGACCGGCGGCTTCATCGCCGGCGCGGCGACGCTCGTCGAGTTCGTGTTCGCACCGCCCGCCATCGCACTCGCCATCGGTGCCTATCTGCATGTGCAGTTTCCCGGCCTCGAGCCCAAACACGCGGCGATGGGCGCGTATCTCGTGTTCATGGCGCTTAACATCGTCGGTGTGCAGGTCGCGGCGACCTTCGAGCTTTGCGTGACGGTACTGGCAATCTTCGAGTTGCTGGTGTTCATGGGCGTCGTGTCGCCGGGCTTCGAGTGGGCGCACTTCACGAAGGGCGGCTGGTCCGGTTCGGATCATTTCAGCTTCGGCTCGTTCCACGGCATGTTCGCAGCGATTCCGTTCGCGATCTGGTTCTTCCTCGCGATCGAAGGCGTTGCGATGGCCGCCGAAGAAGCCAAGAACCCGAAACGCTCGATCCCGATCGCCTACGTGACCGGCATCCTGACGCTGGTCGCGCTCGCGGTCGGTGTGATGGTGTTTGCGGGTGGTGCCGGCGACTGGACCAAGCTGGCCAACATCAACGATCCGCTGCCGCAAGCGATGAAGTACATCGTCGGCGAGAACAGCGGCTGGATGCATATGCTCGTGTGGCTGGGGCTGTTCGGTCTCGTCGCATCGTTTCACGGCATCATCCTCGGCTATTCGCGGCAGATCTTCGCGCTGGCGCGCGCCGGCTATCTGCCCGAATGGCTCGCCAAGGTTCATCCGCGCTTCAAGACGCCGCATCGCGCGATTCTCGCGGGCGGCGTGATCGGCATCGCGGCGATCTACAGCGATGAGCTGATCCAGTTCGGCGGTCAGACGCTGACCGCGAATATTGTGACGATGTCGGTGTTCGGCGCGATCGTGATGTACATCATCAGCATGCTGGCGCTGTTCAAGCTGCGCCGCTCGGAGCCGCAGATGGAGCGACCGTTCCGCGCACCGCTGTTCCCGTACTTTCCAGCATTCGCACTAGTGGCCGCGGTGATCTCGCTTGCGACGATGGTCTACTTCAATTTCCTGGTCGCCGTGGTGTTCGCGATCTTCGTTGCGCTCGGTTACGTCTACTTCCTGTTGACGCGTCATCAGCGCGAGATCGCGCCCGCCGATGCGTTGCTCGAAGAGTGACGCGACGGTAGCGAGAACACGCTCATGAGCTACTCGGAAACCATCGGCAGTCGCGTCTACCGCTTCGTCGATCTCAAGACGTTGCTGGCGAAAGCCAGCCCGCTGCGTTCGGGCGATCAGCTCGCAGGTGTCGCCGCGGCGAGCGAGGAAGAGCGCGTCGCCGCGAAAATGGCGCTCGCGCAGGTACCGCTGCGCGCGTTTCTCAATGATGCGTTGATTCCCTATGAAAGCGACGAAGTCACGCGCCTGATCGTCGACGGTCATTCGCCGGCAGCGTTTGCGGAGATTGCGCATCTGACGGTGGGCGATTTTCGTAACTGGCTGCTGGCCAGTTCGACCGATGCGACCGTTCTCACGCGCATTGCCGCGGGATTGACGCCGGAGATGGTCGCGGCCGTATCGAAGCTGATGCGCAATCAGGATCTGGTTGCGGTCGCACGCAAGCGTCCGGTAGTCACGCGTTTTCGCAACACGGTTGGGTTGCCGGGCCACATGTCGGTGCGATTGCAACCGAACCATCCCACCGATAACGTCAAAGGCATCGCCGCATCGATGCTCGACGGTCTGATGTACGGCTGCGGCGACGCGATGATCGGCATCAACCCGGCCACCGACAGCCTCGCCGCCATCACATTGCTGCTGCGGATGATCGACGATTTCCGTGAGCGCTACCAGGTGCCGACGCAGTCGTGTGTTCTGACACACGTCACGAACACGATCGCCGCGATCGAGAAAGGCGCCCCCGTCGATCTCGTGTTCCAGTCGATCGCCGGCACGGAGCAGGCGAACGCAGGCTTCGGCATTTCGCTAGCCTTGCTGCAGGAAGCGCACGAGGCGGCGTTGTCGCTCAGGCGCGGCACAGTCGGTAACAACGTGATGTACTTCGAAACCGGGCAAGGCAGTGCGCTATCCGCGAACGCGCATCACGGCGTCGATCAGCAGACCTGCGAGGTGCGCGCATATGCCGTCGCACGTCGCTTCGATCCGTTTCTCGTCAACACCGTGGTCGGCTTCATCGGCCCGGAGTATCTGTACGACGGCAAGCAGATCACCCGTGCGGGACTCGAAGATCACTTCTGCGGCAAGCTGCTCGGTGTGCCGATGGGCTGCGATATCTGCTACACGAATCATGCGGAAGCCGATCAGGACGACATGGACAATCTGCTGACGCTGCTCGGTGTCGCGGGGATCAACTTCATCATGGGCGTTCCCGGTGCCGACGACGTGATGCTGAACTACCAGAGCACGTCGTTTCATGACGCGCTCTATGTGCGTGACGTGCTTGGCCTGCGGCGTGCGCCGGAATTCGAAGAGTGGCTGGAGTCGATGCAGATCGCCGACGCGCGCGGTGTGCTGCTTAGCGCATCGGTGGCGCGGCAACCGTTGCTCGAAGGGGCACGAGAATGGATGGGTATCCCATGAGCGCCATGAACACGAAGAACGATTTGATCGAGAAGAACCCGTGGCACACGCTGCGGCAGTTCACCGACGCGCGGATCGCGCTTGGCCGTGCCGGCAACAGCCTGCCGACGGCACCGTTGCTCGCGTTCAACCTGTCGCACGCGCAGGCACGCGACGCCGTGCACCAGCCGCTCGATACCGACGCGCTGCATGCGCAGTTGTACGCAAACGGCTATACGACGCTCGATGTGCATAGCGCAGCACCGGATCGCGAGCACTATCTGCGGCGACCGGACCTCGGGCGGAGGCTGTCGGACGATAGTCGCGACGTGCTTGCGCGCGTCGATATCGAGCCGCCCGACGTCGTATTCGTGATCGGCGATGGCTTGTCGGCTTTTGCCGCATCGAAGCAGGCCGTGCCTTTGCTGCAGGCGGTGTGCCCGCGGCTGGCGGGCTGGCAGATCGGGCCGGTGGTCGTGGCGCGACAGGCGCGTGTTGCACTCGGCGACGAGATCGGCGAGTTGCTCGGAACGAAGCTCGTCGTGATGCTGATCGGCGAGCGTCCCGGGCTCAGTTCACCGGATAGCCTTGGCGTTTATCTGACATACGCGCCGAAGCTCGGATGTAGCGACGCGCAGCGCAACTGCATTTCGAATGTGCGGCCGGAAGGACTCGGCTACGAGGCGGCCGCGCACAAGCTGCACTATCTGCTGACGCATGCGCGAAGGTTGGGGCTCACTGGAGTGGGTCTTAAGGACGATAGCGACGCATTGCTTGAGGCACCTGTCGCTAGTGTGCCGCTAGCGGTGGAATAGCGAGTGGTGGGCGCGGTACGAAAAACGCGCAGCCTCATTCCGCCCGCTCCACCGGATGCGCATCCAGCCACGCATTCTCGGCATCCTCGAAGAGCCGTGACCGCGTCAAGAAGCGCAACCCCGTCGGCCGTTCAAGCGAAAACATGCCGCCGTTTCCCGGCACGGCATCGATGATGAGCTGCGTGTGCTGCCAGTATTCGAACTGCGACTCGCTCATATAGAACGGCACCTCCGCGATCGTGCCGAGCCGCACGTCCGAGCCGCCCACCATGAATTCGCCGGCCGGAAAACACATCGGCGCACTGCCGTCGCAGCATCCCCCCGATTGATGAAAGATCATCGGCCCGTGTTGTGCCGCGAGCTGCTGGATCAACGCCACTGCCGCGGGCGTCGCGATAACGCGCGCTACATCGGGTTCTGTCATATGAGCATGCCTCGCTGAAAAAGCGGGCGAGCCGCGTACTGCGACCCGCCCGGCAGGAACAACTGGAACAGCTGGAACAAGGCCGGCAAAAACCTCAGGCTCAGAAGAAGCCCAACGGTTTCTGCCCATAGCTGACGAGCAGGTTCTTCGTCTGCTGATAGTGATCGAGCATCATCTTGTGATTCTCACGGCCGATCCCCGATTGCTTGTAGCCGCCGAACGCCGCATGCGCCGGGTACGCGTGATAGCAGTTGGTCCACACGCGGCCCGCCTGAATCTGCCGGCCGAAGCGATAGGCGCGCGTGCCGTCGCGTGTCCAGACGCCGGCGCCGAGACCATACAGCGTGTCGTTGGCGATCTCCAGCGCCTCGTCTTCGTTCTTGAACGTCGTCACCGATACGACCGGCCCGAAGATCTCTTCCTGGAAGATGCGCATCTTGTTGTGTCCGCGGAACACGGTCGGCTTCACGTAATAGCCTTTGCTCAACTCGCCGGCTAGCGTGTTGCGTTCGCCGCCGATCAGGCATTGCGCGCCTTCCTGTTTGCCGAGATCCACGTACGACAGAATCTTTTCGAGCTGTTCCTGCGATGCCTGTGCGCCGATCATCGTCGACGTGTCGAGCGGATGGCCCTGTTTGATTGCGCCGACGCGCTTGATGGCGCGTTCGATGAAGCGGTCGTAGATCTTCTCGTCGATCAGCACGCGCGACGGGCACGTGCACACTTCACCCTGATTCAGCGCGAACATCGCGAAGCCTTCGAGCGCCTTGTCGAAGTAGCTGTCGTCGGCATCCATCACGTCGGCGAAGAAAATGTTCGGGCTCTTGCCGCCCAGTTCGAGCGTAACGGGGATGATGTTCTGGCTCGCGTACTGCATGATCAGGCGGCCGGTCGTCGTTTCGCCGGTGAACGCGATCTTCGCTATGCGCTTGTTCGACGCGAGCGGCTTGCCGGCTTCAAGGCCGAAGCCGTTCACGACGTTCACTACGCCAGCCGGCAACAGATCGTGAATCAGTTCGAGCAGCACGAGGATCGACGCGGGCGTCTGCTCGGCCGGTTTCAGCACGACGCAGTTGCCTGCCGCGAGCGCCGGCGCGAGCTTCCACGTCGCCATCAGGATTGGGAAATTCCACGGAATGATCTGGCCCACCACACCGAGCGGCTCGTGAAAGTGATACGCAACCGTGTCGTCGTCGATCTCGGAGATCGAGCCTTCCTGGGCGCGGATGCAGCCGGCGAAATAGCGGAAGTGATCGATGGCGAGCGGGATGTCGGCGGCCATCGTTTCGCGCAACGGCTTGCCGTTGTCGATGGTTTCGGCGACTGCGAGACGCTGCAGGTTCGCCTCCATCCGGTCGGCGATGCGGTTCAGGATATTGGCGCGTTCGGCAGCCGCGGTCTTGCCCCATGCTGTTTTCGCACGATGCGCGGCGTCGAGCGCCAGTTCGATATCGGCTTCGCGCGAACGCGGAATCGACGTGAACGGCTCGCCGGTAATTGGCGATACGTTGTCGAAGTACTCGCCGCCTACCGGCTTCACCCATTCGCCGCCGATGAAATTCGCATACTGCTTTTTGTACGGGAATTCAGTGGTCAGGAATTGCATCTCCGCATGATTCATCTGTGTGCTCCTCACATGTGTCGAATGATCTGTTGTCGGCGCGATGCTGACGTCTCGCAGGCCGTCTGGTGCATACGCCAGAAGCGTGCCAATACGCGGCACGGATGACACGCTACGGTGCAAGGGGCACAGCGGTGAGGCATCGTTTGCGGATGTGTTCAATATTGTTCAGCGCGAGCGTGCCGTTTCTGCGCAGTGCGTGAGAAGCTGTTCAGGATTTGAACAGGGCGGGTTGGCGCCATGCGGGTTTGCCATGCGTCGATCCGATCGGCATGGGACTTGCGTCGGGTTTGCGTTCTTTCTGTGTTTTGTTCCAGCGCGCGCGACGTGCTCCACCGGACTCACCGTTTTCTGGCCGATCCCGTATGACGAGCAATTCCTCCCGCATGGCGGTGCCCGCAGAGCGCGTTGCACATGCCGCAATGACCGGCGAGCCGCGTGGCTTCAGCGTGCGAACCTGCGTCGCGCACGACGCCGACGAGCAGGCGCGCAACCTGCACGGCTGGCGCCAGACCTACGATCAAATCACAGCCGGTCGCTTCGTCGGCACGTTGACTGAGCTTCGGCTCGATCATATGCAGGTCTTCTGCGAGACCACGAGTCATTCTCTGCGTCAAACCTGCGAAGTGCAGGCGGACGCGTACTGGTTCGGCATTCCAGTAAGGGCTGACGGCGCGGGTCGGATCGATGCCCAGCCGATCTTCGGCGACGCACTGGCGTTTCGTCCAGGCGGCGTGGAATTCGAACTGTTGACGCCCGCCGGCTACGAGATTCTCGGCATCGTCGTGAAGGGTGCGGTGCTGCGCCGTTACGCAGCGGATGTCGAACAGATCGGTCTCGCCGATCATGTGCCGCGCACGGAGGTCGTGCCGATCGACAGTATGCGCAAGGCTCGACTCTGTGCGTCGCTGCGGCGGATTCTCGATGACGGTACGCACGGCACCGACGGTAGCGCTGCCGATGGCACGACACCCGCTCGCGCGCCGTTGTCTGCATTCGCACGCAACAACCTGCAGGCGTCGGTGCTGGCGTCGCTATTCGATGTGGGCCCGTGGCCCGCCGAGCCGGCGGCGATGCCGTCCCGGCCGCGCCGGCAATGGATCGTCTCCGAAGCGCGCGACTACGTGCTCGCCAACCGCGAGCGTCCGGTCAATGTGCCGGAACTGTGCGAACGTCTGCATGTGAGCCGGCGCACGCTGCAATACTGCTTTCAGGATGTGCTCGGCATGGCGCCGGCGGCCTATCTGCGCGCGATTCGTCTGAACGGTGCACGGCGCGAGCTCGGCGAAGCGGGCCGCAACCGGTGTTCGGTGCAGGACGTTGCGGCCGCGTGGGGCTTCTGGCATCTGAGCCAGTTCGCTACCGATTACCGGAAGCTCTTCGGTATTCGTCCGTCGGAGACGCTAAAGGCTGCGCTCAGTAGCTACGACGAACACGCTATTGCACATTGATGCGAGCTGGTAGTGGGAAAGCTCCTTCGCTTACGCGCGCCGGTAGCAAGCAAGCCGCCTTCGCTTACGTGCGTCGCTACTGAGCAAGCTCCCCGCTTACGCGGGCTGGTACCGATCAAGCTCCTTCCGTTTCACGCGGCTGCTTTCCCACACTGCGCACAGAACTTCGCACCAACTGGCCGCGCCGTTCCGCAGCCGTCGCACGTAGCGGGTGTCAACGCGCCGCCGCATTGCTGGCAGAAGCGCGCCCCGGGTGCGCTGAGCGTGCCGCAGGCCGCGCAGGCAATGCTCAAGGCCGGTGCCGCCGGCGGATTGCGATAGCGGCTGCCATCGTCGCGTGAATCGTGATGGTTGCGGCTGCCCCAGCCGTCGTGGCTGCGTCCGTGGCTGCCGCCTCGACCGCCGTGATGTCCACCGAGCATTCTTTCCCAGATTCCCATTTCGTTGCTCCTCAGTTGCGTGGGCGAGTACGCCGTCGCCCGGGCGACTGGATCGCCAGCGTTATTTGCGCAGCAGCCTCAAACCGTTCGCGACGACCAGCAGGCTCGCGCCTGCATCGGCGAAGACGGCCATCCACATCGTGCCGAGCCCCATCACGGTCAGCGCGAGAAACACGGCCTTCACACCGAGTGCGAGCGCGATGTTCTGCACGAGCACCGAATGCGTTGCCTTCGATAACCGGATAAACAGCGGAATCTTGCGCAGGTCGTCGTCCATCAGCGCGACATCCGCGGTTTCGATTGCGGTGCCGGTGCCCATCGCACCCATCGCGAAGCCGATGTCCGCACGCGCGAGCGCGGGCGCATCGTTGATGCCGTCGCCGACCATCCCGACCACCGAACCGTTCGCCGCGAGCCGGCCGACCGCATCGAGCTTGTCTTGCGGCAACTGGTTGCCGTGCGCTTCGTCGATGCCGACCTGCTGGGCGATCGCTTCGGCGGTGTGCGGGTTATCGCCGGTCAGCATTGCGGTTTGCACGCCGAGTTCGTGCAGCCCCATGATTGCCGCGCGGCTGCTGTCCTTCACGGTATCGGCGACAGCGAAGAGTCCGAGTACGCGTGCTTCGTCGATAAGCATCACGACCGTCTTGCCTTGTCGTTCGAGCGCATCGAGCCGCGCTTCGAGGGCCGGAGAGCAGCGTTCGAGTTCTTCGACCAGCCGGTGATTGCCGAGCGAATACGCAACCCCATCGATCGTGCCGCGCACACCGCGACCCGGCAGTGCCGTGAAGTCGTCGACGCTCAGATGCGCGAGGCCATCGGCATTCGCGGCGTTCGCGACAGCCAGCGACACCGGATGATCCGAGCGCCCGGCAAGGCTCGCTGCAAGACGGCGGCAATACGTGCCGTCGATATCGGCGAACGATTCGAAGTCGGTCTGCACCGGCTTGCCATGCGTGATCGTGCCGGTCTTGTCGAGCGCGAGCCAGCTCAGCTTGCGGCCGAGTTCCAGATACGCGCCGCCTTTGATCAGGATGCCGCGCCGCGCCGCCGCTGCGAGACCGCTGACGATCGTCACCGGCGTCGAGATCACCAGCGCGCACGGGCAGGCGATCACCAGCATCACGAGTGCCTTGTAGACCCAGTCGTGCCACACGCCGCCGAACAGCAGCGGCGGAATCACCGCGACCGCGACGGCGATCGCGAAGACGATCGGCGTGTAGACGCGCGCGAATTGATCGACGAAGCGCTGTGTGGGCGCCTTCGCGCCTTGTGCTTCTTCGACTGCGTGGATGATGCGCGCGAGCGTCGTGTTGTTCGCTGCGGCCGTTACGCGGTAGTCGAACGAACCCGATTCGTTGACGGTGCCTGCGAACACCGGGTCGCCTTCGGCTTTATCGACGGGCAGGCTTTCGCCGGTGATCGGCGCCTGGTTCACGCTGGAGCGTCCCGCGACGATGGTTCCGTCGAGCGCGATCCGTTCGCCCGGCTTCACGCGCACCACGCTGTCCGGCGTCACGCCGGCGACCGGCACCGCGAGCCAGCTGCCGTCGTTCTGCTGCACGGTGGCCTGCTCGGGCGTGAGTTGCATCAAGCCCTTGATCGCATTGCGCGCGCGGTCGAGCGACTTCGCTTCGATCAGCTCGGCGATCGTGAACAGCACCATCACCATCGCCGCTTCGGGCCACTGACCGAGGATCAGCGCGCCGGTTACCGCGATGCTCATTAGCGCGTTGATGTTGAGGTTGCCGTGGCGAATCGCGAGCCAGCCTTTCTTGTAGGTACCGAGTCCGCAACCGACCACCGCCACAATGGCAAGTGCGGCGGCGAGCCACGACGGTGCGCCGAGCCAACTGGCCGCTTCCGAGCCGATCGCTGCCGCGCCGGCCAGTGCGAGCGGCCACCACGGCTTGTGCTGTTCCGCCACCGGCGCGGCCGGCGCGCCGTTCGCATCGGGCAGTTCCGGCGAGAAATCGAGCGAGCGCAATGCGGCGACGATCGGGCCCAGCGCGTCGGCGGCGTGCTCGACGGTCAGCGTGCGCTGCATCAGGTTGAAGTCCATGCAATACACCGACGGCATGCCGCCGAGGCGTTTGCGGATCAGCGCTTCTTCGGTCGGGCAGTCCATCTGCAGGATGCGGATGGGGGTGCGTACGCGGTCGCCGATTGTTTCGGCACGCGCGAGCGGTGCGGTGATCGCGGGTGCGGGTGTGCAGCAGGCGCTGCTGGAGCTGTGAGCATGGCTGTGCGCGTGCGGTTTCGCGCCGTTGCCGTGATCGCACGACGCGCCGTGTTCATGTTCGTCGGCACTGCGGTGATCGTGGTCATGTTCGCGGGCGGGGGCGTGGTTGCACGATGCGCCGTGTTTATGTTTGTCGGCATTGCCGTGATCGTGGTCATGTTCGCGGGCGTGGGGGTGATCGCACAACGTACCGTGTTCATGCCCGTCGGCATGGTCGCGATCATGTTCATGGGCGTGTTCGTGCTCGTCGGTACGGTCGTGATCGTGCACATGCGGCGTGGCATGGCCAGCGCGAAGTCCCGTTTCATCGGCTTCCTGGCGGTGTACAGCGTGGGTTTGACGCATGATGGTGGCTTCCGTGGAGGATTTGTGGTCTAGTAAACACCTTGAAGCCACTACAAGGTCAAGGCTTTCATTCGCCCTGCAATCCGGAGGCCCCATGAAGATCGGCGAACTCGCGAAGATTGCTCACTGCACGACGGAAACCATCCGTTTCTACGAAAAGGAAGGCTTGTTGCCCGAAGCCGACCGGACCGAGGCGAATTACCGCAGCTACACCGCCCAGCACGTCGAGCGCCTGCGTTTCATCCGCAATTGCCGCGCGCTCGACATGACTCACGACGAGATCCGCGCGCTGCTCCAGCTCACCGATGCACCGGCCGACCAGTGCGGCGCGGTCAATTCGCTGGTCGACGAGCACATCGCACATGTCGAAGCGCGGATCGACGAACTGAAGCAGTTGAAGGCACAACTGATCACGCTGCGCGAGCAATGCCGCGTCGAGCAGTCGGTTGAAGATTGCGGAATCGTTCAGGGGCTGACCGACATGCAGATGACGGCGCCGCGCTCGCGGCACACGCATCTGGGCTGAGCGGGTCCATCGAATCAGCGCCTCGTACCGCGTGACACACGCAGTACGAGGCGTAATCCATCACAGCATCGAGCTGGAGAATCAACGTGTTCACATGTAGAAATCAACCCTGCAGCGCATCGTGGGAGCAGTCGGAAGTCGTCATCAAGAACGAAGGCCAGGGCCTGTTGTTCCGCTGCCCGATGTGCGGCGCGCGCAATTATGTCGACCGCATCGAAGCGGAAGACGGCTCGGTCGTCTACGAGCAGCTCGACGGCCGTCCGTTCCTGTGAGCCAGCACCCCACCGCCATGAACAAACCCGCCCCCGCCCCGTTCAGCCAGCTCGCGCTGCCGCCCGCCACGCTCGAGAACCTCACTCGCCTCGGTTATGTCGAGATGACACCGATCCAGGCCGCAAGCCTGCCGATCGCGCTGGCAGGTCACGACCTGATCGCCCAGGCGAAGACCGGCAGCGGCAAGACAGCCGCGTTTGCACTGGCACTGCTCGCGCGCCTCGACACGCGCAACTTCGCCGTTCAGTCGATGGTGCTGTGCCCGACCCGCGAACTGGCCGACCAGGTCACGCAGGAAATCCGCCGTCTTGCGCGCGCCGAAGAAAACATCAAGGTGCTGACCCTGTGCGGCGGCACGCCGATGCGCCCGCAAACGGCGAGCCTCGAACACGGTGCGCATATCGTCGTCGGTACGCCGGGCCGGATCATGGATCACCTTGAACGCGGCAGCCTCGCGTTGCCGTCGCTGAATACGCTGGTGCTCGACGAAGCGGATCGCATGCTCGACATGGGCTTCTTCGACGACATCGCGACCGTTGCGCGGCAATGTCCGAAAGAACGGCAGACGCTGCTGTTCTCCGCGACCTATCCCGACGGCATCGCGAAGCTGAGCCAGCAGTTCCTGCGCAACCCGAAACAGGTAACGCTCGAAGAGCGGCACGACAATACGAAGATCCGTCAGCGGTTCTACGAGGTGACGGAAAACGAACGGCTGCACGCGGTTGGGCAACTGCTCGAACACTACCGGCCGGTCAGTACGCTCGCGTTCTGCAATACCAAACAGCAATGCCGCGATCTGCTCGACGTGCTGCGTGCGCAGGGCTTTCATGCGCTCGCGCTGCATGGCGAACTCGATCAGCGCGAGCGCGACCAGGTGCTGATCCGTTTCGCGAATCGCAGCTGCTCGGTACTCGTTGCCACCGATGTCGCCGCGCGCGGTCTCGACATCGCGCAGCTCGAAGCCGTGATCAACGTCGACGTGACGCCGGACCCGGAGGTGCACACGCATCGGATCGGTCGCACGGGCCGCGCGGATCAGGAAGGCTGGGCGCTCAGTCTCGCGAGCATGAACGAGATGGGACGCGTCGGTAGCCTTGAGCAGGCGCAGGGTCGCGAAGTGGAATGGCATCCGCTCGCCGAACTGAAGCCGACGAGCCGCGAGCCGCTGCTGCCGCCAATGGAAACGCTGCAGATTCTCGGTGGCCGCAAGGAAAAGATCCGTCCCGGCGACGTGCTCGGCGCACTGACCGGCGATCTGGGTTTCAGCGGTGCGCAGGTCGGCAAGATCAACGTGACCGAATTCTCGACCTACGTGGCCGTCGAGCGCAGCATCGTGCAGGATGCGCTGCGCAAGCTCAATGCGGGCAAGGTGAAGGGCAAGAAGGTCAAGGTCCGGTTGATGGACGAATAGTGAACGAGCAGGGCGTTCGGTCCGGGCGCTCGCGCCGTTACCACCGCAGCCGCATGACATAAACGCATGCCGCGCATGACAAACTTTCGATTGTGAGCGCCCGCCGGTTGATGCCTAATCGCCAGACCGGACGGGACCGCCATGCACACGGTGGCCCGCAGACCCGCCAGTTGGAGGATTACTCATGCAGAGCGCGTTGCAGGCCCGCTCGAAACTGCCCGACGTCGGCACGACGATCTTCACCGTAATCGGTCAGCTCGCCGCCGAACACGATGCGTTGAATCTCTCGCAGGGCGCGCCGAACTTTGCGCCGGACCCGAAGCTTATCGACGGTGTCGCGCGTGCAATGCGCGAGGGACACAACCAGTACGCGCCGATGGCCGGCATCGACACGTTGCGCGAAGCGCTCGCACAGAAGATGGAGACGCTGTACGGCACGCGCTACGACCCCGCCGACGAAGTCACGGTGATCGCGAGCGCCAGCGAAGGGCTCTATTCGACGATTAGCGCGCTCGTGCATCCCGGCGATGAAGTGATCTACTTCGAACCTTCGTTCGACAGCTATGCGCCGATCGTGCGATTGCAGGGCGCAACGCCGGTGGCGATCAAACTGTCGCTGGATGATTTCCGGGTGGACTGGGACGAAGTCGCCGCAAAGATCACGCCGAAGACGCGGATGATCATCATCAACACGCCGCACAACCCGACAGCGACCGTGTTCGATGCGGCGGACGTCGAGCGCCTGAAAGCGCTAACGCGCAACACCGATATCGTGATCCTCGCCGACGAGGTCTACGAGCACGTTGTATTCGACGGCGCGCAGCATCAAAGCATGGCGCGTTATCGCGAGCTGGCGGAGCGCAGTGTGATCGTGTCGTCGTTTGGCAAGTCGTATCACGTGACGGGTTGGCGTATCGGCTATTGCCTGGCACCCGCGGCGCTGATGAACGAGATTCGCAAGGTGCACCAGTTCATGGTGTTCTCCGCCGATACGCCGATGCAATACGCGTTCGTTGAAGCGCTCGCGCAACCGGAAAGCTATCTCGGCCTTGCGGCGTTCTATCAGAAGAAGCGCGACCTGCTCGCCCATGCGCTGCGCGAATCGCGCTTCGAACTGTTGCCGAGCGAAGGCAGCTTCTTCATGCTCGCGCGCTTTCGCGGTTTCTCCGACGAACGCGATAGCGACTTCGTGTTGCGCCTGATTCGCGATGCGCAGGTTGCGACGATCCCTCTTTCCGCGTTCTATACGGACGGCACCGATTCCGGGCTGATACGGCTGAGTTTTTCGAAGGACGATGCGACGCTGATCGAAGGCGCGCGTCGTCTGTGTTCGATCTGAGGGAGACGAAGCCGACGGCTTCGATGAGTTCAAATCAAAGGGTAAGGGGATCGGTCATGAAGATAGTCAGAAGCTTGCTGGTGGCGGCGTGTGGGTTCGCGGCAGTGTCCGCAGCGACGATGTCCGCGTTTGCGGCCGATGTATCGACGCTGCGCTTTGGCCTCGAAGCGCAGTACCCGCCGTTCGAATCGAAAGCGGCCAACGGCGACCTGCAGGGCTTCGATATCGATATCGGCAACGCGGTCTGCGCAAGTGCGCATCTCACGTGCAAGTGGGTCGAGACCTCGTTCGATGGACTGATTCCCGCGCTGCAGGGCCGCAAGTTCGATGCGATCAATTCGGCGATGAATGCGACCGAGCAACGCCGTCAGGCGATCGACTTCACGAACATCATCTACCGTGTACCGACCCAGTTGATCGCGCGCAGCGGCAGTGGTTTGCTGCCGACGCCCGAGTCGTTAAAGGGCAAACGTGTGGGCGTGCTGCAGGCGTCGATTCAGGAAACGTTCGCGAAAGCGCATTGGGAGAACGCCGGCGTGAACATCGTCGCGTATCAGGATCAGAACCAGGTCTATACCGACCTCGTAGCGGGCCGCCTCGATGCGACGCTCGTGCTGGCGCCGGCCGGACAGACCGGGTTTCTGTCGCGACCGGATGGCAAGGATTTCGGGTTCGTCGGGCAGCCGGTGCGCGACGACCGGATTCTCGGCGGCGGTGTGGCATTCGGTATCCGCAAGGGCGACAGCGCGCTGCGTGATCGATTGAATGCGGCGATCGTGAAGATCCAGAGTGACGGCACCGTGAAGACGCTTGGACAGAAGTACTTCGGCAGCATCGACGTGTCGCCGAAGTAAGCCGCACGCCCCGGTTACCGCGTCTGCGCGGCGCGGTCGGTGCCGTTACTGCTATCGCCGTCGCTACCGCGAAACTGGTTTTCCGCGTCGATCATCCGGCGCTTCAACAACGGAACGTTGTTGACTACGCGTAAGCCCGTGCGCATCGCACCCAACGCGATGCGTCCAACCACCGGCCGATGAATCGGATCGTGTTCGTCGAACCGCTTGCGCGATGCCGCGACCGCATCGAAGCCGTAGCGAAGCATCTGCGCCTCGTAGCCCGCCACGGCATCGCGACCGGACATCGCGCCGCGATGGGCATCGGCGAGTCGTGCGGTGAGCAGCGCTGCATCGCGCAGCGCGGTATTCGCGCCGACACCCCTGCCCGGCGTCATCAGATGGATCGCGTCGCCGAGCACCGTGACGTTGGTGGTCGGCCATGGGTCGACCGGCACGGAGGTGCGGACGTCGACGGCGAACGCAGTGGACGGGTCCGATGCGCGGATCAGCGCGCGCAGGTTCGGATGCCAGCCGTCGGTGATCTGCGTGGCGAGTGCGAGCAGTGCGGGCTGGCCGAGTGTCATCGGATTGGCCGGTACATTGCGCAGCGCACCCCACACGGCCCAGATCAGATGGTCGCTGCTGTTGTCGAAGAGCAGACCCGGCCAGCGCGCGAGCAGTTCCGCATCGCTGCTGCCGATACCTTCCTTAAGCCCATCGTCGCGCCACGGAAACTCCATCACATGGATGATCGCGCCGAGGCCCTTCGGCGCGTTGATGAGCGTGATGCCGTCGAGCACCCTCGGCGACAGCAGCTCACGCGCAGCCTCGGTCATAGGCACCTTCGCGGCGATGCTGACGATGCCGGTGTTCTCCAGCTTCGCATCGGGCAGCAATTGACGCCGCACCTTCGAGCGCGCCCCGTCCGCACCGACCAGCAGATCCGCAGTGGCGTGCGTGCCGTCGGCGAAATGCGCGGTCACGCTGCCGTCCGCGTTCTGCTCGTAAGCGGTGAACGTCTTGTCGAAATGCACATAGTCTTCGAGCCCGCTCAACAGTACCTGTCGCAACGTCATGCGGCTGACCGACTTGCCGCCGCTCATCGATTCGTCGGCAAGCGTGACGGACAGCAACTCGGTCATGTGCTCCGTGAGAATGTTGAAATGACCCGGGGTGCGTGCGCAGGTAGCGATGAACGTCGCGAAGAGATCGGGCGGTAGACACGCCTTCAGCGACGCGATGCCATGCGCGTCAATGCCGACGCGATAGCCCTGCAGACCGTCGGTGCGCGTGCGGTCGCGTTCATACACGGCAACATCGATGCCGGCCTGCCGCAAGCCGTGCGCGAGACACAGACCACCGGTGCCGGCACCGATGACGATGACGCTCAACGGATTGCTGTTCATTTCCTGCTTCCTTTTTTTGCCGCGGGTTTCGTGGATTTCGCGGGTTTGTTCGGCTGATACGTCGTGGAGTCGGCGGCGAGCGTGAAGCGCTGCGCTATTTCTTCGAGCCACGCGGCGCTCCACGTGATCACACCGCTTTGCAGGTCCGCGACGACACCGCGCACCCAGTCGAGTTCGGCGACGAGTTGCGCACGAATCAGCTCGCTTTCGAGCAGGAAGAGACGCGGGACATCGATGGCTTGCGCCTCTGCAGTCCCAGCATCGAGACGCTCCAGTTCACGCTCGAGCGCGCCGACGCGGATCGCGAGTTGCCGGCATACGTCGTCGGGTGCCAGCAGCGGCAAGAACGACAATGCGGCAGGAAACGCCGGGAATTCACGCGCCGGTTGAGCGAGTTGCTCGCGCAGCCAGAGCCGTCCCGTATCGCGGCCGGCGTCGGTGATTGCGTAGACGGTGCGCTCGGGAAACGCGCCATCGCGCTCGATTTCGTGCACCGCGATCAGATCGTTGCGCAGCAGGCGATCGATGGTCTGGTACAGGCTGTTGCGCTGACCGACGTTGATGACCTCGTCCTTGCCGCGCGCCTTGATCAACTGCTGCATCCGGTACGGGTGCATGGGGGATTCGGTGAGCATCGCCAGGACGGCGAGGGCCAGCGGGGAATGACGGACCATAAAAATGCCTAGTCGATTAATATCTAGTTATTTTATGACTAGTGCGATGGGGTTTGCAAGGAGAGACGTACAGTGCGGTGCGGCTGAGCCCGGAATGCCGGCGCGCGGATCGGCATCGTGAGATCCGCTTGCCGGTGGTTCCGCCGACACCGCGCCGCTACCTGGCTAACCTGTTTGAACCGCGCGGCCGTGCTGGAAAGTGAAGTTGTTCAAGGCGATTCTCACGCTGCAGCAGCCAGCGCACGGGTGCTCGACTCAGCAACGAGCGTCTGCCGGATACCTTCCACATACGACGTTTTATGGATCGGCCCGAGCAGTTTCTGCAGCGCCGAGTCGTCCATGATGAGCGGATTGGTCATCAGGTAATTCATCTCGACCATCTCGCGGATCAGCGGTTTGAAGAGTCCGATCAAACGCAACATCGTCTTGCCGGCCACCCGTAACTTAAGCTGCCTGCCCGTCTGACGCTCCATTTCCGACACGATCTCGCGCTGCGTCGTGACACCCGCGCCGGCGAAGTGCCAGATCTTCCCGAATGCCGCGGGCGTATCGACCAGTCGCGCCACCACGGGCCCCACGTCCGGTACGAAGACGAATTCGTGGGGGCGGTCGAGCGGCCCGATCATATCGGCGGTGCCGCCGTTCACCGCGGCGTGCGCCGCGCCATGGAGCAGACTCGCTGTCACGCCCGGGCCGTAGAAGTCCGGCAGGCGCAACACCGTTGCATTGATGCGGCCGTCGTTGTGCGCCTGCATCAGCAAGTCTTCCTGCGCCTTGCGCATACGCCCCTTGAAGGTGTGCGGCTCGCGCGGATGATCTTCGCGCACCCGACTCGCGTTTGCCATGCCGTACGGGTACACGGTACCGATCAGGATGATGTTCTTGACGCCGGCGGCGACCGCGCCGTCGATCGTCTTGCGCATCAACTCGGGATGCAGTTCGAACTGCCAGTAGTTCACGCCGACCAGATAGATCAGCGTTTCGATGCCCTCGGCCGCGGCGATGACGGAGGCGGGCGAGTCCGGGTTCCACGTGACGATTTCCGCGAGCGGATCGGTGCCGAAGGTGTTGCGCAGGCTTGCTTCAGTACGACCGACGACGCGATAGGGGCGCCCCTTGCTGCTGAGGGCGGTGGCGATGCTTTGACCGATAGCGCCAGCGGCGCCGAACAGAGCTACTTTGGACATGACGATTCTCCTGGGGATGAGTATTCAGATCGAGCGACGACGGCGAAAGGTGGCAGTGGAAACCGACGAGACGCGCGAGAGAACCGCGCCCAGATACCCGTCGAGAATCGGCCGGACCGGAGCCTGCAACCAGGCTTCGAGCGCCGAGATAGCGGTGTCGAGCGCGACTTCGCCAGCCTTTGCTGCCAATACACCTGCTGGGCAGTCGCGTTGCCGGGATGGCTGGTCGGCGAGGGTGGCGAGGTTCATGTCGGGCTCCGTGCGTTTCGGTGGATTGCGTTGCTGGAGACCGTAGATTGCCAAATAGACCATCAAACGAAAATTGCCTAGAATCGCATTGTCTCTATAGAAAAATGCATACCATCATGAAACGCGAGCCGAACTGGGAGTGGTACCGCACCTTTCTGAGCGTCCTGGAAACGGGTTCACTGTCGGCGGCCGGGCGGTTCATGGGGTTGACCCAACCGACCGTCGGCCGCCACATCGACAGCCTCGAAGAAGCACTGTCGCTCAAGCTCTTCACACGTTCGTTCGACGGCTTCGCGCCCACCGATGCGGCGCTCGAACTGAAGCCCTACGCGGCCGGCGTGGCGGCGACCTCGGCGGCGCTGCTGCGGGTGGCCAGCAGTTACGGGAGCGGCGTTCGCGGTAGCGTGCGCGTGACGGCCAGCGAGGTGATCGGCGTCGAGGTGCTCCCGCCCATCGTCGCGGCACTGCGCGACGAGCACCCGGAACTGACCGTCGAACTGGTGCTGTCGAACAAGGCCGACGATTTACTGCATCGCGAGGCGGACATCGCGGTGCGCGGATTCAGGCCCACCCAGGATGCGCTAGTGGCGACGCGCGTCGGCAATATCGAACTCGGCTTGTTCGCTCACGAACGTTATCTGGCCGCGCACGGCATACCGAAGTCGCTGGATGAGCTGCATCGTCACGCCATCGTCGGTTACGACCGCGGGACCGCTTTCACCCGTCAGTTCGAGGATCAATATCCGATGTTCACGCGCGCTGCACTGGGGTTTCGCACCGATAGTGATCTGGCCCAACTGGCCGCCATTCGCGCAGGCGTTGGCATTGGGGGATGCCAGTCGGGGTTGGCGGCGCGCAACAAGTCGCTCGTGCGGGTGCTACCGGACGCATTTTCGTACGCCATGGATACCTGGATCGCCATGCATGAGGATCTGCGCGAGAGTGCGCGTTGTGCGGTGACGTTTGCGGCGATTGTGGCTGGGTTGAAGGCTTATATACAGGAGGTGTGACCAGATAAGCGCGACAGTTAGAGTGGGGTGGGGACGGTGGGTGGAAAGTTTGGGTCGGGAGCGATGCGAGAGTCGAGGAGCTGGGGTACCGGCTGACCCCGGACGTTCGGTTTAGGCAATTGACTGAAAATGGCCCGGCCAAAGTAAAAAGCCCGGTCAGCTTTCGCTAACCGGGCTTCAAATTCTTTGGTGGGGCGTGAGTGACTCGAACACTCGACCTACGGATTAAGAGTCCGCTGCTCTACCAACTGAGCTAACGCCCCCAACAGACTGCAAATTATGCAGTATCCCGAGCGTCTTGCCTAGCCCCCTGAAGCAGATTTTTTGAGAAAACCAGCCTTGAACCCGCGCCGGGCGGCAAGGTGACCCTCTTCAACCCCCGCCCATAAACCCGCTTCGTGCACCATCCCGGTATCATGTCGCGACATCATGCTGCGCGAAGCGTCGCGCGGCCGAACGGGGGCATACGATGGACGAAACCGCAATCCGTGAACTGCTTGATCGCGTGCTCGCACCGTGGGTCAAGACCCTCTCGCTCACGTCCGTGGCAGTCGACGACCAGAGCGCCACGATGCGCCTGCCGTTTTCCGGCGAGTTACGGCATTCGGGCGGCGTGATCTGCGGCCAGGTCTTCATGGCCGCTGCCGATACGGTCATGATCGTCGCGATTTCCGCCGCACTGGGCGGTTTCAAGCCGATGACCACCGTATCGCTGAATATCAGCTTCATGCGCGCGGTGCGTAAAGGCGATGTGCTCATCACCGCGCGCGTCCTGCGGATGGGCCGCAATCTCGTGTTCGGCGAAGTCGAGTTGTTCGACGAGGACGGCAAGATGGCCGTTCACGCAACGACGACCTACGCGCTGCTCGACTAACGCGGCCGTCGCGGCGCGACGGGCGTTAGCCTTCAAGGAAAAATCAATCGATGTTCGATCAGGTCGTATTTGCAGGCGGTGGTAACCGCTGCTGGTGGCAGGCAGGTTTCTGGGACATCGTACAGCCCGCACTGGATATCCGGCCGCGCGTCATCACCGGTATTTCGGCGGGCGCCGCGACGGCGTGCATGCTGTACACACGCGACGCCGAGTGGGTCATGCGCTATTACGAAGAAGCGCTGCGCCACAATCGCAAGAACGCGTATTGGGGCAACTTGCTGCGCGGCCAGTCGGTGTTTCCGCATTACCGGATTTACCGGCAGGCGCTGCTGGATATCTACAGCGACAAATTCAGCGCGCTCGCCCATGCGCCGGAAATCCGCATCGGCGTTTCACATCTGCCGCGCTGGCTCGGCGCGCGCAGCGCAGTCGCGGCTGGGCTGATCGCCTACAACATCGAGAAGTACGTCCGCAAGACGCTGCATCCGACGCTCGGTCAGTCGCTCGGGTTTCATCCGGAGTTCGTGCGCGCGCAGGATTGCGCGACCGTCGAGGATCTCGCCGACCTGATCCTGCAATCGTCGAGCACGCCGCCGTTCACGCCGGTTCTGCGGCGCAACGGCCGGCCGGTACTGGATGGCGGAATGGTGGACAACGTGCCGGTCGGCGCGCTCGACAGCACGCCGGGCAACGTCCTCGTCATGGTGACGCGGCTCTATCCGCGGCCGCAGATGTTCGTCGTCCCGCACGGTACGCAGCAGCGCATCTACGTGCAGCCGTCGCGCAAGGTCCCGATTTCGAGCTGGGACTACACGAGCCCGTCGCAGATGGTGCACGCCTATAACCTCGGCAGAGGCGACGGCGAACAGTTCCTGCAACGCGTGCCGGATCTGCTGGCAGCCGGCGCACGCGACTGAGTCGCGGCGTCGCTCACACAGATCAGCGGCGCCGACCACCCTGCAACGCATCCGGATTGGCGACGCTCGACAGATCGCCACCGTCGAACGCAAGAATATTCCTGAACGCCGCGCCGAAATACAGTTCGTAGCTTTCGCGCTCGACGTAACCGATGTGCGGCGTGCAGATCACGTTTTCCATGCGCAGCAGACTGTAGCCCTGCAGGATCGGCTCGCTTTCGTAGACATCGATGGCGACCATGCCGGGCCGGTTTTTCGACAGCGCGTTGACGAGCGCATTTTCCTCGAGCAGTTCCGCGCGGCTCGTGTTGACGAGCAGGGCCGTCGGTTTCATCCGCAGCAGATCTTCCTGCCTGACGATGCCACGCGTGTCGTCGTGTAACCGCAGATGCAGCGACAGCACGTCGCTTTGCTCGAACAGCGCCTCACGGCTTTCCGCGATCCCGTAGCCGTCGGCCCGCGCCGCCTCGAGCGAATGCTCGCGCCCCCAGATCAGCACGTTCATGCCAAACGCCTTGCCATAACCGGCCACGAGCCTGCCGATCTTGCCGTAGCCCCAGATACCGAGCGTCTGGCCCCGCAGCACCTGGCCAAGCCCGAAGTTCGGCGGCAGCGCCGAGGTCTTCAGTCCCGACTGCTGCCAGGCGCCCTGCTTCAGATTTGCCACGTACTGCGGGATGCGCCGCTGCGCCGCCATGATGAGCGCCCAGGTCAGTTCAGCCGGGGCGGTCGGTGAGCCGGTTCCTTCGAGAACCGCAATGCCGCGCTCGGTGCAGGCCGGGAGATCGATATGGCTCGACACCTTGCCGGTCTGGCTGATCATCCGCAGGTGCGGCAGTTTGTCGAGCAACTGCGAGTTGATGCGGGTCCGCTCGCGGATCAGCACCAGCGCGTCGATTTCGGAAAGCCGGCTGGCCAGTTGGCCCAGCCCACGGACGCTGTTGTTAAAGACCTTGACCTCGTGGTCGGCCAGCAAATGGAAGCAATCGAGCTTGCGGACGGCGTCCTGATAGTCGTCGAGGATGGCAATCTTCATGGGCATTAGTGTTTTGCGGCGCACCACGGAGGCGCGGAATGAGGTGTTATGCTGGCTGTCCCAACATGTGACTTACGGCACACGCGGGACGGATGGGATGCCTCACCATACAAGGCGCCGCCACGATGGACGGCGCCGGATAGCAAGACAGATTCACTAGGTTTTTATCAGCTTGTTGCTTGTCGACGCAAGCCGCTTTACAGAAGGTTGCAGACCGCGGTGAGCAAAAGCGGTCAGGGTAAACCGCAGGGCGAGCGGCACGAGACGAGGCAACAGGCTGAGCGGCCCTTCACGACATACCACGGCCGCGGCGGGCCGGATTGTTTGGGCACCGCCGGGCTGGATGCCTCTCGCACGCAGTGTGTCTGCTGGGCTTGTACCGTTTTTCTAATAGCTTGTACAAAACGGAGACAGCTCGATGAATCATCCCGCTTTCGCAGGAAACACGGCCATTGAGGCGCCCGCCTGGGTCAAACACCGAAAATTGATCGACTGGGTGCAGCGTGTCGCGGCGCAGACGAAGCCCGCGCGCGTCGTCTGGTGCGACGGCTCGCAGGAGGAATACGACCGGCTCTGCGCACAGATGGTCGAAGCCGGCACGATGAAGAAACTCAATCCTGCAAAGCGACCGAATTCCTATCTGGCATGCTCCAATCCATCCGATGTCGCGCGCGTCGAGGATCGAACCTTCATCTGCTCGCAACGCCGCGAGGACGCGGGGCCGACCAACAACTGGATCGCGCCCGCCGAAATGCGCTCGACCCTCGATGGCCTGTTTGAAGGCTCGATGAGCGGCCGCACCATGTACGTTGTGCCGTTCTCGATGGGGCCACTTGGTTCGCCCATCGCCCATATCGGCGTCGAACTGTCCGACAGCCCCTACGTCGCGACCAACATGCGGATCATGACGCGCATGGGCCGCAAGGTGTACGACGTGCTCGGCGAAGACGGCGAGTTCGTGCCCTGTGTGCATTCGGTGGGCGCGCCGCTCGCCGCCGGCCAGCAAGACGTGCCGTGGCCGTGCAACGACACGAAGTACATCGTTCACTTCCCCGAAACCCGCGAGATCTGGAGCTACGGCTCGGGCTATGGCGGCAACGCACTGCTCGGCAAGAAATGCTTTGCGCTGCGCATTGCGTCGACGATGGGGCGCGACGAAGGCTGGCTCGCTGAGCACATGCTGATTCTCGGCGTGACGTCGCCGGAAGGGCGCAAGCATCACGTGGCGGCGGCGTTTCCGTCGGCCTGCGGCAAGACCAATTTCGCCATGCTGATCCCGCCCGAGGGCATGAACGGCTGGCAGATCTCGACGATCGGCGACGATATCGCGTGGATCAAGCCCGGCAAGGATGGGCGTCTGTACGCGATCAATCCCGAAGCGGGCTACTTCGGCGTCGCGCCGGGCACCAGCGAGAAGACCAACTTCAACGCGATGGCGACGCTGAAAGAGAACGTGATCTTCACCAACGTCGCCCTGACCGACGATGGCGACGTCTGGTGGGAAGGCATGACCGACGAGCCGCCCGCACACCTGATCGACTGGCAGGGCCAAGACTGGACGCCCGCTAGCGCGAAAGAAAGCGGGCGCAAGGCCGCCCATCCGAATGCGCGCTTCACCGCGCCCGCGGCCCAATGCCCGTCGATCGACGCGGACTGGGAAAATCCGGCTGGCGTTCCGCTCGATGCGTTTATCTTCGGTGGCCGCCGCTCGACCACGGTGCCGCTCGTCACCGAAGCGCGCAACTGGACCGAAGGCGTCTACATGGCCGCGACCATGGGCTCCGAGACGACAGCCGCCGCCGCGGGCAAGCAGGGCGTGGTGCGGCGAGATCCGTTCGCCATGCTGCCGTTCTGCGGCTACAACATGAGCGACTACTTCGATCACTGGCTGAACACCGGCGAACGTCTGCAGCAACTGGGCGCGAAGCTGCCGCGCATCTTCTGCGTCAACTGGTTTCGCAAGGGCGCGGACGGCAAGTTTGCGTGGCCGGGTTTTGGCGAGAACATGCGGGTGCTGCGCTGGATGGTCGGCCGGATCGAGGGCGCCGCGCGCGGCGACGAGCATGCGTTCGGCGTGTCGCCGCGCTATGAGGATATCGACTGGCGCGGCCTCGACTTTACGCAGCAGCAGTTCGACGAAGTGATCTCCGTCGACGATGCAGCATGGCGCGAGGAGCTCGCGTTGCATGCGGAACTATTTGACACACTGCAGCAAGGCTTGCCCGAGGCGCTGGAACGCACTCGTACGACATTAGAGAGTCGCCTCGCCGCCTGACCATGTGAGTATCCACTTCGCATAAAGGCCGCCCTCGGGCGGCCTTTATGTTTTCTGGAGGTCGTTTTGACACTTTCTTCGGCCTTTCCCTTTATGCGACAGACATTCTCGCTGTTCTAGCAATGCGCGTAATGCTAGCTGCGATGCAGCAGATTGTTTCCATTGAGGGAATAATCGAGTGCGATGCACTACGCTGGGGAATACAGTCGCACGAATTTCAATCAAAAATGCTGCAACTTAGGCAACTTCTGCAGGAATTTGGGAGTCGTAGGAGAATTACGAGATTGCTTCATAGTTATTCAAGAAGCTGTAACACGGCAGGAGTTGTCCCATGGATCATTTGCAGTCGATGCGAGTATTCGTCCGCGTGTCGGACCTCGGCAGTTTCGCCCGCGCGGCCAGCGCGATGGATATTTCCAATGCAGTAGCAACTCGCCACGTCGCCGATCTCGAAAGCCGGCTTGGCACGCGTCTCCTCAATCGTACAACCCGCAGCCTCTCGCTGACCGAATCCGGTCAGGTGTACCTCGAGCGTGCGCGCCAGATTCTCGACGAGCTCGAAGACGTCGAGCAGATGGTCGTCGCGCGTAATCATGAACCGGTCGGTACCCTGCGGATCGTGGCACCGGTGGTGTTCGGGCTGCACAATCTCGCGCCGGTGTTGCAAACCTACGCGGAACGTTACCCGAAGGTGGTTCCGGACGTGACACTGGTCGACCGGCAGGTCGATCTGGTCGAAGAAGGATTCGACGTCGGTATCGTGATTGCGCGGCAGATGCGCAGCGCCAGCATCGTGACGCGGCGCCTGACCACCGGCTGCATGACCGTTTGCGCGACGCCCGCCTACCTGGAAAAGCATGGCACACCGACGCGCCCCGAGCATCTGCTCGAGCATCCGTGCCTGTCGCTGCCGTCCGAATACTGGGGCGACGAGCGGGTCTTCACCGGGCCGGAAGGCGAAGTCCGGGTGCGCCCGACCAACGTCATCGTCGCGAACAACACGGAAATGCTGCGGCAGTTCTCGCTGCTCGGCATGGGCATCGCGATTCTGCCCAGCTACCTGATCGGGCGCGACAGCACGCGCGGTCGGCTTGTCCGGTTGTTGCGCGATTACCGGTTGCCGCAGGTCGAGATCAACATTGCTTACCCGAGCCGGCGCCATCTGCCGGCCAAGGTGCGCACGTTCATCGATCATCTGGTCGAGCATTTCAGCCAGACGCCGAATAGCCTGCTCGGCGAGCAGTGGATCAAGGACGGCATCGGCAACCCCGCTCACGATTCGGCGCACATGCTCGCACCGGAGGCATTCGACGGCGCCGAGCCGCTGTCCAGTCTGCTCGACAATGAGATCTCGCCGCCCACCAGTCAGTCGAAGTCGTCGCCTGCGCGTACGCGGTCGACGGTGTTGTCGACGCTGTGAGGTGTTGAGCGTGGACGCCTGATGGCCCACGAGCGCAAGCCATAACGCGGTAACGCGCGGTCAAACGCAGTACAAAGAAAAGAGCGCAGTCACCTCATCAAGTGGCTGCGCTCTTTTTGTCGTTTGCTGGCTTCGGCCCGGCCGTCAAAGCCGGGCAGCTACAACGGACTACGAACCCGTCTTGCGCGCGGCAGTCTTCTTCGCCGGTGCTTTCCGGGCCGCCGTGGTTTTGACAGCGGCCTTCTTGCTGGCCGGCGTCGCCTTCACCGGTGCGCTTTCGTCTTCATCATCGTCACCGCCAGCCGTCGCCTTTGCTGCCGATTTCGCCGCCGCAGTTTTAGCCGCAGTCTTTGCCGACGGTTCTTTCTTCTCGAACTCGAAGCCGATCTTGCCGTCGCTCTGCTTGACGAGGAACGCCTTGAAGTTGCGGCCGGTCCGCGACGATTTGAAGTTCGTCAGCAGATCGGTGCGACCTTCTTCGAGCAGCTTCGCCATCTGTTCGCGCGTGATCTCCTGCTGGAGAATCACCTTGCCCGAACGGAAGTCGCAAGTCTTCGGGTTGGCCACCGAGTTCTCGCAGACATAGCTCATCCCGTGCTCATAGATGCGCGCCTTGCATTTCGGACAGGCACCGACGGGCTGCTGGTCCGAGAAGTCAGGCACTTCACCGTCTTCGCCACCCGAGTCCTGGCCGAAATCGAATTCGAGCTTGTAGTTCTTCGTGTCTTCGTCGAACGACAGCTTCAGGATCGCCGAGAACGGCCGCCCCATCTTGCTGCGGAAGCCCGATAGCGGACCAATCACCTTCTTCTGCAGCAGCTCTTCGACTTCCTCGATTTCGAATTGCCGGCTACCCGGAATCTTCGAAATCGAGAACTCGCACTTCGTACAGGCGAAGCGCCGGTAGTTTTCCTTCACCTGACCACCGCAGTTCGGACACGGTGTTTGCAGCGTCGCGTAGTCGCCGGGGATCGTGTCCGAGTCGTACTCTTTCGCGCGCTTGACGATGGTTTGCGTCATGCGGGCAATTTCCTGCATGAACGCGTCGCGCGGCAGATTACCGCGCTCCATCTGCGACAGCTTGTATTCCCACTCGCCGGTCAACTCCGGCGCGGTCAGTTCCTTGACGTCGAGCCCGCGCAGCAGCGTCATCAGCTGGAACGCCTTGGCGGTCGGAATCATGTCGCGGCCTTCGCGGATCAGATACTTTTCGCCAAGCAGCCCTTCGATGATTGCCGCACGCGTGGCCGGCGTGCCGAGCCCCTTCGCGGCCATTGCTTCGCGCAGGTCGTCGTCTTCGACGAGCTTGCCTGCGCCTTCCATGGCCGAGAGCAGCGTTGCTTCGTTGTAGCGTGCCGGCGGTTTCGTGACGAGCGCCTGGGCCGCGATCTTGTCGGTCTTGACCTTCTCGTCCTTCTGCACCGGCACGAGATTCGCGTCTTCGCCGCTCGTTTCGCGTCCGTAGATCTGCAGCCAGCCCGGCTCGACCAGCACCTTGCCTTCGGTCTTGAAGTGATGGCCGACGACTTCGGTGATGCGCGTCGTCACCCGGGATTCGGCGGCCGGGAAGAACACCGCGAGGAAGCGCTTGACGACGAGGTCGTACAGCTTCTGCTCCGGCTCGGACAGCGCCTTCGGCGCTTGCAGCGTCGGGATGATAGCGAAGTGATCGCTGATCTTCGAGTTATCGAAGATGCGCTTGTTCGGCTTCACCCAGCCCTTGTCGAGTACCTGCTTGGCGAACGGCAGGTAGTTGTTGCTCTCCTTGAGCATGGTGAGCGTGTCTTTCACCGTGTCGATGTAGTCTTCCGGCAGCGCGCGTGCATCGGTACGCGGGTAGGTCAGCACCTTGTGCCGTTCATACAGCGCCTGGGCGAGACCGAGGGTGTTCTTTGCGGAGAAACCAAAGCGCCCGTTTGCTTCGCGCTGCAGGCTCGTCAGGTCGAACAGCGCCGGCGAAAGCTGCGTGGACGGCTTCGATTCTTCCGTGACGGTGCCAAGCTGGCCGCGGCAGGCAGCGACGATCGTCTCGGCGGCCGGCACGCTCCACAGGCGCGAATCGCGCTTCTCGGGGTCGAACTCGTCGCGCTTGAACTTGGTATCGAACCAGCGGCCCTCGTAAAAGCCGCCCGCGCAGACGAATTCCGCCTTCACTTCCCAGTAGTCGCGCGGCACGAAACGGCGAATCTTCTCTTCGCGTTCGACGACGATCGACAGCGTTGGCGTCTGTACCCGGCCAACAGTCGTCAGGAAGAAGCCGCCGCCCTTGCTGTTGAACGCGGTCATCGCACGCGTGCCGTTGATGCCGACCAGCCAGTCCGCTTCCGACCGGCAGCGCGCCGCATCGGCGAGCGGTTGCATGTCCTCGTCGCTGCGCAGATGCGCGAAGCCGTCGCGAATCGCGGCGGGCGTCATCGATTGCAGCCACAGGCGCTGAACCGGTTGCTTCGACTTGGAGTGCTGCGCGATCAGGCGAAAAATCAGTTCGCCTTCGCGTCCCGCATCGCATGCATTGATCAGGCGCTCGACGTCCTTGCGCTTGATCAGCTTCATCAGCACCTTCAGGCGCGACTCGCTTTTTGCGATCGGGTTGAGGTCAAAATGCGGGGGGATAACGGGGAGATTGGCGAAACTCCATTTCCCGCGCTTGACTTCGTAATCTTCCGGTGCCGCGATCTCCAGCAGGTGGCCGACCGCCGACGAGAGCACGAATTCGTCGCTCTCGAAGTACTCGTCATGCTTGGTAAAACCGCCCAAAGCGCGCGCGATGTCGTTCGCGACGGAAGGCTTTTCGGCGATGATCAGTGCTTTGGACATGACTGGATGTGAGTTGGTGGATTCGGGTATTGGCCCTTCGGTCTATCGCCCCGGCTTATAGACCAGGGGCGACCCGGAGTGGCGACCCATTAACGACCGCTTTATAGCACACGCTGAAGCAACAGCGATTCTGTGGCCGGAAAAAGCGAGCCATCATAATTGCGTGTCTACTTATTGAGCAAGTGTCGGCAGCCTTTACTGCTTCCGGCGCGCAACGCCCGTGCCGGCTCGCTTTCAGCCGGCGAGCACCGGTTCGGGTAACGGCTCAGCCAGCAGATCAGGCAACGGCCAGTGCCGGTCGCAACTTCGGCGCGCCGGTCACACCAGGTAATGCAGTGAGATCGGCGAGCATCCGTTCTACGATGGCTGCCTGCGGCAATACGGTCCCGAAGAACCGTGTCGTCACCGCGTCTTCGATCAGGATGGTCGGAAAATTCTCCACATCGAGGTCGTCGAAGCGGTCGGCATGGTTTTCGATGTCGATCCACGCGAAACAGACTTCGGGATGCCGGTCAGCCAGTGCGTCGAAGGCCGCCCGGTAGTCCCGGCAGGTACCGCACCACTCGGCGCACAGACACGCCACAAATAGCGTGCCGGGGCGATTGACGTGCTCGGCGATCCGGTCCTGGTCGGTGTCGAGGTTCAGCGCGGGCATGTCGGTTCCTTGGGTGCTGGAGGCGGGAGCTTTTGGCGCGAATGTAGCATGGCGGGTCATTGTCCGTGATGAGCCCGGATGAACCGGCCGCCCTGCAGAACCGTCAGATGCCCCGCCAGCTCGAGCTGCAGCAGCATGCTCTGCAACGTCGTGTCGTCCATTTCGGTGCGGGCGGCAAGAATTTCAAGTGTTGCCGGTGCGTGACCTAGCGCATCGAGCAGCCGTTGCGCGTCCGGCGCGAGGCTGGATCCGGCCGGTACCTCCGCGGGAGGCGGTTTTTCGCCTCCTCCAGCGGCCGCCGCCGCATTCAGCCCCAGTTCCTCCAGCACCTCCTCCGGGGTTTCGACGAGTTTTGCGCCCTGCTTGATCATCCGGTGGCTACCGCGTGATAGCGGCGCGTGAATCGAGCCCGGCAGCGCAAACACGTCCCGACCCATTTCGTTCGCGAGCCGCGCGGTGATCAGCGAGCCGGAGCGCATCGCGGCCTCGACGATCAGTACACCACGGACCAACCCAGCGATCAGCCTGTTGCGCTGCGGGAAGTGAGCGGAGCGCGCGGGCGTGCCGAGCGGCCATTCGGTCATGATCGCGCCCGACTGGGCGATCTGGTGCGCGAGCGCATGGTGGGCCGCCGGATACACGAGGTCGGCGCCGGTACCGATCACGGCGACAGTGCCGGCAGACCCGGCAAGCGCCCCGCGATGCGCCGCGCCGTCGATACCGAGCGCCAGCCCCGACACGACGACCACGCCGGCGTCGGAAAACGCACGTGCGAAACGCTCCGCGTCCTCGATGCCCTGTGGCGTGGCGCTACGACTGCCGACCACCGCAATGCCCGGCACGTGCAACCGGTCGATCCGTCCTTTTACATATAGCAGGGGCGGCGGGTCGGGCATGGTCAGCAGCATCGGCGGGTAGGCCGGATCGGCTAGTGTCACGACCGCGTTGCCGTGCCCCTCGCACCACTTACGCACGGTGTCGACATAGCCAGGGAAATCCGCGCTGGGTGCCGCAAGCGCGGCACGGGCCGCGGCCTCGCCGACGATCGCGGCAAGCGACGCATACGGCTGCCCCAGCACCGCGTCCGGCAGACCAAACGTGTCGAGCAACAGGCGCAGTGCGGTGGGACTCAACCCCTTTGCCATGGCGAGCCGGAGCCAGCCGGCGAGCTCATCTCCGGTCATCGGCAGTACGTGCATGGGTGGCCCTCCCACAGGTGCGCCCGACGGTCGGTGAAGGGCCATGTTAAAATTTTCATCATCCGAAATAATCTCCGGCAAAGAATTTCCGAAACTGCATGCGGCGGCGCGTGTGCGCGTGGAGCTATGCATTGAACCGAACTGGTTCACCCGCATATCCTCTGCGCACCGCGATGGGCTCACAAGCTGGCCGAACGGTCAGCAGTTCCGCCACTGAACCGCGTCGAACCGCACCGCCAGGCCGGATCACTCACTTCACGAATATGGCTTTACTCAACATCCTCAATTACCCGGACAAGCGCCTCTACAAGGTCGCGAAGCCCGTCGAGACGGTCAACGACCGCATCCGCCGCCTGGTCGCCGACATGGCCGAAACGATGTATGCCGCGCCCGGCGTCGGCCTCGCCGCAACCCAGGTCGACGTGCATGAGCGTGTCGTCGTGATCGACGTGTCCGAGACGCACGATGAACTGCGCGTGTTCATCAACCCGGAAATCGTCTGGAAGAGCGACGAGAAGAAACTCTCCGAAGAAGGCTGTCTGTCGGTGCCGGGCATCTACGACGACGTCGAACGTGCCGAGAAGGTGCGCGTGCGGGCATTGAACGAGAAGGGCGAGAGCTTCGAGATCGACTGCGAGGGCTTGCTCGCGGTGTGCATCCAGCACGAGATGGATCACCTGCTGGGCCACGTGTTCGTCGAGTATCTGTCGCCGCTGAAGCAGAGCCGCATCAAGACGCGGATGAAGAAACTCGCTCACGCGATGTAATGCGCGCCTACCCCGCCTTTTGCTTCCACTCATGAGTCATACGCTGCGCGTCGTCTTTGCCGGTACCCCTGAATTTGCCGCGGCGGCGCTCGCTGCGATCCATGCGGCTGGGTTTGCGGTGCCGCTCGTGCTGACCCAGCCGGATCGGCCGGCGGGGCGCGGTATGAAACTGCAGGCCAGCCCGGTCAAGCGTTTCGCCGAAGAACACGGGCTCGCGGTTGCGCAACCGCCGTCGCTGCGACGCACCGGTAAGTTTCCCGCCGAAGCCACTGCCGCCATCGAGCAGCTAAAGGCAACGCCCCACGATGTGATGGTGGTCGCCGCCTACGGCCTGCTGCTGCCGCAGGAAGTGCTCGATATCGCACCGCACGGCTGCATCAATATTCATGCGTCGCTGTTGCCGCGCTGGCGCGGCGCTGCGCCGATCCATCGCGCGATCGAAGCCGGCGACACGCAGACCGGCATCACGCTGATGCAGATGGACGCCGGCCTCGATACCGGCGCGATGATCTCCGAGGCGCGCACGCCGATCCATCCCGACGATACGACCGCGACCCTGCACGACCGGCTCGCGCAGGCGGGCGCAACGCTGATCGTCGAGGCGCTGGTCGAACTCGAACGCAGCAGCAAGCTGCACAACGTGCCGCAGCCTGCCGACGGCGCCACCTATGCCGCGAAGATCGACAAACACGAAGCGACGCTCGACTGGCGTCGCCCCGCTGCGGTGCTGGCCCGCCAGGTGCGCGCTTTCGATCCGTTTCCCGGCGGTGTGGCGACGCTCGACGGCACGGCGCTGAAGATTTGGGCCGCAGCACCGGTCGAGATGCGTACCGACGCCACACCGGGCACGATCGTCCAGGTCGCGCCGGAAGGCGTTGCGGTAGCCTGCGGCGAAGGTGTGCTGCGGCTCACGCAACTACAGAAGCCAGGCGGCAAGCGCCTGCCTGCACGCGAATTTCTCGCCGGCTCCACGTTGGCCGCGGGACAACGTTTCCAGCTTCCTGACGGGCAATAAGCGGAACAATAAGCGCCTGCGCGCGCCTCTGAGGTTTTCATGTTCGGCATCACCCATTTCGGATTTTTCGTCGTCGCCGTTTTCCTGCTGAACGTGACGCCCGGCCCCGATACGGCTTATATCGTTGGGCGCAGCGTTGCTCAAGGCCGTGGCGCTGGGTTGATTTCGGCACTCGGTATATCGGCGGGTTGCTGCGTACATTCGCTTGCCTGTGCGTTCGGGCTGACGGCGCTACTGGCGGCATCGGCGACCGCGTTCACCGTGATCAAGTTCGTCGGCGCGATGTATCTGATCTACCTCGGTGTGCGCCTGATCCTCACCAAAGCGGACTCGAAACCGGTAGCGGGAACCGCAGCGCAGGCCGCCGGCGCGCCGAAATCGCTGCGGCAACTGTTCCTGCAAGGCTTCTGGACCAACGTGCTGAACCCGAAGGTCGTGCTGTTCTTCGTCTCGTTCTTCCCGCAGTTCGTCACGACCGCGAGCGATCACAAGGCATGGGCCTTTCTCACGCTCGGGCTCGTGTTCGTCGCGATGAGCATGGTGTGGAACAGCTTCGTCGCGTGGATCGCCGGTAGCGTCACGCAGCGCTTTTCCGGCAAACCGGGCGTGAAGCGCTGGCTGGACCGTGGGGTCGGCAGTGCGTTCGTCGGTCTTGGCGTTAAGCTCGCTACTGCAACACGATGATTGAATTATCCTTGCAAGCCCATATCTAACAGAAAGCTTACAATCGGGCGTCCCCAGCATATCGCCTGGAAGACGGCACGAGATATGAACCTGCAACCGGGCAAGGAGTAACGAACATGTTCAATTGGGTCAAAACCACGGTGTTGATGGCCGCGATCACGGCCCTTTTTGTTGTTATCGGCGGGATGATCGGCGGCCAGCGCGGCATGATGCTCGCGCTGCTGATCGCACTCGGCATGAATTTCTTCTCTTACTGGTTCTCGGACAAGATGGTCCTGCGCATGTACAACGCGCAGGAAGTCGACGAGGCCAGCGCACCGCAGTTCTACCGGATGGTCCGCGAACTCGCGACACGCGCCAACCTGCCGATGCCGCGCGTCTACCTGATCAACGAAGACGCACCGAACGCGTTTGCGACCGGCCGCAACCCCGAGCATGCGGCGGTGGCGGCTACCACGGGCATTCTGCGGGTGCTGTCCGAGCGCGAAATGCGCGGTGTGATGGCGCACGAGCTCGCGCACGTGAAGCACCGCGACATCCTGATCTCGACGATCTCCGCGACCATGGCCGGCGCGATTTCCGCTCTGGCGAACTTCGCGATGTTCTTTGGCGGTCGCGACGAGAACGGCCGTGCGACCAACCCTATCGCGAGCATCGCTGTTGCGCTGCTGGCGCCGATTGCCGGCGCGCTGATCCAGATGGCGATTTCGCGTGCGCGCGAATTCGAAGCGGACCGCGGCGGCGCGCAGATTTCGGGCGATCCGCAGGCGCTGGCCAGCGCGCTCGATAAAATCCATCGCTACGCGAGCGGCGTCCCATTCCCGACCGCGGAAGCACACCCGGCCACCGCGCAGATGATGATCATGAATCCGCTCGCGAGTGGCGGTATCGCGAACCTGTTTTCGACGCACCCGGCCACCGAAGAACGCGTCGCCCGGCTCATGGAGATGGCGCGCACCGGGCGCTTCGACTAGCGTGAGGACCTAAGGGCGGCGCGATACATCGTGCGTGCCCCATCAGAAAAAGCGAACCTTCTCAGGGTTCGCTTTTTCATTCCCCAACATTGTTTGTCGCGGTCTACCGCCGTTTGCACGCTAACGGTATCCACCGGCCGCCCAGGCCCGCCAAGTTACAATGTCCCGTTTGTGTCGCGCGTACTGCGCGGCCTGCCCGCGCATTCTCCATGACCCGAAAGCCTTCCCAGCGTTCCTCTTCCCAACCGGCGCCGCGTGAGCGCGAATCCCGCCTGTCGGCACTGCATCTTGCCCCCGACTCCCTCGGCTTCGCACTCGACAGCGCCGCTCAGGCAATCGGCGCGGTACGCGCCGGCTCCGCGCTGCCGGCTGCCGTGCAGGGTCTTTTTGCGTTCGGGAAAGACAGCGACGCGGCCATCGCGCGCGGTGCCGTGCAGGACATCGCCTACACGACGATGCGCCGTCTCGGGAGCGCCGACTGGCTGATCGCACAACGGCTGCACAAGGAGCCGCCGCCGCACGTGGCCAACGTGCTCGCCTGTGCGTTCGCGCTGCTCATCGACGAAGGCGACGCCGCGGCCTATGCGCCGTTCACGGTGGTCGATCAAGCGGTGAATGCGATCGGTGGTCGACGCGAGTTCGCGTTCGCAAAGGGGCTCGTCAATGCGGTGCTGCGCGGCTTCCTGCGCGAGCGGGCCGCGCTGCTCGACGCCTTGCAGGCCGACGAGGTGGCGCGCTGGAATTACCCGTCGTGGTGGCTCGATGCGGTCCGGCGCGCGTGGCCCGACTCATGGCAGGACGTGCTTGCGGCCGGTAACGTACAGGGTCCTCTGACGCTGCGGGTTAATCCGCGCCACTCCACCGTCGATGCCTATCTACAGATGCTGAGCGACCAGGGCATCGCCGCGACCCATGTGGGCGCGTATGCGGTGCGACTCGCCACGCCGACCTCGGTCGAACGCATTCCCGGTTTCGTCGACGGTGTGGTGTCCGTGCAGGATGCTGGCGCGCAACTCGCCGCACCGCTACTCGATGCGCGCGACGGCATGCGCATCCTCGACGCCTGCGCGGCGCCCGGCGGCAAGACCGGACATCTGCTCGAACTTGCCGATGTCGAAGTCGTCGCGCTCGAAAGCGACGCGTCGCGGGCGCGCCGCATCGGCGAAAACCTGCAGCGTTTGCAGCTCGAAGCGGAAATCCGCATCGGCGACGCAGGCGACCCCACCGCGTGGCACGACGGCAAACCGTACGACCGGATTCTCGCCGACGTGCCGTGCTCGGCGTCGGGCATCGTGCGCCGGCATCCCGACATCCGCTGGCTGCGACGAGCATCCGACATCCCCGCCCTCGTCGCCGAACAGCGCCGTATCCTGCAGGCACTCTGGCCGCTGCTGAAAACAGGCGGAGAACTGCTCTACGTCACGTGTTCGATCTTCCCGGAAGAGGGCGAACTGCAGGCACAGTGGTTTGGAAACCTCTACCCGGATGCGGTACGATTGGACGCGCCGGGGCAACTGCTGCCCGCGGCTGCCCGCGTGCCCGCCGACGCATCGGCCGGTTCCCTGGCTGGGCATTCCACCGGCCAGCACGCTGACCACGACGGATTCTTCTACGCGCGCTTTCAGAAACGGTGATCATCAAACGCTTCTTCCCGCTTCGGTTCGCGGCCGTGCTCTGGTTCGCGCTGGCCGTTTGCCTGACCGCAGCCGGCCAGGCGCGCGCCGATTCGATCGCCGTGCAACGCGCATCGCTGCAGTCTGACGGCAACGGCTGGGCGCTCGATGCCCGCTTCGACTTCGAGCTGAACAGCAGCCTTGAAGACGCGGTCAATCGCGGCATCCCGCTGTACTTCACCACCGATTTCGAATTAAGCCGCCCACGCTGGTACTGGTTCGACGAGCAGCCCGTGAGCGTGTCGCAGAGCATCCGGCTGTCGTTCCAGCCGCTCACGCGCGAATACCGGGTGTCGAGCGGCGGCTTGCAGCAGGGCTTCCCGACGCTCAGCGACGCGCTCGCCGTGATCAAGCACATCACGTCGTGGCACGTGATCGAACGTAATGACGTGCATCCTGGAGAAACCTATACCGCATCGGTGCGCATGCAGCTCGACGTCGCATTGATGCCCAAGCCGTTCCAGATCGACGCGGTCAACAACCGCGACTGGAATCTCGTTTCCGACTGGAAACGCTTTACCTTCACGGTGACCGAACGTGCTAAATAGCGTACGCCGCGTCACCAGTGTGAGCAGCATCGTCGCGCGCGTGCTGGTCTCGACGGTCGGTGTGACGGCTGTGCTGCTGCTCGTGCTGCTGGCCGCCGCGAGCGCGAACACCGAATTCTTCGATCGCTACTACGGCTGGCTCTACGCGGCCAACATCGCGGTCGCGCTGATCTTCATGCTGATCGTGACGGTGCTGGTCGGCATCATCATCATGCGGTTGCGCAGAGGGAAGTTCGGCACGCGGTTGCTCGCGAAGCTCGCGTTCTTCTTTGCGCTCGTCGGTGTGGTGCCGGGCGGCATCATCTATGTCGTGTCGTACCAGTTCGTGTCGCGCAGTATCGAGTCGTGGTTCGACGTCAACGTCGAGACCGCGCTGACGTCGGGGCTGAACCTCGGGCGCGGCATGCTCGACGCATCGCTGTCCGATCTGCAGACGAAGGCGCGGTTGATGGCCGACCAGATCGCGAGCGCCGATGCCCCAGGCACGACGCTCACGCTGCTGCGGTTGCGCGATCAGTTCAGCGTGCAGGATGCGACGATCGTCGCGCCCGCGCCGCCCAGTATGTCGGGCGCGACGCCGGGTATGCGCGTTGTCGCGCAGGCGTCGAGCAATTACTCGACACTGGTGCCGAGCGACGTGCCGACACAGATGATGATCGATCAGGCACGCGGCCGCGGCTACGCGGCCATCGAAGGCGAAGTGGACGGCGACCCCGCCGCGCACGGTCCGAAAGGAGCGCTGCGGCTGCGCGTCGTGACGCTCATTCCGGATTCGAACGCCTCGCTGCTGCAGCCCGCAGAGCGTTTCCTGCAACTGACACAGCCGGTCTCGCCGACGCTCGCGCGTAACGCCGACGCGGTGCAGCGCGCGTACCGCGAGTACCAGGAGAAGTCGCTTGGCCGCACGGGGCTGCGCAAGATGTACATCGGCACGCTCACGCTTGCGCTGTTTCTCGCGACCTTCATCGCGATGATGATCGCGCTCGCGCTCGGCAATCAGCTTGCGCGGCCGCTGTTCCTGCTCGCGCAGGGGACGAAGGAAGTGACCGAGGGCGACTACACGCCCAAGCGCGAAATCAAGTCGCGCGATGAACTCGGCTTCCTGACCCAGTCGTTCAACGCGATGACCCGACAGCTTTCCGAAGCGCGCGCCGCCGTTGAGAACAACCGTATCGCACTCGAACATTCGAAGGCCTACCTCGAAAGTATTCTCGCGAATCTCACGGCCGGTGTGTTCGTGTTCGACCGGCAGTTCCGGTTGACCACCGCGAACCGCGGCGCCGAGCGGATTTTCCGCCAGCAGTTCCAGGCGGTGCTCGGCTCGGCGCTCGATCGCATCGGCGTGCTGGCCGAGTTCGGCGCGATGGTGCGCAAGGCGTTCGCCGACCGCGAAGCGGCGAGCCGCGACGGCGACGATCGCGGCCACTGGCAGCAGCAATTTTCGGTGGAAGTGCCCGGCGAAACCGATCCGTTGACGCTGCTCGTGCGCGGCGCCCGGCTCTTCGCTGCCGCCGAAGGCGATGTGGCCGACGTGCAAACGGCGGGCTATGTGGTCGTCTTTGACGATATCTCCGACGTGATCTCGGCACAGCGTTCGATTGCATGGGGCGAAGTGGCACGGCGTCTGGCGCATGAAATCAAGAATCCGCTCACGCCGATCCAGTTGTCGGCGGAACGGCTGCAGATGAAGCTCGCGGACAAGCTCGGTCCGTCTGATGCCGACGTGTTGAAGCGCGGCGCGACCACGATCGTCAACCAGGTCGCGGCGATGAAGCAGATGGTCGACAATTTCCGCGACTACGCGCGCACGCCGCCCGCGGTACTGGCGAACCTGCAGCTCAACGAGCTGGTCAGCGAAGTGATGACGCTGTACGGGATCGAGGAAGGCAAGAGCGCGATTGCGGTGGAGCTGGCGGAACTGCCGGTCATTCGCGGCGACGCGACGCAATTGCGGCAGGTGATCCACAATCTGCTGCAGAACGCGCAGGACGCAGTGGCCGAGATTGCGGAACCTCGCGTGTTGCTCGAGACGAGGACAGTAGAATACGGAGACCCCGACGCGGAAGGAAAGGTACGCATCGCGGTTCGGCTGACTGTGACGGACAACGGCCCGGGGTTCCCCGCGCGCATACTGACTCGCGCATTCGAACCTTACGTGACGACCAAGGCCAAAGGGACAGGACTCGGTCTCGCGATGGTCAAGAAGATCGTCGACGAACACGGCGCACGTATCGACATTCGCAACCGGCTCAAGGCGGGCGATGTGGTCGAGGGCGCGCAGATCTCGATCCTCTTTCTGCAACTCGCAGACGATACGGCAGCGCCCGACGCAGGACCGCAGACGACGCACGGCGCAGCGTTGCAGGGAACGACAAAAGCAACAGTGCAGACAAGGGCAGCGTAAATGGCAACCATCCTGGTGGTAGACGACGAAATGGGCATCCGGGAATTGCTCTCGGAGATCCTGAGCGATGAAGGGCATGTCGTGGAAGTGGCGGAGAACGCGCAGGAAGCGCGCGAACTGCGGCAACGTCAGGCGCCCGATCTGGTGCTGCTCGATATCTGGATGCCCGATACCGATGGCGTGACGTTGCTGAAAGAGTGGGCTGCGCAAGGGCAACTCACGATGCCGGTCATCATGATGTCCGGTCACGCCACCATCGACACCGCGGTCGAAGCGACGAAGATCGGCGCACTCAATTTTCTCGAGAAGCCGATTGCGTTGCAGAAGCTGCTGAAGGCCGTCGAACAGGGTCTCGCACGCGGCGGCAATGCGGTGCCGGCAGCCGGCGGTGCAGCAGCGAAGCCCGCGGCGCCGGCCGGCGGGGCGACGGTGGCCTCGGCGGCGGCGCTGCCTGTGCTCGCAAGCGACGGCATCGGCGGTAACACCGTGCCGAACCAGACCGCGGCGATCTCGTTCGACATTCCACTGCGCGATGCACGCGATGCGTTCGAGCGCGCGTACTTCGAGTATCACCTCGCGCGCGAAAACGGCAGCATGACGCGCGTCGCGGAAAAGACCGGGCTCGAGCGGACTCACCTGTACCGGAAGCTGAAGCAACTCGGCGTCGATCTCGGCAAGAACAAGGGCGAGTAGGGTCTGGCGGGATAAATCATCAAGGGGCTTGAGCTGCGTCGAGTGCTTTGCTATACTCTCGCTTCTTCGTTGGCCCGGTAGCTCAGTTGGTAGAGCAGCGGATTGAAAATCCGCGTGTCGGTGGTTCGATTCCGCCCCAGGCCACCAGAATTCAGCCCCAGGAAATCGCAAGATTCCTGGGGTTTTTCATATGCTGGTCCGAAATGCAGCGAGGCTGCTGCCAGCCACAGCGGTGGCCCGCAAGCACCACTTCGGCCCCGATGATAAAATCGCACGTTTTCAAGGACTTGCTGGCCTTGCCTGAAGCGTGCCGCAAGTCCTTTTCGTTTCTGGGCGTCGAGAGCGTACATCGTGTCGATATCGCGCGGACGTCTCCGCCCAACGATCAGCGGTATATCAGCGGTATAAGTGCCCAGCGACTCTGCGTGCGGAAGGCGCGGCCTATACTGCTTGAGCCGGCGCGGTGCCGGCGCGCGACGCTGCGTTGCCGACGGTGTACGGCACGGCAATGCAGCGGCGCGGCACTCATCTTCACGGAGTTTCACGGTGACCCGCAAAGACGCTAAAAGCAGCGCGCTGGTGCTGTTTTCAGGCGGCCAGGATTCGGCCACATGCCTTGCCTGGGCGCTCGAACGATATGAAACGGTCGAGACGCTGGGCTTCGATTACGGGCAGCGGCACCGGGTCGAACTCGAATGCCGCGAAGGTTTCCGGCAGGCCATCGTGCAGCGCTTTCCCGCATGGGCCGCGCGACTCGGCGACGATCACACGATCGACCTGTCGGTGCTCGGCGCGATCAGCGATACCGCGATGACGCGCGAAATCCAGATCGAGACCGCCGCCAACGGTTTGCCGAACACGTTCGTGCCGGGCCGCAATCTGATGTTCATGACGATCGCTGCGGCGATTGCGTATCGGCGGGGTTTGCAGGTGTTGGTCGGCGGGATGTGCGAGACCGATTTTTCGGGCTATCCCGACTGCCGCGACGACACGATGAAGGCGCTGCAGGTGACGCTCAATCTCGGCATGGCTACGCGCCTGCTGCTCGAAACGCCGTTGATGTGGCTCGACAAGGCTGACACATGGCGGCTCGCGCACACACTCGGTGGCGACGAACTGGTCGAGCTGGTGCGGGTCGAGACGCATACCTGCTACGTCGGCGAACGGGCGGAGTTGCATGCATGGGGATTCGGTTGCGGCGAGTGTCCGGCGTGCCGGTTGCGCAAGCGCGGTTACGAGGCGTATCTCGTCGGCGAGAAGGTGACGGCGCCCGCATGAAATGCGGTAGGAGCGCGATAACGCGCGCGGTTGGGATATTGAAGTTCAGTGCGCACTCGCGCAGCACCGGCATGGCAGATGCCAGCCAATCAGGTGAGTGATCTGGAGTCTTAGGCGAAAAGCAGCATGACGTACGCAGTCAAGGAAATCTTCTACACGTTGCAGGGCGAGGGCGCGAACGCCGGGCGCCCGGCTGTGTTCTGCCGGTTCGCCGGCTGCAATCTGTGGTCGGGCCGCGAGGAAGATCGCGCGGATGCCGTGTGCCGCTTTTGCGATACGGATTTCGTCGGCACCGACGGCGAGAACGGCGGCAAGTATCGCAGCGCCGAAGAGCTTGTCGCGATGATCGCCGCGCAGTGGCCGCAGGGCGAAGACAACCGCTTCGTCGTGTGCACGGGCGGCGAACCGATGCTGCAGATGGACCCGCCCTTCGTCGACGCACTGCATGCAGCGGGCTTCGAGATCGCGATCGAGACCAACGGCTCGCTGCCGGTGCTCGAGACGATCGACTGGATCTGCGTGAGCCCGAAAGCCGATGCGCCGCTCGTCGTGACGAAGGGCAACGAGCTGAAGGTCGTCGTGCCGCAGGACAACCAGCGCCTCGCCGACTACGCGAAGCTCGAGTTCGATTATTTCCTCGTCCAGCCGATGGACGGTCCGTCGCGCGACATCAATACGAAGCTCGCGATCGACTGGTGCAAACGCCATCCGCAGTGGCGCCTGTCGATGCAGACTCACAAGTACCTGAATATTCCCTGATTTGCCGTGCTGACCATTACCCGAAAACTCGAATTCGATGCGGGCCACCGCATCCCCGATCACCGCAGCCAGTGCCGTAACCTGCACGGGCATCGCTACGTGCTCGAAATCACGCTGCAAGGCGACCTCGTCGAAACCGAAGGCGCGCCCGATCGCGGCATGGTGATGGATTTCGCCGACGTGAAGTCGCTGGCTATCGAACATCTCGTTGACAAGTGGGACCACGCGTTTCTCGTCTTCGAAGGCGATACGCGCGTACGCGGCTTTCTCGAATCGATGCCCGATCACAAGACGGTCGTACTCGATCGCATTCCGACCGTCGAAAACCTCGCGGCCGTCGCGTTCGATATTCTGGCCAACGTCTACGACGCGCACTACGGCGTGAATCTGCGGCTGCACCACGTGCGCCTGTACGAAACCCCCAACTGCTGGGCCGACGTGGTCCGCGACTAACGCGTTATTGTCACGGTATGATCGCTCGACAACCACACGGAGCGAGACATGCCGGTTACCACGCTACGCGGCGCACGCCATCTGACCAGGGCCGTTCCTGGCCCGCTTGAACGTCCATCCTTTCTGCTCACGCATCGTTCCAGCGAAGGCGCTGCCTCGCGCCGGCGAGGAGCGCCGCGATGAGCACGTTCACGAATCCCCTGAAGCAACGTCTGCACGAATCCGAGCCGCTGATCGGGCTGTGGCTGTCGCTTGGCAGCGATGCCGCGGCGGAAGCGCTCGCGCACGCCGGCTTCGACTGGCTGCTGATCGACATGGAGCATTCGCCCAACGACAGCAACGATGTCACCGCGCAACTGCGCGCCATCGCGGCTGCGCATCTGCCGAGCGAACCGGTGGTGCGCGTGCCCGCGAAGGAAGGTTGGCTCGTCAAACGCGCGCTCGATGCCGGCGCGCGCACGCTGATGTTTCCGAACATCGAAACCGCGGATGACGCCGCGCATGCGGTGCGTCTGACGCGCTATCCCGACACCAATACACCCGACGGCCTGCGCGGTGTAGCCGGCGCAGTACGGGCCGCCGCGTACGGCATGCGGCGCGACTACATCCAGAACGCCAACGCGCAGATCGCGACGATCGTGCAGATCGAGTCGGCGCGCGCAGTGCAGGAAGTCGAGCGGATTGCGGCGACGCCGGGTGTCGATTGTCTGTTTATCGGACCGGCCGATCTCGCGGCAAGCCTCGGTCATCTCGGCGATCCGAAGCATCCCGAGGTGCAGCAAGCAATTGCGCACATCTCGGATGCAGCGCAGCGCGCCGGCGTCGCGACCGGTATTTTCGCGCTCGACGTTGCGGGTGCGCGGCAGTATCGCGAGGACGGTTTTCGCTTTATCGCGCTTGCCGCCGACGTCATGTGGCTGCTTCGTGCAACGCGCCAGGCGCTGCAGGAGGCGCGGTCATGAAGCGGTGCATTCGAGGTCGAGGAATGGCACGCGTGGCGATAGGCGCAGTGTGCGTCGTGCTACTCGCGGCCGGCCCGGCGCATGCGCAGATCGAGAAACCGAAAGCGTCCGATCTCGCCACGCAGACGGCGGTCGCCGACTACAACGCCGGCAACCTGAGCGTTGCGCTCGTCGAGTTTCGCAAGGCCGCCGAACACGGCAGCCGCCTCGCCGAATTCAACTACGCGATGATGCTGCTCAATGGCGAAGGCGGCAAAGCCAACGTCGATGAAGGCAAGAAGTGGCTGCGCAAGGCCGCGGACGCCAACATGTCGCATGCGCAGTACGTGTACGGAAAAATGTACGACGACGGGGAGTTCGTGGGCCGCGATCCCGCCGAGGCGCATCGCTGGTTTCTGAAGGCTGCTCGGCAGGGACACGTGCTGGCGGAACTTGCGCTGGCGAACCAGTTCCTCGATGGACGGGGCACGCCGCGCGACAACCGGCAGGCGTTCGTTTGGTATGAGAAGGCCGCCGAGGGTGGCGACATGACCGCGCAGTATGTGGCCGGTTCGTTCTATGAGCGCGGCGGCGACGGCGTCAAACAGAACCTGAACGTGGCGCGCGCGTACTACGCGGCGGCTGCGGCTCAGGGCGATCCGGCGGCGCGTTTGAAGTATCAGCAACTGTCCGCGCAGTTGCTCAACGCCGCACCGAAATCGCCGAAATCACCGTAGTCACCGTAGTCACCGTAGTCACCGTAGTCACCGTAGTCACCATAACGCAGGCGCCCGCTGCAACTGCGGGCGTGCCCCGCGCGTTCAACACTCAACTCTGCATCAAACGCTTCTGGCGCCCCACACTCATGATCAGACCGATCGCGACGCCGAGTGTGGTGAGCGCGGTGCCGCCGTAACTCATGAACGGCAACGGCACACCGACCACCGGCAGGATGCCGCTCACCATGCCGATATTGACGAAGGCGTAGGTGAAGAACGCCATCGTCAGCGCGCCGGCCAGTAGCCGCCCGAACAGCGTCGCGCCGTTCGCGGCGATATACAGCCCGCGCGCGATCAACGCCATGTACAGCACCAGCAGCACGATGCCGCCGGCCAGCCCGAATTCCTCCGAGAACACCGCGAAGATGAAGTCGGTGTGCTTTTCCGGAATGAATTCAAGATGCGCCTGCGTGCCCTTCAACCAGCCCTTGCCGAGCTCACCGCCGGAACCGATCGCGATCACGGCCTGGATGGTGTGGAAGCCTTTGCCGAGCGGATCGGAGGTCGGATCGAGCAGCGTACAGATGCGGTGCTTTTGATAATCGTGCATCAGCGGCCAGGTGACTTCGGGCTGGCAGATCCGGTCCTGGAATGCCGCGATCGATGCCACCGCGATCGTCGCGGCGATCAGCACCGGCACGATCAGCTTGAAGCTCAGACCCGCGAAATAGATCACGAAGAAGCCCGCGGCGAACACCAGCACGGCGGTACCGAGATCGGGCTGCTTGGCAATCAGTCCGACCGGCACCAGCAGGATCACGAGGCCGACCAGATAGTCCCACCAGCGCACCACGCCTTCGCGCCTTTGGTAATACCAGGCGAGCATCAACGGTGTGGCGATCTTCAGGATCTCCGACGGCTGGATCACGACGCCGACGTTGATCCAGCGTTTGGCGCCCTTGCGTGTGAGCCCGAATAGCGCGACCGCCACGAGCATCGCAATACCGAACGTGTAGAGCGGCACCGCGAAGCGCATCAGCGTGGTGGGCGGCACATTGGCGAGGGCCCACATCAGCACGAACGTCAGCATGATGTTGCGCAACTGGTCTTCCACGCGCCCGGGCACATCGAGGCTCGCGCTGTACAGCGTGACGATGCCGACGCACAACAGCAGGAACACGGTGAGCGCGAGCGGGCGGTCGAAGCCTGCGAACATCCGCTTGATGCGGTCGAGCCAGGCGCGCTTGTCGAATTGCATGCCTTTCTCCTTACTCGTCGATGCCGCCGCTAGCCGGCTGGGCCGGCTGCGACTCTTTCCCGTCGTTGCGCGTGGGCGCGACGACTGCGGGCGTTGTGCCGCCGGCAGGACGGGGGCTGTGAGGGCCGCCGGATTTGCGCGGCACGAGAATTTTGGCGCGCGGCGCCGCAGCGATGGCCGCCGATGCAATGCTGGCCGGCTCTGCGGCGGCATCGGGAGGCGCGCTTAATGGCGTGGCTGGCGTATCCCCTGCCGAAGCGGCAACCGCCGCCGATGCCGCGCCAGGCGCCGAGGCCGCACCCGGCTCCGGCAACGCGGTAAAGCCCGTCGCGACAGGAACCGGCAACGTGGTTTTGACGGGCGTCGATGCGCCGCCTATGACTGGCGCAGAGGCATCTTCGGTTGCCGAGGCCGCTGCTGCAACGGCCGCGGCTTCGGCGCCTGGTTTCTGCCGGTCGACCAGGTAGAAGTCGAGCACCTTGCGCGCGATCGGACCTGCGGCTTCGGCGCCCCAGCCGCCGTTTTCCACGATCAAGGCGACCGCGATCTTCGGATTGTCCGCCGGCGCGAATGCGGTAAAGAGCGCGTGGTCGCGCAGCCGTTCGGGGATCGCATGGCCCTTGTAGTTCGCGCCCTGCAGCGAATAGACCTGGGCCGTGCCGGTCTTTCCCGCCGCCTGATACGGCGCGCCGATAAACAGCTTCGATGCCGTACCGCCGGTCACCACACCGACCAGCGCGCGCTTGACGACATCGATATCCGATTGCGGCACGTTGATGCGACCGTCGTCTTTGGGCACGGTCAGGTGCGTATCGCGGGTGATCGGATTTTCGATTTCCTTCACGAGGTGAGGCTTCATCAGCACGCCGTTGTTGGCGAGCGTCGCGACCGCATGAGCGAGTTGCAAGATCGTGAACGAGTTGTAGCCCTGGCCGATCCCGAGGCTGATCGTTTCGCCTTCGTACCAGCGTTGCTGTTCCGGCTTGCGGTACGCCTTGCGCTTCCATTCGGTCGACGGCAGGATGCCGCGCGCTTCGCCGGCGATGTCGATACCGGTGATCTGCCCGAAGCCCCACGGCTTCATGAAATTGGCGATCGCGTTGACGCCGAGGTCGTGCGCGAGCATGTAGAAGTAGGTGTCGTTCGACACGACGATCGCGCGGTTCATGTCGACCCAGCCCTGCCCCGAGCGCACGTCGTTGCGGAACGTGTGGCCGCCGAACGTGTAGTAGCCCGGGTCCTGGAAACCCCAGCCCGGTGTGCGCTTGTGCAGCGCCAGCGCGGCGAGCGCCATGAATGGCTTGTAGGTCGAACCCGGCGGATAGGTGCCGTGCAGCGGCCGGTTCAGCAGCGGATGATCCGGCGAGTTATTGAGGTCGTCCCAGGTCTGCTGGTCGATTCCGTCGACAAACGAGTTCGGATCGAAGCTCGGCGCCGAGACGAACGCGAGCACGTCGCCGGTGGCCGGTTCGATTGCGACGAGTGCGCCGCGCCGGCCGGCGAACGCCTGCTCGGCGACCTGCTGCAAACCGATGTCGATCGACAGCACGAGATTGTTACCCGGCGTGGCCTGAGTGCGCGACAGCGTACGTACCGGTCGGCCACCCGCGGTCACTTCGACTTCCTCGAAACCGGTCTGCCCGTGCAGTTCGGTTTCGTAGCTCTGCTCGACGCCGATCTTGCCGATGTAGTCGGTGCCCTTGTAGTTGTTCGCGTCGAGGCGTGCGTCGTAGTGCTCGGGATCGCTGTTGTTCTGATCGCTGGCGTCGTCGATGCGATCCTGATCGCGCTGCGAGATCCGGCCGATGTAGCCGATCACGTGCGCGGCGGTCGGCCCGAGCGGGTACTGGCGGAAGAGGCGCGCGCGCACTTCGACGCCGGGAAAGCGGAAGCGCTGCGCCGTGAAGCGCGCGACTTCGTCGTCGGTGAGGCGCGTGCGGATCGGCAGGCTTTCGAAATTCTTCGAGTCTTCCTGCAGCTTCTTGAAGCGGCGCCGGTCGCGGGCATCGATCGAGATGACGGTGGCGAGACTGTCGATCACATTATCGAGCGTGTCGTTGAGCTTCGACGGCGTGATTTCGAGCGTGTACGCCGAGTAGTTTTTCGCGAGTACGACGCCGTTGCGGTCGGTGATGATGCCGCGGTTCGGCACGATCGGCGCCACCGAGATGCGGTTTTCGTCGGCCTGCAGCGAGTACTTGCTGTAGTGCCACACCTGCAGGTACAGGAAGCGGAACGTGATCAACCCGAAGCAGACGAACACGAACAGACCCGCCGCCGCGACGCGCAGGCGGAACTTCGAGAGCTGCTGCTGGGTGTCCTTGAATTCGGTCATGCGATAGCAAACAGGGCCGTCTGGCGGCCGTCACGAGGTGCGCGAACCCGCAGGCCGCGAACCGGAAGAGATAACGTGCGCGGACCGGGCCGGCGGGATGCAACGAGTTTCAAGGGCGGTCCCGGTGAGCGCTGGACTAGATAGGACGCGTGTCGTCCGGATCGGCCGGACGGCGTTGCGGCATCAGCAGTATCACGCTGGCGAGCGGCCACAGCACCGCTTCGACGAACCCGTCGATCAGATAACCCCAGCCCGGAAACGCCGCGCCGGCCAGCAGCCGGATCACGAACGGAACGATCTGCGCGATGACGAACAGCGGCATCACGGCGAACGCCTGCACGCCGAGCGACATCCACAGCACCCGCCGATGGATCGTGATCGCGCCGTACGACAGCAGCGTATACGCGAGCGCGTGCTCGCCGAGCAGGCTTGCGTTGTGTACGTCCATCAGCAGACCGAGCAGGAACGCGATGCCCATACCGACCTTGCGCGGCTGGTGGACGTTCCAGAACAGCAGCACCAGTGCGACGAAGTCGGGTATGCCGATCAGACGGCCCCAGGGCATCAGGTTCAGCAGGAACGCGGCGGCGAGGCTGAATGCGATGAAGTATGGGTTGACCGGCTGCAGGATGTATTGCGGGCGGTTCATGGGTTCGCCCCCTGGCCGGCGGCTGGTGTAGCGGGTTTCACGGGGGCGGCGGGCGCAGTGGGCCGGGTGCTATGAGCAGGCTCTTTGCCGGCGGGTTTCGCCGCAGGCTTATCAGCGGGTTTGCTCGCGGGCTTGTCCGCGGTTTTATCCGAACCCTTTTCAGCAGCCTTGTCCGCGCCCTTCGCGCCTGCCTTGTCCGCCGCAGGCTTCTTCGCCTTTGCCGCTTTCGCGGAATCGGCTGCCGACTCGGCCTCTTCCGGCCGCGGCGGCACATCGTTCTGATAGTGCAGCACGAGCAGCTGGCGCGCGCCGCGCACCGGCGCGACCGGCACGCAGACGACGCGTGCGAACGCCGTATCGGCCTGCTTGTCGACCCGCACGACCTTCGCTACCGGCAGCCCCGGCGGATAGACACCGTCGAGACCGCTCGTGACGAGTTCGTCGCCGGTCTGCACATCGGCGCTGATCGGCACGAAGCGCAGATCGAGCGAGTCGCCCTTCGGTGTCCCATAGATCACGCTGCGCAGCCCGGTTCGCACGATCTGCACGGGCACGGCCTGGTCCTTGTCGGTGAGCAGGGTGACTTCGGCCTGCAGCGGGAACACGCGCGTGATCTGGCCGATCACGCCGTCTTCGTTGACAACCGGCGAACCGTTCTGGATGCCCTGCTGCGAACCGCGGCCGATCACGACTTTCTGCGTAAAGGGGTCGCTCGTGTCGTACTGGATTTCGGCGGGAATCGACTGGATGGTCGCGCGTTGCGACAGTTGCAGCAGGCTGCGCAAGTGCGCGTTCTCCGCGCCGAGCAGTGCTGATTGATTGGCTTGTTGCGATAGTTGCAGATTGCGCTCGCGCAGCTTCGTGTTTTCAGCGCGCAGCGTGGCGCTCGTCACGGCGAGATCGGCGGCGCCCATGAACAGGTCGCGCGGCACGAGCGCCGCGCGTTGCAGCGGATACAGGCCCGCCCCGAGCACCCCGCGGACGATTTCGAGCGTCTTGAAGCGCGCGTCGGAAATGAGCAGCGCCAGCGCGAGCACGACGAAGAAGATCAGCCGGGCGAGTGCCGATGGACCTTGCTTGAATAGGGGCGGCGGACTGTATTCCATGGTCGGCGCCGGGCGCGTGAGCGGGTGAATGAAGCGGTATGCAGCGCGGCGATCGCGCTCAGCGCGCGGCGGCCGGACGGGCCGCCGGGCAACGCGCCAGCCCGGAGGGAGCTGGCCGTGCCGTCCGCGCTGCGGTCATGGAGCAGGACTCGCTTACTCGTAAGAGAAGATACTACCGAGCTTGTCCATGCGCTCGAGCGCCATGCCCGAGCCGCGCACGACGCACGTGAGCGGGTCTTCGGCGACCAGCACCGGCAGGCCGGTTTCTTCCGCGAGCAGGCGGTCGAGGTCGCGCAGCAGTGCACCGCCGCCCGTCAGCATCATGCCGCGTTCGGCGATGTCGGCGCCCAGTTCCGGCGGGGTTTGCTCGAGTGCGATCTTGACCGAGGACACGATCTGGTTGAGCGGATCGGTCAGGGCTTCGAGGATTTCGTTGCTGGAGATTGTGAAGCTGCGCGGAATGCCTTCCGACAGGTTGCGGCCCTTCACTTCCATTTCCTTCACTTCGGAACCCGGGAACGCGGAACCGATTTCCTTCTTGATCGCTTCGGCAGTTTGCTCGCCGATCAGCATGCCGTAATTGCGGCGGATATAGTTGACGATTGCCTCGTCGAACTTGTCGCCACCGACACGCACCGAACCCTTGTACACGATACCGCCCAGCGAGATCACGCCGACTTCCGTCGTGCCGCCGCCGATATCGACGACCATCGAGCCCGTCGCTTCCGATACCGGCAGGCCGGCACCGATTGCGGCTGCCATTGGTTCTTCGATCAGATAGACCTGCGAGGCGCCGGCGCCGTGCGCGGCTTCCTTGATCGCGCGGCGCTCAACCTGGGTCGAGCCGCACGGCACGCAAATGATGATGCGCGGCGACGGCGAGAACATGCGGGATTCGTGAGCGGTCTTGATGAACTGCTTGATCATCTGCTCGGTGACGGTGAAGTCGGCGATCACGCCGTCTTTCATCGGGCGGATCGCCTCGATATTGCCCGGCACCTTGCCGAGCATCTGCTTTGCTTCCTTGCCGACTGCCTGAATCGTCTTCTTGCCGTTCGGGCCGCCTTCCTGGCGGATGGAAACCACCGACGGTTCATCGAGGACGATACCTTTGCCACGCATGTAGATAAGCGTGTTGGCAGTGCCGAGGTCAATCGCCAGATCGTTGGAGAAGTAGCTGCGCAAAAAACCGAACATTCAAAATCCTGTCTCGCTGGGGGCCGGGCCTCGCACTGTATGCGTAGGGCGGCAGCGGAAAAAATAGCAGTTTCAGGCTGGCGGGAGCGGCCACGAGAGCACGAAACTGCGGGGGGAATCTACCGGAGGCCGGGGCAGGGCCGCTCAGCGTTTTCTGGGTGCAAGCTGGAAAATGTTCCAGCAGGGCCTTGCCAGCTCGGTCCGGGTTTGGGTCGAACGCGTAATGATACCTTATAATTTTGCTTGTTTTGAAGGAAACGGAGCGCACTTTTTGCCTCTGACGGCCCGCTTTCGAGGGTCGCCTCCAGTGACGTAACCCGCTGTCGCAGCATTGTTTTTCCGCACTGCGGCAGTCCACCTTCCTCTCCGGTGACTGCATGGCTCTGACCCTGACCGATGTTAAACGCATTGCCCACCTCGCGCGGCTCGAACTGGCCGAGGACGAGGCTGGGCATACGCTTGCCCAGCTCAACGACTTCTTCGGTCTCGTCGAGCAGATGCAGGCAGTCGATACGACAGGCATTGCGCCGCTCGCCCATCCGATCGAGCAGATCGAAGACGTCGCGCTGCGTCTGCGTAACGACGCAGTGACGGAAACCGTGCGCCGCGACGACTTCCAGCAGTCCGCGCCGGCTGTGCAGGACGGTCTGTATCTGGTGCCGAGAGTGCTCGAATAGCCGTTTGAATCGGGTATAGCTGTGCGGGCCGCGCGAGCTGCGCAGCTCGCCGGCCAGCCACGCAGCAGGACACACATCCGCCACGGCGCACGACGCCGCGGCGTTCTCTGGAAACAATGCAATGCATGAAAAGAGCTTGACCGAACTGCGCGCAGCGCTCGACGCGAAGGAATGCTCCGCGGTCGAACTGGCGCAGTTGTACCTGAAGCGGATCGACGAGGCACGCGGCCTGAACGCGTTCCTGCACGTCGATGCCGACCTCACGCTCGCCCAGGCGAAAGCCGCCGATGCACGGCTTGCCGCCGGCAACGCGGGCCCGCTGACAGGCCTGCCGATCGCGCACAAGGACGTGTTCGTCACGCGCGACTGGCGTGCAACAGCCGGCTCGAAGATGCTCGAGCACTACACCAGCCCCTTCGATGCAACGGTCGTCGAGCGCCTGGCGCAAGCGGGCATGGTGTGCGTCGGCAAGACGAATATGGACGAGTTCGCGATGGGTTCGTCGAATGAGAACTCGCACTTTGGCCCGGTGCAGAACCCGTGGGATCGCAAGGCTGTGCCGGGCGGTTCGTCGGGTGGCTCGGCGGCAGCGGTTGCCGCGCGTCTCGCGCCGGTCGCGACCGGCACCGACACCGGCGGCTCGATCCGCCAGCCCGCATCGTTCGCCGGCGTCACGGGTATCAAGCCGACGTACGGCCGCGTGTCGCGCTACGGGATGATCGCGTTCGCATCGTCGCTCGATCAGGCCGGTCCGTTCGCGCAGAACGCCGCCGATTGCGCGACGCTGCTCAACGCCATGGCCGGCTTCGACGAACGCGATTCGACGAGCCTCGTGCGCGATGACGAGGACTACACGCGCCATCTGGGCGAGACATGGCAAAGCGGCGGCGACGCTGCGAAGCCGCTCGCCGGGCTGCGCATCGGTCTGCCGAAGGAATACTTCGGCGCGGGCCTCGCCGACGACGTGCGCGCTGCCATCGATACCGCGCTGAAGCAGTACGAAGCACTCGGCGCAACGCTCGTCGACGTCTCGCTGCCGAAAACCGAGCTGTCGATCCCCGTGTACTACGTGATCGCCCCTGCGGAAGCCTCGTCCAACCTGTCGCGTTTCGACGGCGTACGCTACGGCCATCGCGCCGCCGAATATCGCGATCTGCTCGACATGTACAAGAAAACGCGCGCAGAAGGCTTCGGCCCCGAGGTGAAGCGACGCATTCTGGTTGGGGCGTATGTGCTCTCGCATGGCTACTACGATGCGTACTACCTGCAGGCGCAGAAAATCCGCCGCATCATCGCGCAGGATTTCCAGGAAGCGTTCCATCAGTGCGATGTGATCATGGGCCCGGTGTCGCCTTCGGTGGCATGGGACCTCGGTGCGAAGGGCGACGATCCGGTGCAGATGTATCTCGCCGATATCTACACGTTGTCAGTGAGCCTGGCTGGTTTGCCCGGCATGAGCGTACCGTGCGGCTTCGGCGCGGGCGCGAATGCGCAGCGTCCGGTGGGCTTGCAGATCATCGGTAACTACTTTAACGAAGCCAGGATGCTGCAGGTGGCGGACGCGTTCCAGCGCGCCACCGACTGGCATCGCAGGACACCGGCCGGCAGCGCGCGGTGGGAGGCATGACTATGCAATGGGAAGTCGTCATCGGTCTCGAGACGCACACACAGCTCTCGACGGTCTCTAAAATTTTCTCCGGCACTGCAACGCAGTTTGGTGCCGCGCCGAACACTCAGGCAAGCCCGATCGATCTCGCGTTGCCGGGCGTGCTGCCGGTGATGAACCGCGGCGCTGTCGAACGCGCGATCACCTTCGGTCTCTCGATTGGTGCGACGATCGCGCCGCGCAGCATCTTCGCGCGCAAGAATTATTTCTACCCTGACTTGCCGAAGGGCTATCAGATCAGCCAGTACGAGATTCCGGTCGTGCAGGGCGGACAGGTCACGATCCAGGTGCCCGGCAAGGACAAGGACGGCAACAGCACCACCTACGAAAAAACCGTCAACCTGACGCGCGCGCATCTTGAAGAAGACGCGGGCAAGTCGCTGCACGAAGACTTTGCCGGCATGACCGGCATCGATCTGAATCGCGCCGGCACGCCACTGCTCGAAATCGTCACCGAGCCGGAGATGCGCAGTGCAGCCGAAGCCGTCGCGTACGCGAAGACGCTGCATGCGCTCGTCGTGTGGCTCGGCATCTGCGACGGCAACATGCAGGAAGGTTCGTTCCGCTGCGATGCGAACGTATCGGTGCGGCCGGTCGGTCAGAAGGAATTCGGCACGCGTGCCGAGATCAAGAACCTGAACTCGTTCCGCTTTCTTGAAGAAGCGATCCAGTACGAAGTGCGTCGCCAGATCGAGCTGATCGAGGACGGCGGCACCGTCGTGCAGGAAACGCGTCTGTACGATCCGGACAAGCGCGAAACGCGTTCGATGCGCAGCAAGGAAGACGCGCACGATTACCGTTATTTCCCCGACCCCGACCTGATGCCGCTCGTGATCGACGCGGCCTGGGTCGAGCGCGTGCGCAGCGAGATGCCTGAATTGCCTGCGGGCATGCAGAAGCGTTTCGTCGAGCAATACGGGCTGACGCCTTACGATGCCAGCGTGCTGACGTCGAGCAAGGCAATGGCTGCGTACTACGAAGCGGTGGTCGACAAGGCCGGTGCCGCGCAGGCGAAGGTTGCCGCGAACTGGCTGATGGGTGAGGTATCGTCGCAACTGAATCGCGAAGACCTCGACATCGGCGCGTGCCCGGTGTCCGCTGCGCAACTCGCGCTCGTATTGCAACGGATCGCCGACGGCACGATCTCGAACAAGATCGCGAAGGAAATTTTCCAGGCAATCTGGGAAGAGAAAGCCACCGACGAAGCCGCCGCCGATCGCATCATCGAAGCGAAGGGTCTCAAGCAGATCTCGGACAGCGGCGAGCTCGAAGCGATCATCGACGAGGTGCTGGCTGCGAATGCGAAGTCGGTGGAAGAATTCCGCGCCGGCAAGGAAAAGGCATTCAACGCGCTGATCGGGCAAGCGATGAAGGCGACGAAGGGCAAAGCCAACCCGCAGCAGGTCAACGAACTGCTGAAGAAGAAACTGTCCTGAACGATGCGGTGCGAACGGGCGTGGTTCGCGCCTGCTCGCTGCGATGACGGGCCGTTGCCGGGTTGCATGCTGGGCAAAAAAGGAGACATTGCATGGCAAAGAAGCCCGAGCTGGACGATTTCCGCGTGCCGTTCTTCAACGTCGGCAAGAAGGCGGAACAATTCGCGCTCGACGATTTCGATCCGGCGGTAAAGCCATTTTCGACTGGTAGCAAGGAGTCGGATCGTGCGCGCCTTGCCGAGATCGGTGCGCAGCTCGACGCGCTGCAGGAGCGTCTGCACACGCAAAGCCGGCAACGTGTGTTGCTCGTGCTGCAGGGTATGGATACCAGTGGCAAGGACGGTACGGTCCGCGCCGTTTTTCACGAAGTCGATCTGCTTGGCCTGCGTATCGTGTCGTTCAAGGCACCGACGCCCGTCGAAGCCGCGCACGATTTTCTCTGGCGCGTGCATGCGCAGGCGCCCGCTGCCGGCGAGCTGACCGTCTTTAACCGTAGCCACTACGAAGACGTGCTGGTACCGGTCGTGCTCGGCACGCTCGACGATGCCGCACGCGAACTGCGCTACCGGCACATCCGCCAGTTCGAGGCGTTGCTTGCGGAGAGCGGCACGACTATCGTCAAATGCATGCTGCACATTTCGAAGGACGAGCAGCGCGCGCGTCTGCAGGCACGCATCGACGATCCGGACAAACACTGGAAGTTCGACGTCGCCGATCTCGAAGCGCGCAAGCTGTGGGGCAAGTACCAGACTGCGTATCGCGATGCGCTCGCGGCGACTTCGACGGAGATCGCGCCGTGGTACGTGATTCCCGCCGATTCAAAGACGCATCGCAACGTGATGATCGCCGAGTTGCTGCTGCGTGCGCTCGTTGGCATGAAGCTCGAGTATCCCCCGGCGAAAGCATCGCTGAAGGGTTTGAAGGTCGACTAGGGCCTGACGCAGCATCGGTTTGCTCGCGTTGCGCTTCGTTATCCCATCCATTGCCAAGAAAGGAACACCATGTTGCGCGTGATCACCGCCAATCTGAACGGCATCCGCTCCGCAGCCAAAAAGGGCTTCTTCGAATGGTTCGGCACGCAGGATGCCGACGTCATATGCGTGCAGGAAATCAAGTGCTCGCAGGACGACATGACACCCGAATTCCTCGCGCCGCACGGCTACACCGGCTACTTCCAGCACGCGGTCAAGAAGGGCTACAGCGGCGCGGGCGTCTACACGCGTCATAAGCCGGACAAGGTCATCATCGGTTTCGGCAGCGAGGAGTTCGATCCCGAAGGACGCTATGTCGAATTGCGCTTCGGCAAGCTGTCGGTGATCTCGGTGTATGTGCCGTCGGGATCGAGCGGTGAAGAACGGCAGCAGGCCAAGTTCCGCTTCATGGATGAGTTCATGCCGCATCTCGCCGCGCTCAGCAAGAAACGCGAAGTGATCGTGTGCGGCGACGTGAACATCGTTCACAAGGAAATCGATATCAAGAACTGGAAGGGCAACCAGAAGAATTCAGGCTGCCTGCCGGAAGAGCGCGCGTGGCTCACGCAGCTCTTCGACGAGGTCGGTTATGTGGACGTGTTCCGCACGCTCGACCAGCGGCCGGAGCAGTACACGTGGTGGAGCAATCGCGGCCAGGCGTATGCGAACAACGTCGGGTGGCGGATCGACTATCAGATCGCGACGGCGGAAATTGCCGGCAAGGCGAAGCGCTGCGATGTGTTTCGCGATATCAAGTTCAGCGACCACGCGCCGGTCACCGTCGATTACGCGCACAAGCTTGCAGGCTGAGTGATGCGGCGCGCGGCTCTAAACGGGCCGCCCGCTATTTGCGCGCCGTAGCCTGCCGCGAGCGGTCGGTAGCCGCATAACCGGGCGACCCGTCGACGTCCTTGCCGAGCGCCTTCGCGTACAGCGGCAACATGTCCGGCAAACGCTTGATGATGTCCTGGCGGCGCGCGGCACTATACGGATGCACATAGATGTAGCCGCCATTGCGGTTGCTGTGCGTCGCGGCCGCGAGCTTGTCCCACAGCGTGACGGCCGCGCGCGGATCGTAGCCTGCGCGCGATGCGATTTCGCTGCCCATTACGTCGGCTTCGGTTTCGTCGGCGCGTCCGTATTTCATTTCCAGCAGCTGCGAGCCGATGCCGAGCGGCGCGGCGCCAAGATCCGCAAGACCGAACAGCTGCGGAATCGAACCCGACGTGAACTGCGCCGCCTGCTGCTCGCCGAGCCGCTCGCGTGCATGTTCGCGCAGGGCGTGTGCGATCTCGTGGCCGATCAGCATGCCGAGTTCGTTGTTGTTCAACCGCACGCGATCGAGCAGGCCGCTATAGACGACGATCTTGCCGCCGGGCAGGCAGTACATGCGGATATCGGGCGACTGCACGACGGCCACTTCCCATTTCCAGTTCTTCGCGCGCTCGTTCCACTTCAGCGAGTACGGAATCAGCCGGTTTGCGATGTCGCGCACGCGTTGCACGCGCACATCGTTGTTCGGGTACAGGCGATTCGCGTGATCGGCTCCGTGGACGATTTGCTCGAATTCTTCGGCGGCCTGGTTCTCGAGTACCTGCGACGGAATCAGGTTGCGAAACACGGCGCTGTCGCCGTAGCGGATCTGCTGGCCGCTCTGGTAGGACGGAGAGGCAGTGGCGCTTGGGCTTGATGTCGGTGTGGGTGGCTTCGCGGCGCTGACTGGTGACGATGCGGCCGGAACCGTCGAAGCGGCTTGTGGCGCGGATGCGCTGCTGCTTGCCGCGGCGGAAGACGAGGGAGCGGCGCTTGCGGCGGTCGCAGCGTTCGGTACGCCCCGTGCAAGAGGTGTCGCGGCGGTGGCAGATGCTGCGTCCGCAGCGAAGGCAACGGCGGCCGGGACGAGCCACAATCCGCTCAGAGCAAGCGCGATGCACAGCAAACGCGGTAGCAGACGGCGCAACGAAACGATCCCGCTCACGACCGCGCTCTCCACGGAGCGATGCGAAACAGCAGCAGCATGCCGGGCAGTGCAAGCGCGGTACACGCGATGAAATAGTCGAACCAGCCGATCTGCGCGACCACATAGCCGCTCGCCGCCGAGGCGAGCGTGCGCGGCACCGAGGCAAGGCTCGTGAAGAGCGCGAACTGGGTAGCGGTGTAACGCGGGTCGGTCGTGCTGGCGATATAGGCGGTGAAGGCCGCCAGCGTAAGACCGGTCGAGAAGGTTTCGAACCCGTAGACGAGTGCGAGCGCAACCGACATCGGATCGAACTGCACCGTCCAGCCGATACCGAAGAACGACAGCAGTTTCGTCAGTCCCTGTCCGCCCGCCGAAGCAAACCCATAGAGCGAAGCGAGCACCGGCGACGCCGGCCCGACATGCGCGAGCCACGCAAAGCCGAGCGTCGACACCATCTGCAGCACGCCGAAAATCCACAGCCCGCGACCGATGCCGATGCGCATCAACCAGATCCCGCCGATGATCCCACCCGCGAGGCTCGCACCGAACGCAGTCGTCTTCGCGATCACGCCGATCTGCGTACGCGTGAAACCGATGTCGAGAAAGAACGACGTCGATAGCGTGGTCGCCATCGTATCGCCGAGCTTGTACAGAAAGATGAAGCCGAGCACGAACAGCGCGCCGCGCCAGCCGTCACGTCGCACGAATTCCTGGAACGGTTCGACGATCGCAGCGCGCAGGTTTTTCGGCGGTACGCCATGCACTTCGGGTTCGCGTACGACGAGCGTCATGATCATGCCCGGCAGCATGAACGCGGCCGTCACGGCGAACACCGTGGTCCACGGCAGATGATCGGAAAGAATCAGCGCGAGCGAACCGGGCACGAGCGCCGCGATCTTGTAGGCGTTCACGTGCACAGCGTTGCCGAGCCCCTGCTCCGTGTCTCTCAGCAGTTCGCGCCGGTACGCATCGACGGCGATGTCCTGGCTTGCACCGAAGAATGCGACCAATGCGGTCAGCGCGGCGACGGTCCAGATCGACTCGCGTGGCGACACGAAGCCAAGCGTACCGATCGCGCCGGCCACGAGAATCTGCGTGACGAGCATCCAGCCGCGTCGCCGGCCTGGCCGCCAGCCGGGCAGCCGCGGCAGGTAGCGGTCCATCAACGGCGCCCAGACGAACTTCCAGGTGTACGGGAACTGGATCAGCGCGAAGAGGCCGATTTCCTTCAGGTTCACGCCTTCGGAGCGCAACCAGGCCTGCACCAGATAGACGAGTGTGAAGAGCGGCAATCCCGATGTGAAGCCGAGAAAGACGCAAATCAGCATGCGCGTGTTCAGGAACGCGCGCCAGCCAGGATGTTCTTCGTGTGCGGTAAGTGCGCGCGCCTCGTGCGGCGGGTTCGACATGAAAATGTTCAGCGTGAGCTTTTCTTGACGCGATAGACCGCAAGACTACCACGCCAGTTCACCCCCCAACGTACCGCCTGGCCGCCGTGCAGCACCGCCCGGTCGAGAATTTCGATGCCGACTTCGGGCGCCAGCGCCTCGAAATCGCGGATCGTCAGCACGCGCACGTTCGGCGTGTTGTGCCACTGGAACGGCAGCGTTTTCGACACCGGCATGCGGCCACGCAAGACCGACAGGCGGTGCGCCCAGTAGCCGAAATTCGGAAACGACACGATGCATTCGCGGCCGACCCGCACCGTTTCGCGCAGGATCGCGGCGGTCTGGTGGATGGTCTGCAGCGTTTGCGACAGGATCGCGAAATCGAAGCTGCCGTCTTCGAAGAGACGTAGTCCGTCTTCGAGATTCTGCTGGATCACGTTCACGCCGTTCTTCGTCGACGCCAGCACACCGGCATCGTTGATCTCGATGCCGTAGCCGGACACTTCGAGCTCTTCGGTGAGCAGCGACAGCAGCGAGCCATCGCCGCAACCGAGATCGAGTACCGTCGAGCGCGGTTCGACCCAGCGGGCGATGGCGCGGAAGTCGGGGCGTGTCGCAAGATAATCGAGTGCGCGCTGGTTCATGCGTTCACCTCGGTGGCAATCCGTTCGTAGTAGGCGCGCATCAGGTTGTGATAGCGGTCGTCGTCGAGCAGAAACGCGTCGTGACCGTGCGGCGCGTCGATCTCGGCATAGGTGATCTGGCGTTTGTGATCGAGCAGCGCCTTGGCCAGTTCGCGCGAGCGTGTGGGCGCGAAGCGCCAGTCGGTCGAGAAGCTCGCAATCAGATACTTCGCCGTGGTGTGCGCGAGCGCGGCGGTGAGATCGCCGTCGAAGGCTTTGGCCGGATCGAAGTAGTCGAGCGCGCGCGTGATCAGCAGGTAGGTGTTCGCGTCGAAGTAGTCGGCGAACTTGTCGCCCTGGTAGCGCAGATACGATTCCACTTCGAATTCGACGTCGAAGTTGAAGTTGTACGCGTCTTCGGCACCTTCTGCGCGACGCAGCGCGCGGCCGAATTTGGCGGCCATGTCGTCGTCGGACAGATAGGTGATGTGGCCGATCATCCGCGCGACGCGCAGGCCGCGCTTCGGCTTCACGTTGTGCGCGTAGTAGTTGCCGCCGTGGAAGTCGGGGTCCGACAGGATCGCCGAGCGCGCGACCTCGTTGAATGCGATGTTCTGCGCGGACAGCTTCGGCGTCGACGCAACCACGATGCAGTGCGCGACGCGCTCCGGATACATCATGCTCCATGCAAGCGCCTGCATGCCGCCGAGGCTACCGCCCATCACCGCGGCAAAGCGCTCGATGCCGAACGTGTCGGCGACGCGCGCCTGCGCGTTGACCCAGTCTTCGACGGTGACGACCGGAAAGCGCGCGCCGTACGGCTCGCCGGTTGCAGGATCGATACTCATCGGACCGGTCGAGCCGAAGCACGAACCGAGGTTGTTCACACCGATGACGAAGAAGCGGTTGGTGTCGAGCGGCTTGCCGGGGCCGACCATGTTGTCCCACCAGCCGACTTCCTTCGGCTCGCCCTCATACACCCCCGCCACATGATGCGACGCGTTGAGCGCATGACAGACGAGCACGGCATTGCTGCGCGCAGCGTTGAGCGTGCCGTAGGTTTCGACCATCAGGTCGAAGCCGGCTAGCGAGCTGCCGTTCTGCATGAGCAGCGGCTCGGAGAAATGCATTTTCTGGGGAACGACGATTCCGATCGATTCCATTCAATCCGCCTTCTGACAGGGGCGGCTAAACGGCGTCGGCGATGCGCGGGAAGGAAGCGGGATGCGCGGCTGACGACCTCTTTAGCCGCATTTATAGTGAACCGCAGGGCCAGGCAAGCAACACAGGCCGGGAGGTTCGCGCGCCCGCAATCGAGTCAGCAAATCGGCGCGCTGCTGTATGACACCGACAGGGCCGGCGAACAGCAAAGGAGCGCAAAGTATAGCGGAAAAATCCGCGCGACAGCGCCGGCTACTGCAGGATCAGCCGCAGCTGGGCATCGGCATGTTCGTCCGGCATCCGCACGAAGCCGCTGCGCGCATAGCGATGCCAGCGCCCGACGATATAGCTGACGAGCAGGCTCGCCCGTACCGCAGGATCGTAGTCCGCGGGCAGCGGGACGGCCGCAGCGCTGTCGGCCCGCGCGTTCGAGTCCATCAGTCCGAGCCGCAGACATTGCTTGAGCGACGCCTCGACACGCTCGAGCATCTGGTTGACGCGTTCGGTGAGCCGTTCGTGTTCGCCGACCAGCGCCTCGCCGGTCAGCACGCGGGTCATGCCGGGGTTCTTCGCGGAGAAATTGAGCAACATCAGGGCGATCGAACGGGCCTGCAACACACCGTTCTGCTCTTTCGCGACGATCTGGTTGATCAGTCCGAAGATGGTCTGCTCGATGAATTCGATCAGTCCTTCGAACATTTGCGCCTTGCTGGCGAAATGCCGGTACAACGCCGCTTCCGATACGCCGAGCCGTGCGGCGAGCGCCGCCGTGGTGATTTTTTCGCTTTTCGGCGCCTCGAGCATCGTGGCGAGCATCTGCAGGATGTGGACCCGCCGCTCGCCCGGTTTCAGGCGCACGGCGCGCCCGCCGCTGGCCGCCGCGGCCGCGGCGGCGGTTGCTCCGGTTGTTCCTGTCGGGTCTTCGGTTACGGCTTCGTCATGCTTGTGAGTCGGTTGCATGTGTGTCGCCCCTCAATCGCCCGTGGCGGGTGCCCCATCGTAACGATTTTAGCGAACGGATGCGCCAGTCGATATAGTGCGGCCGGCCCGTGCCCGGTAGCGGCGCGGCTACGCCGTCGCGGCGCGACTGCTTCGGCAGGTGACCGGTGATCCAGATCGTGCGGATACCGAGGTGCCGGTAGTTTTTCAGATGACTGCGCGTATCTTCGACGAGGATCGCGTCGGCAAGCGACACATGCGCGTCGCGCATCGCACGGCGCAGCATCGAAGCATCGGGTTTGGCACGCCAGACACCGCCGTGCTGCATGTGTTCGATGGCGATCACGCGTTCGAACAGCCGCTCGATGCCGAGCTCCTGCAAGACCGCGTGCGCATACGCTTCGGGCGCGTTCGTGATGATGATCTTGCGGCCGGGCAGCGCGGCGACGAGCCGCGCGAGGCCGCGCTCGCTGCGCACCATCGAAGGCAGGTCGTGGAACGTGTGCACGACCTTCAGGAAGTCGTGCGGGTCGATTGGGTGATGGCGTGTCAGACCGAGCAACGTTGCGCCGTAGCGCTTCGTGTAGCCGGTGCGCAGACGGTTTGCTTCGTCGAGGTCGACCTGCAGCGTGTCGATGATGTACTGCGTCATTCCCTGATTGATAACGGGGAAGATCGCGTGCGACGCGTGATGCAGTGTGTTGTCGAGGTCGAACAGCCAGACGGGCTTGCCCGATTCAATGCGGGGGCGCCGGCGTCGTGGGCGGGAAATGCGCATCGATTGCCGGGGCCGATCCAGTTTGTCGCTCAGTTGCCGGCTCAATGCGAGCGGATCATCGTGCCGAACGGCTGTTCGGTGAGAATTTCGAGCAGCACCGAGTGTTCGATGCGGCCGTCGATGATGTGCACCGAGCGCACGCCGCTCTTCGCGGCGTCGAGTGCCGACGAGATTTTCGGCAGCATGCCGCCGGAAATCGTGCCGTCGGCAAACAGCGCGTCGATTTCGCGCGCCGACAGGTCGGTGAGCAGGTTGCCTTCCTTGTCCATCACGCCGGGGATGTTGGTCATCATGACCAGCTTTTCGGCGTTCAGCACGACCGCGAGCTTGCCCGCGACCAGATCGGCGTTGATGTTGTACGACAGGCCGTCTTCGCCGAAACCGATCGGCGAGATGACCGGAATGAATGCGTCGTCCTGCAGCGCTTTCACTACCGCCGGATTGATCGCCTCGACTTCGCCGACCTGGCCGATGTCGACGTACTGACCGGGGTTGTCGCGATCCGGCATCAGCAGCTTGCGCGCGTGAATCAGGCCGCCGTCCTTGCCCGTGAGCCCCACCGCGTGGCCGCCGAAGTGGTTGATCAGCGTGACGATGTCCTGCTGCACTTCGCCGCCGAGCACCCATTCGACGACTTCCATCGTCTCTTCGTCCGTGACGCGCATGCCCTGGATGAAGGTGCCCTGCTTGCCGATCTTCTTTAACGCCTGGTCGATCTGCGGACCGCCGCCGTGCACGATGACCGGATTGATGCCGACGAGTTTCAGCAGGATCACGTCGCGCGCGAAGCCCTGCTTGAGACGCTCTTCGGTCATGGCGTTGCCGCCGTATTTGATGACAACGGTCTTGCCGTGATACTGGCGGATATAGGGCAGTGCCTCGGCGAGGATTTCAGCCTTCAGGCGGGGCGCGATCTGCGAAAGGTCGGGAAGTTCGGACATGGCGGCTGGCTCAGGCACGGAACAGTTGAAACAAGCGCGAATTGTACAGGACTGGCGCGCTGCAACAGCCTTTTCCACGCGGGTGTTGGCGGCGCGCCGCAGTCTTTTTCCGCACTGCGCCACGCGCGGCGTTTGCTGCTGCCGCCAGTCGCCCCTTGTACCGGGCCGGACGGCGCCGGAGCGCTGTTTTGTCGCTGGCGCAGGGCATGTGGGCGGCGGGCGGACGTGGCATCATGTCCGGGTCGCCCTCGTCGGTGTCATATTTTCGACTTCTTATGAATGCGTCGGCCCATCGTCCGCGCAGTGCCGCCAGCGGCCGCTGTCCGCGCTGCGGCCGTGCATTCGATTGCGGCATGCGGGCCGAACCGGGCGCCGGCGCGCCCGACTGCTGGTGCCGCTCGATGCCCGCGCTGCCGGCCAACCGGCTCAGGGCCGGCCGCGCCTGCCTGTGCCCCGAGTGTCTCGCCGACGAAATCGCGCGCGCCCGGGTGGTGCCCGAGGCGCCCGAGGCGCAATGAACGGCTGCCCGCGCGGCGCCACTACGTAGACAGACTGACTGCATGCATCGCTTCACCAACACCGGCCGCGTCAATCTCGGCCACCTCTTCTGGCTGCGCTGCTTTGCCATCATCGGGCAGCTCGGCACCATTGCCTTCGTGCAGATCTTCATCGGCGTGCATCTGCCGTTGCCGGCGATGCTGCTCGTCATCGGCCTCGAGGCGGCCTTCAACGCGCTGACCTGGCTGCGCGTCGCGCGCGCGCGGCCCGAATCGAATCTCGAACTGTTCGGCCAGATCTGGGTCGACCTTGGCGCGTTGTCGGCGCTGCTGTTCCTGTCAGGCGGCACGACGAATCCGTTTGTGTCGCTGTATCTGCCGTCGCTGGCGATCGCGGCGGCTGTGCTGCCGTGGCATCTGATGATCTGGCTTGCGGTGTTCGCCGCTGCCTGTTACGCGGTGCTCGGCTTCGACTCGGTGCCGTTGAATCTCGACAATCCGGCCAACCTGTTCGACTACTACCGCGCTGGCATGTGGGTGAACTTCATGGTGAGCGTCGGGTTGATCGCGTGGTTCGTCGCGCGCATGTCGCGTGCGCTACGGCAGCGCGAAGCGGCGCTCGGCGACGCGCAGCAGCGCCTGTTGCGCGACGAGCGCGCAGTGGCGCTCGGTGTGCAGGCCGCCACCGTCGCGCATGAGATCGGCACACCGCTATCGACGATCGCGATGCTCACCGAAGAACTGCGCGACGCCGCACGCACTGACGGCGGCCTTGCGCCCTACGCCACCGACCTCGACCTGCTCGAGCAGCAACTGACGCTGTGCACCTCGGCGCTCGCGCGCCTGCGCAGCCGCGCGGCCACCAGCGAGTTGCCGGGCAGCCGGCAGACCGTCGCGGAATGGCTCGATTCGTTCGCGGAGCAATGGCGGTTGCGCCATCCCCATGTGAAGTTTCAGCTGCTCGGCACGCTGCCCGACGACGCCACGCTAGGCGACATTGTCGCTGTCGGCCAGATCCTGACGATCCTGCTCGACAACGCGGCGCGTGCGAGCCGCGACAGCGTGACGCTGGCCGCGGTGACGGCGGTGCGCGGCGATTTCGTCGAATTCGAAGTGTGCGACAAGGGACCCGGCATTCCGTCGTCGCTGCGTGGGTCGCTTGGTGCGATACCGGTCGACAGCACGCAAGGCGGACATGGCGTCGGTCTTTATCTGGCGTTTTCGGCGGCGGTGCGGCTCGGCGGATCGATCGAGCTGACCGACGCCCGCGATACGAAGCCGCGCGGCACGCGCGCGGTGCTGCGGCTGCCGGTGGCGGCACGCGATTCATTGGACGCGAGCCGAACGGGCTCTGCGCCGACCCCTGTGGAGAAAGAAGTATGAGCGACAACAATTTCCTGGTGATCGACGACGACGAGGTGTTTTCCGGCATCCTCGCGCGCGGGTTGACGCGGCGCGGTTTCGTAGTCGCCGAAGCACACAGCGCCGACGAAGCAATCCGGCTTGCGAACCAGCAGAAGTTCGGCCAGATCACCGTCGACCTGCATCTCGGCGACGACTCCGGTCTCAATCTGGTCGCGCCGCTGCGCGAGTTGCAGCCCGATGCGCGGATGCTGGTGCTGACCGGCTACGCAAGCATCGCGACCGCGGTGCAGGCGGTTAAGGACGGCGCGGACAACTATCTCGCGAAGCCGGCCAATGTCGAGACGATTCTGGCGGCGCTGCAAAGCGAAGCGAGTGCGTTGCAGGCGGAAGAGGCGATTGAGAATCCGGTGCCGCTGTCGGTGGCGCGGCTTGAGTGGGAGCACATTCAGCGGGTGCTTGCTGAGAACGGCAACAATGTTTCGGCGACCGCGCGTGCGCTGAACATGCATCGGCGCACGCTGCAGCGCAAGCTTGCGAAGCGGCCGGTCAAGCAGTGAACGTTGCGAATGCGGCCGCTTTGCGTCCCTTCCGATAAGGTCGCCGAATAAAAAACGGGCGGTCCCGCGAATTTCGCAGGACCGCCCGTTCTGTTTATGCGCCCGACGCGCGACCTACGTGCGCAATCAAACGTGACCGCAGCGCCTTAAAGCACGTAGCGCGACAGGTCTTCGTCCCCGGCAACTTCGTTCAGTGCACGGTCCACGTAAGCCGCATCGATCATGACGCTCGTGCCCGCATGATTGCCCGCCGAGAACGATACTTCTTCAAGCAGCTTCTCGATCACCGTATAAAGCCGGCGCGCCCCGATATTTTCCGTTTTCTCGTTGACCGAGAACGCGATTTCCGCGAGACGACGGATGCCGTCGTCGGCGAATTCGAGGTGAACGTCTTCGGTGGCGAGCAGCGCCTGATACTGCTTGACGAGGCTCGCATCGGTGGCCACGAGGATCGATTCGAAATCGCCCACCGACAGCGAATCGAGTTCGACGCGAATCGGGAAGCGGCCCTGCAACTCGGGAATCAGATCGCTAGGCTTCGCAAGATGAAACGCACCGCTCGCGATAAACAGGATGTGATCGGTCTTCACCATCCCGTACTTCGTATTGATCGTCGTGCCTTCGACGAGTGGCAGCAGATCGCGCTGCACGCCCTGGCGCGACACCTCGCCACCGCCTGCTTCGTTGCGCGATGCGATCTTGTCGATTTCGTCGAGAAACACGATGCCGTTCTGCTCGACGTTCTGCACGGCCTTCGTCTTCACTTCCTCGTCGTTGAGCATCTTCGACGCTTCTTCGTCGCTAAGCAGCTTCAGCGCTTCCTTCACCTTCAGCTTGCGACGCGCCTTCTTGCCACCACCGATATTCGCGAACATCGTGCGGATCTGCTCGGTCATGTCTTCCATGCCCGGCGGCCCCATGATGTCCATGCCCGGTTGCGGCATCTCGATGTCGAGTTCGACTTCCTTGTCGTCGAGCTGGCCTTCGCGCAGGCGTTTACGGAAGGTCTGGCGTGTGGCGTTGTCTTCGCTGCCGGCGGATTCCTGCGAACCCGAGCCGAAACCAACCGGACGCGCGCCCGGCAGCAGGATGTCGAGGATGCGGTCTTCAGCCTGGTCCTGCGCTTTCGTACGGACCTTGCGCATTTCGGTTTCGCGGGTCTGCTTCACCGAAATCTCGATCAGGTCGCGCACGATGCTGTCGACATCGCGGCCCACGTAACCGACTTCGGTGAACTTGGTCGCTTCGATCTTGATGAACGGCGCATCGGCGAGCCGCGCGAGCCGCCGGGCGATTTCGGTCTTGCCGACGCCGGTCGGTCCGATCATCAGAATGTTCTTCGGCGTGATTTCCTGACGCAGCGGGTCGCCGACCTGCTGACGGCGCCAGCGATTGCGCAGCGCCACCGCCACGGCCTTCTTCGCGCGGCCTTGGCCGATGATGTGCTTGTCGAGTTCCGAGACGATCTCGGCAGGGGTCATGGTGCTCATCGTGGGTCCTTACTCGATCGTCTCGATGACGCGGTTGTGATTCGTATAGATGCACATGTTGCCGGCGATCTCGAGCGATTTCTCGACGATCTCGCGCGGATCGAGCGCGGTGTTGTCGGTGAGCGCCTGCGCCGCGGCCTGCGCGTAAGCGCCGCCCGAACCGATCGCGCAGATGCCGCCTTCGGGATCGAGCACGTCGCCGTTGCCGGTGATGACGAGCGTGGTTTGCGCGTCGGCGGCAATCAGCATCGCTTCGAGACGGCGCAGCATGCGGTCGGTGCGCCAGTCCTTGGCGAGTTCGACGGCGGCGCGCGTGAGGTTGCCCTGATGCTTTTCGAGCTTGCCTTCGAAACGGTCGAGCAGCGAGAAGGCATCGGCCGTGCCGCCGGCAAAGCCGACCAGCACCTGGCCGTTATAGATGCGCCGGACCTTTTTCGCGCCGCCTTTCATGACGATGTTGCCGAGCGTCACCTGGCCATCGCCGCCGAGTGCGACCTTGTTGCCGCGGCGCACGGAGACGATCGTCGTGCCGTGAAATTGCTCCATATGCGTTCCTTTTGCAAAACGGGGAAAACGGGTGGCGCACTGCGCCACCGCGAAATGCGGGAGAGCGGACGGCGCGGCGCAAGGCGCGCGCACGTGCGACGCATGTCGGATCAATTTTAGGGCGTGCGCCGCCATATCAAGGGCTGGCGATGCGGATCGGGCGGAAAAAGCCCGCGGAGGCAGCGGTAGCGCAGCACGGCATGCCAGGCCTGGCCTTGTACATACGGGCACCGGAGCGGGTAGCCGGTAAAGCCTGCTGCTGGCACCTGCGACGATCCGGTGCCCAAAGAAAAAAGCGCACGGAACACCGTGCGCCTTTCGACGAAGCAATGTAGCGGGGCGCGGGAGCGACCGCGCCGTGGCGGTCAGTCGCCGAACAGCTTCTGGCGCAGTTCGCGGCGCTCCTGCGCCTCGAGCGACAGCGTCGCCGTCGGGCGTGCGAGCAGACGCGGCACGCCGATCGGTTCGCCGGTTTCTTCGCACCAGCCGTAGTCGCCCGATTCGATGCGCGCCAGCGACTGCTGAACCTTCTTCAGCAGCTTGCGTTCGCGGTCGCGCGTGCGCAGTTCGAGCGCATGCTCTTCCTCGATCGTCGCGCGGTCGGCCGGATCCGGCACGATCACGGTTTCGCGCAGGTTTTCGGTCGTCTGGCCGGCATTGCGGAGGATGTCCGCCTGCAACTGTTCGAGCCGGTCCTTGAAGAAAGCGAGCTGAGCCTCATTCATGTAATCCTTGTCGCTCATCTTCAGGATTTCGGCTTCGGTCAAGAGTCGTTTCGTCGTCATCTGGCTTGCTTCTTCAATGTGAGGCAAAACTCATACATATTGCCCGCACTTTCGTGTAGCCCGCAACGGCGTTTCGATGACGCTCACGGAGCGCTGGCGAACACGGACGGTGGGCTGTCGTGACGCCGAAGCGCCGATGCGGGGCCGAACTCCCTCTGGAAACCGATTCGGATCCTCCCGAGGTGATGCTGACCGGTTGCGCGCTTACCAGGCCGCTGGCTAGCCGGTCATGTCGGCATACTTTCCGGACGAGATTTTCCGGTGCCGTTTTCGGGCCTGGCACAAGATGCGCGCTGGCCGGGCAATTCGTTGTCATTCTCCAGTGGGCACGTATTGTAACTGAATCACAATGCGGCACCGCAACTAGGAGGAATCTGAGCCTCCTGCCCCGATTTCTCGAAATATAACGCGCCAACCATCAAAAAGCGATGGGCGCGCGAGGTTTCCGGTTGCAGGGTTTTCGTGGGCGCCACGCACCAGACCGTATGCCGGACCATCGGCCCGGCATACGGCGGCGGAAACCCGGTCGCTCAGGCGAGGCAGGCGTCGAGACCGTCGGTGATCAGATCCTGTGGCAGCTCGATTCCGATGAAGACCATCTTGTTGGTCTTCTTTTCGACCGGTTGCCATTTCGAGGCCAGATCGCTGCCCATCATCTGGTGGACGCCCTGGAACACGACCTTACGGTCGACGCCCTTCATATACAGCACGCCCTTGTAGCGCAGCAGCCGCTCGCCGTAGATCTGCAGGATGCCGCCGAGGAAATCTTCGAGCTTGTTCGCGTCGAACGGGCGGTCGCTGCGGTAGACGAACGACTTGATCTTGTCGTCGTGGTGCGCGTGATGGTGATGGCCGTGCGCGTGGTCGTGGCCTTCATGATCGCATTGGCCATGATCGTGGTCGCAGTTCGCGTGGTCGTGATCATGGTCATGGTCGTGATGCGCGTGATCATGGTCGTGATCGTCTTCGGCGAGGAAATCCGGATCGATCTCGAGCTTCGCGTTCAGGTTGAAGCCGCGCAGGTCGAAGATTTCCTTGATGTCCGCTTCGCCGAAGTTGACGAGCTTGATCGCCGCCTTCGGGTTCATGTGCAGCAGCCGGTGGCGCAGGTCGCCCAGCGTGGTTTCGTCGACGAGATCGGCCTTGGTGATGAACAGCCGGTCGGCAAAACCCACCTGGCGTTGCACGACTTCGTGCTCGTCGAGCTGATGGTTCGCGTGCTTGGCGTCGACCAGCGTGATGATTGCGTCGAGCAGGAATTCGTCGGCGATGTCGTTATCCATGAAGAACGTCTGCGCGACCGGGCCCGGATTCGCGAGGCCGGTCGTTTCGATCACGATGCGCTCGAAATCGAGCTTGCCGTCGCGCTTCTGCGCAGCGAGGTCGGCGAGCACACGGGCCAGATCGCCACGAATCGTGCAACAGATGCAGCCGTTGCTCATCTGGATGATCTGCTCGTTCGTGTCCTGCACGAGGATTTCGTTATCGATGTTTTCTTCGCCGAACTCGTTCTCGATCACGGCGATCTTCATGCCGTGTTTCTCGTTCAGGATGCGTTTGAGCAGCGTCGTTTTGCCGCTGCCCAGAAAGCCGGTCAGGATGGTGACGGGAATCATGTGGTCGCCTGTCTGGATACGTAAATCGGTGAATCGGGGGCGCGCAGCGCTTATGCGCGTCGGCCTGGTCAGATATTGAAACATACCTGTCAAGCCCCTGCTTGGCGGCTAGCCCACACAGGACGGCCGCCCGCGGGGCGATCCGCCGCAAATGAGGGCGATCAGGCGATTTGCAACAGCAGGCCCTTCAGATACTCGCCTTCCGGGAATGCGGTCAGCAGCGGATGATCGACGCCCGCGCCAAGACGCTTCAGGATGCGCGCGTCGACCCGGGCATCGGCCGCCGCGCCGGCGACGATCTTCTGGAACAGCTCGGCGTCGATCGCGCCTGAGCACGAATAGGTGAACAGCAGGCCGCCCGGGCGCAGCAGCCGGCAGCCGGTCAGGTTGATGTCCTTATAGGCGCGTGCCGCGCGGTCCACGTGCTCGCGCGAAGGGGCGAACTTCGGCGGATCGAGCACGACGAGATCGAAGCGCTCGCCGTCGTCGTGGAGGCGGCGCAGCGTCTTGAACGCATCTGCATCGAGCCACTCGGCGCGCGCCGCATCGAAGGCATTGGCCGCAACGTTCTGCTGCGCGAGCGCCAGCGCTTCGCCCGACGAATCGATCGAGACGACCCGTTTCGCGCCGCCTTTGAGCGCCGCCAGCGAAAAACCGCCGGTGTAGCAGAAGCAGTTCAGTACGTCGCGGTCCTGGGCGAACTGCTGCACGAGCGCGCGGTTATCGCGCTGGTCGACGTAGAAGCCGGTCTTGTGGCCGTTGCGCACATCGACGTGATAACGCACGCCGTTTTCGCTGGCGATCAGCGTCTCGGGCGGTTCGTCGCCGGCCAGCACGCCGGTGATCTGCTCGAGCCCTTCCTTCTCGCGGATCGACACATCCGAGCGCTCGTAGACATTCGGGCACCCCGTCACGCCGGTCAGCGCATCGACGATCGCGGCTTTCCATGCTTCGACGCCGGCCGCCATGAACTGACAGACGAGCTGTCCGCGTCCATCGTCGGCGGTGTAGTGGTCGACGATCAGACCGGGCAGCCCATCGGCCTCGCCGAAGATCAGCCGGACGGCGCCGGTATTGCGCACCATCGTTTGCCGGTGCGCGAGCGCGCGTTGTACGCGGCGCTTGAAGAACGCGTGATCGATCGGTTCGGCTTCGTCGAAGCTCCACACCCGCGCGCGGATCTGCGAATGCGGGCTATAGGCGGCGCGCGCGAGAAAGCGGCCGTCGTGTGCGCGTACCAGCACGGTCGCGCCCTGCGCCGGCTTGCCCTCGACGCGATCGATCGCATTCGCGTAGACCCACGGATGGCGGCGCTGCAGCGATTTCTCTTTCGACGGTTTTAGCGTAACGATATTCATGACTCATTTCGTAGAGGGATTCAGCACGGCGGTGCGCCGGCTGTGAGCGCGTGAGCACGCATGCGGAAGACTTCAGCCGCGCTTCTTTGCGCGCGGGTGCGCCTGGTCGTAAATGCGCGCGAGATGCTGGAAATCGAGGCCCGTATAGACCTGCGTAGCGGTGATGCTGGCGTGGCCGAGCAGTTCCTGTACGGCGCGCAGATCGCCGCTCGACTGCAGCACGTGCGTCGCGAACGAGTGACGCAGCACGTGGGGATGCACGTTGGCCGGAATACCCGCCACGAGCGCCGCGCGCTTCACGCGATCGCGCACGACGTTCGGCGACATCCGGTTGCCGCGCACCGACAGAAACAGCGGATGTGGATCGTGTTTGACGAATTCGCCGCGCACCGCGAGCCACGCGCGCAATGCATCGATTGCCTTGCTGCCCACCGGTACGACGCGTCGCCGGTTGCCTTTACCGAGCACTTCGACTTCAGCGGAGTCGAGCTTGAGCCAGCCCGCCGATTGATAGCCACCGACGCTCGCGTACTGCGCATCGAGCCCGACGAGTTCGGCGAGCCGCAGCCCGGACGAATAGAACAGCTCGAGAATCGCGTGGTCGCGGACACCTTCGGTGCCCTCGGCGGCAGGCGCTTCCATCAGACGGTGTGTGTCGTCGACGGAGAGCGCCTTTGGCAGCGTCTTCGGGCGCTTCGGCGCACGCACGGTCGCGACCGGGTTGGCCGGCAGATCGATACGTCCCGCGAACCAGCGATAAAACGCGCGCCACGCGGACAGCCGGTGAGCGATCGAGCGCGCCGACAGCCCGCCTGCGTGCGCGCGCGAGACCGCGCCGCGGATATCGATGGCAGTGAGGCTTTCGAGCGCCCTGCCGTTTGCGAGCTTCTTCAGTTCGTCGAGTTCGTGTGTGTAGCCGCGCAACGTATGCGTCGACAGCCGCCGCTCGTGTTCGAGGTTTGAGAGGTAGTCGGCGACGGGATCGGCGGGGGTCACGATGGCGGCGCGCGTTAGCGCGGCAGCAGACGGCTCAGCGCCGCGCTGGCGAGCGCACCGATGTGCGTGAGGAAGTCGGTGGCCATGCCGTCGTGGAAGCGTCGCGGATCGGGCGAGCCCATCACCAGCAGGCCGAAGGCGGTGGCATCTTCGTTGCCCTCGGGATCGCGCAGTGCAAGCAGCGCGATCGATTCGATCGTGTCAGGCGCCGCAGCGTCGCCTGTCGAGTCGTCCGGTACCGCGGCGACGGACGGCGCGAGCCATTGCGCAGCTTCGAAGCCCGAGTTCGCGCCGCAATACGGCGTAGCAAGGCTGTTCGCGAAGATCCGCACTTCTTCGCCGACCTGCCGCGTGAAATCGGCGTGCGCATATTGCTCGGCGACATCCCATACGCGCAGCGCGGCTTGCGGCACATCGAAGACCTCGCGCAGGCCGTGCGCGATCACGCGCGGCAGCGCATACGGATCGCGCTCGGCGATCACACGCTCGGTCCAGCGGTTGAACTTCGACGCGATGCTGTCGTTCTCGTGCCCGTAGCGCACGAGCTCGGCGAGACGGCGTTCGAGGTGCTTGTTCTTGTCGCGCAGCATGTCCATCTGCCGCTCCTGCAGCGACACGGCAGCCTTGCCGTGCGGGTTCGCAAGCCGGATGGTCGCGAGCATCTCCGCGTGTTCGGCGAAGAATTCGGGGTTGGCTAGCAGGTATTCGGCGACTTCGCGATCGTTCATGGTTTCGGCGGATAGGCGCCCGTTGCCGGACGCTGCGTTAAATGAGAAAAATCAGTCGGCCAGCTCGATCTCGCCTGCGAAGACGGTGACGGCGGGGCCCGACATCAGCAACGGTGCGCCGTTCTGCGTACGGTCCCACGAAATGGTCAACGTGCCGCCGTGCGTGTGCACCGTGACCGGCGAGTCGAGCAGTCCGCGCCGGATGCCGGCCGCGACCGCGGCACATGCGCCGGTGCCGCATGCAAGCGTCTCGCCTGCGCCGCGCTCATACACACGCAGGTTGATCTCGCGGCGCCCGACGATCTGCATGAAGCCCGCGTTGACGCGTTGAGGAAAGCGCGGATGGTGTTCGATGATCGGACCGTCGGTGGCGACTGCAAAGGCTTCGGTGTCGTCGACGACCTGCACCGCATGCGGATTACCCATCGATACCGTCGAGATCCAGCGCGTCGCACCATTCACATCGAGCGGCCAGAGCGTGTCGTCGCCTTCGCGGCGGCCGTCGAGACCGCTCGCATCGAACGGCACGTGTGCCGGTTCGAAGATCGGGCTGCCCATATCGACGACAACTTCGCCGTTGGCCTGCATCGTCAACGTGATGATGCCGTTCTGCACCTGGACGCGCACGCTGCTTTTATCGGTCAGGCCCGCGTCGCGCACGAACTTCACGAAGCAGCGCGCACCGTTGCCGCAATGTTCGACTTCGCCGCCGTCGCAGTTGTAGATGCGATATCTGAAATCGACACCGTCGATGGTCGGTTTCTCGACCAGCAGCAACTGGTCCGCGCCGATGCCGAAATGCCGGTCTGCGAGCGCGCGCACCTGCGTGGCCGTGAGATCGAGCGGCTGCGTGATGCCGTCGAGCACGACGAAGTCGTTGCCCGCGCCGTGCATTTTGGTGAATTTCAGTTTCATCCCGCTATTGTAAGGGACGCGCGGGGGCGTTTATGCGTTTGTTGTCGGGGTGCAGCGAGGCGCTAGTCGCGCATCGCGCGCCGCGCCGCAACGCTTCAGTAAAAACCGGGCTCGCCCGGCGGGCGTGTCTTGAAGCGCTTGTGCACCCAGTAGTACTGCTCCGGCATGCGCAGAATCTGCTCTTCGAGGAACGCGTTCATGTAGCGCGCATCCGCCTCGTCGTCGCCGGTCGGATAGTTTTCCCACGGCTTGAATACGCGCAGACGGTAGCCCTTGTAGTTCGGCAGCACCTCGCCGATGAACGGCAACACCTGCGCGCGCCCCACCTTCGCGAACCGGCCGACCGCGGTCAGCGTGCACGCCTGCACGCCGAAGAACGGCACGAAGGTCGAATTGCGCATGCCGTAGTCCATGTCCGCGCCGAGCATCACCGGCTTGCGCTCGCGCAGCCAGCGCAGCACGATGCGCGCGCTGTCCGCGCGACTTGCCAGCTCCGCGTCGAAGCGGCCGCGCGCCGCCTTGGCGACGGCTTCGAGTTCGGGGTTCGACATCGGCTGGTATAGAGAACCGCAGGGCCGATGCAGCGAATAGTTGATGAAGACCGAGCCCGCCTCGATGCCGACAAAATGAAAGCCGAGTAGCAGCGTGGGCGGCATATCGGGGTCGAGGAGATCGACGTCGCTAACCACCTCGATCAGCTTTTCGAGCTTCTTCGCCGAGCCGAACCACTGCACGCTACGCTCGACGTAGCTGCGGATCGCATGGCGGAAGTGCTTCTGCGCGACCTCTTCGCGACGCTCGTCGCTCCATTCGGGGAAGCACAGCTTCAGGTTGATGTGGACGATGCGCCTGCGCCGGCTCGGGATCTGATAGAGCAGCCAGCCGAGCCCGTCGCCGAGGCGCGCGACGAAGCCGTACGGCAGCAGCGCGAACAGTTTCAGCAGGCCAACGGCCAGCTTCACGCCAATCCGGCTCAGCATGAAAATGCTCCGGGCGCGACATTGTGCGGTGCGGTGCCGCTAAATGCGGCAGACGAATGGATATACAGCACGCGTGGGTACTCTGCGACAAATTGAAGAAGTCGCTATAATAAAGGCTTCGCCGAGTTAATAGACAACTTGCGGGGCGAAGCCGGTACAACGATGCATGCATTACGCGTCGAGGCCGGTCTGGAAATCCGCTAAAGCGTCGCCGCTTCAGACACCGAGGCTGGCTACGTGAAACTCAACCGTAACCACACATCAGGAGTCTGTAACGTGGCAAACGATTATCTCTTCACTTCCGAATCCGTTTCCGAAGGCCATCCCGACAAAGTCGCGGACCAGATTTCGGACGCGATTCTCGATGCCATCCTGACGCAGGACAAATACTCGCGTGTCGCAGCGGAAACGCTGTGCAACACCGGTCTCGTCGTGCTCGCAGGTGAAATCACCACGACCGCCAACGTCGACTACATCCAGGTCGCACGCGAAACGATCAAGCGCATTGGCTACGACAACACCGAGTTCGGCATCGACTACCGCGGCTGCGCCGTGCTCGTCGCCTACGACAAGCAGTCGCCGGACATCGCGCAAGGCGTCGACCGTGCGCACGACAACAATCTCGATCAGGGCGCCGGCGACCAGGGCCTGATGTTCGGCTACGCATGCGAAGAAACGCCTGAGCTGATGCCGTTGCCGATCCACCTGTCGCACCGCCTCGTCGAGCGTCAGGCGAATCTGCGCCGCGACGGTCGCCTGCCCTGGCTGCGTCCCGATGCGAAGTCGCAGGTTACGGTGCGCTACGTCGACGGCAAGCCGCATGCAATCGACACCGTCGTGCTGTCCACGCAACATTCTCCGGACATCGAACTGTCCGTGCTGCGCGAAGCCGTGATCGAAGAGATCATCAAGCCGACGCTGCCGGCCGAGCTCATCAAGGGCGACATCAAGTTCCTCGTGAACCCGACGGGCCGGTTCGTGATCGGCGGTCCGCAAGGCGATTGCGGTCTGACGGGTCGCAAGATCATCGTCGATACGTACGGCGGCGCAGCTCCGCACGGCGGCGGTGCGTTCTCGGGCAAGGATCCGTCGAAGGTGGATCGCTCGGCCGCTTATGCAGGCCGTTATGTCGCGAAGAACATCGTGGCCGCGGGCCTCGCGTCGCGTTGCCTGATCCAGGTGTCGTATGCGATCGGTGTGGCGCAACCCACTTCGGTGATGGTCAACACGTTCGGTACCGGCCGCGTATCGGATGCGACGATCACGCGCCTCGTGCAGGAACATTTCGATCTGCGTCCGAAGGGCATCATCCAGATGCTTGATCTGCTGCGTCCGATCTACGAAAAGACCGCGGCGTATGGTCACTTTGGCCGCGAAGAGCCGGAATTCTCGTGGGAAGCCACCGATAAGGCGCTGTTGCTCGCCGAAGCTGCTGGCACGGAGCCGGTTGCCGCGCTCGTGTAAGCAAGCATTGGTTACGGCTGTATCGATCAAACCCCGTACGGCATTGCCTTACGGGGTTTTTTCATGCGCGGCGGTTTTGACAACCCTGAGGGCAACGCCGCCACGCGGCAGGATTTAACGCGTAGCGAACGCGAACGCAAACCACCCGGCGCTACTCGCACCGAGCCTTCGCGGCCGACGGCTTGTGCTGTGCGGCGCGGGAATACGCAGCGTGGATGGCGCACGCAGCGGCGCCGGTTTGCGCAGCAACGTACGCAGCGACAGTCGATGCGACGCGCGCCGGGACCGCAGCGTCGAGAAGAACGCATAGAACCAGGTACGAATGCCGTCGACCGGCCGTGCATCGCGCAATTGCTCGGCGAGTGCGCGGGTGCGGGCGGAGTGATGACGCAGCGCGCGCATGACATGGCGCCGCGCCGGACGCGCCGCAGTGAGCGCGGCGTGGGTGAGTCGGGTGCTAAAAAAATTGTGCATGGCTTCGAAAATGGGCGGCGGCGCGCGCGTCAGGAGATGATGCTGCAACACGCAGCAAGCATGCCAACCGGAACGCCACGTGCGATATCAATCGCAACATGGCGGGCGCGTCGGGAAAGCCGGGAGGGCGATCGAGGTATATCGGCGCTTGTGGCACGGGCCTCTGAGGGCTGCACACACAGCGGAAGGCGGAAATTACAGACGACATGAACGCAGGCTACACGCGATTCATGACTGTCGAAAGTCGGTTTTTACCCTCGCGGCGGTCCGCCCAATCATGCCCTTTGGGAGCGATGCCCGTGCACGCTTGCCCTCGCGTCGTGCAGTGCGCCCCATTGACGCAGGAATCCCGAGGCAGCGCGATCCCGCACGATTTACAATCGAGCCTACAGTCAGTCCAAAGAAGCGGAACACCCCATGTCAGGCCATTCGAAGAAAGAGCAGATCCAGACGCTGCGGGAGCAGGGTTTCGTCGTCGTCTCGGGGCTGGTGTCGCCCGAGCGCTGCGCGCAACTGAAGCAGGTTGCACAGCAGCAATTGCAGGAAGCCGCGATGCCAGCCGAATTCGAGGCGGATCTGCGTTATCCGGGCGCACCGGAATCGAAACACGCGCCCGGTGGCCATACCGTGCGACGCCTGCTCGATGCCTACGGGCGTCACGCGAGCTTTCGCGAATGGTCGACTGCGCCGGAGATCCGCGGCTGGATGGAGTTGTACTTCGGCGAGGAACCGCGTTTGTCGCGTGCGCATCACAACTGCATGATGACCAAGCATCCGACCTACGGCAGCCTGACCGGCTGGCATCGCGATGTGCGCTACTGGTCGTTCGAACGGGACGACCTGGTGTCGATGTGGCTCGCGCTCGGTCCGGAAACGGTCGATAACGGCGGGCTCTGGTTCGTGCCGGGTTCGCACAGCAGGACCTTCACGTCGGACCGCTTCGACAACGCGAAATTCTTCCGCTCGGATCTGCCGGAAAATCAGGCGCTGATCCAGACCGCGTTCTCCCCCGAACTGAAAGCCGGCGACGTCGTGTTCTTCCACTGCAACACGCTGCATTCGGCGGGCAAGAACGTGTCCGACGACGTGAAGTTTTCGCTGGTGTTCACGTATCACGGCGCGAGCAACGTGCCGCTGCCGGGCTCGCGTTCCGCGTCGACACCGGAAGTCGCATTCTAGGGCGTACCGGAAGCCGGGCTAGCGCAAACGCAAGCGCTAGCGTTTGCCCGACACGACGAGCCCGGTCAATCCAGCGAGTGTCGCGACTACACCGCCCACGATCAGATACATCGTGCGGTTAGTCGGCGCACCGGTGAACACCCGCGACACCTCGTTGCTGAACGAGTGGAACGATTGCCCACCGAAATACAGCAGCACCACACCGCCCGCCAGCAATGCGAGCGAAATTACCTTACCCATGAAACGCCTCGTCGATGAAATCGTGGGCCGCAGTGTAGAAGACGCGCGCTGCAACGTCCATCCCGTTGCTCACGCGACGGCCCGTTTCCGCTCGTCGCATGTCGGCCTGCAAGGCGCGTCACGATTCGCTAACATAATGCGTTCGGCATCCTCGCTCTGACCGCGCATCGCCGCATGGCGTTGGCGGGCATTCTTTCTCAGCCTGTCTCTTTCTCACCAAGGACTTCACCCATGGCCTACGAAGCAGCTTCGGCACGCTATTCGGAAATGCAGTACCGCGTTTGCGGCAAATCGGGTCTCAAACTGCCTGCGCTGTCGCTGGGCCTGTGGCACAACTTTGGCGACACGACACCGCTGTCGACGCAACGCGACATCCTGCGCACGTCGTTCGATCTCGGCATCACCCACTTCGATCTCGCGAACAACTACGGGCCGCCGTACGGCAGCGCCGAAACGAATTTCGGCCGGCTGTTCAAGGACGATTTCAAGCCGTACCGCGACGAACTGCTGATCTCGTCGAAGGCGGGCTGGGACATGTGGCCGGGGCCGTATGGTCAGGGCGGCGGCTCGCGCAAGTACATACTCGCGAGTCTCGATCAAAGCCTGCAACGTATGGGTCTCGATTACGTCGACATCTTCTACTCGCATCGCTTCGATGCCGATACGCCGCTCGAGGAAACGGCCGGTGCGCTGGCGAGCGCGGTGCAGCAGGGTAAGGCGCTGTACATCGGCATTTCGTCGTACTCGGCGACGAAGACCCGCGAAATCGCGAAGCTGCTCGGCGAATACAAGGTGCCGCTGCTGATCCATCAGCCCGCGTACAACCTGCTCAACCGCTGGATGGAGCGCGAACTGCTCGGCGCACTCGATGACGTCGGTGCAGGCAGCATCGCGTTCACGCCGCTCGCGCAGGGTCTGCTGACGAGCAAGTATCTGAACGGCGTGCCCGCCGATGCGCGCGTCAACAAACCGGGTGGCGGCTCGCTGAAGCAGGACCACCTGAGCGCCGAAAACATCGAACACGTGCGCAAGCTGAACGATATTGCGCAGCGTCGCGGCCAGAGCCTCGCGCAGATGGCGCTTGCATGGACGCTGCGCGATGCGCGTGTGACGTCGGCGCTGATCGGCGCGAGCAAGCCGGAACAGGTGCGTGAGAACGTCGGTGCGCTGAAGAACCTCGCGTTTTCGACGGAAGAACTCGCGGAGATCGACCGTTACGCAACCGAGGGCGGCGTTAATCTGTGGGAGAAGCCATCGACGGATCAGGCTATCTGACGTCGCAAAGCTTTCGTTCGTACGCAATCGAAGGGCCGCCGTAAGGCGGCTTTTTGCTGCACTGCTGTTGCGTTGCTTACCAGTTGTCACCGGAGCAGCGGCGATTCTTCCAGTTGTCATGTGGCATTGCTAAGTTCTCCGGCGACATCGTGTCGACGGAGCGAAGATGGACGCACAGGCGGCTGCGGGGAAGCCGGACGGATTGTCGGCAGCGGGCGTGGATCATGTGGATCGCGCGGATCCCGCCGATCGCGAGGCGCCCACGCGCCGCCGTGTTGCCATCGACGTGCGCGCAAACCTCGCATTGCTCGCCGTCGTGGTGTCGGCGGTATTGCTGCAGTTGTTCGGGCTACCGCTGCTACTGCGGCATGTAGGACCGGCAGCGTTGTGGCTCATCATCCCGCTCGCGATACTCGCACCGATGCACTGGGGCTTGATACACGAGGCGATTCACGGGCAACTGCTGCCGCAACGTCGCCTGAACGAATTAATCGCGCGCATGCTGGCCATCGCTTTCATGCTGCCTTTCGATGCCGTGCGTTTCGGCCACCTGATGCACCATCGCTTCACACGCGAACCATTCGATCGCCCGGACGTACACGACGGAACGACACAGCATCTGCGCGCGCGGGTTCGCTATTACGCGCGGCTGCTCGGCGGTCTGTATGCAGGGGAACTCGTTATGCCGCTGCTCGCTTTTGTGCCGCAGCGATACGCGCGTCGACTGGTGGCGTACGCGGTCGGCAGCGAAGGGCCGGTTGGGGCGGACGTGCAGCGATTGTTCGTCGGCTTTGCCGTCGATCCGGCACGACGCGCACGCATCCGGCGCGACTGGCTGCTGTCGCTCGGACTGCATGCGGTCGCGTTCTATCTATACGGCGCGTGGTGGCCGGTGCTGCTCGTCACGATGTATTTGCGCGGCGTGTGGCTGTCGCTGGCGGACAACCTGCCGCATTACGATGTCCAGCTCGACGAACCCGGACGGGCGCGCAATTTCCGCGTGCCGTCCTTCTGGCAGCCCGTGCTGATGAATCATCATCTGCACCAGTTGCATCATCGACACCCGACCTTGCCGTGGACAGCGCTCCCCGCGCTCGCGCACGACATTGCGGCGGCCGCATCAAATGCATCGGACGCCGACGCTCCCTACTTCCGTACCGCGCTCAAACAGTTCGGGCGGTTCGGCAGGGTGCGTTGAACAGATCGGTTGCAGGTGACGCGTTCGAGCGTCACATCAGCGCCGGTAGACCTTCGACGAGCACCACCGCAAACGCGACACCGAGTAGTGCACCGAGCACGCGCAGGATGTTGTGCTTGAATTCCGTCGCACACGGCAACGCGCCAAGAAATAGCGCGCCAGCCAACGCCATCGGAATCACCAGGATGAAATCGCTGATCGTAAAGTAGGTCGTCATGCTCGTCTCCTTATAGGATCCTCGCTGCGTACGCCGCGTCTGATTTTTCTATGGCGGGCGTCGGGCTTGTTTCGAGTATAGGCGACGGTTTACTGGCTGTTACGCGTCAAGATGCTGTTAGAGCGACGCTTCGTACGCGATAAGAGCTAGACGGGGCGCGGTTTTGCACGATTTTCCAGGGCTCCGGAAATGTGTAGTGGATACTTACAACTCGCTTTCCGATTATGCGGATTCGAGGTTAAAAGGCGATCGCACCCGCATTTCTGCGCTTCAGGCTTCCCCATTGCGTTCGCGCATGCGCAGCGACCAGGCGTCGGCGATGCCGAGCAAAAGCAGCGCGCACACCAGCCCCGCGACGCCGTTCCAGCCATGCGCGGTCCAGAACCGCCCACCATACGAACCGACGATGCTCGAGCCGAGATAGTAGGCAAGCAGATAGAGCGCGGCGGCCTGTCCTTTCGCTTCTTTTGCCAGCCGCCCAATCCAGCCGCTCGCCACCGCATGGCCCGCAAAGAAGCCGAACGTCACGCACGCGATGCCGGCGGCGATTGCGGCGACTGGATTCAGCATTGTGAGTCCGAGCCCGATGAGCATGAGTACGAGGCTCGCGATCAGCACGCGGCCACGGCCAAACGAATCGGCGAGCCTTCCGGACCACGGCGACGCCACCACGCCGGTCAGATACACGACGAAGATCGCGCCGATGGTCGCCTGATTCATCCGGTACGGTGGCGCAAGCAGCCGGTAGCCGATGTAGTTGTAGAGCGTGACGAAGCTGCCCATCAGGACGAAACCCATCGCGAACAGTCTGCACAGACCCGGATGCCGGAGGTGCTTCGCGAGTGCGCGACCGCGCTGCGCGAAACCAAGCCCGCGCCGCGGGACGAAGTGACGCGACGGCGGCAGCAGTGCGCGGAACGCGAGCATCGACAGCAGACCGAGGACACCGATCGTGCCGATCGCGACGCGCCACGAGAACAGGTCCGCGACGATGCCCGTGATCACGCGTCCGGCCATCCCGCCGATCGCGGTGCCGCCGACGTACAGACCCATCGCAAGACCGAGGCCATCGGGATGCACTTCTTCCGCGAGGTACGCCATCGCGACGGCTGGCACGCCGCCTAGCGCGAGCCCTTCGAGCGTGCGCAACACGAGCAGCGGATGCCAGTGCGGTGTGAAGGCGACGGCGAGCGTCAGCACGGCGGACAACGTCAGCGATGCCGTCATCAATCGATGACGACTCCAGCCCTCCGACACGAAGCCCGCGACGAACACGGCGACTGCGAGTGCGGCCGTCGTGAGCGACAGCGACAGACTGCTTTGCGCGGGACTTACGCCGAACGCCTCGGAAAACGCGGGCAGCAACGGTTGCACGCAGTAGAGCAACGAGAACGTCGCATAGCCCGCGAACAGCAGCGCGACGCTCGCGCGCCAGTAGGCCGGTGTGCCGCGTTCGAGGTAGGGCTCGTCGTGTCGCGGGGTGGATGAAGGAGTGGCAGTGGAAGCAGTCCGGTAACGGTCCGGCGATGCAGTCAAGAAGCGGTCTCCCGAGCGGTGAAGGTGAGCAGCGCGATGAGCGGTGCAAAGGTCTCAACGATACGCCGATCGGGAAGTATGGGATGCCGTGGTGCGCAACAGTTGCACGTATGCGCTCAGCCGTTTGCCGCAGCAGGATGAACGAGCTGATCGCCGGTAGGCAACTGCGACGCGTCCCACCCGCCCCCAAGCGCCTTGATCAACGCGACGCTCGCAGCCATCCGCCGCCGCGCGATCGATACGGCTTGCCGCTCGTTCGTGAGCGCGGTGGTTTGCGCGACGACGACATCGAGATAGGTGATCGCGCCGTTCTTGTAGCGATCCGAGACGATCGCGAGTGCCCGCTCGGCCGCGGCGACGGCCTGATCCTGCGCGCGGGCTTCCTGCTCGAACACGCGCAGCGCGGCGAGATTGTCTTCGACCTGGCCGAATGCGCTCAGCACCGTTTGCCGGTACTGCGCGACGCTTTCGTCGTAGTGCGCTTCGGCCTGCGCCTTCACCGCTGCGCGCCCGCCGAAGTCGAGCAGCGTACCGGCCAGCGACGGACCGAGCGACCAGAACCGCGCGGGCGCCATCAGCCACTGGCTGTAGTTGGTCGCCTCAAGGCCACCGGTCACCGAGAGGATCAGGTTCGGAAAGAACGCAGCAGTCGCCACGCCGATCTGCGCATTCATATCGACGATATGACGTTCCGCCGATGCAATGTCGGGCCGCCGCTCGAGCAGCGCCGACGGCACGCCGGTGGGCGCGACGACCGGCACGGCTGCGAGCGGCGCGACCGGCAGCGCAAACGTGGATGGCGACTGGCCGGTGAGAATCGCGATCGCGTGTTCGAGCTGCGCGCGCTGCACGTCGAGATCGATGGCCTGGGCCTCGGTGGTTTGCAGTTGCGTTTGCGCCTGCGCGACGTCGGCGTCGGTGGCGATGCCACCTGTCAGACGATGCTGCGTCAGATCGACCGCTTCGCGATACGCCTTGATCGTGTCGTCGAGCAGACGGCGTTCGCTGTCGATGCCGCGCAGTTCGAAGTAATCGGTGGCGAGTTCGGCCTGCATCGACAGCAGCGCGGACTGCACGTCGGCGGCGCTGGCTTGCGCATTCGCCTTCGCACCTTCGACACTGCGCGACACGCGGCCCCACAGATCGGGCTCCCACGACGCGTCGCCCTGCACGACGTAATCGTTGATCGTGTAACCGGCCGTCGACTTGTACATCACGTTGTCCGACGTGCGCGTGCGAGAGAAATCGCCGCCCGCGCCTACGACCGGAAAGAAGTTCGAGCGGAACTGCGCGACCGCCGCGCGGGCCGCGCGAAAACGCGCTTGCGCGGCCTGTACGTTCTGGTTCGCACTGCCGGCCTGCTGTTCGAGAGCGTTCAGCGCGGGGTCGCCGTAGATCTTCCACCATGCGCCGCGCAGGGTAGTGTCGGCGGGTTGTGCGGGCTGCCAGCCGGAGCCTTCGAGTTCCTTGTAAGTCGCGGCCGTAGTGGCCGTCGGTCGCACGTAGTCCGGGCCAACCGCGCATCCGCCTAGTACGCCGGCGACGATCAGCGCGGCGAGAGAAATACCAAGAGGTGCAACAAGGGGCGCGGCACGCATGACCGCGCGTGCAGACTGCAACCGCACTGTTGTGCTCAAGAAAAGATTCGCCGGCTTCACTCTGCAGCCTTCGGCGTTTCACCGCTCGCATTGCTACCGGCGGCCGCACTCGCTGCCGGCTTCGTCGCAGCAACCCGCACCGGCGCACCGTCGACGATCGAATCCTGCGGATTCACGATCACCCGCTCGTTACCCTGAAGCCCCGACACGATCGCGACACGCGTGCCGAAATCGGTGCCGAGCGACACGCGTACGAGCTTCACGTGCTGTTGCGCGTCGACGGTCGCAACCGTTACGCCGCCCGGACGAAACAGCAGCGTATTGCCCGGCAGCGTATAAGGTGCCGCCCCCGCGCCGAGTGCGAAATGCACCTGCGCATACGCACCCGGCAGCAACGCGCCGCTGCGGTTGTCGACGTCCACTTCGACGAGCATCGTGCGCTGGATCGGATCGACGGCACCGGAGGTACGCGCGACGGTGCCGGGATAGCGCTTCGACGGCGCTTCGGTCAACGTCAGATACGCAGTCTGCTGGGCGCGCACTTCCTGCGCGTACGCCTGCGGCACGTTCACGTAGACGCGCAGCCGGTCGGCAGCCGCGACATGGAACAGCTCCTTTGCCGGACCGCCCGCACTGCCCGCGTCGATCAGCGCGCCGACATCGACGTTACGCGCAGTCACGATCCCATCGAACGGCGCATAGACTTTCTGGAACGACTGGGTCTTTTCGAGTCGCGCGACGTTAAAGCGCGCGGCGTCGAGCGTGCCCTTCTTCGCGAGCATGTCGCCGACTTTCTCGTCGGTCTCCTGTTTCGATACCGACTTGCTCTTCAGCATCTCGGTCCAGCGGTCGGCGGTGCTTTTTGCGAGCGCATAGTTTGCGTCCGCGTTCACGAGATCCGCGCGCGCCGAGCGCAACTGGTCGTCGACCTCGGGCGTTTCGATGTCGGCGAGCAGTTGTCCGGCTTTCACGTGCGCACCGATGTCCGCGTACCACTGCTTCAGGTAGCCATTGGTGCGCGCGTAGATCGGCGTATCGAGAAACGCCTGCACGTTGCCCGGCAACACGAGATCGAGTGCTGCCGACGATTTCTGCGGCAGTACGACAGCCACGCTAAGCGCGCTTGCGTGCTCTGCGTCGCGCTCAAGCGCGGCGTGCGCGCTGTGCCGCGACCAGATGCCCTGCAGCGCGAGCGCGAGCACGACGACGATTGCCAGCACAGTCAGCCAGCGCGTGCGCCGCTTGCTTGCGGCCGTGCCGCCAGGCTGGGATTCGTCAGGACGTTGACCTTCCATCGATGCTTTGCCTCAGGATGACTTGTGAACCACATGCTCCGCCGAGCGCCGCCGCCGGTCGGCAAGCCGCCGGTAGATCATCGAGAACACCACGGGCACGAACACGAGCGTCGCGAGCGTACCGATCGTGAGCCCGCCGATCACCGCGCGTCCGAGCGGCGCGTTCTGTTCGCCGCCTTCGCCGAGACCGATCGCCATCGGCACCATGCCGATCACCATCGCGAGCGCCGTCATCAGCACCGGACGAAAGCGTGTGAATCCCGCTTCGATCGCCGCGCGTGTCGCGTCGCCGTGTTCGAGCAACTGCTCGCGCGCGAAGCTGATCACGAGGATCGAGTTCGCGGTGGCGATGCCGATACACATGATTGCACCGGTGAGCGCCGGAATCGACAGCGTGGTGTGCGTGAGAAACAGTATCCAGACGATACCCGCGAGCGCGCCCGGCAACGCGGTAATGATGATGAACGGATCGAGCCACGACTGGAAGTTCACGACAATCAGCAAATACACCAGCACGATGGCAAACAGCAGGCCCGTGAAGAGCCCCGAGAACGAGTCGTTCATCGTTTGCACCTGGCCGCGCACGGTGATCGTCGAGCCCTTCGGCAAATCGGCGGTGGCTGAGGCGATGACCTTGTCGATGTCGTCGGAGACTGCGCCGAGATCGCGATTGTCGGCGGTGCCGTAGATATCGACCGTCGATTGCGCGTTGTAGTGCGTGGCCACCGCATGGCCCGCTTCGCGGCGCATCGTCGACAGTGCACCGAGAATATTGCTGTGGCCGTTTGCGTTCAGCGGAATGTTGGCGAGCGCCTGCAGCGAGTCGATCGTGTATTGCGGTGCTTCGGTGATCACGTTGTAGCTGACGCCGTTGCGCGGATTCAGCCAGAACGTCGGCGTGGTTTGCTGGCTGCCCGAGAGTGTGATCAGCAGGTCGCTGGCAATGTCCTTCTGCGTGAAGCCCGCTTGCTGCGCTCGCGTGCGGTCGACGTCGATGAAGATGCGCGGCAGGTCAGCGGGCTGCTGGATGCGCGTGTCGGCGAGGCCGGGCACGCTGCGCAGCCGGTTCAGCAGCGTCGCGGCGAACGCGCGGTTGGCATCGACGTCGCGGCCGACGATCTGGATATCGATCGGCGACGGCATGCCGAAGTTGAGCGTCTGGCTGACGATGTCGGCGGGCAGAAACGCGAACTGCACGCCGGGGAACTCGTCGGTGAGCGTGCGGCGTAGGGTACGCACGTAGCCGGCGGTTGGATGATGATCGGGGTTGAGTGTGATCAGTACGTCGGCATCCGACGTGCCGATCGTGCCGGTGTTGCTGTACGACAGGTTGATACCGGACACGGGTAGCCCGATGTTGTCGATCAGCGAATGCAGTTCGTCCTGCGGAATCAACTGACGGACTCGCGCATCGACGCGATCCGTGACAACCGCGGTTTCCTCGACACGCATGCCGGTTTTCGCGCGCAGATGCAGCGCGATCGTGCCCGCATCGACTTGCGGGAAAAAGTCGCGACCGAGAAACGGGATCAGCAGCAACGACAGCCCGCAGCACAGCAGAAACACCACGACGAATACGCCCGGCCGCTCGACACGCGCAACGAGGAACGTGCGATAACGCTCGCGCAACCGCGCAAAACCGCCTTCGAATGCGAGATGCACGCGCATGAACGGATTGCGGCTCGTGCCCGCGTTTGTGCCACCGGCGTGGTGCGGATCAGCGACCCGGTGGTGATGGCGCAGCAAATACTTCGCGAGCGTCGGCACGAGCGTACGCGAGAAGAAGTACGACGCGAGCATCGCGAACACGACCGCTTCGGCGAGCGGGATGAACAGATAGTGCGCGACGCCACTCAGTAAAAACATCGGCACGAACACGATACAAATCGACAGCGTCGACACCAGTGTCGGAATCGCGATCTGGTGCGCGCCGTCCAGAATGGCTTGTTCGAGATTCTTGCCCTGCTCCAGCTGATGACTGACGTTCTCGATCGCCACCGTCGCATCGTCGACGAGAATCCCCACCGCGAGCGCAAGACCGCCTAGCGTCATGATGTTGATCGTCTCGCCGAGCGCCGATAGCGCGATGACGGAGGTGATCATCGACAGCGGAATCGATACGGCGATGATCAGCGTGGCGCGCCAGTTGCCGAGAAACAGAAGGATCATCAGGCCGGTCAGGCAGGCGGCGATCAACGCTTCGCGCAACACGCCCTGCACCGAGGCGCGCACGAACAGCGACTGGTCGGCTACGGGATCGATGTTCAGCGAGGCAGGCACGAGGTTGTGCAGCACCGGCATCATCTGCTTGATGCGATCGACGATTTCGAGCGTCGAGGTGTTGCCGCTCTTGTTGATCGTCAGGAGCGCTGCCCGTTGGCCATTCACGCGGACGATATTCGTCTGCGGCTGGAACCCGTCACGCACGTGCGCGACGTCGCGGATATAGACCGTGCCGGCGTCCGTCGTCCTGATCGGGATATCGTTCAGACCCGCAAGCGTATCGGGACTCGCATTCATTTCCACCGAGTATTCAGTCGAACCGATTTTCGCCGTACCCGACGGCAGGATCAGATTTTGCGCACTGATTGCGTTGACGACATCCATCGGCGACAGGTTGCGCTCCTGCAACTTGCGCGTATCGATGTCGACCATGATCTGCCGCTGCTTGCCGCCATAGGGCAACGGTGCGGACGCGCCGGGCACGGTGGCGAGCTGCGTCTTCAGAAAGTTATTCCCGAAGTCGAACAGTTCCTGCTCGGTGAGCGATGCCGACGACAACGACAGCCGCAGGATCGGCACTGTCGATGCGTTGTAGCGCAGGATGTTCGGCGGTGTGATGCCAGGCGGCAACGAGCGCAACTGCGTTTGCGACAGTGCGGTGACTTCCGCGAGCGCTTCTTCGATGTTCGCGTGCGGCTGGAAGAATATCTTCACGACCGCGATGCCGTTCAGCGAGGTGGATTCGGTATGCTCGATATCGTTGACCGCCACCGACAGGCCGCGCTCGTAATTGAGTACGATGCGCTTTTCCATCTCATCGGCGGACAGGCCGTTATACGTCCAGATCACCGACAGCACGGGGATGTCGATATTCGGGAAGATATCGGTCGGCGTGCGCAGGATCGTCAACGGACCCACGATCAGCAGCAGCAACGCGAGAACGATGAACGTATACGGGCGCCGCAGCGCCAGGCGAACGATCCACATGAGCGGTGCGGTCGAAGTGAGGGTAAACCAGCCGGGCCGCGCGGGTGGCTGAAGCCGCGTGAGCGTCGGCTTGCCCGCGCGCCTGGACTATAGCGCGTATCGTATTCTGGATGCCCGATTTTGAGGAGCGTCGCTTACAGCAGGTATGCTGTATTCGTTACCATACGTTACAGTTAGCATTTCGTAAGAGTGATGGCATGGAAAGAGGGGACATCTGCCATTACTTTTTACTTTCCCGGTTTCGTCAAAACGGGAACAATGAGCTGAACGTATCGGAGTCACAGCATCACGCGGTTCGAATCAGGTGCGCGCGCAACGTTTCGACGTTGCCGTGTTTTTGTCACACATTGACCGGCATGAATTTTCAACAGCCGGCATGGGAGAGCGGGGAAACATCATGCAAGTCGGTTCTATCGTCCGATCCGTGCATATCGCCGTGCCTGCGGGCGCGCGCGGGATAGTCATGCGCCTGCTCGGCGACATGGCAATGGTGGCGTGGTACGCCGGTGAGCCCGGTACATCGTTGCAACTGAACACGGAACCCTTTTTCCTTGAAGACCTGATCGATACCGGCGACTTCGTTCGACCGGCCGGCGCGCAGATACATTGAGCGGTCGCGCGGTTTGACCGCGCACTGTCGAACCGCGCTCGTCATTCATGGCGGCGCGGGGCACAATGCCGGCATGAACCACGACACCCAGGACCTGCAGGGCGGCGCCGACGGCGCCGTGCCTTTCGCCCGGCTCACGCCGGAATGCGTGCTGGACGCGCTCGACGGTGTGCTCAGCACGGTCGGCGTGCGCACGGACGGCCGCATGCTGCCGCTCAACAGCTACGAGAATCGCGTTTATCAAATCGGTGTCGAAGACGGCCCGCCGGTGATCGCGAAGTTTTATCGGCCGGCGCGCTGGACCGATGAAGCGATTCTCGAAGAACACGCGTTCGTCGACGAACTCGTCGCACACGAGATTCCCGCCGTGCCGGCGCGCGCATTCGAAGGCCGCACGCTACATACATTCGACGACTATCGCTTCGCGATCTTCGAGCGACGCGGCGGTCGTGCTCCCGATCTCGACCGGCGCGACACGCTCGAATGGCTCGGCCGTTTTATCGGCCGGATTCATGCCGTGGGTCAGACCCACAACTACACCGCACGCCCTGTGCTCGACATCGAGACCTTCGGTCGCGAACCGCGCGAGTTTCTGCTCACGCACGGCTTCGTGCCGGACAACGTTCGCACGGCGTGGACGACGGTGGTCGATCTCGCGCTCGAAGGTGTCGAGCAGGCGTTCGAGCGTGCCGGCGAGATTCGCGCGCTGCGCATGCACGGCGACTGCCATCCGAGCAACGTGCTGTGGACCGATGCAGGTCCGCACTTTGTCGATTTCGACGACAGTCGCATGGGCCCGGCGGTGCAGGACCTGTGGCTGCTGCTACCCGGCGAACGTGAGGAGGCGTCCCGCGCGCTTGCCGATCTGCTGGCGGGCTATGAGGACTTTTGCGAATTCGAGCAGCGCGAGCTGTATCTGATCGAAGCGCTGCGCACGTTGCGGCTGATTCACTACTCCGCGTGGCTCGCGCGTCGCTGGAACGATCCGGCGTTTCCGGCGGCGTTTCCATGGTTCAACACGCAGCGCTATTGGGAAGACCGCATTCTCGAGTTGCGCGAGCAGGTCGGTGCGATGCAGGAAGGGCCGCTGTGGCCGGTGTTCTGAACCGCACTGCGGGATAGTGCGGTATCTGCGTCAGTCGGTGATATGCGAATCCAGAACCGCAAGCAGCGATTGCACATTCGGTGAGACGTCGTTGCTGCGCCATGCCGCAGCGATCCTCAACTGGAAGTGATCGGAATCGTTTGCGAGGTCCTTGTACACGACCCCGGGGTGCGGGCTGGTACGTACTTGCGCCGGCAGCAACACGACACCTATTCCCGCCGCGACCAGACTGACCATACTCGCCATCTGCCACGCCTCGAGCGCGATCCGCGGGCTGAACCCTGCAGCTTCGCAGGCCAGCAGGAATTTCGCGTGCAGGCTCGGAACCCGGTCCGGTGGGAAAGTCATGAACGCGTCGTCCGCGAGGTCCTCGAGCCGGATGGTCTGCGCCGCAGCGAGACGATGGTCACGCGGTATCACGGCAATGAAACGCTCGACCTCGATGGTGCGCACGTTCAGGTCGGCCGCGTCGTTGATCGGGAGCCGCAGGATGCCGATATCGATCTTGCCGGTGCGCAGATTCTCGATCTGCTCGACCGAGGTGAGTTCGCGCAGATCGATATGGATTGTCGGAAAGCGGATTCGAAATTGACGCAGCATGCGCGGTAGCAACTCATAGCTGACCGATCCGACGAAACCCACTGCCACGCGCCCCGAGACACCTTCGTTGGCGCGCCGCGCCGCATCGATTGCTTGCTGACCTTGCGCCAGCAACGCGCGCGCTTCATCGAGAAATACCTTCCCGGCAGGCGTGAGCGCGACGAAGTGTCTGGAACGCGCAAAAAGCGCCACGCCTACGATTTCTTCGAGATTCTGAATGGCCTGACTCAGCGGAGGCTGCGCCATATGCAGCCTCGCGGCGGCGCGTCCGAAGTGCAATTCTTCGGCGACGGCGATGAACTGGTTCAGGAGGCGGGCGGCGATCATGGTGAGACTAAATATATATCAAAAGCAACGAATCTAGTGTTGGACGGATATCACGACGAGCATGCACACTGAATACGTTCGCCTGTCTCGGGCCGCCCTCAAGCGGGTTCCGGTGTAACGCGATCGATAAACAGGAGACACCGCCGTGACGCACAAACGATATTTCGTCCGCCTGGACGACGTGCCCGGATACCACCCCGCCAATCATCACGGAACATTGAACCGACGACTGATCGGTCGCGAAACGGTCGGCGCCCAGCGGCTTGAAGTGCTGCACGGGACTATCGAGAAAGGTAAAGGCGCTCTGCCCCATGCGCATCCGGATATCGAGCAGGTGTGCTACCTGCTCGAGGGTGTTGCGCTAGCAGAAGTGGACGGTCAACGCTGCGAGTTGAGGCCAGGTGATTGCTGTTATTTCCCGGCAGGGATGATGCACACGTTCACCGTTGTGAGCGAAGAGCCCGTCCGCGTTCTCGTTATCTATTCGCCGCCATACGAAGAGTCACCCGACCGGGTGATCCGTCCCGCGCCCTGACCGGGCCTCCCTGTTCAAAAGACACGTCGACGCTCAAGACGCGCGAAAGGAGACGGCATGCTCGCCATCATCGGGCTTGTTTCAGTAGTGACGCTCACCACCTTGATTCTGACGAGAAGGATGTCGCCCCTCGCAGCACTCATCGTCGTGCCGATCGTCGCCGCGTTAATGGGCGGCTTTGGACTGCAGACGACGACGTTCATCGTCAAGGGGATTCAAAGCGTCGCACCTGTGGTCGGTATGTTTATCTTTGCGATCGTCTTCTTCGGCATCGTGACCGATGCCGGCATGCTGGATCCGATCATCGACCGAATCCTGCGTACGGTGGGTGTGCGCCCGACACGCATCCTGATGGGCACGGCGCTCCTTGCGCTTCTCATTCATCTCGACGGGTCCGGTGCCGTCTGCTTTCTGATCACCGTGCCTGCCATGCTGCCCGTTTATGACCGGCTCGGTATGGATAAGCGCCTGCTCACGTGTACCGCGGCGCTGGCTGCGGGCGTGAATTTCCTGCCCTGGACGGGGGTGATGATTCGCGCGTCGGTCGCACTGCACATACCGGCGGCCGAGATCTTCGTGCCGCTCATTCCGGTACAGATCGTCGGCCTTGCGTTCGTGTTTGCGACTGCCTACGGACTCGGCAAGCGCGAGGAGCGTCGCCTCGGGCTCGTACGCGACGGTCGTTCTATTGCAATGCCCGTGCGCGAACTGACGGAACAGGAGCGCGCATTGCGTCGGCCCGCTCGCTTCTGGCCGAATCTGATTCTCACGGTCGTCGTGATGGCCACGATGATCAGCGGGAAGGTAGAACCGGTCGTCATGTTCATGGTCGGTACAGTGATCGCGCTGTTTCTGAATTACCCGAACGTGGACGAGCAACGCCGCCGGGTCGATGCGCACGCAGGCGCAGCGCTTTTGATGGCGAGCGTGCTGCTGGCGGCGGGCGCCTTCACCGGCATCATGTCCGGAACCGGCATGCTGGACGCGATGGCCCGCGCCGCCGTCCACTTCATCCCCGCCGAACATGCGAGTCATATTCCGTTCATCATCGGACTGCTCTCGATGCCGCTCAGTCTGATCTTCGATCCGGATTCGTTTTACTTCGGCATTCTGCCCGTCGTGGCAGGTGCGGCTCATCAACTCGGCGTATCGCCAATCCAGGTGGGACAGGCCGCACTGCTTGGACAGATGACGACAGGTTTTCCGGTGAGTCCACTCACGCCGGCCACTTTTCTGCTCGTCGGTCTCGCCGGTGTCGAGCTTTCCGAGCACCAGAAGTTTTCGATCCCGTTTCTGTTCGGTGCATCGGTCGTCATGACTTTTGCCGCGGTGATTGTCGGCACGTTTCCGCTCTGAAGGATGGTTGAAATGACTCACACGATGGCGGGCTTACGAGCCCGCGCCACGGAGATCGCCCAGTGAATATCGAACGAACCGGGCCGCTCGCGGGCATCAAGGTGCTTGATCTTACGTCGGTGGTGATGGGGCCGTTTGCGACGCAGATTCTGGCGTCGCTCGGTGCCGAGGTGACCAAGATCGAGTCGCCTGAGGGGGACAACCTGCGCCATATCGGGCCCATGCGTCACACCGGCATGGGTCATATGTTTCTGCATGCGAACCGGGGCAAACGCAGTCTGGTGCTCGATCTCAAGCAGCAGGCTGCGCGCGGGGTCGCGCTGAAGCTCGTCGACACACACGACGTGCTGATATCCAACGTGCGTCCCAACGCGCTCGCGCGTCTCGGTCTCGATTACGAGTCGTTGCGCGCGCGCAATCCACGTCTCATCCACGTGTCGTGCTGCGGTTTCGGACAGACGGGACCCTATGCGTCCAAACCCGCCTACGACGACTTGATCCAGGGCGCGGCGGGATTACCGTGGTTGATGACGCGCTATGGGATCGGCGAGCCATGTTACGTACCGACGACACTCGCGGATCGCGTGACGGGTCTTCATGCGGTGTACGCGGTAACGGCCGCTCTCTACGAGCGCGAGCGTTCGGGCATCGGGCAGGCGATCGTCGTGCCGATGTTCGAGACGATGGTGCAGTTCGTACTGGGCGATCATCTTGGCGGCTTGAGTTTCGATCCTCCCGAAGGCGATCCCGGTTATGCGCGATTACTGACCGCGAACCGGCGGCCGTATCGAACGAAAGATGGCTATCTTTGCGTGCTCGTCTACAACGATAAACATTGGCGAGCGTTCTTTGCGGCGATTAACAGGAGCGAACAGTTCGAGCGCGACAGCCGCTTCTCGAGCCAGACGAGTCGAGCGCAGCACATCGACGAGGTCTATGCGGAACTAGCGGAAATCATGGTCACGCGCACGACGAACGAATGGCGCGAACTGCTCGACACGGCCGATATCCCGAACATGCCAATGAACTCACCGTACGATCTGCTGGACGATCCACACCTGAACGCAGTGGAATTCATCAAGCAGTCTGAACACCCGTCGGAAGGGCGCGTGCTTGAGCTCGGCAACCCCACCACATGGTCGCGCAGCACATGTACCGATGCGTCTCCTTCGCCGCGGCTAGGCGAGCATTCGTTGTCGGTACTTGAGGAACTGGGATATTCAGCGGATGAAATCGCTGCACTCGAGGCCTCGGGCGCAACCAGTCTCAACCGATAACACCGATATCTCACCCGACGTATGCGCCGCGATTGAGAAAATCGTAAGCCTGTGTAATGATAGCCGTTCTCATTTGAGGCGTAGCCAGCCCCTCACTGTTTCGCGGTGAGCGCCAGCCAGTACCTTGCCGGACCCCGCAGCCGTTCAGACACTTCATCGGTATTCCTTGTTTGTCTGCCGAAACGCGCTGCGACCGGTCCGATCCACCCGTTTATTCCATTGAATGCCGGTCAGGCTGCGCGATAGCGCGCGCCCAGGCCGTGCGCCGAAGCCGCTGTGCCTGGAGTTCCGTGAACGCGCCCGAACCAATCGATATCCCTTCCGCTACGCGTGCCGGCACGACGTATCACCCTGTGCCGACGCCGCAGTCGGGTGCACATGGCCACCACCTCGTCGACGACGTGCAGCGCCTTGCGCGGCAACGCCGTTCGCGTCGCGCAACCTTCATCAAGTGGCTGCGCAAGGTGCACGGCTGGGTCGGCTTGTGGGGCGCGGTGTTGGGGCTGCTGTTCGGCGTGACCGGCTTTCTGCTGAATCACCGCGCCGGTCCGCTGAAGGTGTCGTCGGGCGAGCCGCAGGTCGAACAGCTGCAAATTCCGCTACCGGCTCGCAAGCTCGAATCGCCGCTCGATATGGCGCACTGGCTGCAGGGCGAACTGCATCTCGACGGTAAGCCGAGCAAGCCGCGTCGCGAGCCCTCGCACCCGGTGGCATGGGGCGACCGCAGCGCCGTGCAGCCGGAGTTCTGGCAGGTTGGTATCTTCGGTACGCGGCAGAACGTGCAGGCCGAGTACTGGGTCGGCAACGGCTATGTGTCGGTCAAGCGCACGCAGAATTCGTTTCTTACGACGATGAATAACCTGCATCGCGGGGTTGGGCTCAGCATCGGCTGGGTGCTGCTCGTCGATACGCTTGCCGGTGGGATGATCCTGCTTTCGCTGACGGGCGTGCTGCTGTGGACTGAGTTGAACAAGCGCCGTACCGTCGGCGTCGTGCTGGTGCTTGGGTCGCTGATCGCTGCGGTGGCGCTTGGGTTGCTGTGATGGAGCGGACTCGTTTCTGCGTGGCGTGACGAGTCTGCGTTGCAAAGCCGTGCGTGCGGCAAACCACTTACACGCTGCAGGTCGCTCCACCACTGGCGGCCACCTCGCGGGCCGCCTTCGCGCCTTCCACCTGCAGCAGCGTCGGCAGCGACACGCCGTTCTTCGCCGCCGTCACCTCCGCAAGAATCGACACCGCGATCTCCGGCGGTGTACGGCTGCCGATATAAATACCGACCGGTCCATGCAACCGGGCCAGCTCGGTATCGTTCAGATCGAATTCCTTCAGACGCTCGCGCCGCGCCGCGTTGTTGCGTCGCGAACCGAGCGCGCCGACATAGAACGCGGGCGTCTTCAACGCTTCCATCAGCGCGAGATCGTCGAGCTTCGGATCGTGTGTGAGCGCAATCACGGCGCAGCGTTCGTCGAGCCGCATGTCGAGCACGGTGTCGTCGGGCATCGTGCGAACAATCTTCGTGCCCGGTATGTTCCACTCGTCCGTGTACTCTTCGCGCGGATCGCAGACGGTTACCTGGTAGTCGAGACCGACGGCGATATTGCACAGGTAGCGCGACAGTTGCCCCGCGCCGATCACAAGCATGCGGTAGCGCGGACCGTGAATGGTCAAAAGACGTGTCCCGTCGAAGTCGATGCCGTCGGTGGCCTGCGCGGTGTCGAGCCGCACCGTGCCGCTCGCCATATCGACCGAGCGCGCGACGAGCCGGCCCTCTTCCACCGAACGACATAGCGTAGCGATGCCGCTCGCCTGCGTCAGCGGCTCGAGCACGAGCTGGATCGTGCCGCCGCACGGCAGGCCGAAACGATGTGCTTCTTCTGCGGTGATGCCGTACTTCACCGCTTCTGGCAAAGTCTGCTCGATGCCGCGCTGACGCACGCGATCGATCAGATCGTCTTCGATGCAGCCACCCGATACCGAGCCGACCACCAGGCCGTCGTCGCGTATCGCGAGCATCGCGCCTTCCGGACGCGGCGACGAGCCCCACGTCTTCACGACCGTTACCAGCAGCGCGCGGTGTCCCTGCTCCAGCCAGCGTTCACTGGACTTCAGGACTTCGAGGTCGACGCTGTCCATGATTTTTTCCTCTCCGATTGAGGCTCTTCCATCTGGCCGCCGTCGGCGGACCGGTTCGCGGAATGGTGCAATTGTGCCGCAGCATCGGCTGTCGCGTCGGCAACCGGCGCAGTGCGCGTGCCGCTTACCTGGCCACCGAAGCGGCGAAAAAATTCACCCACGATCTTGCGTACCGCACCGCCGAGGATCCGCGAGCCGATCTGCGCAAGCTTGCCGCCCATGTGCGCGCTTGCGGTGTACGAGAGCTTCGTGGTGTCGTCGCCGACGGATTCGAGCGTGATGTGCGCGGCGCCGCTACCAAAGCCGGCCGTACCGCCCTGGCCTTCGAAGACGATCGTATAGGAGCGCGGCGCGTCGATGTCGGTGAGACGCAAGCGGCCTTTGAAGTGCACTTTCACTGGGCCGACCGTGACGCTCATCGACAGCGCGAACACGTTTTGCTGTTCCACTTCGATGCGGTCGCAACCGGGAATCGACGCACGCAGGATCGTCGTATCGTTGAGCGCTTCCCAGGCGCGCTGCTGGGAGACGGGCAGCGTGTAGCTCTCGGTCAGTTCCATGACGGGGTTCCTCCGGATGGCGTGGCTCGCACGGCGGCACGAGGGGCACGCGGCGGCGCATGCACGTGAGGCGCGAGAGCGCAGCCGGACGCTGCAAGGCTGTGGAGATTATGAACCGGCCGGCGCATGTCGACATGCGCCGGCGTCGCGAGGACCGCGCCCTCGCAGTGTGCGCGCTAGCGATTGCCCTCGGCCAGCTTCGAATGGCGTCGCGAATAGCCGAAGTAAATCACCATGCCGATCACGAGCCAGGCGACGAAGGCGATCCACGTGATCCGTTGCAGGTTGAGCATCAGGAACAGGCACGACGCGACGGCCAGCACCGGCACGACCGGTACGCCGGGGCAACGGAATGCGCGCGGCAGCTCCGGGTGCGTCTTGCGCAGGATCAGTACCGCGACCGATACCATCGAGAATGCCGCGAGCGTGCCGATGTTGATCAGTTCGGCCAGCACGTTCAGCGGCACCAGCGCGCCGATCAAACCGAAGAAAATGCCGACCAGCCACGTCGTGAAGAACGGCGTCGCAAAGCGCGGATGCACGCGCGACAGCACCGCGGGCAGCAGCCCGTCGCGCGACATTGCGAAGATCACGCGCGTCTGGCCGTAGGCCATCACGAGAATCACGGTCAGCATGCCGAGCACGGCGCCGAGATCGATGAAGCCGGCCACCCAGGGCTGGCCGGCTACCTGCAGCGCGTACGACACCGGGTGCGAGATGTTGGCGAACTGCGCGTACGGCACGATGCCGGTCACGACAGCCGCGACCGCGACGTACAGCACCGCGCATACGCCGAGCGACGCGATGATGCCGACCGGCAAGTCGCGCTTCGGATTCTTCACTTCCTCCGCCGCCGACGACACTGCATCGAAGCCGATAAACGCGAAGAACATCACGGCAGCGGCGCCGAACACGCCGTTCCAGCCGTTCGGCATGAACGGATGCCAGTTCGCGGGCGTGACGTGGAAGACGCCCACTGCGATCACCAGCAGCACGACGACGACCTTGATCGAGACCATGATGTTGTTCACGCGAGTCGATTCGCGCACGCCGACCGACAGCAGCGCGGTAATCGCCATCATCACGAGGAAGGCCGGCAGGTTGAACAGTGTGTGGACGCCTGGCACCGCGCCGGGCGCGGCCGTCAGCACGTCGGGCAGCGAGATGCCGAAGCCGTGCAGCAGCGACTGCAGATAGCCCGACCAGCCCACCGATACGGCAGAGGTGGCAAGCCCGTATTCGAGCATCAGATCCCAGCCGATGATCCACGCGGCCAGTTCGCCGAGCGTCGCATACGAATACGTATAGATTGAGCCGGCCACCGGAATCGTCGAGGCGAATTCCGCGTAGGCCAGCGCGGCGAAGCCGCATGCCACCGCCGCAATGAGGAACGACAGCATCAGCGCCGGGCCGGCCTGCACGGCGCCCGTGCCCGTCAGCACGAAAATGCCGGTACCGATGATCGCGCCGACACCGAGGAAGGTCAGATCGAGTGCGCCGAGCGCTTTCTTGAGTCCGGCGCTCTGGGCGCCGGCGAGCATCTGCTCGACGTTCTTCTTGCGGAAGAGGGACATTGGCGAGGGTCTCCTGTAAAGCACGCTTATTGCGCGCCGAATGTCGGGAAACCGTCAATTCTAGCGGATGTGTAGCGGCATGCTTGCTGGGTACGCGTATCGCGGTGTGACCTGGGCGAGGGCCGCAGCGGCGACAGCATTGCCGCGCGGGGTTAGGGAAGACTCACTCAGGCAGTCATTGCCGGATTCAGGTCGACGAGGCGGTTGCTCATCACGTAGAAGGTGAGTTCGGCGTTATTGCTGAGGCGCATCTTCTCCAGCAGGCGTGTGCGGTACACGCTAACTGTCTTGACCGACAGCGACAGCGTTTGCGCGATGTCGGTCAGCCGCTGGCCCGAGGCGAGCATGCAGAGCGTCTGGTATTCGCGATCGGAGAGCTTTTCGTGCGGCAGCTGTTCGCCGTCGAACGACACGTAGTTGGCGAGCGCCTCGGCCATCGCGGGGCTCACGTACTTGCGGCCGGCGGCGACTTGCTGGATCGCGCCGATCATCTGTGCGGCATCGACAGTTTTCGACAGATAGCCCGCCGCGCCGGCCTTCAGCGCCCGCACCGCGTACTGGTCCTCGCGATACATCGAGAACATCAGCACCGGTACGCGCGGTGTCTTGCGCTTGATCCGCTTGAGCACTTCGACGCCGTTCATGTCGGGCAGCGAGATGTCGAGCAGGATGACGTCGTAGGCCTGCTTCGCCACGCTTGCGAGCGCTTCGGCGCCGGTTTGCGCTTCGGCGACTTCGATGGCGATGCCGCGGTCGAGCAGCAGATGACGGACGCCCTGGCGGACGACGGCGTGATCGTCGGCGAGCAGAATGCGCAGGCTCATGACGGTCTGCCTGCGCTTGAGCGCCGTGCGGCAGCGTGCGGCGAGGAGGTGTGCGGAGCGTGTGGCGCGACCGGCGGCGTGAGGGGCGGCATAAGCGCGAGTAACGCGTCCCACGCGAAACGGGCGCGCACCGTCGTGCCGCGCGCCTTGCCGTCCGCCGCTTCGCGCGCGCTGCTGACACGCAGCGTGCCGCCGAACGCCTCGCAGCGCGCCCGCATACCGGCCACACCGAAATGACCCTGCGCTTCGCCGCGCCGACGGCGTGCGTCGCGCGGCAGGCCGATACCGTCGTCGCTGATAGCCAGCGTCAGATACCGGCGATTGGTCTCGATGCGCACGTTCGCGCACGATGCGTGGGCGTGCCGGGCTGTGTTGTTCAGCGCTTCCTGGGCGACGCGGAACACGGCGAGCGTTGCGTCGGCGGGAAGGCGGGTGAGGCGCACGTCGGCGGTACAGACGAAGCTCGTGCGCAGGCCGGTGCGGGTCGCGAAGCCGCCGGCCCATTGTGCGAGCGTGGCGACGATACCGGCTTCCAGTGACGGTGCATGCAGGCCGGCGACCGCCTGGCGCGTCGCTTCGCAGGCGGCGTCGAGCGAACGGTTCGCAACGGCGAGTGAGGCCGCGCATTGCGGCGGCGCATCGGCGGGCAGCCAGGTATCGACACCGGCAAGCGCAAAACGGCTGGCGGTGAGCTCGGCGCCCACGCCGTCGTGCAGTTCGCGCGCGAGATGGCGACGTGCGGCTTCCTGCGCACCGACGAGTTCGGCGGCCAGCTCGCGCACGCGTTTGCGCAGTCGGATGAGTTCGTCATCGGCGGTGCAGACAAAAGAACGCATGCGAACCTCTAGCCCCCAGACATGCCCGTTGCTTGTACGACTTGACGGACAATTGTTACGTTGGAGCGTAACGAAATTTACATTTAGCAACAAATCGGATCTAACCCTGGTGGGGATTCTGACTATCGTCGCTGAGCCGCGATGATATCCGAAAAAAACCAGGAATACCGATGTAGCAAGGCTTAGAGCGTGGTCTTCGCGTAAAGTCTAAGGTTTGTCAAAGAGTGGGATGTCAGAAAAACGCCAACAAGAAAGGTTAAATCCTGAAGTCGAATTTGTAACTACGCCGGTTGCCGCCGGCAGAAGCACGCCAATGGCGCCGCACAAACAAAAACCGGAGCGCGAGGCTCCGGTTTTGCGGTGACGAAGGGGCCGCAATGGCCCCGAGCAGTTTCGCTGCAAGCGAGCGGTCGGCCTCAGCCGACGAACGCCTTTTCCACGACGTAATGCCCCGGCTCGTTATTGCTGCCTTCCTTGAACCCAAGGCTATCGAGCAGTTCGCGCGTGTCGCGCAGCATGTGCGGGCTGCCGCACAGCATGACGCGGTCGCGCTCGATCGAGAACGGCTGCACGTCGAGGTCTTCGAAGAGCTTTTTCGTGTCGATCAGTTCGGTGATGCGACCGCGGTTCTGGAATGTTTCGCGTGTGACCGTCGGGTAGTACACGAGCTTTTCGCGGACGACTTCGCCGAGGTACTCGTGATTGTGCAGGTCTTCGGTGATGTATTCCTTGTACGCGAGCTCGTCGACGAAGCGACACGTATGCGTGAGCACGACCTTTTCGTAGCGCTCGTACACTTCCGGGTCCTTGATGATCGACATGAACGGCGCGAGACCCGTGCCTGTGGACAGCAGCCACAGCGTCTTGCCGGGCAGCAGGTTATCGGCCATCAGCGTGCCGGTCGGCTTCTTGCCGATCAGCACCTGGTCGCCCACCTTCAGATGCTGCAGACGCGACGTCAGCGGACCGTCCTGCACCTTGATGCTGAGGAACTCGAGGTGTTCTTCGTAGTTGGCGCTCGCCATGCTGTAGGCGCGGATCAGCGGTTTGCCTGCGACTTCGAGGCCGACCATCGTGAACTGGCCGTTTTCGAAGCGCAGTGCGGGGTCGCGCGTGCAGGTGAAGCTGAACAGCGTGTCGGTCCAGTGGTGGACGCTCAGAACGGTTTGGTGAGTCAGGTTGCTCATGGCTTTGGGTGCAAAAAAGAAGGCGGCCAGATTGGACTGGACGTCGGGCACGGCAAGGGCGATGCATGCGCGCATGCGGAAATAGCAGCGATGCGCAATCCGCCATTCTACCGCGCCTGCTGCCGGTGGGTCGCTGGGCGGTGACTGGGCGGGGCGTAGGGCGGGGGGCCGCAGAATCTTGCGATGATACCGAAAGCGGTCGTGCGGCGCAGCATTGACCCTGCTGGCGGGACGGCAAAGGCCTTGAATCTAATGGGGAAACGCCTGGAAAGCGGCGATTTCCACGCTCGATGAGCGGCACCCTTGCCGGGATCGGGCCGCCGTGCCGCCGAGCCGACCGTCGCGGCGCCTGGCAGCGCAGAACCTGCCTAGCTATCCGCCGCCAGTTTCGCTCCAAGGCCAACCAGCACCGCGCCGCACACGCCGTCGATAGGCCGGCGCAGCCGCCGGTAGCCGCGCTGCGTGCGTTCGGTGGCGAACATCAGGGCGACGCTGCCGTACCAGCTCACCGACATCGTCGCGATCATCGCGAGTACGACGCCGTAGAACCAGACCGGCGGGTGCGGAGGGAACATGGTCGCGAAGACACTGGTCCAGAACGCACAGGATTTCGGGTTCGTGAGACAGGTGAACAGACCCGAGCGCCAGGCGCGGAAATACGCCTGCGGAGTCGCTTCAGGCGGCGGCGCGGCAACTGGTGCGGAGGCATCGTCGCGCTGCATGCTCGCGCGCAGCAGCTTGATGCCGAAGTAGATCAGATACAGCGCACCCGCGATGCGGATGCCGTTGTACAGCCAGTCGATTTTCTGCAGCACCGTGGCGAGACCTAGCATCGCGAGCGCGACCCAGATCGCCGAGGCCGTGCCGACGCCAAGCGCGGACACCGCGCCGAGTCCGCGTCGCCCGGCGAGCGACAACTGCGTGATCATGAAGAAATTCGGGCCGGGGCTTATCGTCGCGACGAGGTAGACGGCGGCGATCTGCAGCAGGATCAGAACATAGGGCTGGTGCATGTCGGTGGGCGGTATGGTGCGGACGGCGGCCGCGCGGAGAGGAAAGGCAATCTTACCCGCGAGCGGGGCAGGCGTCATGCCCAAACCCCTACCCTCCAGCTGCCACCGTTTTCCGCCCACGCTGCTTCAGCACCCGCGCCTGCAGCACGATCACGAGCAGCAGGAACACGCCGCGTATCACCGACTGCCAGTACGCAGAAAGACTGACGAAGCCCAGCCCGTTCTCGAAGTTCAGCAGATTGAACACGAGACCAAGTAGCGCCACGCCCGCAATCGTCATCGCGATCGATCCTTCGCCGCCCGTCAGCAGCGTGCCGCCAAGCACCACCGCCGAGATCGCGAACAGCTCCCAGCCCACACCCTCGTTAGGCTGCCCGGCGCCGAACTGCGCGGCGAGGATCACGCCGGCTAGCCCCGCGAGCAAACCGCTCACCGCATAGGCCGTGACCAGCGTGCGATCGACGTTAAGCCCCATCAACCGCGCCGCTTCCTCGCTGCCGCCGATCGCCAGCGAATGTCGTCCAAAGCGCGTACTGCGCAGCGCGAGCCAGCCCGCGATCGCAGCTGCGAGTGCAACGAGTCCGGGAATCGGCAGGCCGAACAGGTCGCCCTGACCGAAGTTGCCGAAGTTCGTATCGGCGGCGATCGACACCGCGTCGTTCTTGCCCAGCAGCAACGCAACGCCGTGCGCGCCGAGGCTCGTCGCGAGCGTCGTGATGAACGGCAGGATCTTCAGTCGCGTGATGATCAGTCCGTTCAGCACACCGACTGCCGCACCCGCCGCCGCGCCGGCAAGTACGGCAACCCAGCCGCCCCACGGGCTCGCCAGCGCTGCCACGACGCTGGCGAGCGCCGCAACCGTGCCGACCGACAGATCGATGCCGCCGGTGATGATCACGAACGCCATGCCGATCGAGATCAGCGCGAACATCGAGTTGTAACGCCAGATGGTCGTGAGGTTGTATGCGGACGCGAAGTCGGGATAGCGCACGACGCCGAATACGACGAGCGCGGCGAGTGCGATCAGGATGGGCAGGTTCTTTTTCATCGGGATCAATTCCTGGAGCGTCGTGGTCGGGCGATATCAGCGCGAGCGCCGCTGCACATACACCGCCGCGACGATGATTGCAGCCTTCACGACGAGCGCCGCCGCATCGGGGATACCGTGCGCGAGCAGCGTGTAGCGCAGCAACTGGATGATCAGCGCGCCGATCAGCGTCCCGCCGATATACGCCTTCCCACCCGTCAACGCCGTACCGCCCACCGCGACTGCCGCGATCGCATCGAGTTCGATGCCGAGCCCGACCACATTCGCATCGGACGACGAGTTCACCGAAATCGAAATCAGGCCGGCGAGACCCGCGAGACCCGCGCAGATCGTGTACGCGATCAGCTTCGTACGCGAAGTCGGAATACCGCACAGATACGCCGCTTTCTCGTTGCCGCCGGTGACGAGCAGGTACTGCCCGAACAGCGTCTTGCGCACGATCCACGCGAACAGCGCGACGAGCGCGAACATCAGCAGCACCTGGAACGGCACGCCCGCGACCTTGCCGAGTGCGATCCACTGGAACGCGGGGTTGTCGAACGCCTGCAGGCTGCCGTCGGTGACGACCTGCGCGATGCCGCGTCCGGCGATGAATAGCACTAACGTGGCGACGATTGGCTGCACCGATAATCGCGTGACCAGCAACCCGTTGAACGTGCCGCATACCGCTGCGGCCAGCACCGGCAACACGAACGCGAGCGCGATGCCGAGCGCGCCGTCGATATGCATGAACAGCATCGGCGCGAGCGCACCGGCGATCGCCATCGATGCCCCAACCGACAGATCGATACCCCCCGTCGCGACCACCAGCGTCATGCCGATACCGACGATCACGATCGTCACGACCTGGGTCAGGTTGACGTTGAAGGTTTGCAGCGACCAGAAGTGCGGCGTGAAGATGAGATTGAAGACGAGCATCGCGAGCAGCACGGCGATCTCGCGCTGGATCGTGAGCCGGTGACGTTTCTTCACCGCCGCTGCCGGCGCAGAAGGTGCAGCAGCGGTTGCAGTAGCAAGCGGAGCTGCGCTGTCGTTGCGCAACGAATCATGAGCCATGCCGGCTGTCCTCCGGGTGCGCGGCGTCTACCGCTTCCGCCAGTGCCGACTGGCCTTCGCTGCCCCACGCAATGGCGTCCATGATTGCGGTTTCGCTCATTGCAGCACCATTCAGTTCGGCGACCGTGCGGCCATCGCGGATCACGACCGCGCGGTCGGCAACGGCGGTCAGTTCTTCGAGTTCGGATGCGGACAGCAACACCGCAAGGCCCGCATCGCGCAGATCGCGCACGATCTTCGCGACGTCCGCTTTGGCGCCGACGTCGATGCCGCGCGTCGGTTCGTCGAGCAGCAGCAGCGTCGGTTGCGCGGCCAGCCAGCGCGCGAGCAATACCTTTTGCTGATTGCCGCCCGAGAGCTCGCGGATCGGTTGATCTGGACTGCGCAGCTTGATGCCAAGCGATGCGACGAAGCGCTCGACGATCGCCTGCTGCTGTTTCCGGTCGACGATGCCGTGCTTCGCGAGCGTGCGCAGGCACACGAGCGTGAGGTTGTCGCGTACCGACAGCTCGGGCACGATGCCGTCGCCCTTGCGGTCTTCGGTCAGATACGCGAGGCCGCGCGCAATCGCATCCTGCGGCGATTTCAAGGCGACCGTTTCGCCGCCGATCTCGACCGTGCCGCGTTCGAGCGGATCGGCACCGAACATCAGACGCATCGTCTCCGTACGTCCCGAGCCGAGCAGCCCGGCAAGTCCGACGGCTTCGCCACGATGCACGTCAAGCGAGACATCGTTGACGAGCGGCCGCGCGCCGACCTTGCGCACGCTGATCGCCGCTTCGCCGCGACGCGCGAGATGCACTTCACGTTCGGCGGTATCGCCTTCCACGACGGCGGCGAGCGTACGGCCGAGCATCGTCGTGACGAGCTGGCGCTTGTCCATGTTGGCCATCGTGCTTTGTGCGACGGTCTGTCCGTCGCGCATCACCGTGACGCGATCGCAGAGCGCATACAGCTCATCGAGCCGGTGCGACACGAAGATGACCGCGCGGCCGTCGTCGCGCAGCTTGCGCACGACGGTGAAGAGCAGTTCCACTTCGCGCTCGTCGAGCGACGACGTGGACTCGTCCATGATCACCATCTTCGCGTCCGCCGAAACAGCACGCGCCAGCGCGACCATCTGCTGGATCGCCGTCGAATAGCTGCCGGCCGGCTTCTTCACATCGACCTGCAAACCAAACGATTCGAGCAGCTCGGCGGCACGGCGCTGCACCGTGCGCCAGTCGATCAAACCGAAACGACGCGGCTCGCGGCCGAGAAAAATGTTTTCCGCCACCGAGCGGAACGGCACCAGGTTGATCTCCTGGTAGATCGTGCTGATGCCCGCTTCGCGCGCGGCCTTCGGGCTGCGGAAATCGATCTCGCGACCTTCGAAGCGCACGCTCCCGCCGGTGCGCCGGTACGCGCCCGTCAGGATCTTGATCATGGTCGACTTGCCGGCGCCGTTCTGACCGATCAGCGCGTGCACTTCGCCGGCTGCGACGCTCAGGTTCGCGCCGCGCAATGCGGGCACGCCGCCGAAGCTGATCTGGATGTCCTGCATATCCAGCAGCGGCGAACGAAGCAAGTCTGGAGAGGGTGGCGCCTGGCTGGCGGATGCCGTCACGGGGTCCTCCGGATGCGATGCTGTATTTCGCGCGGCAGGCACACTGGCCGCGCCGCAAGATGATGGTACGCCGGACAAAGCGAAGCGGCGGCCCGCGCGATGCTCTACGCCTGTTGCGGGCGCGCCGCTTCCAACCTTCCCGTCAGCGGAGCGCTCGACGCTCTCCGCTCACGCACTGCCCGTGAACCGCGGAGCGGGTCGCGTTGCACGCCGGCCCCGCGTTACCTCGTTACGTTTCGATCAATAGCCGTACTGCATGCTCTGCTGCACGTTGCTCTTGTCGTAGAAGCGATCCGAGACCTTCACCCACGTCGGAATCTTTTCGCCCTTCGCATAGCGCTGCGCGACATCGCAAGCCAGAGGACCGAAGAACGGGCTCGACTGCACGCTCGCGCCGAGTTCGCCAGCGGCGATTGCGTCCATGCCGCCCTTCGTTCCGTCGATCGTCACGATCTGGATGTCCTTGCCCGGCTGCTTGCCGGCTGCCTTGATCGCGGCAATCGCACCAAGCGCCATTTCGTCGTTGTGCGCGTATACCGCGGTCACGTCAGGATGCGCCTGCAACAACGTCTCCATGACCTGGCGGCCTTTATCGCGCGCGAAATCGCCGCTTTGCGACGCGATGATCTGCATGCCTGGATTCTTCGCGATGACTTCGTCGAAGCCCTTCTTGCGATCGTTGGCAGCCGAAGCGCCGGTGGTGCCTTCGAGTTCGATGATCTTCGCCTTGCCGCCGGTCGCCTTGACGAGCCAGTCGGCGGCGCGGTGACCCTGATCGATGAAGTCCGAACCGATGAACGTGATGTAGTCGCGACCCGCTTTGGCCACCGACTGATCGACATCGCGATCCACGAGGATGACCGGAATGCCGGCCTTCTTCGCCTGCAACACGACCGGTGCGAGCGGCTTTTCTTCGCGCGGCGGGAACACGAGCAGATCGACGTGCTGCGCGATCATGCTTTGAATATCGGACACCTGCTTCGAGTTCGAGCTGTTGGCGTCGGTCATCACCAGTTGCCAGCCGCATTTGGCGGCGACGTCCTTGAAGCTCTTCGTTTCGGCAAGCCGCCACGGGTTATTGCTTTCGGTCTGTGCGAAGCCGACTTTCAGCGGGGTCTTGTTCGGCAGCTTGGGGAGCGCGTCGTCGGCATGTGCCGCGGCCGCCCCGAGACCGAGTGTCAATGCGAGTGTCAGTACCTGAAACGATCCGGCCAGCGGGCGAACCCGTAGACGGCTCAACTGCCGATTGTGCGACGCCATGTCTTCCTCCAGTGCCTGGTGGGTTGCTTGTGCTTTTGTGGTGTTGCGGTCCGGCGCATCCCCACGCGAAGATTCCCGGACCCGCCGATTATTTCACCCGAAATTATTATTGGTCAATCACTAATAATATTAATCACGGGCTGTTCCGCCTCGGTAATTACCCTCACCGAGCTGCGTTCGACCAACGGCCCATCGAGTTTGACCATGCGGTGCCGCACCGGGGCACCGGCGGCACGGTTGTGCTCTTCCTGCAGCAGGGTTTCGACGGCCCAGCGGCCCAGCTCGTAGTTGGGCAGCACGACCGTGGATAGTGCCGGATGTGTGTGACGCGCAATCTCCTGGTCGTCGTAACCGAGCACCGAAACGTCTTCGGGCACGCGGTGGCCGAGCTGCTTGAGCGCTTCGATTGCGCCGAGCGCCATCAGGTCGTTCGCACAGAAGATCGCGGACGGCGGATTCGGCTCGCGCATCAACGACAACGTTTGCTCGAAGCCGGTGCCGGAGCTCCAGTCGCCGTCGCGCACCAGCTCGGGCGTGTACGGCAGGTCGGCGGTGGCGAGCGCCGTGCGGTAGCCCTTCAGCCGGTCTTTCGACGCGTCCTGCCACGGCTCGCCGTTGATGTAGCCGATCCGCCGATGGCCGGCGCGCAGCAGGTATTCGGTCGCGATGTGGCCGCCCGCCACCTCGGCCGGCACCACCGACGACTGGCCTCCTTCGCTCGTGTAGCAGTTCAGCAGCACGGTCGGCACGCGCGACAGCGCAGCCGGCAGGCTGACCTTGCGCGTGTAGACGGTTGCGTAGACCACGCCGAACACGTTGGGGCTCGAGAGTACGGTGTCGAGCACCTGCTGTTCGATGTCGGCGTTGCCGTGAGTAGAGTAGACCGCGAGCATCTTGCCGTTCGCGTAGGCCGCGTCGCGCGCGCCGTCGATGTTGACGACCGGGTGCGGGCTCGTCGAGATCTCGTCGGCCAGGTAGACGATCAGGTTGCGTTCGTCCTTGGATGGCGCGACCGGTGCGCGCGTCGCGAGCCGGTAGCCGAGATCGTGGGCCGCCTTCAGCACCTTGTTGCGGGTGGCTTCGGAGAACTTGGCTCCCGTCGCGTTGTTCAGCACCAGTGAGACTGAAGATTGGGACACGCCGGTGAGTTTGGCGATGTCAGTCATCGTAGGACGGCGTTGAGTCGATTTCTTCATAAGGCTGTCCGCGCGGGCGCGGCGGCAAGAGCAGGAAATGCCGGGAAACCGGCTGGATTGACGGTAACACTAATAATATGCGCCCGGCAACGCGCCAAAACCCGTCTAAATGGCTCTACAGGGCGCCGCCGTGTACTGGAAACATATGACAATTTATTACTAATAATATTGACCAATCCCGCTGTGTCGTGCGATTCTCAGTCGCGCCGGGTCGTTTCTGACCCTCAACCGCCGTTTCTATCCGACCATGCGCGACGCATCTTCGAGTACCGCCGTATCTGTTCCCCGCGCCGCGCCGTCCCGCGCGCCGCACGCCGACGCCGCCTTGATCGAACTGGCGAGCGGCGACACACGGTTGACGGTGGCACCACATATCGGTGGCTCGATTGCGTCGTACTACGATGTCTCGACTGCCGGCCCGTTACATTGGTTCCGGCCAGCGACGCAATCTGCGCTTAACGCCGGTGATCCGCTGCAAATGGGCAGCTTCCCACTGTTTCCGTACTGTAACCGCATTCGCGATGCGCGTTTCGAATTCGAGGGGCGCACGGTCGACCTCGCCGGCGACGGCAATCGCTTTCCGCACGCGTTGCATGGTCACGCCTGGCGTCGCGCGTGGCGGGTCGGTACGCGCACACCGAGCGCGCTCGAACTGCATTTCGAACACGTGCCGGACGTCCGGCGTCGCGGCGACTGGCCGTTTCGCTACGACGCGCAGCAGCGTATCGAGTTGATCGGCGGCGCGCTGCATCTGACGTTGAGCGCGCACAACCGCTCCGATCGGCCGATGCCGTTCGGTATGGGTCATCACCCGTATTACCCGCGCACACCGAACACGCAGGTGCATGCGCAGGTGCAGGCGATGTGGCACGCGGACCGCGACGTGTTGCCGACGCATCTGGGCCCGCACCCGGCCGTCGATGCATTGCGCCACGGCATGTCCGCCGATGCGTTCGATCTCGACAATAATTTTGCGGGCTGGGCGCACGAGGCGATCGTGACGTGGACCGACGAGCGCCGGCGCCTCACGCTCACGGCCGAAGCGCCATTCGATCATCTGGTGGTGTTCGCTCCGGCGAACGAAGATTTGCTGTGCGTCGAGCCGGTGACGAACACGACCGACTCGTTCAACGCAGGTGAGACACCCGAGCACGCAGGCGGCCAGGTGCTGATGCCAGGTGAAGCGATTACCGCGCGCATCGTGTGGACGCCGCAGCGTTTCTGATGAGCCGGGTTCAACCGACCTGCAAGCGCGCCATATACGGAAGATGATCCGACAGCCACGCCGTTTCCTGGGCCGGCGGAATCCATTCGATCGGTTTCATGTCGCGCACGAACATCTTGTCGAGCGCGAGCGCCGGCGAAAACGCCGGGAACGTTCGCCCTGGCTCGCCCAGCAACGTGGCAACTTCATGCAACCCGTGCTCGCCGAACAGCGGCACCGAGTCGTTGCGCCAGTCGTTGAAATCGCCGGCCAGTACGAGCGGCCCACTCGGTGCTTCCTTCGAGATCCAGTGTGCGATCCAGTTCATCTGCCGCAGCCGCGCCGCGCGCGTGAGCGCAAGATGTGCGCACAGCAGCGTCACCGAGTGACCCGCGAACGTTGCACGCGCAACCAGCAGGCCGCGCCGCTCGAAACGATGCGCGGAAATGTCCCAACGTCCGCCGAGGTCGAGCGGATGCGGCGACAGGATCGCATTGCCGTGCCGCCATGACGGCTTGAACACATTCGGCCCGAGCGCGATTTCGAGTTCGAGCGCGCGGGCGATTTCGGTGGCCTGGCAGTGCCAGACATCGTCGGCTGGATCGGTGAGCGGCGCGCCGAACGTGCTAGACAGCACGGGCGCCGGCATGCGCCGCGCCATCGCTTCCTGCAGGAAATACGCATCGGCGTGAGTCGACTGTACCCAGCGCTGCATCGCCTGCCATGCCTGGAAGCCGAGCGGCGAGCGACCCTTGTGCAGGTTCCAGCTCACCGCAATGAAGTCTTTCGGCTGCGCGATGTCGCGAATCAGATCCTCGGGGTTTCGCATGCCGCGTTGTCCACGTCTTTTGTCGATGTCATGAGTGGTTCGCGAGACTCGCGCGTACCCGGTAGGCGAGCGTCGGACTCTTGTCGACGATCGTCCATGTAGTCCATTCACCAGTCTTGACCTGCAGGCCGGGATGACTGGCGTTCACGACGCGCGGTTGCGGCGGCAGCTTGCAGCCTTCGCTGGTTTGCTGCGCGTTGTCGTCTTCGAGGGTTTCCTGTGCGTCGATGGCGAGCGTCACCGTGTTCGCGTCGGCCTGGGTCGGCGACACGGTGAGCGTGCGCGACAGATCGATGCTGCCACCCGGTTGATCCTTGCAGCCGACGTTGTGTTGCACGACATGATGATGCGTGTCCGTGCGCGCCTGGCCGACGGTCGTTGTACCGTCGAATGCGTCGATCTGCTGGCCGTCGCGCATCACCTGCAACTGCCATTGCACGACCGGCTGCGCAGACTCCTGCGCATGAGCGAGCAACGCAGTGCCGAACAGCACGGCGACGATACTGGTTTTCCACATGAGAACGATCTCCGGCGCCTGAATTCTGCCGATGGAACAGGCGCCCATCTTACGCCTTATGGCAATAACGGTTCTCTGACAGCCAATCGCGCGACGGGTTCTGCAAGAGTGCATTTCAGCTGATGTCGGGAATTCGCATCACCCAGCTAGAGCATGCGCTGTGCCTGTTAGCAGCAAACCCATGCGGCTGCTCGCTTGCGTGCAGATTGTGCATCGCTACACTGACTTATAACGGTGCGCAAAAATGCCGCACCGGCGGGTCCAGCACGACGGGGTGAACGATGACGACAGCCATGATCAAGCAGGAAATCGCCGTGGCGTCGTTCAGCAAGGTCTACGATCTCGACCGGATCGAGACCGCGCTGAACGAGCTTGGCGATGGTGCGAACGACGCGTTGCGCACGACGTACGAGAAGATGCTGAAGATCGGTAACCTACGCTTCTGCGTCAAGCCGAACCGGATGCCATCGATCGACGATCTGATCGGCGCGCTGCCGAACTTCGAAGAACCGCTCGACGATGTGCGCCGCCAGGTCGCGCTGTGCATCGAAACCGAGGACCGGCTCGAGCTGATGCCGATCCTGCTGCTCGGCGACCCCGGCATCGGCAAGACGCATTTTGCGAAGCATCTCGCGCGACTGCTGGGCACTGCCTATCACTACATCGCGATGAGTTCGCTCACCGCAGGCTGGATACTGTCAGGTGCATCGTCGCAATGGAAGAACGCAAAACCGGGCAAGGTGTTCGAGGCGCTCGTGCACGGCAGCTACGCAAACCCGGTCATCGTAGTCGATGAAATCGACAAGGCTACCGGCGATTCGCAATACGATCCGCTCGGCGCGTTGTACGCCTTGCTCGAACACGATACGGCGCAGACCTTCATCGACGAATTTGCCGAAGTGCCGATCAACGCGGGCCACGTGATCTGGATCGCGACGGCAAACGATGAACGCGCGATTCCCGAGCCAATCCTGAACCGCATGAACGTGTACGAGATTCCGCCGCCCGATCGCGACGGCGCGCGCCGCATCGCGCAGGCGATCTACGATGAAATTCGCACCGCGCACGGTTGGGGCGTGCGTTTTCCGACGCAACTCGATGATCGGACGCTCGACGCGCTGACCCAGGCGTCGCCGCGCGAAATGCGCCGCGCGATCCTCAACGGATTCGGCGCGGCGCGGATTGCCGGTCACGAGCAGATCGAACCCGACGACATTCGTCTCGACTACGGCACGCGTCGCAAGCCGATCGGATTCTGAACGCTTCTGCGTCTCTTTTGTTCCGCGTCGTACAATTTCGACAAATGCGGATGAGGTTCGCGGCGACACACGGCGCGTTGTAGCGCGTTTGTGTCGCTCGTGACCACACCCTGTTTCCATCCAGCAGCCAGGCAGCAACCGAGCGAGACGAAGCGCGGCGCGTAGCGCCGCTGCGAGACCCATGGATCAGATCGAATGTGTAGTGATCGGCGCGGGCGTAGTAGGCCTCGCCGTGGCGCGCGCGCTGGCGGCGCGCGGACGCGAAGTGATCGTTGTCGAAGCGGCGGAAGCGATCGGCGTCGGCACCAGTTCGCGTAACAGCGAAGTGATCCATGCGGGGCTGTACTATCCGCGCGGTTCGCTAAAAGCGTCGCTGTGTGTGCATGGTCGCGAACTGCTCTACGAATATTGCGCGGCACGCGGCGTACCGCATCAGCGATGCGGCAAGTTGCTCGTTGCAACTTCGCCTAACCAGATTCCACAGCTCGAAAGCATTGCGGCGCGCGGCAAGGAAAACGGCGTGCTCGATCTGCTGCGGATCAGTGGCGCGGAAGCGCAGGCGCTCGAACCGGCGCTGCACTGTGTCGCGGCGGTGTTTTCGCCGCAAACGGGGATCGTCGACAGCCATCAGTTGATGCTTGCGCTGCAGGGCGATGCGGAACGCGACGGCGCGGTGTGCGCGTTTCATGCGCCGGTCGAATCAATCGAAGCCAGCAACGGGCGGTTCATCGTCAAAGTGGGCGGCGCGGCACCGACCACAATCAGCGCCGCCTGCGTCGTGAACAGCGCAGGGTTGTACGCGAACGCACTGGCGCGCAGCATCCGCGGGCTCGATGCGCGACATGTGCCGCCGCTATTTCTCGCGCGCGGCAGCTACTTCAGCGTGTCGGGTCACGCGCCGTTTAGCCGCCTCATCTATCCGATGCCAAACGATGCGGGACTCGGCGTGCATCTGACCATCGATCTCGGCGGCCAGGCACGCTTCGGTCCCGATGTCGAATGGGTCGACGCGATCGGTTACGACGTCGATCCGCATCGAGCGGACTCGTTCTATGCTGCGATCCGCGCGTACTGGCCCGCACTGCCCGATGCGGCGCTTCAACCGGCCTATGCCGGCATCCGGCCGAAACTCTCCGGCCCGGGCGAACCCGCCGCCGACTTCCTGATTCAGGGACCGGCCGCGCACGGTGTGCGGGGGCTCGTCAATCTGTTCGGAATCGAGTCGCCGGGATTGACGGCATCGCTAGCAATCGCGCAGCGCGTCTGCGAACTTACCGGCTACGCATAACCGCGTGCCTGCGCTCGCGTGTCGCAGTAGCGATTCGTTTATCTCTGTCATTTGAGCGAGCACGCACGGGCGCTTCGTTGCTATGCTTGGGGAGCGTCGTCGTCAGAACGGCGTCAGTTCAATAAGAATGGAGTGAGTCCCCATGAAGTCATCCCGTCGTACGTTTTTGATTACGAGCATCGGCGTTGCGTCGACGCTCGCGCTGTCCCGCCAGGCGTTCGCAGCCGATGCCGCAAAGGTGACCGAAGCCGATCCGACCGCGCAGGCGCTCGGCTACAAGGAAGACGCCACCAAGGTCGACAAGGCGAAGTATGCGAAGTACGCCGCCGGCCAGGATTGCGGCAACTGCAGCTTCTACCAGGGCAAGGCCGCCGACCCCTGGGGTGCCTGTCCGATGTTCGGCGGCAAGCAGGTGTCCAGCAAGGGTTGGTGCAGCGCCTATAACAAGAAGGCCTGATTCCAGCGGAGCAGCGCTGGCTGCGCGTGGCGTGAATGCGGAACCGCGACAGGTTCACCCACGCGCAGGCATTAACGGCGGCCGCCGGTCGAACCACGGGCGCGCCGCTTCCAGTTGTGCCGCCAGCTGCAACAACATCGCTTCAGCGCCCGCGCGCGCCGCGAACTGCACGCCGACTGGCAACCCGCGCGCATTCCAGTACAGCGGCACCGACATGGCAGGGTGCCCGGTCATATTGAACAGCTCCGTGCAACCGGCCCACGCAAACGCCTTGTTCGATGCTTCGGTGAGCAGTTTGCGCATCAGCGGTTCGAGCGGTAGCGCCGTGACTGCGCGCATCTGCATACGCTCCCACGACGTTGGTTTCATCTCGCCGATCCTGATCGGCGCGGATGCGAGCGTCGCGCACAGGATCACGTCGTAACGCGACAGCAGATCGGTGACCCGGGCGGTGATGAGACGTTGTGTCTCGAGTGCGCCGGACAGTGTGCGCGCGCCGAACTTGCGACCGATGTGCGCCATCGCCCACGTGGCGATTTCAAAGTCCGCTTTCAGCGGTTTATGACCGGAGACACTTTCGGCATGCAGTACGGCATCTTCTGCGATCACCGACCACACTGCGAGGAACGCATCGCGTGCGGCGATGAAATCGACGCCGGATGAAACCGGCTCGATATGGTGTCCCAGCGATGCAGCCAGTTGCGCGGCGTCGTCGAGCGAGGCGCGCACATCGCCAGATAGCGCGGGCGCGAACATCGCTTCGGTCAGATAGCCGATATGCAGCGGCTTGACCGGTTCCTTCAGCGCGCCGACGAACGTGCCGGGCGCACCTGTCGGCAGGTGCGCGTTGCCCGACGTGAGATCGAGTAGCAGTGCGCTGTCGCGCACGCTGCGAGAGATTGCGTGATCGATGCCCATGTCGCCGGGCAGCGGATCGCCTGCTCCAGGCGTGCGGCCACGCGACGGCTTCAGTCCGAACAACCCGCAGCACGATGCCGGGATGCGGATCGAACCGCCGCCATCTGCCGCATGCGCAAGCGGCACGATGCCCGCGGCTACCGCTGCCGCCGCTCCACCGCTCGATCCGCCCGGCGTGTGATCGAGACTCCACGGGTTGCGGCACGGCCCGAATAGTTCGGGTTCCGTGTACGGCATCTGGCCGAGTTCCGGCGTGTTCGTCTTGCCGAAGATGTTCAGACCGGCCGCTTTCGAGAGCGCGACGATTGGTGCGTCTTCGGTGGGAACGTAGTGGCGAAAGTGGCGGCTACCCATCGACAGACGCAAGCCCGCCATCGCCGCACCGAGATCCTTCATCAGATACGGCACGCCGGCGAGCGGCCCCTGCCCGGTGCCATTCGCCTCAAGGCGCGCGGCGCGCTGACGCGCCGCGTCGTAGTCCTTCAGGACGATCGCATTGATCGCCGGATTGACTGCCTCGGCACGCGCGATGGCGATGTCGAGCAACTCGCGCGCGCTGGCTTCGCGCGTGCGGATCAGTTCGGCGAGGCCGGTTGCGTCGTGCGCGAGGTAGTCCGCTTGCACGCGTGCTTTACAGCCGTTCGCCGAGGAACGTCAGCGTGCGGCCATGCGCAAGCGCCGACGCGTGCTGGTTGTACGACGCGCGGTCGGTACAGTTGAAGCCGTGGTCCGCGCCGGCATACACATGGAATTCGGCGTCGTCGCGACCGGCGAAACGCTCTTTCACTTCACCGACCGCCGACAACGGAATGCCGTGATCGAGTTCGGCGTAGTGGAACAGCATCGGTACCTTGATCTTCGGCGCTTCGTCGAGCGCGTTCTGGATGCCGCCGCCGTAATACGCGACCGCTGCGTCGACCGTGCCCTGCGCTGCTGCGAGGTAGGCGAGCCGGCCGCCGAAGCAATAGCCGATCGCCGCAATCTTGCCGGTCACTTCAGGCCGCGCGCGCAGCGCCGCAGCGCTTGCGCCGATATCGGCGACCGCGAGACCGACATCGGTCTTCTGCATCAGCTCGATACCTTTATCGCGGTCCGAGCCGGCGTAAGTCAGCTCGACGCGCGGTTGCGTGCGCCAGAAGATGTCCGGCGCAAACGCGACATAGCCGTCGGCCGCGTACTGATCGGCGACCGTGCGGATGTGGCTGTTCACGCCGAAAATTTCCTGAATGATGATGACCGCCGGTCCCTTGCCGCTCTGCGGCAGCGCCAGATAACCTTCGAAGCTGTCGGCGCCGGCCGGAATGTCGATCCATCGCGAAGTCGTGCTCACACTGTTCTCCTGGAACAAAAGCGGTTGATGTCGGGGCTGGTCAGTGTGCCATCAAAAGAACAGGCTTGCAGTGCGGGCGCCCGGCCGATCGCGATGCGCTCCGTCGTGCCCGTAAGCGGATTGAAACGATCTCGATTATTCGTTTTTTGGCACTGTGGACATCCCGGCATCCCGCCATTGAAGTGCACCGCACTCACGCGCTCGTTTTCATCAATTGTTCTTGTGTTTGCAATGGCTATTCAAACTATTAACGGTATTGTCGTCTCTATCTTTAGCTGGACTGTTGGCGGAGCATCCGGCGCACCGGGTACCTGGCGGAAACCCGCATGGGCTGGTGCTTTCCGTGTATCACTGGGGTTTCTACGAGGGCTCTTATCGAATAAGCGCTATTGGTAGTGATCCCAGTTTCCCAAAAAAATCCCCTAAATTAATTTGATCGCCTACACTTGCGCGCAAGTACGGGTAGGCACCTGTCACAAACAGGTCGACACACGTGCTGGCCAAGTGCATGAACGATGCATCCGGCGTGATCGTCCACGGGACAAGCAGGGATGGAGCGGGGGCACAGGGCGATTACGTTGCTTATGGGACCGAAACTGGAGACTTACATGAATATCAAGCTTCAAAAGCTGTTGCCGATCAGCGCTGCGGCCATGCTGTTCGCTACGATGGCAACGACCGCGGTGGCGGACGAGGTCGTCAAGATCGGTCACGTCGCACCGCTGACCGGCGGCATTGCCCACCTGGGCAAGGACAACGAAAACGGTGCACGCCTCGCGGTAGAAGAAATCAACGCGAAGGGGCTCACGATCGGCGGCCAGAAGGTCACGCTGCAACTCGACGCACAAGACGACGCAGCTGACCCGCGCACCGGTACTCAGGTTGCACAGAAGCTCGTCGACGACAAGGTCGTCGCCGTGGTGGGCCACCTGAACTCCGGTACCTCGATTCCGGCATCGAAGATCTATAGCGATGCAGGCATCGTGCAGATCTCGCCGTCGGCAACGAACCCGGCTTACACGCAACAGGGCTTCAAGACGACGTACCGCGTGGTCGCGACCGATGCGCAGCAAGGTCCGGCACTCGCGAACTACGCAGCAAACCAGTTGAAGGTGAAGAGCGTCGCGATCGTCGACGATTCGACCGCGTATGGCCAGGGCCTCGCGAACGAATTCGAGAAGAAAGCCAAGGCGCTCGGCTTGAACGTGATGTCGCATGACGCGACCAACGACAAGGCCGTCGACTTCCGCGCGATTCTGACGAAGATCAAGGGCGAAAACCCCGACGCGATCATGTACGGCGGTATGGATGCCACCGGCGGTCCGTTCGCTAAACAGGCCAAGCAGCTCGGCCTGCGCTCGAAGGTGCTGGCAGGCGACGGTGTGTGTACCGACAAGCTGTCCGATCTCGCCGGCGACGCTACCGACAACATCGTCTGCTCGGAAGCCGGTATGGCGCTCGAAAAGATGGCGGGCGGCAAGGCGTTCGAAGCGAAGTACGAAAAGCGTTTCGGCCAGCCGATCCAGATCTACGCACCGTTCACGTATGACGCTGTGTACATCATCGTCGATGCAATGAAGCGTGCTAACTCGACCGATCCGGCAAAGATCCTGGCAGCAATGCCTGCGACCGACTACAAGGGCGTGATTGGCGAAACGACGTTCGATTCGAAAGGCGACCTGCAGCACGGCGTGATCTCGCTGTACAACTACAAGAACGGCAAGAAGTCCGTGCTTGACGTCGTGAAGATGTAATTCCCGACGTTGCCGGGCGGCGGGTCGAACCTGTCGCACGGCATCGAAGCAGCACGAAAAAGGCACCCGGGTTAAACCCCCGGGTGCCTTTTCTTTTGGTGGGCGGCGTGAGACGCTATCGTCAGAACAACAACCTGACTGAGAGGCTGCAATGACACGTCCGATCGACGACGAATGGCGTCGGTGGATTGCCGAGAACCTGTTGCTCGACGTTCCGCCCGATGCACTTCAGGCCGCGCTCGTTTCACACGACTTCGCCGCGGAAGACGCCGCGCGCGAGGTACAAGCCGCGCTGGCGAGTCCCTATCTGCTAGGCAGTACGCGACTGCGCAATCGTTTGCGCAAACGCGAATGGATGCTGTCGGTGTACGGCACGCTGAACCGGCTGCGCGCGAATGGCGGCACGGTGGAGCGCCGCGAGAAATTGACCCACGACGAATTCTTCGAGCAGTACTACTTTCAGAACCGGCCGGTGATCATCACCGGCACGTTCGATACGTGGCCCGCGCGCACGAAGTGGAGCTTCGACTACTTCCGCGAGCGTTGTGGCGATTGCGAGGTCGAGGTGCAGTTCGGCCGCGAAGCCGATGCCAACTACGAGGTCAATCAACCGAAGCTCAAGCGCATGATGCGCTTTCGCGACTACGTCGATCTGATCGAGCGCAGCGGCCGCACCAACGACTTCTACATGACGGCGAACAACAACTCGCACAATCGTGAAGCGTTGGTGGACTTATGGTCGGACGTCGAGCCGATTCGCGCGTATCTCGATGCGGAGTCGCCGGATAAGGGCTTTTTCTGGTTTGGGCCGGCCGGTACGAAGACGCCGTTCCATCACGATCTGACCAACAACTTCATGGCGCAGGTGATCGGCCGCAAGCAGGTGAAGCTGGTGCCGCTGTGCGATACGCCGCATATGTACAACCATCTGCATTGCTACTCGCAGGTGGACGGCAGCGCGGTCGACTTCACACGTTTCCCGGCATTGCAGAACGCGCAGCTGATCGAATGCACGCTCGAGCCCGGCGATCTGTTGTTCCTGCCGATCGGCTGGTGGCACTACGTCGAAGGGCTGGACGCGTCGGTCACGATGACGTTCACGAACTTCCTCGAACGCAATGACTTCGGCAGGACGTACGAGACGTATCACGAGCTGTGAGTCGCGTAGCGGGTCTGGCTGGGCGATAGCGACGCTTCAAGAAAACGGCGGACCGTTGTTAGCGGTCCGCCGTGCTTTCTGCAGTGTTGATACGTTGCCGTTATTTCTTCGGCGTCGTGCCGAGCGAACCGAGTCCGCCGAGCAGGCCGCCGGACGACGAAGTACTCGAGCCGCCGGTCAGTCCGCCGGTGAGCGAATTGAGCAGGCCGGTCACCGGTGCGAGCAGACCGCCCAGGCCGCCCGAGCCGCTTGAGCCGCCTGTTCCGCCTGAGCCACCGGTCGTTGCGCCCGTTGCGCCACCGAGTGCGCCGGTCACAGACCCGAGCAGACCGGTGACAGGGGCGAGCGGGTTCGAGCCTGAGCTTCCCGTTCCGCCGGTCGCACCACCGAGTGCGCCGGTCACGGATCCAAGCAGACCGGTGACAGGTGCCAGCGGATTCGAACCGGTCCCGCCGGTTCCTCCGGTAGCCCCACCGAGACCGCCTAGCACGCCAGTCAAACTTCCGGTGACGTTAGTGAGCAGACCGGTGACAGGCGCGAGCGGACCCGTGCTGCCGCCCAGTGCGCCGGTGAGTGTTCCGGTGACGGTGTTGAGCAGGCCGGTCACAGGCGCGAGCGGTCCACCGCCTGAGCCAGAACCCGATCCGCCGAGTCCACCGCCCAGACCACCCAGCCCGCCGAGCGTGCCGGTAAGCGTGCCAGGCAGTGAGGTGAGCAGGCCGGTGAGCGGCGCAAGCGGATTGCCCGAGCTCGCGCTTCCAGAGGTCAGCAAGCCACCTGCCGAGGTGACGGTGTCGCCGACCTTGGTGACGATGTTGCCGAGGTTCTGACCGATCGGATTGCCGGTCGCTCCGCTGATCGCACTGCCGGCGGAGTCCAGACCATGGCCGATGGTCGAGAGCAGGCCGTTGAGCGGTGCGCCCAGGCCGGTCGCATCGCCGATCGTTTGGGTGGTCGCCGAGACGGTCGAGGTAATCGGCGTGATCGCCGAGCTGACAGCCTGCGTGACCTGCTGGATCGGCCCGGTGGAGATCGCTGTGCCAAGCTGTGTACCGAGACCGCTGACGGCATTGCCGATGGTCGATACAACGCCACCGAGCGGAGTCGTGAGCGGGCTCAGCGGTGCGGTAGGTCCAGTACCGAGGCTCGTGACCAGTTGTCCAACGTTGTTGACGGCCTGTCCGGCGTCATAGACGACATTGCCTGAACTGGCGAGGGTGATGCCGAGCGGGTCGGTGGCCTTGCCGAGCTGGCCGAGGCCGTTCGCCGTTCCGTTGCCGAGCGCGGTCACGCCGGCGCCGAGGTTAGAGACGACGTTGCCGAGCGCAGCGGTCGTCGCGGGGTTGCCGCCAGGAATCGGCGTGAGTCCGATCTGGCTACCGATCGCGGAAACCGTCTGGCCAGTCGCGGTGACGATGTTGCCGGTCTTCTGGACGACGGTGCCGATGGCGTTGGCGCTAGGTGTCGGTGTGGGCGTCGGAGTCGGTGTGGGCGTCGGCGTCGGCGTAGGAGTCGGCGTCGGAGTCGGAGTAGGCGTCGGTGTCGGTGTCGGTGTCGGTGTGGGCGTCGGAGTAGGCGTCGGCGTCGGGGTTGGCGTCGGGGTGGGTGTCGGCGTCGGAGTGGGCGTAGGCGTCGGCGTCGGCGTCGGCGTGGGTGTCGGAGTAGGCGTAGGCGTAGGCGTCGGAGTAGGCGTAGGCGTTCCTCCGCCTCCACCCCCACCTCCGGTGCCGATGGTTCCGCCACCGGAGCCACTTCCCGCACCACCTGGTTTAGTAACGGTCGATCCGCAGCCTGTCAGCGCGATCAGTGACGATACACACATTGCGATCGTCGTCATTTTGATTTGGCGATTCATGTTGGGCTCCCCTCGTAAAGAATCTAGTGGAGAAGTCAACTGCAAGCGCTATGCCAACCTCTCCAGCAACCGGTACAAACCGCCGAGGCCAATGGAATCAACGGAAAGAGATCGCGACAGTCCGTCGATGCGGCTCGCCGGCCGCGATGTGTCGTGGAACAGGCCGCCGTGTATGCGATGCGTAACGTAACGCGCAACGGTTTCGCGTCCCTGGGGAATGCGGCCGTTGCCTTGTCATGCAGAACTGGAACTGTCGAGCTTTAGCGCCGCAGAGCAATCAGCGACGCTCGAAAAAAAGCGGACCGGGTGACCGGTCCGCCTTGCTTCCTGATGTGTTGATACGTTGCCGTTATTTCTTCGGCGTCGTGCCGAGCGATCCGAGTCCACCGAGCAGTCCACCGGAAGTCGAGGAGCCCGAGCCGCCGGTCAGTCCGCCGGTGAGCGAATTGAGCAACCCGGTAACCGGTGACAGCAGACCACCCAGGCCGCCCGAACCACTTGAGCCGCCTGTTCCGCCTGAGCTGCCGGTCGAACCACCCGTTGCGCCACCGAGTGCGCCGGTCACAGACCCGAGCAGACCGGTGACAGGGGCGAGCGGGTTCGAGCCTGAGCTTCCCGTTCCGCCGGTTGCACCGCCGAGTGCACCGGTCACAGATCCAAGCAACCCGGTGACAGGTGCCAGCGGATTCGACCCGGTCCCGCCGGTGCCGCCAGTCGCTCCACCGAGGCCACCCAGTACACCGGTCAATGTCCCGGTGACGTTGGTAAGCAAGCCGGTGACAGGCGCAAGCGGTCCCGTGCTGCCACCGAGCGCACCTGTGAGCGTTCCGGTCACGGTGTTGAGCAGGCCGGTCACAGGCGCGAGCGGTCCACCGCCTGAGCCAGAACCCGATCCGCCGAGTCCACCGCCCAGACCACCGAGCGCGCCGGTAAGCGTGCCAGGCAGCGAGGTGAGCAGGCCGGTGAGCGGCGCAAGCGGATTGCCCGAGCCCGTACCTCCCGAGGTGAGCAGACCACCTGCCGAGGTAACCGTGTCGCCGAGCTTGGTGACGACGTTGCCCAGGTTCTGGCCGATCGGATTGCCCGTGGCTCCACTGATCTGCGCGCCTGCGGCATCGAGACCATGACCGATGGTCGAGAGCAGACCATTGAGCGGCGCGCCGAGACCAGTCGTGTCACCGATGGCCTGAGTGGTTGCCGAAACAGTCGAGGTGATCGGTGTGATCACCGAGCTGACAGTCTGTGTGACCTGCTGGATCGGTCCGGTCGAGATCGCGGTACCGAGCTGCGTACCGATACCGCTGACGGCGTTACCCACTGCAGAGACGAGCCCACCGAGTGGCGTGGTGAGCGGACTGAGCGGTGCGGTAGGTCCAGTGCCGAGGCTCGTGACCAGCTGCCCGACGTTGTTGACGGCCTGGCCGGCGTCGTAGACGACATTGCCTGAGCTCGCGAGGGTGATGCCGAGCGGGTCGGTAGCCTTGCCGAGCTGGCCGAGGCCGTTGGCCGTTCCATTGCCGAGCGCAGTGACACCGGCGCCGAGGTTGGAGACGACGTTGCCGAGCGCAGCGGTCGTCGCGGGGTTGCCGCCCGGAATCGGCGTGAGTCCGATCTGACCGCCGATCGCGGAGACCGTCTGGCCAGTCGCGGTGACGATGTTGCCGGTGTTCTGGACGACGTTGCCGATAGCGTTGGCGTTAGGCGTAGGCGTAGGCGTCGGCGTTGGCGTCGGGGTAGGCGTCGGCGTCGGCGTGGGCGTCGGCGTTGGGGTAGGCGTCGGCGTCGGCGTGGGCGTCGGCGTCGGAGTAGGCGTCGGTGTCGGAGTCGGAGTCGGAGTCGGAGTCGGCGTCGGCGTCGGAGTCGGCGTCGGTGTCGGCGTCGGCGTCGGCGTCGGCGTCGGAGTAGGCGTCGGTGTCGGAGTAGGCGTCGGTGTCGGAGTCGGCGTCGGGGTAGGCGTCGGCGTCGGTGTGGGCGTCGGCGTCGGCGTCGGCGTCGGTGTCGGTGTCGGTGTCGGTGTCGGTGTCGGTGTCGGGGTAGGAGTCGGTGTCGGGGTAGGAGTAGGCGTCGGGGTAGGTGTCGGCGTCGGCGTCGGCGTCGGAGTAGGCGTCGGAGTAGGCGTCTTCCCACCACCACCGCCAGTACCCGTCCCGCCACCGCCGGTACCTGTACCACCACCGGTGCCGATGGTTCCGCCACCGGAGCCACTGCCCAGCGGTTTAGTAACGGTCGATCCGCAGCCTGCCAGCGCGATCAGTGACGATACACACATTGCGATCGTCGTCATTTTGAATTGGCGATTCATGTTGGCCTCCCCTCGTAAAGAATCTAGTGGAGGAGTCAACTGCAAGTGCTATGCCAATCTCTCCAGCAACCGGTACAAACCGCCGAGGCCAATGGAATCAACGGAAAGGGATCGCGACAGTCCGTCGATGGAGCTTGCCAGTCTCAATGTGTCGTGGAACAGGCGCTCGCATAGGCGGTGCGTAACGTAACGCGAAGCGGCCTTGTATCGCCGGCGAATGCGGTATCGGTCATACAGGGCGAATGGGCCGCGAGTGCCGCGGGACGGTCGGTGCAGCCCTAAAGAAAAACGGCGGACCGGGTGACCGGTCCGCCGTACTCCCTGGCGTGTTGAGCTGCTGTCGTTATTTCTTGGGTGGCGTAGTCGATGCGCCGAGTCCGCCGAGCAGTCCGCCGGAAGTCGAGGAACCCGAGCCGCCGGTCAGTCCGCCGGTGAGCGAGTTGAGCAGACCCGTGACTGGTGAAAGCAGAGCGCCCAGACCGCCGGAGCTGCTGGACCCACCCGTTCCACTTGAACCTCCCGTGCCGCCTGAGCCGCCGGTCGAACCACCCGTTGCGCCACCGAGTGCACCGGTCACAGACCCGAGCAGACCGGTGACAGGGGCGAGCGGGTTCGAGCCTGAGCTTCCCGTTCCGCCGGTTGCACCACCGAGTGCGCCGGTCACGGATCCAAGCAGACCGGTGACAGGTGCCAGCGGATTTGACCCGGTCCCGCCGGTGCCGCCAGTCGCTCCACCGAGGCCACCCAGTACGCCGGTCAACGTCCCGGTGACGTTGGTGAGCAAGCCGGTGACAGGGGCGAGCGGTCCCGTGCTGCCACCGAGCGCACCGGTAAGCGTTCCGGTGACGGTGTTGAGCAGGCCGGTCACAGGCGCGAGCGGTCCACCGCCTGAGCCAGAACCCGATCCGCCGAGTCCACCGCCCAGACCGCCCAGACCACCGAGCGCGCCGGTAAGCGTGCCAGGCAGCGAGGTGAGCAGTCCGGTGAGCGGCGCAAGCGGATTGCCCGAGCCCGTACCTCCCGAGGTGAGCAGACCACCTGCCGAGGTAACCGTGTCGCCGAGCTTGGTGACGACGTTGCCCAGGTTCTGGCCGATCGGATTGCCCGTGGCTCCACTGATCTGCGCGCCTGCGGCATCGAGACCATGACCGATGGTCGAGAGCAGACCATTGAGCGGCGCGCCGAGACCAGTCGTGTCACCGATGGCCTGAGTGGTCGCCGAAACAGTCGAGGTGATCGGTGTGATCACCGAGCTGACAGTCTGTGTGACCTGCTGGATCGGTCCGGTCGAGATCGCGGTACCGAGCTGCGTACCGATACCGCTGACGGCGTTGCCCACTGCAGAGACGAGCCCACCGAGCGGCGTGGTGAGCGGACTGAGCGGTGCGGTAGGTCCAGTGCCGAGGCTCGTGACCAGCTGCCCGACGTTGTTGACGGCCTGGCCGGCGTCGTAGACGACATTGCCTGAGCTCGCGAGGGTGATGCCGAGCGGGTCGGTAGCCTTGCCGAGCTGGCCGAGGCCGTTGGCCGTTCCATTGCCGAGCGCAGTGACACCGGCGCCGAGGTTGGAGACGACGTTGCCGAGCGCAGCGGTCGTCGCGGGGTTGCCGCCCGGAATCGGCGTGAGACCGATCTGGCCGCCGATCGCGGAGACGGTTTGGCCCGTCGCGGTGACGATGTTGCCGGTGTTCTGGACGACGTTGCCGATGGCGTTGGCGTTAGGCGTAGGCGTAGGCGTAGGCGTAGGCGTCGGCGTTGGCGTCGGGGTAGGCGTCGGCGTCGGCGTTGGCGTCGGAGTAGGCGTCGGCGTCGGGGTAGGCGTCGGCGTCGGGGTAGGTGTCGGCGTCGGCGTCGGGGTAGGCGTCGGCGTCGGGGTAGGCGTCGGCGTCGGGGTAGGCGTCGGCGTCGGGGTAGGCGTCGGCGTCGGAGTGGGCGTCGGCGTCGGAGTAGGAGTCGGTGTCGGTGTCGGTGTCGGTGTCGGTGTCGGCGTCTTCCCACCACCACCGCCAGTACCCGTCCCGCCACCGCCGGTACCCGTACCACCACCTCCACCGCCGGTGCCGATGATTCCGCCACCGGAGCCACTTCCCAGCGGTTTAGTAACAGTCGATCCGCACCCTGAGAGCGCGATCAGTGACGATACGCACATTGCGATCGTCGTCATTTTGAATTGGCGATTCATGCTTTTTTCCCCTCGGAAATAAACCGATAGGGGGTCAACTGCAAGCGCTATGCCAATTTCTCCGGCAAGCGCCACAAACCGCCAAAGCCTGTGGAATAAAGGGAAAGGGATCGCAATGGTTCGAGAGCGTTGAGCGCCGGCTTCGATGTGTCACGGAACAGGCACCCCCACACGCGGTGCGTAACGTAACGCGAAGCGACCTCGCATGCCTGATCAGCACGATGTCCGCCACGCAGAGCCGCCGGGCTTCGGCACAACTCGACAGTCAGCACAGCACAAAAAAAACGGCGGACCGTGTTATCGGTCCGCCGCACTCCCTGAGATGATGAGACGTTGTTGTTATTTCTTAGGTGTACTGGCGAGCGAGCCAAGTCCGCCGAGCAGACCGCCGGATGACGATGAGCCGCCGGTCAGCCCGCCCGTGAGCGAGGTGAGCAGACCGGTGACCGGCGCGAGCAGACCGCCCAGACCCGCCGAGCTACCCGTCCCGCTCGAGCCGCCTGTCGATCCACCCGTTGCCCCACTGACCGCTCCGGTCACGGACCCGAGCAGCCCGGTGACAGGCGCCAGCGGATTCGAACCCGAACTGCCGCCCGCTACGCCGCCGAGCGCTCCCGTGACAGATCCGAGCAGTCCGGTAACCGGCGCCAGCGGATTCGAGCCCGAACCGCCAGCTCCGCCCGCTACGCCGCCGAGCGCACCGGTGACCGTACCGAGCAACCCGGTAACAGGAGCAAGCGGATTCGATCCCGAAGTACCGGTTCCGCCGATGCCGCCCAGCACGCCAGTCAAACTTCCCGTGACGCTGGTAAGCAACCCGGTAACCGGCGCGAGGGGCCCGGTGCTGCCGCCGAGCGCACCAGTAACAGCTCCGGTGACCGTGTTGAGCAGCCCGGTGACAGGCGCCAGCGGACCGCCAGAGCCGGAGCCCGTACCCGTACCGGAACCGCCGAGTCCACCCAGGCCACCCAGACCGCCAGTAAGCGTACCGGGCAGCGAACCGAGCAGTCCGGTGAGCGGCCCGAGCGGATTGCTCGAGCCCGTGCCCCCGGCGGTTAGCAGACCGCCCGCAGAGGTAACGGTGTCGCCGACCTTGGTGACGATGTTGCCGAGGTTCTGACCGATCGGATTGCCGGTTGCTCCGCTGATCGTGCTGCCGGCGGAATCCAGACCATGGCCGATGGTCGAGAGCAGACCGTTGAGCGGCGCGCCCAGACCGGTCGCATCGCCAATCGTTTGAGTGGTCGCCGAGACGGTCGAGGTAATCGGCGTGATCGCCGAGCTGACAGCCTGCGTGACCTGCTGGATCGGCCCGGTGGAGATCGCGGTGCCGAGCTGGGTACCGAGACCGCTAACCGCATTGCCGACGGTGGACACCACGCCACCCAGCGGAGTCGTAAGCGGACTCAGCGGTGCGGTAGGTCCGGTCCCAAGGCTGGTAACAAGCTGGCCGACATTATTAACAGCCTGGCCGGCGTCGTAGACGACGTTGCCCGAACTCGCGAGCGTCACGCCGAGCGGATTACCACCCTTGCCGAGCTGGCCCAGGCCATTGGCCGCGCCCGTGCCGAGCGCAGTGACACCGGCGCCGAGGTTGGAGACGACGTTGCCGAGCGCGGCAGTGGTCGCGGGGTTGGCACCGGGGATCGGCGTGGTACCGATCTGGCTGCCAATCGCCGAAACGGTCTGGCCGGCGGCGGTGATGACGTTGCTGGTCTTCTGGACGACATTGCCGACCGCGTTGGCGCTAGGCGTCGGCGTGGGTGTCGGAGTCGGTGTGGGCGTCGGCGTCGGCGTCGGAGTAGGCGTCGGCGTGGGTGTCGGTGTAGGTGTTGGCGTCGGTGTGGGCGTCGGTGTCGTGCCACCGTTCCCGCCGCCGCCGATGCCCCCTGGCTTGGTGACGGCCGAGCCGCAACCCGTCAGGGCGATCATTGAAGTTACGCAAAAAGCGACTGCTGTCATTTTAAATTGGCGTTTCATGTTTGCCTCCCCTCGTAAAGAGCTTGGTGGGGAGTCAACTGCAAACCTTATGCCAATTTCGTCCGGAATCGAGCGATGCCGGCTAAGCAAGCTGCATCAAGGGAAAGCGGGCGCCAGCCGCGACGGTGCAAGGTCGTGGCCGCTGCGATGTGGTGTGGAACAAACGTTCGATTGAGCCGCGCGTAACGTAACGCGCGTGCTGCCCTGAACCGGGATGTAACCGTGACGAAGCGCGATCGATTTGCGGCGACTCGCGAGGGCGTTAGCGTTTACCCCGTCAGATTTTTAGCCGCCGTAGCACCCTCGGACCGGCTATCGCGATGAGTGCCGCGCACAGCGCGACGACCGACAGCCCGATCGGCAGGCTCGTTACCTGCGCGATGCCGCCGATGATCACCGGCCCCAGCAGCATGCCGAAATAGGCGAGCCCGGCAACATGCGCGAGCCCTTCGGCTGCATGAATACCCTTGACGCGCGCGGCCGCCGCAAAAAGCACCGGCATCATGTTAGCGAGCCCCAGCCCCATCAACGTAAAGCCGGCCAGCGCCGTGACCGGATACGGCAACAGGAGCGCGCCGACCATACCGACGAACGCCAGCGATGCGCTCGCCATGACCAGTTGCGGCGCTCCGAAGCGCGCCCGGACGGCGTCGCCGCCGAACCGCGCGGCGGCCATGCCGCCAGAAAACGCGGCGTAGGCCGCGCTCGCCACCGCAGGGGTCGCAATCACGATGTCGCGCATATAGACGGTCGCCCAGTCGTACATCGCGCCCTCGGCGATCAGTGCGATCAGCGCGAAGATGCCGAGCGCCCACAGTGCCGGCGAGCGCCAGCGGTTGGCCCGCGGCGTGTGGGCGTCCGGATGCTCGGCGTGCGGCACATGAGGCAGGACCGAAGGACACGCAACCACCAGCACCAGTGCGCTCACCGCCGCGGCAAGCGCGAGATGCACGGGCGGCGCCATGCCGCGCGACATCAGCGCCCCACCTGCAGCCGCACCGGCCATTCCGCCGACGCTGAACATACCGTGCAGCGTCGACATGATCGGGCGTCCCAGCGCGATTTCGACGGCGCTCGCTTCCGCGTTCATCGCCACATCGAGCGTCGCCATGCCCATACCGAAGACAGCCAGCACGACGAGCAACAGCCAGTAAGAAGGAACGATCAGAATCAGCGCCGCGCACACCGACATCGTCAGGCCGCCGGCGAAGCACGCACGGCGCGAGCCGACGCGGGCGATCCACGGTCCGTTGGTCGCCATCGCGGCAATCGAGCCGACCGCCACCGCCAGCAGCGCGAACGAGAGCAGCGCCGGATTCAGATGGAAGCGGTCGCGCACCGTCGGCACATGGACTCCCCACGACGCGTACATCATCCCGGCGATGAAGAACAACGCCATCGTGGCGTTGCGGGCCCGGTTGCGCTCGGCAGCGGGGAGTGCGCTGTGGGCGGCGGGGAGCGCGGGGAAATCGGAGGGTCGATCGGACACGGGAAGCTCGTTGCGTTGGCGGGAAGCAGGCGCGCGGGACAGAAAGGAAACCGCGAGGAAACCCCGAGGTAAGCGCGCTGAAAGCGAACGTCAGATTCTATCTGCCCAGGTGAGTCTTATGGCGGAGCCGCCTGAACTAATATGGACGTCTGAACAGGCCGGCCCAGCAAGCCGCCCGCCTCCGCCCACCGAGGACCGCGTACTTGAACATTCCCGCTCACGCTCCGCTGCATCTGCTGCACCAGGCCGCTGTCGGTACGCTGGCCACCCATGCGCGCGAGCCGCAAGGTTTCCCGTATCCGTCGGTCCTGCCGTTTGCACCGGATTCGCGACATCGCCCGACCATCCTCGTGAGCCGTCTCGCCGAACACACGCGCAACCTGCATGCCGATCCGCGCGCCGGGTTTCTGGTCGCCCACGCGCCCGACGGCGACGTGCTGAACGGCCAGCGCGTCACCTTGTTAGGTGCGTTCGAGCCGGTCGAACCCGATGAAACGTCGGTGCGCCGCTACCTGCGCTATCACCCGGACGCCGCCCGCTATCTGGCACTCGGCGACTTTTCGTTCTGGACGATGAACGTCGACCGGCTGCGCTATATAGGAGGATTCGGCGCGATGGGCTGGCTCGACGCACAGGATCTCGATCCCCTCGAGCCGCTTGCCCTCGACGAGGAAGCCGCTCTCGCCGATTTTTTCGACGCTCACCCGAAGCGCGTCGACAGTCTGGTACTGGCGGGCGTCGATCGCTACGGCGCGGATCTGAAAATCGCCGGCGAGCGGACCCGCTTCATGTTCGATGTGCCGAAATGCGATTCGGATGCGTTGCATGCCGCATTGGCCGACTGTATCGAGCGACATCTCTCCTGAATATTGCGATGACTGGACAGAGCATTCTGTTTATTTCGTCCGAAGTGAAGCAATTTCCCATTTTGTTGCGTCTCGTCGCTCACAAACTCTCATGCCGTGAAAAGTTGAGGCGTAAATGGCAAATTAATTTTCATGGTTTGGGAGTTGATAATCCAATTATCTGAAATATGCAGTCGGTTTGCATGAACGAAGAATCTACCGAAATGAAAGTTTCTTAACATCGTCTCAGTACTCGTCGAAGCACTTTGAAACAAAAGATAATTAATTTCGGGAAGCGATCTTTTCCCCTCTTTCGATTTTGTGTTAATCTCGCCTGCAAATTCCGAGGCACGACAACCTTCAAACGGCAAGCCCGCTTAAGATCGGCAGCCATTTATCCAAACCACAAGGCAAACTATGTCTTCCTACAAGGACCTTCTCGCTCAGCGAGAGAAGCTGGAAAAGCAGATCGAAGAAGCCAAGGCACGCGAATATGCCGAAGTGCTGAACGAGATCAAGCAGAAAATGACCGACTACGGTATTACCCTGGCCGAACTCGGTGGCGGTCGCGGCAAGCACGCCAAGGCTGGCCGCCCGCGCGCAGGCGTGGCACCGAAGTATCGCGACCCGGATAGCGGCAGTACATGGTCGGGCCGCGGCAAACCGCCGCGGTGGATCGCAGGATTGGATCGCGAGAAGTTTCTTATCCAGAAATAATGCCCGTTCGCACCTCACGGTGCGAAGCATCAATAAAACCGCGTTATCCGCAAGGAGCGCGGTTTTTTATCGTCGGTCGGTTGCACTGCGGATGGCACTGCGACAGAACGTGATGAGGGCTTGAATACGAATGCTTCGTGTTCCAGTAAGCGGCTGATTTAAAAGGGTATTTTCGAGCGATCAAGCATCTTTCGCGATGCCTCGCGGGTAGAATGACGGTTACCGTCAACCGCCAGTTTGCTTTCATTTTTATGCCTGCAGCCGCTATCGCACAATCCAGCGAGAAACATCGGGTCGCGCGTAAAACCACTGTTGTGAGTATCGTGCTCAATGCGATATTGAGCGCATTGCAATTAATTGTCGGAGTTTTGGCGCATTCCCAGGCGTTGATTGCCGACGGTGTTCATTCACTATCGGATCTCGTATCCGACTTTATCGTGCTGATTGCCAACCGCCATAGCGGTGCGCAACCCGACGCGGATCACAACTACGGTCATAGCCGCTATGAAACGGTCGCGTCGCTGTTTCTCGGCGCGCTGCTAATCGCCGTGGGTGTCGGCATGCTCTGGCGCGCGGGTACCCGGCTCGCCGATCTCGAGGCGATTCCGGCCGTTCATTTGAGCGCGCTGGTCGTGGCGGTGCTTGTACTTGTGTCGAAGGAGGCGCTGTTCCGCTACATGCTGCGCGAGGCGCAACGTGTGCGCTCCGCCATGCTGATCGCGAACGCATGGCATGCAAGGTCGGATGCGGCGTCGTCGCTGGTGGTGGCGCTCGGCATTATCGGCAGTCTGGCGGGTGTGCGGCTGCTCGATCCGATCGCGGCGGCGATCGTCGGCTTCATGGTGGCGCGCATGGGCTGGGTGTTCGGCTGGGACGCGCTGCAGGACCTGTCCGACCGCGCGCTCGACGAAGCGGCGTCCACCGGCCTGCGCACCTTGTTACTGGCCACACCCGGCGTGCGCGACGTGCACGAACTGCGTACCCGCAAGATGGGCGACTTCGCGCTCGTCGACGCGCATATCCTCGTCGACCCGCTGATTTCCGTATCGGAAGGGCATTTCATCGCCGAGTCGGCGCGGGCGCGCCTGTTGACCGACACGCGTGTGCTCGACGCGCTGATTCACGTCGACCCCGAGAACGACACGCTCGCACGGCCGCCCGTCGATCTGCCGCCGCGCGAGCGCATCGTTAGCGAACTGAACGCGGCGCTTGACGGGCATGGTGTCGCTATCGAGGCGGTCAATCTGCACTATCTGAGCAGCGGGCTCGATGTCGAACTGGTTTTGCGGCCGTCGCCGGACCTTGGCGAGGAAGGCCGCAGCGAAGACGACGCGGCCTGGCTGGCCGGCATCGATCGCGTGGAGCTACAGCGGCGCCTGGGTGCGCGACGATTGAGCGTGCTAAAAGCAACGGTTTTGTCAGAGCCGCAGAGCAAACTGGCGCGTGAACATCGCGACGTCGCCTGATGAAAACGTCCCCCGGCTTTACAGCGGCAACTGCGTATCGAACTTGATCTCCCGCAGCACGACGCTCGTACGAACCTGCGCGACGGCGGGAATCTTGAAGATGCGTTCGTGCAGGAACGCGTCGTAGGCCTTGATATCGGGCGCGACGATTTTGAGGATGTAGTCGGACTCGCCGGTCGTGCTGTAGCACTCGGTCACTTCCGGGCAGGTGGCGATTTCGCGCTCGAACTGCTCGACGCCGCCTTCGGTGTGCCGGGTCAGGTGGATGTGCGCGAGCGCGCAGACATGGAGCCCCAGCTTCTCCCGATCGAGCAACGCCGTATAGCGCTGGATCACGCCCGATTGCTCCATGTCCTTGATCCGGCGCCAGCACGGCGTACTGGACAAGCCGACCTGATCGGAGATTTCCTGGACCGAGCGGCGCGCGTCCAGCTGCAGCAGACGCAGGATCTTTTGAGAGAACGTATCGAGTGTCAACTGCGCCTCCGTGTGCGTCGCGGTATAGCCAAATGGTAGAGGCCGCGAAAACGAAGCGCAATGTATACCGGCAGTTATGAGGGAGATTCCCTAATTTGCGCCACGCTCAGCGGCTTTTTGTGCTGAGCCGTCCCCATCAGTGTCCGCGCTGCCGTTTGCGACAGCGGCTGTGGCGCCGGCGGCCTGCGACGCACGTAGCTCGGCGAGCATGTTGCAGAACAACGCACCCTGCTCGATCGCGTCGTCGAGTGCGACGTGCGTATGCGGGTGATCGTCGAACCAGTGTTTCGGCAGCCGCGGCTTGATGCACTTGCGATACGGCAAGCCCGTCATCGCGAACGCGAGCGTCTTGATGTCGAGCGCGGACCAGGAGAACGGACAGCGGCCGGCGAACCGCATCATGTACCAGAACATGAACGTGAAATCGAAGCCGGCCGGCATCGCGACGAAGACTGGCTTGCCCGGCAGCGCCTCGACCCATTCGACGTACTTGTTCAGCGCGGCTTGCGGCTGTTGCAGATCGAGCCGGCAGGCGGCCCACGCTTCCGGCTGCGTCTTCCACCACGCTTCCTGCACTGGATGCGGCGTGGCCCCCTCCAGCAGCTCGAGATTGGCCGAGAAGGTGGCGACGAGACGCTTGTCCGCGGTGTAGGCGGCGGAAGCGAAGCTCAGCATCGAGTGCGGGCCGGGAATCGGGCCGTCGGCTTCGACGTCGGTGCTGACGTAGATTTCCTCGCTCATGCGCCGACTCCGTCCGCCACATACGGATTGGACTGGCGCTCCGCGCCGAACGTCGAAGTGGGACCGTGGCCCGGCACGAAGGTCACGTCGTCGCCGAGCGGCCAGAGCTTTTCGCGGATCGAACGGATCAGGTCGGCATGGTTGCCGCGCGGAAAGTCGGTACGTCCGATCGAGCCGGCGAACAGCACGTCGCCAACCAGCGCGAGCCGGTGCGCGCGGCTGAAGAACACGATGTGGCCGGGCGTATGGCCGGGGCAGTGATACACCTCGAACTGTTCGTCGCCGAACTGCGCGGTGTCGCCGTCATGCAGCCAGCGGTCCGGTTCGAATGCTTCAGCGGCCGGGAAGCCGAAGCGGGTGCTCTGATCGGGCAGCTTGTCGAGCCAGAAGCGCTCGTCCGGATGCGGACCTTCGATCGGTACGCCGTAGTGCGCCGCGAGTGTTTTCGCGCCGGCGCAGTGATCGATATGGCCGTGCGTGAGCAGCACCTTTTCCACCGTGACCGCCTGCCGCGCGACTTCACCCTGGATGATCTCGAGGTCGCCGCCGGGATCAACGACGGCTGCGCGGCCGGTTGCCTCGCAGACGAGTAATGAGCAGTTCTGCTGGAACGGGGTGACCGGTATCAAGGTGACTTTCATGGCGTACGCGCAGCTCTAAAACTGCGATTGTACCGGCCGCTCCGTGCCCGCGCCGGTTGTCGCAAGAGGTCGGCGCAGCAGGCGCGTTTTTCGCGTCGTAGATAAAAATTCAGTAAAGATTCATGGGGTTATCCCTCGTTTGGGAGGGCGCCGATGTGTTTTGGGTATAATGGCGACCTTGTGCACGGGAAACCGTGCCGCCACTGGGCGACCCGAACCCTGATCTGAAAGGACGAGCGGGCGCCGTCAAGCAAGTGCCGTCGGTTGTCGACGGCAAATCCAGCATCGACAGGTTTCGATGCACACGTCTTACCCAGCCAGGCGCCACGCGCCTGCTACGGCCTAGCTGCCGTGACGCTGGGTGGGGCCTACGCCGCTGTTCCTGGGCGCCAAGGTTGTCGGCGCTCAAGAACGTGTTTGCCACGTTCGATGGCGGCATGTGGGGTCTGGTCAGGCTGCCGGGGACAGGTTGCGCCAGACGTGAAAACTAACCGTGCGGTAGCGGCAGAAATTACCGCATCCGGGCTACGACGTTCTGCGCCTCGCGCAGGCGTTGGCTTTTGCCTTGCCGCCGGAGTCGCATGCAACACGCAGCTATCGCGTGATGCGGCTCGACAATGTGAATGCACGTTTATGAAAACTCGGTTGCCCCGACGTATCGGGAGTTTTTTTGCCTTTTTTGTGCTGGCGGGGTGCGCGATGCCTCCTGGCCCCGCCGATCAGGCAAGCAACACGCCGCTCAGCACCCGGAGTGCGCACGCCGGTAGTGATCTGAGCGCGCCGGTCGCCTACGGCGCCGCGTTCGGTGGGCCGGCTTCCGGCGCCGACGCGAAGGCGGGCGACAAGTCGCTTGCCGATGCCGAACCGCTGACCGAAGGCGGACCGGATGTCTCGGATTTCCAGCAGACCGGTCGCGCTTCCTGGTACGGCCCGCGTTTCCACGGCCGCCGTACCGCGAGCGGCGAGCGCTACAACATGCACGCGCTGACCGCCGCGCACCGCACGCTGCCGATGGGCTCGTATGTGCGCGTGACGAACCCGACCACGACGCGTTCTGTGATCGTGCGCATCAACGACCGCGGGCCGTACGCACGCGGCCGGGTGATCGACCTGTCCTACGCAGCCGCGCTCGAACTGGACCTGCAGCACGCCGGTACGGCGCGCGTGAAGATCGAAGGTCTGTCGCAGCAGGAAGCGAGAGCCGCACGCAACGAAATACTGGCGGCGAATTCGACGAAATAAGCTGGAACGTGGAATCGCGGGCAACTACCAAGTTGCCTCGTGGTCGCCAGATGTCTCCCTGAAGGGCCGCCTCTCGCGGCCCTTCAGTCTTTCTTGAGCGCGAGTGCGCGCGTATAGAGCGCGTTGCGCGATGTACCGGTGATCGAAGCCGCCACGCGCGCGGCACTGCTCACCGACAGTTCCTCCAGCAGCAGGCCCAGCAGCGTGTCGTGATCTGCTTCGCCGGTTGCCTGCGCCTTCATCCCCTCGACCACCAGTACGAATTCGCCGCGTTGCCGGTTTGGATCGGCGGCGAGCCATGCTGGTCCATCGGCCAGGGTGCTCACGTGCAATGCCTCGTGTAACTTCGTCAGCTCACGGGCGATCAGCATGCGCCGCGCACCGCCGAACGCCTCGGCGAGCGCCGTCACGGTTTCGAGAATGCGGTGCGGCGCTTCGTAGAACACCATCGCGTACGGATGTCCTGCGAGCGGCTGCAGCATCGTCGCGCGTTGCTTTGCCTTGGGCGGCAGGAAGCCGAGAAACGAGAACGTCTCGGCCCAGTCGCCGGCTGCGCTCAACGCGGTGGCAAGCGCGCTGGCGCCGGGCAGCGGAACGACCGGGAAGCCCGCCTCGCGCGCCGCTTCGACGAGTTTCGCGCCGGGGTCGGAAATGCCCGGCGTCCCGGCATCGGACACGTAGGCCACGCGTTCGCCGGCCTGCAGGTATTCGACGATGCGTTGCGCCGCGGCCCGTTCGTTGTGCTGATGCACGGCGACGAGCGGCTTCGAGATGCCGTAGCGTGCGAGCAGCTGGCCGGTGTTGCGGGTGTCTTCGGCGGCGATGCGGTCCGCGAGTCCGAGCACATGCAATGCGCGCAACGTGATGTCGGCAACGTTGCCGATCGGCGTCGCCACGACATAGAGCGCAGGGGCGGGGTACTGCTGCCCTTGCGCGAGTTCGGAGAGAGGAGTCATGAGACGGAACCCGCAGACAGATGAAGCAAGGCCGCCATTGTGCCACGCGGCTACCGGCGCTCCGGACCGCGCCGCGCCTACGACTGCGCCCACGCCCACGCGGGTTCAGTCTGCCGGCGACAACTTTCCGCGGCAGCGCGGGTCGAAGCTCGTCGGCGCGGCATTTGAAGCACATGCGCTGGTGTTCCTGCAGCATCAACGGTTGCGCTTCGTGGCACGCAACGTTACGTGCCGCGGCGGCGAGATCGATCTCGTGATGCGCGATCGCGACGACACGCTCGTATTCGTCGAAGTGAGGGCGCGTGCGCAGCGCCGCTACGGCGGCGCCGTGGCAAGTGTCGGTTGGCACAAGCGGCAGCGGCTGTTGCGCGCCGCGCAGTTTTTTCTGGCGACTCGGTTAGCGAACCAGAACGGCGAGATGCCCGCCTGCCGGTTCGACGTCGTTGCGTTCGAAGCAGGTCGGCTTATCTGGCTACGCGACGCATTTCGTGCCGACGACCGCTAAACCTGCCGGATACCGCGCACGAGTACGCTAAACTTGCGGACGCGAACGGGGCGGATGAACGCCCGATCTTCACAACACGGGCCGCGTGCGATGCGGCCGCGACGCAGCACACCATAGAGAGTCGATGTCAGTCGAACGCATTCAACAGCACTTCCGCGAAAGCGCGGAGGTGATACACGAAGCCATCGAAACGCTGTCGATGCCGATCGCCGCGGCCATCGACGCGATGTTCGCCGCGCTTGCCAACGGCAATCGCATTCTCGCGTGCGGTAACGGCGGTTCCGCCGCCGACGCGCAGCAGTTCGCCGCAAAACTGCTCGGCCGCTTCGAGCGCGAGCGCCCGGAGCTACCCGCCATTGCGCTGACCGCCGATTCCTCCGTATTGACCGCAATCGCCAGTCATTACGCGTTCGAGCAGATATTCTCGAAGCAGGTCCGCGCGCTCGGTCAGCCGGGCGACGTGCTGTTCGCGCTTTCCGCAGCGGGCGACGCCGCCAACGTGCTGGCCGCGATCGACGCCGCACACGAGCGCGAAATGGTCGTGATCGCGCTGAGCGGCAACGGCGGTGGCGCGATCAACGACGTGCTGACCGATACCGACATTCACATCTGCGTGCCGTCGGCGCGTACCGCACGTATCCACGAAGTCCATGTGCTGACCATCCATTGTCTGTGCGACGGCATCGATGCCATGTTGCTCGGCGAAGATTGACCCAGAAGGAGAGTTTGTTGATGAGCGCAACCCGCGTCAAAAGAACGCTTGTACGTACCACGCTCGTGGTGAGCCTCGCTGCCGGACTGGCCGCGACCTTGCAGGGCTGTGTGCTGGCTGTGGCCGGCGCGGCCGGCGGCGGTGCGCTGCTCGCAACCGACCGCCGCACGCTCGGCGCGCAGACCGAGGACCGCGAGATTCAGGTGAAGGCGCTGTCCCAGCTCAGCAGCAATCTGCCGGACGCATCGCACATCAATGTGGCGGTGTTCAACCGGCGTGTGCTGATCACCGGTGAAGTACCCGACGACGCGTCGAAGCAGAAAGCCGACACGCTGGTGCGCGGTATCAACAACGTGAATTCGATTGCCAACGAGCTCGCGGTGCAGGCGGCCAGCGCGTACACCTCGCGTAGCAACGACACCTACCTCGAAACGCGGGTTAAAACCGCGCTGATCGCAGAGAAGAACATCTCCGCGAACAACTACAAGGTGGTGTGCGAGCGCGGCATCGTGTACCTGATGGGCCTCGTTACCGTCGACGAAGGCAATCGCGGCGCCGATGTAGCGAGTCGGGTACCCGGTGTCGTGCAGGTCGTGAAGGTGTTCCAGTACATCCAGCCGCAGGAAGCGGCCGCTGCGGCAGCGGCGGCATCGGCACCGGCAGCGCCTGGCGCGCAGCCGGCTGCGAGCGAACCGACAGTTGGCGCCGTGCCGGATTCGTCGGTGAGCTCGCGTCCGCTTGAGCAGCAGGCTCCTGCGCCGGTGACGAACTCGACCCCAGTACAGCCGGGCAATCCGGCTGCGCCGCAAAAATGAGCGTGGCGGTCGGGATGTGCGGTGTGCGATTAGCTCGATGGATGTGTTCGGCGCTGCTAGTTGTGGCCTGCGTGCCGGTTGCTCGCGCGGCCGATGCGCCGGCCGGCCAGGTGATTGCCAGCCGCAATGCGTGCATGGGTTGTCACGCGGTGGATCGCAAACTGGTTGGGCCGGCGTTCCAGCAGATCGCGGCGAAGTACAAGGGCGATCCACAGGCCCAGGCGAAGCTGGCGCGCAAGGTGAAGGACGGCGGGTCGGGCGTCTGGGGCGTGATTCCGATGCCCTCCCATCCGTCGATGAGCGATGCCGATATCCGCACGGTTGTCGACTGGGTGCTAGCCGGCGCACCGGCCAAATAAGGCTGTCCGAGCGCCGGCTGGGCGCGTGGCAAAACGCAAAAACCGTGTGCTAGAATCCCAACGTCGTTGGGGCGGTAGCTCAGCTGGGAGAGCGTCGCGTTCGCAATGCGAAGGTCGTGAGTTCGATCCTCATCCGCTCCACCAAACGTATTTCTCGTAGTTCCGCATGAAACGACAAAGCCGGCCTTGTGCCGGCTTTGTCGTTTCATCGCTCCGGCAACAGGCACCTGGCTCTTCGAGTTCCACTGGAGACAGCCTGTCCTTTGTGCGCTATCGCGCCCGCTCTGCGCGTTAGCAATTGCCGCCGCTCGCCTCCATCGATAGTCTTGGAAAACAGTCTTTCACGAAGGAGAGCGAGGTGACCCGTCAGATTGTATTCACACCAAAAGCGGCCAAACCGCCGCCGACCTACAGCCAGGCAGTCAAAGCCGCGGGTCTGATCTTCGTCTCCGGCACAGCTCCCGTCGATCCGGCGACAGGTGCGATCAAGGGCGCCACTATCCAGGAGCAGACCCGGCAGTGCATGGTCAACATAGAGGCGATCCTGGAGGAAGCAGGCAGTTCGCTAGGCAAGATTGTCAGTGTCACGGTTGTATTGGCGGACGAAGACGACTTTGCTGGCATGAATGAGGAGTGGCTTAAATGGTTTCCTGCCGATCCTCCAGCGCGTCAGGGAGCCAAACTGCCTGCGCGTATTCCGGGGCTTAAGGTTTCTATTGCTGCGATTGCGGAGGCCTAGAATTATTCGTCGAGGCAAATGGCTGCGCGGTCGATGAGTGGCACGCTCAACTGCTAATCTCCCGCGGCCTTACCGGGATCGCCTTGACGCTCGACGTAGTCTTCTCAACCTTGGCCATTCCCATGGAGCCATGGATGCTGGCAGTGTTGGGACTTCCTGTCGACGCGCCTGCGAGTGCCCATGACGCGACAGCGCTGCGGCCGTCGCTGTCACTCCGTTTCGCTGTCGTCGGTGTCTGCATTGGCGGTTAACGCTTCCTGACTCATGGCAGTGGCCGCCAGTGCCGTGGCAAGCTCAGGATGTGCTTCTTTCCGCTCGCTATAGCGGTCCGTGAGGTAGTCCGAACGATCGCGCACCAGTAGTGTGAACTTGAACAGTTCTTCCATGACGTCGACGACGCGATCGTAATAGGCCGATGGTTTCATCCGCCCGTCCGCGTCGAATTCCGTCCATGCTTTAGCTACCGAGGATTGATTCGGAATGGTCACCATGCGCATCCATCGACCGAGCACGCGCAGCGCATTTACTGCATTGAACGATTGCGAGCCGCCGCATACCTGCATCACCGCAAGCGTACGGCCTTGCGTTGGACGAACACCGCCGCTTTCAAGCGGTAACCAATCGATCTGATTCTTGAATACAGCCGTCAGGGTGCCGTGACGCTCCGGGCTGCACCATACATGCCCCTCCGACCACTCCGAAAGCTTGCGTAGCTCGATCACTTTTGGATGATCGGCGGACACGCTATCAGCGAGCGGCAGGCCGTGCGGATCGAAGACCCGGGTGTCCGCGCCGAAATGGCGCAGGATGCGCTCGGCTTCCAGCGTGAGAAGCTGACTGTACGATGTGGGCCGCAACGAGCCGTAGAGCAGGAGAATGCGCGGAGCGTGTTGCGAGACGGTGACCGGTTCGAGTTTGTCGAGGTCCGGTGTGTCCAGGTGCGGAGCGCTGACGTTAGGAAGATACTGCGTCATCTACCGATCTCCATCGTTCGCTGTCGATCGCGCTCATAGCGATCGTCTTTCGATGCTGTGTTTCGCTTCATATCAACGCTGCTCATTTGATTCCTCCGCCGGTCTCTCGCCGATAGCACGCATCTCTTGCTGAATCGCGTTGTGATCGAGCACGTGCAGCGGCAGGTTCACGAACTGGCTCACGCGGGTCATGATCTGCCGATACACCTTGCTGAACACGTTGCGCTTGTCTTCGTCGCTGCCCTCGAACGCGGCAGGATCTTCAAAGCCCCAATGCGCTGTCAGCGGGTGGCCGGGCCAGATCGGACAGACTTCGCCCGCAGCGTCGTCGCAGACAGTGATGACGAAATCCATGTGCGGTGCATCGGGCGTCGCGAACTCGTCCCAGCTTTTGCTACGTAGCTGGGACGTGTCATAGCCGAGTGATTCGCAACGCTCGGTCGCGAACGGATTCACTGCGCCGGATGGGTGACTGCCTGCGCTATACGCGCGAAACTTACCCTTTCCAAGGACGTTAAACAGCGCCTCGGCCATGAGGCTGCGCGAGCTATTGCCAGTGCAGAGAATGAGGATCGAATAAGGTTTATCGCTCATGTGTCGCTCCGAAGTGTCACGACGGATTAGCCGACGCACAACATGCGGTCGACGATTGCGACTGCGCTTCCGGCTGCTCGCGCGAGTGCCCATAGACCGGCGCGGCCTCGAGGGTTCTGAACGTTTCCCACGCGACACCCTGCGGATCGACCGTCCATGCCTTGTCCGACCGGGCATAGCAGCAGGTCGTCCCTATCTGCGACTCTACTGGCAGTAGCGCAGCGCTAAAGCGCGCATTCATCTCGGCCAGTTCCGCGTCGGTTTCAACCTGGATACCGATGTGATCGACGCCCGGTTTCGCACCGCGCCTGGAGATCGCGAAATTTACCGCCGGGTCCACCAGTTCCCATTTGCAGTAATCGGTTTTGAGAACGGTCGGCTCGACGTTGCCGAACATGGCGCTGTAAAACCGGATGCTGTCGTTCAGGCTCTCGACCGCAACGTGAATGTGCATGCGCTTCATGGTGTGTCTCCGCAGCAGTTTGAGAGATCGCTCGCGGCACAGGTCGCGCCTGCGCAGCAGTTCTCCGTGAGGAAACCAATCAGGTCCGTCATGGCGTCGAAGTTCGCGGTGTAGATGACGAAACGTCCGTCCTGTCGCGGCTTCACGAGGTCTGCATGTGACAGATCCTTCAAATGAAACGAAAGACTGGAAGGGGAAAGCCCAAGCTGCTGCGCGATTTCGCCGGCGGCCATGCCGTCGGGGCCGGCTACAACCAGCAGACGAAAGATCGCAAGGCGCGATTCATGGGCGAGCGCGCTCAGAGCGCGTACAACGAGGTTCGAGTCCATGCCCGGAACGATAGAGCATTCATTTCTATATTTCAAGTATTGTTGAAATATAGAAATGAAGTCCCGATGGGTGGCAGTGCGAGCAGGCTATGATCAAAGCCACCGTGGACATAGCCTATCTGTCCGCATTGCAGGAGTGAAACCTCGATGAGTACAGCCGTTCTGGAATCCATCCTGACCTGCCCACACTGCGGCTTTGCCAGGCAAGAAACCATGCCCGCGGATGCTTGCCAGTTTTACTACGAATGCTCGAACTGCAAGGCACTGTTGCGCCCAAAGCCGGGCGATTGCTGCGTGTTCTGCTCCTTCGGTTCAGTTCCGTGCCCATCGATCCAGCTAGAACGTGGATGCTGTAGATAGCGAACGCAGAAACGGGTGCTGCAGCAAGCAGCACCCGGAGATGGCCAGGCCAACCTCTGTTGAACGTCAGCCCGCCTGCGAAACAAGACCCCGCAAAACAGTTTCCAGCCCCACTTCACCCTTGACGATATCGCCTCCCTCGCCCTCGAAAGCAATGAACCCTTCATTGAACCCGTCAAGCATGCGCACGCGCGGCAGCGGTTCTTTCATACCTTGGGAGCGAAACAGCGCATCCCACGTTTCGCGCGGCACCACCTCCGCCAGAACCGGACGACCGAGCACCTTGGCAAACGCCGCGGCCAGATCGTTCGGACTCACACGTTGCGGACCTTCCAGCTCGACGGTACGCACACCACGCCAGTTCTGCTGAAGCAACTGCGCGGCAACCCGACCTACGTCCGCAGTCGCGACCATCGGCACGGCCTTGTCGAGCGGCTGCAGAAAGCTCTGGATCACGCCTTCATCGCGCGCCGGTGCAACATCCCACGCGGCGTTTTCCATGAACCAGCCCGGACGCAGAAACGTCACAGGCATCGGTAGATCGCGAAGCGCCTGTTCCATCAGCGTGCGTTGCGTGAGCAGATTGGTCTCGGTGGCCTGCGCGCCGATCGTCGACAGGCAGACAACCTTGCCGGGACGCGCCGATGCGAGCGCCGTTTTCACTGCGTCGATGACCGCGCGTGCCTGCGGAAACCCCGGCAACGGATCGAAGTCCGACGGCGGCAGAATGAAGACGCCCTGCGTACCCTCGAACGCGGCGGCAAGCGCTGCGGCGTCGTCCATATCGGCGGTCACGACTTCACACCCGCGCTCGGCCCACGAACGTGCCCGCGCGACATCGCGTACAACCGCTCGCACCGGCTGGCCCGCTGCGAGCAACGTGCGCGCCACCGCACCGCCGACCTTCCCTGTAATTCCTGTGATTGCATACATTGCTGTTTCTCCGGGCGAATTAGTGATGCGCGTAGAGCGAACCGACCGAACCGAACGGCGCATTCGCAACGACGCGATTGCCCGAAGCCGACGAACCACTGCGCGCACCGCCTATGCCGCTGCTGACGTTCGTCCCGGCACCGTTCTGCAAGGCCACAGCCGCTTCGGCTGCCTGAATGTCGGTGGGGTAATTCGGACTAACGCGACCGGGCCGATAGCCCACGCTTTCCAGTTGCACGAGCTCCGCGCGCACCTGCGCACGTGTGATCGTGGAGCCGGATTCCTGTGCATATCCAGCCGCGGGAAAGGCGATGACGGCCGCGATGGCCAGTGTGAGATGACGGGTATTCATGGCAATGCTCCTTTGATTCGTTGAGGTAGTGACCTACCGTTGGGATGCATTGTGGACAACCGCGATGAGAAACTAAATGTCACGAGTGACACTTGTGAAATGACTTCCAGTTACGAATGAGTTATGGTGGGCTGCGTGGCGCACGGTGCAACGACCAGGATGCAACCTCCATGAGATCGTCCAGCGAGAATCTTTCCAGCGGTATCGGCGTATTTGCCGCCGTCGTCGATGCAGGAACGTTTGCCGCGGCGGCGGACATGATGAGCATGTCGCCACCCGGGGTGAGCCGCGCGATCGCGCGACTCGAAAAGCGCCTGAACATACGGCTCTTCAACCGGACGACCCGCGCGGTTTCTCTGACTGAAGAAGGCCGACGGTTCTACGAGCAGGTTATGCCGCACTTGAGGGGCATGGAAGAAGCCGCCACCGCTGCGGCCGGCGGGGGCGCGACGGTACGCGGAAAACTGCGCATCAATCTCGATCCGGCTTTTCTGCGAATCGCGCTGAGCCCGAAGCTCGACGAATTCATGGACGCGCATCCCGAACTCGAAATCGAGTTCATCGCGAGAGATCAACTCGGCGACCTCATCGTGGATGGTTTCGATCTGGCCTTGCGATTCGGCGAACCTCGCTCATCGAGTCTGATCGCGCGAAAGCTTCTGGACACCCCGGTTGTCACCGTCGCGGCACCGTCGTACCTCGCTCGTCGCGGGCGGCCAACGGAGCCTCAAGATCTGGGGCGCGGGCAACACCGGTGTCTCGAGTTTCGCAACCCGGAAACCGGAAAACCGTTCCCGTGGGAGTTTCATCGCAAGCGCAAAAAACTGGTTGTCGAGACGAATGGCAGGCTCACGGTGAACGATCCGAGCGCACTCCTGAACGCGTGCCTTGCCGGCTCTGGCATCGCGCAGATGCTGCTGCTCGGAGCGGAACCGTTGATCCGCGAAGGGCGCCTCGTCAATCTGTTCCCGGACTGGCCGGATGAGCGCTTCCCGTTCTATGCGTACCACCCGTCGCGACACCATACGCCGGCCAAAACACGGGTGTTTCTCGACTTCATTGTTGCGTTGACGAGGACGAGCTAGCCGGTTGCGACGGTTCGCCCGACATCCATCAATGCGGCAAGCGATTCGCAACCTTGTCGATACCGGCCTGCGCGCAGACCTCATCCTTGTCGCCGCCCGGCGCGCCACCGATGCCCAGCGCGCCCACGATCTCGCCGTTTGCCTTGAAGGCGACGGCGCCCGGCAATGCCATCACGTTATGGACAGTAGCCAGTTGCGGAGCAAAAGGATTCGTTTTAACCAGCTCGAAGAATCCACTCGATCTGTCGAAGCCAAATTCAGGCCCGAGGGTCACCACGGTAAAGGCCTTGCGCAGGCTCGATTCGCCGGTGTGCACGGTGCTTCCATCGCCGCGCAGGACGACCTGCGGGATGCCATCCATATCGAGTACCGTTGCCGTCACCCGATAATTCTTCGCCTCGCATACGCGGACGGCCTCTTGCGCCGCTTCGACTGCAAGCGCAAGCGGCAGCACGTAGTGATAGCCGCTGGGCGGCGGCGCTTCAGCGTGCGCCGGTGCGGTGAATGCTGCGAGCATGGCGAGTGAGGACAGAGCGAATAGTCGTTTCATGATGTATATCCCGCGTGGATGATGGTGGGGCGGCTCGGGCAGCATGGCGCAACAGCGTGTACAAGATCGAAGCGCGTATCGGGTAGCCATGGAAGCGCGCCGACTTGCTTCGTTCTGTACGGGAGAGGCTGCTTACCGACGAGCCACTATATCGCTGGCGATAACGCGAAAGAACAGCACTCGATGGAACATCAGTTTTGCGCGGCAGTCGTGTTTGGGCTGGAGCGGCGTCTGCACGCCCGGCGCCGCAATCCGCGCGACTGCGCTAGTGTTCTGGTACGCGACGTTGCGCCCCCGCGCGTGACGATCGCATTTTCTCCACTCGACCCCCACGGATTGCATGGACGCCAAACTTTCACACGACCTCGTCGGCATCGAAGCAGTGCTGCAACGTACGCTCAAGCATGCGCTCGACGTGCTGGACCATATCGACGAGCGCCCAGCCGCGCTCGCACCGAAGCCCGTCGAGCCGCAACCGCTGCCATCGAGCGGCCCCGGCTTCGACGCGGCGCTCGACGATTTCCTGACGCGCTGGGCACCGGGGTTCTCCGGTAGCGCCGGGGCGCGCTATCTGGGCTTCGTGACGGGCGGCGCGACGCCGGCAGCGCTTGCCGGCGACTGGCTGACGAGCGTGTACGACCAGAATCCGACGGCCGGCATCGATAGCGCGGCGCCCGATCTGGAGCGCGAAACCGTCGCGCGGCTGCGCGAGTTGTTCGGGTTGTCGGATGCGCAGAAAGGCGTGCTCGTCAGCGGCGCGACGATGTCGAACCTTGTCGGTCTCGCGATCGCCCGCGAATGGCTCGGCGAACAGTGCCCGAATCGCGTCGATATCGCCGAAGACGGCGTGAGCATGCTGCCGCCGGTCAGAGTGCTGTCCGGCGCACCGCACTCCAGCATCTACAAGGCGCTGTCCGTGCTCGGCATCGGCCGGCGCGCGGTGCAGAAAATCCCGACGCTGAAGGATCGCGAGGCCGTGGATCTAAACGTACTCGAAGCCGCGTTGCAGCAGTACGCAGGCGAGCCGGTGATCGTCGTCGCGAACGCCGGTACCGTCAACACGGTCGACTACGACGACTTGCAAGCCATTGCGGCGCTGCGTTCGCGTTACCGGTTCTGGCTGCATGTCGACGGGGCGTTCGGCGCATTCGCGGCACTGTCGCCGGATCACGCGGCACTGGTGCGCGGCCTCGACGAAGCCGACTCGATCTGTATCGATCTGCACAAATGGCTCAACGTACCGTATGACGCGGCGGTGCAGTTCAGCCGTCGACGCGACCTGCAAGTGCGTGTGTTCCAGAACAGTTCCGCGTACCTGGGCGTACCGACCGACAATCCAGACTTCGTGCATCTGACGCCCGAGAATTCCCGCCGTCTGCGCGCACTGTCCACGTGGTTCGCGCTCGCCGCTTATGGCCGCGACGGGCACGCGGAGATCGTCCGCCGCAACATCGCACTGGCACATCGGCTCGGGGAGCGGATTGCCGTGCAACCGGGCCTTGCACTTCTGGCGCCGACCCGGCTGAACGTCGTGTGCTTCACGCTCGCCGAGCAGCCCGACGAGGCGCGCATCAATGCGTACGTGCGCGCGGTGCGCGATCTCGGCGATGCCTTCGTTAGCATGACCGTGTATGAGGGCACCTGGGGGCTGCGTGCGGCGTTCTGCAACTGGCGTACCGACGAACAGGACGTCGATCGCGTGTTCGACTCGCTGGTCCGTGCACTTGGGGCGTTGCGATGAATCCCTCGCCGCGCCCTTGAATACACAATGACGGACGCTTCGTTTCATGCGGACTCGTTTGCGATAGCGCCGGCTTCATAGCCGGCTGCTTTGCCGATTCCTTCCGCTACGCTACGCTAGATGCTCAGCGATATCGGTCCGAGCAACGCCTTGTACCCGTCGTCGAACAGGTACCACACGTCGTACTGCCCGGACGGGAGCGCAGTGTTGCCGCTGCGGCTCGCCAGCATCACCGAACCAACGCCCTTGGGCGCATACACCCACGCCAGCGATGCAGACGCGCCGGGTTTTACGCCCTTCGAATACACGCCGACCCAGTTCTTCGGGCTATGCAGCCACGGCGGCGCCACATAGTCGAAGCGCAACGTGGCGTAGGTCGAACCCTGCATGGCAAGTGCGGGAACGAACTGGCTGGTGTTCCCGATAGCCGAGTCGGTGTAGAGCGTTCCCGAAAGCTGTTGCACACAGCCCGCGACACGCCGGAAAAAATTCGCATCGTCGGGGACACGAATACTTGCGTCGTACCAACCGGCGTCGCCTAGCCACGTTACGTCGCTGGTTGCGCCCGCGGCGACGGTAGTCGAGGTGTAGGCATTCTTTCCATACGCGTTGTCGGTGAGCTGAAACGTGGCCGGCTGAGTGCCTCGGGTGTTGTCGAGCGTGATGCGGACGTTGCCGTTCTGGACGTCGTAGCACAACGTGATCTCGACAAGCGAGCCCGACGTTCCCGCCGACCCGATACTGCCGCGAAATTCCTGCAGGAAGCCGTTGGGGCCCGAGATCGAGAAGTCGTAGCTACCGTCGGAGTTCAACGGCAACGTGTCCTGGAGAGCCGCACACTGGCTGGCCGACGCGGCAATCGTGTACGGCCTCGGCGCAGTGCTTGAATTGCCCGCTCTGACCTGCAGACTCGTCCCCGCGGTTCCCGTGTTGGTGAATGTCAGCGACAACCCTTTCGCCGCTCTATTGACCAGGCCCGCTACGAAGAACTCATAAGGCAGTCGACACGCAGGACGGCGGTTGACCGGTTGAGCCGGCATCGTCTGTGTGCTCGGTGGGTAGGCGCCCACCACCGGCCCGCTCGGATTCATGTTGCTGGCAGCAGCCGCAATCGACAACGCCGACGAATCGGCCGCAGCAAAATTGAACGCCGACGTCAGGTCGCCGCAGACCGCGCGCCGCCATGGTGTGATGTTCGTCTCTTGCAGCGGCGACGTCGCGGTACTGAATCGCGCTTCGATGAAACGGATGATCGAGGTATGGTCGAGCACCTCCGAATTGATGTTGCCGCCCTTCGACCACGGCGACACGACGATCATTGGAACGCGCGGCCCGAGACCAAAAGGCTGATCGCCCGACAACGAGCCGTCCGAGGCGGTGCCGCTGCTGCTATAGAACTCAGCGGCGGTGCTGACGTTGGATTTGCCGTTCGTCGACGTGGGCGGCACCGGCGGCGGAACGTGATCGAACAGTCCGTCGTTCTCGTCGTAGGTGATCAGGAAGACGGTACTCGCCCAGACCGCGGGATTCGACGTCAACGCATTCAGCACGTTGTTGACGTACCACTCGCCGCCGCTTGCCGCCCACGACGGATGTTCGCAATACGCATACGGTGCGACGATCCACGAGACCTGCGGCAGGGTGTTGTTCGCTACGTCGCTCTGGAGTTGTGCGAATAGCCCCGTATCGTATTCTTTGCCTTGCCCGGTCGGGTCGATCTGTGTGCCGTTGAATGCGGGAGAAAGTGGATCGGTTGCGCCGAGGTTCTGATACTGCGTGAAGTTCAACAACGGGTTGTCGCCGTAATTGCCGTTCCACCACAAATCGCTCGACGTTCCCGTCGCATACTCGCCGACACCGCTGTTTGCACCGAGCCCTTGCCCTTTGTCCTGATAGACCTTCCAGCTAATGCCCGCTTTATTGAGGCGCTCGGGCAGTGTCTTCCAGTTATATCCCGAGGTGCTGTTATCGGTGTGAGGCGACGAGCCCGAGACATTGCCGCAGCACCCTGTCCAGAGATAGATCCGGTTCGGATCGGTCGGTCCGAGCATCGAGCAATGGTAGCTGTCGCATACCGTAAAGGTCTGCGCGAGTGCGTAGTAGTACGGGATGTCCTGGTTCGTGAAGTACGCCATCGTCGATGAGCCCTTCGCACTCACCCAGCTGTCGTACCAGCCTTTATTCCATGCGCTGTGTGTCGAGGTCCAGTCGTGAGCGAGATCGGCATAGTAGATGTCGGCGTTCGAGGTACTCGACGACGAACCCGGCCTGAACGGCAACACATACGATGATGACGACGTCTGGTACCAGGCGGGATAACCGCTTGGCAACACAACCGGACGAGGATCGCCGAAACCGCGAACCCCGGGCACGTTACCGAGGTAATGATCGAACGAGCGGTTTTCCTGCATCAGGATCACGACGTGCTTGACGTCCTGGATCGTGCCGGTAGGGCCGGCGGCGGGTATCGATTGCGCTCTGAGAATGCTTTCCGGCAACACGGTGGCTGTGGCGGAAGCCCCTGCAAGCTTGAGGGCATCGAGCAGAAACTGACGTCGGGACGAGGTTTTTTTTAGCATGATCTCTCTTTAGCGCGGATCGGAATCCGGACACACGAACTTGATCAATACGCGCGTGTGCTTAAAGCACACGGACGGAACACCGAACGGTACGGCGCTGTCGTTATGAACAGGAGGCTGCTGCGCAGTGCCAGACGGGCGCCGACGCAGTGGATGTGCTGGTGCCGGCCGCGGCCGTTGGATGAGTTGTTGTATTGCCCGAGGTTGGCGATGCGGGAGGAGAGGCGCCGTTGCTGCCGGCTGAGGACGTCGTAGAAGACGTCGAATGGTTAGTCGCCGCAATGCTTGAGTCCCCACCGCCGCACGCGCCAAGCGAGCCACATAGCAGGGCTGCGATCAGGCACGATGCTGCTTTGCTATTTTTTGTCATGCTCCTCCCTGTGAGATCAAACTCGAAGACCCGCGTGGCCGTCCGGAAAATACACGCCGCGGGTTCTGATGAATTTTTCGGAAGCAGAAAGGCAGGTCAAGCAGGGACGCCCGTGTGCAAAACCGATCGCACAAGTATCCACAATCTGTATGACAGTTAAGTTTTAGATGCTGGTTGAATGTCGTGCAGCGTAAATCCGCCATCATCTTGATGGAATGCGACGTGTCGATTTCTTTGGTGTCGCGATCGGCCAGTGTTCGAAATTATCTAGGCGTATTCAATATCGAACTGTGCCCGGGCGGCTTTAACCTGCGGACGATGGGACATCGCCCATGTCGCAAGCGCAGTCACAGGCGCGAGTACCTCATGCCCCATCGCAGTCAACTCGTAGTCCACTCGCGCCGGCACGCTAGGCGTCACGCTTCGTGAGACATAGCCGTCGCGCTCCAATCCTCTGAGCGTTGCCGTTAGCACCTTCTGCGAAATGGGACCCAGACTGCGCTTCAATTCGCTGGACCTCATGGTTCCACTGGAAAGGACGTGGATCACGAGAAGCGACCATTTATCGCCGACCCGCGCAAAGACGTCGCTTACGGCTTCACACACATCGATGGCGAGTGTCTCAGGCACAGCAGCAGAACAGGCTTTGGGAACCTTAAGGTGACTTGAGCGCATAAAAGTGCCTCCTTGTGGCATCGCGACACCGACCATACTATCGAAGTCCACTTGTTTATCAGAGGACTGGATGTGAACACCGAGGTCAAAGAGGGCGTTGTTCTGGTGACGGGCGGATCGGGCTATGTCGGCGGCTGGATGATCGTGGGTCTTCTCATGCGCGGTTTCAAGGTACGAACGACAGTGCGCGATATCGCGCGTGAAGCCAGCGTGCGCGCCGCGGTGACGAGCCAGGGTGTTTCCGGCGACGCCCTGACATTCTGCGTCGCGGATCTTTCGGCCGACAAGGGGTGGGCCGACGCGGTATCCGGCTGCGACTTCGTCGTACATGTTGCGTCGCCCATGGGTGAAGGGGAACCCAAAGGTACAGATCTCCTGGGGCCCGCCAGAGACGGCACGCTTCGTGTTCTGAGGGCATCTGTCGAAGCCGGTGTGAAGCGGGTGGTCGTGACTTCGTCGCTGGCGGCTGCACTGACTACGCGGGCCGACAAGGATGAACCCGAGTCCAATGAGGCAGTATGGACCGACGTCAACGGCAAAGGTGTGAGCGATTACGCCAGGTCCAAGACGCTGGCGGAGCGCGCGGCGTGGGAGTTCATTCGGCAATCGAATGGTGCGACGACACTGACCACAATCCTTCCCGGCATGATCATGGGGCCGGTTATGAAGCGCAGCATCTCCGGTTCTGTAGGCGTGGTAGCGCGCATGCTCGCAGGTAAGGTCCCCGCCGTACCTGATGTCGGATTTAACATCGTCGATGTCCGCGATCTAGTCGAGCTTCATATCGAGGCGATGCTCGCACCGCAAGCTGCCGGTCAGCGATTTCTGGCGTCCAGCGACTTTCTGTGGCTTGCCGAGATTGCCAGGCTATTGCGCGAGAACCTCGGTGACGATGCGACGAAAGTGACCTCGCGCAGGCTGCCAAACCTCGTATTGCGTATCGCAGCATTGTTTCAGGCCGACGCACGTTTCATGGTGCCGATGATCGGTAGACGGCCGCGTTTCAGCACGGTGCAAGCGGCTACGTTGCTCGACTGGCATCCGCGGCCGCCGTCTGTCGCCGTGCTGGACTGCGCGAAGAGCCTGATTCATGCGGGACTTGTGCCGGGAAGCGCACTTGAATCGATCAATGTGTAGTGCCGGATGCATCAACGTGTGTGTCAAGCGCGCTATGCCGGCACGAACGGGCTAACCGGCATCAGGTTTGCTGCAGGAAGCGTGCGATGTGCCCGGCGATTGCTTCAGGCGCATCGTCGTGACAGTAGTGCCCCACCCCGGCTAACCGATGTATCTCCGCCTGCGGAAAAACCTCGCTAAACAATGGAAGAAAGTGCTCCGCATGCAACGTGCGATCGGCCATCCCCCAGATCGCGAGTGCGGGCCTCGATTGAATCGCGCGTAGAGCTGTCGCATCCGGTACCTCGAAACGGTGTGCGCCGATCGCAAAGCCCTTGGCCCAACCGATCGCACCCGCGCAGTCGGCGGGTGTGGCGAAGCGGGAACCGTATGCGCGCAACCAGGTGTCGTTAATCAGTGCGTGATTCTCGAAACCATTGATCTTTAGCGTACTCAGAATGTTGAAGCCTAGTTCGCCAAGTACTGCTTCGAGACGTCCTTCAGGCTCCGCTTTCAAGATCCAGCTAAACCATGGCGAAACCTCGGCGTTCGCGGTCAGGCGGTCGATCAGCGTGGCTTGCCCAAACGGCGTGGGTCCGTTGGTGCTGATGATGCGTTGGATACGGTCCGGATGCCGCGCTGCGAGGCCCATCCCCACCGCTCCACCGAAGTCGTGCAGGACCAGCGTGATCGCACGTAAGTCCAGTGCCAGCACGAAACGCTCAAGATTATCGATGTGGTCCTGCAGCCAGTAGGTGCGCTCTTGCGGCGTCTCGCTCTTGCCGAATCCCATGTGATCGGGTGCGATGACGCGATAGCTGCCCTTGAGCGTAGCAATCAGGTCCCGGTACAGATAACCCCATGTCGGTTCGCCATGCAGACACAGGACGATCTGGCCGTCGGCGGGACCTTCGTCGACGTAATGCATGCGGAAACCAGGCGCGTCGGTAAAGCACGGCGCGTACGGAAACGCGCCGTCAAACGTATCGTTGGATCGCGTCATGAAATGACCCTTCTCGAAGAAGCGGCTAAGTCCAGCTAGTGATACGTGTTGCATGTTGCAACTAGTGAGTTTTATAGCAGAGTGAGTTTTATATTGCAACTACACATCGTGACGACGGCGCAGCGATGGCGTGACGAAGGTAACGCCCACCTTCCAGGACAAAAGTCGACAAAACGGGACAGTGAAACTGCGAGCCCTCGCTACAATTTTTCTGCACCTCTTGCATTCCAGATTCACACCGACAAACTTGCTAGAACAAAGGATCTGTCATGTACGGAAAATCGCTGTGTTCATTCGTATTGGTTCTTATGCTCGCCGCATGCGGAGGGGGTTCGGGTTCGGACTCTTTGAGCGCATCTGCGAAGGCGCTCAAAGAGTCCGCGCAGCAGAACGCCAGCTGGAAGCCACTGGTTCCCGGCACGAGCTGGCAATGGCAGCTCGATGGCAACACGATCAACGAGACCATCCTCGATGGCGTCAAGAATCCGCGCAAGATGTACGACATCGACATGGAGCAGACCGATGCGCAGACGATCGCGCGTCTGAAGGCAAAGGGTATTTATGTCGTCTGCTATATGGAGGTAGGTGGCTGGGAAAAGTATCGGAACGATGCGGGCCAGTTTCCCCCAGGCGTGCTCGGTAACCCCGTCGAAGGCTACGAAGATACGGAGCGCTGGCTCGATATCCGACAGACCGCGATCCTGATGCCGATCATGCTGGCACGTCTCGATCGCGCGAAGGCCAAGGGTTGCGACGGCGTGGAACCCGATCTGGACGACTCGTATGCCGAGGACACGAGTTTCCCGATCACGCTCGAAGATCAACTCAACTACAACACGGCACTGATCAACGCCGCGCACGATCGCGGCATGTCGATGGGATTGAAGAACGGGCCGAACATCGCGACCGCGATGGCGAAAGTCGCCGACTGGGCACTCAACGAGCAGTGCAATCATGACCATGTATGCGGCGGCTATGCGAGCTTCATCGCGCTGAATAAGGCCGTGTTCAACGTCGAATACACGCGGCCGGATCACATGAAACTCGCCGACTTCTGTCCTGCGGATAACAAGGCCAATTTCGACGGCATCCTGAAGTTGTCGAGCGATACGCTTGCGGCTTTACCGCGTTCGGCGTGCCGGTTCGAGTAAGCGCGTGAGGCACCGGGGCCGCGCGGGCCCCGGTTCAACTATCGGGATTCGACTCAACTCATATGCACGTCACTGGTAAGATCGCTGATTGCCTACGACAGCAGCGAGCTTCCTATGAGTTACCAGAATCGTCAGTGGTTTTACGTCAAACGCCCCGAAGGACGTGTTGGCGACGAGCATTACGAGTTACGCGAAAGCGAGATCGACGCCAGTTTGTCGTCGAACGAAGTGTTGATCCGCGCGCGCATTGTCAGCGTGGACCCGTACATCCGGATTCAGCAGCACGAGCGCAATACCTACGATGTGCCGCATCCGCTTGGCATCGTGCAACGTGCGGGCGTGGTCGGCGAAGTGGTTGCGTCGGCCAGTCCGCTCTTCAAGCAGGGCGACTGGGTGTCGGCGTATAGCGGCTGGCAGTTGTACGCCCGGTGTCATCACAGCGAGCTAACCTGCCTGAATCCCGACGAAGCGCCGGTTTCGACCGCGCTCGGCGTGCTCGGCATGCCCGGACGGACTGCGTGGTTCGGTTTGATGGAAGCGGGCAAGCCGCGTCCCGGCGACACACTGGTCGTGTCCGGTGCGGCGGGCGCGGTCGGCTCGCTGGTCGCGCAGTTCGGCAAGCGAGCCGGTTGCAAGGTGATCGGCATTGCGGGCGGCGCGCAGAAGTGCGCGTTTCTGACCGACACGTTGAAGCTCGACGGCGCGGTCGATTACCGCGCGCATCCGACACTCGAAGGTTTGCAGTCGGCGTTGCAAGCCGCTACCGGCGGCGTCGACGTCTACTTCGACAATGTCGGCGGCATGATCACCGACGCAGTGATTCCGCTCATCAAGCGCCGCGCGCGGATTGTGATCTGCGGCGCGATCGCGCAATACGACGGCGGTCTCGACACACCGGATCTCGCACCGCGATTCCTGCAGCACATGCTGTTTCAACGCGCGACGATCCAGGGCATTCTCGCGCGCGACTTCACGCACCGGATGGACGAAATGCTGCAGACCGTCGCGCCGTGGGTGAAGAACGGCGAGATCGTTTATCAGGAAACGTATATCGACGGTTTTGATGCGTTGCCGAACGCGCTGAACAGCCTGTTTGAAGGGAAGAACCTAGGGAAGCTGCTGGTCAGGGTGTGATCGTGAAGCGGGTAGTGGTGGGGCAGAACAAGACTTGCGACCCCATCGCGCCCCGTTTGACTGACGACTTCCGGAAGACGCGCAACGGGCACCGAAAAAGATAAATCGCGACAGTAACGCCAGAAGCGCCCAGACTGCGCGATAGGGCTGTCGCTTTCGCGACCGGCAATTCAGGAGAATCACATTGGCAAAGAGCGCGACGCGCGGAAATCGCGAGGCTAAGAAGCCTAAACAACCCAAGAAGGCGATCTCTCCTGTGGTGGCCGTGTCCCCGGCAACTACAGGGAAAGGCGCTGCAACCAGCGCACCGGCCAGGAAGAAATAGCAGAAATTGGGCACAGATCCGTGCCCTTTCTGCGCTATCCCATCTCCGGATGTTTCGCTGGAAACCGCATTGACAGGGACAGGGCTACACCAGTGCCCTTGCCTCTCCTTGTTGCAGCATCGGGCCGATCAAGACTGATCCGCCGTTTTCGTACACCGCCTGACGACCGCTAACAGTTAGCGCGTGACGGTGTACCGGCGCCCTCCGCTATCCACATCGTCCCAGCGCGATGTTTCGATGCACTGGCGATCCGCAACTGCGTCAGCGGTTGCATCGCGTCATGGCTGAACACGCCGGCAGAAGCCGTGCGTGCCTGCTCTCTCGTCCTGACGGAGTTGCGTGATACCTCCGCATTCGTCGGACCCACCCCAGCCCGCAGGCGCCCGCTTACGCGACACACCACACGTAAGCCGGCCGCTGCGAAGGAAGAACCGATCATGTCCGACTCCAATGAACAGTACGGCGAGTACAGCGGCGCAGTGACGACGCCCGACGTGTTCAATCCGCCGCTAGCGCGAACGTCGCAACAAAGGCGTCTGTGAACGCGCTGCTGCGTTACGTCACGCGGCGTCGCTTTGTGTTGCCGCCGTGGACCGACACCGCACCGGTGCGAGAGGAACTGTTCGGCGTCGAGCGGCTCGAGCAACACGCGCAGAGTCTCGCTGCCGCGCAACCCGTGACGAAGAACCCTCCCGTCGTGCTGTCGCTGCACACACGGCTTAACGACAACAGCGCCGTCCTGCTCGCGGCCTACCGCGCAAGTGCCGCAGAACTCGAGAGCGGCCGCGGCGTCGTGCCCGCCGCCGAATGGCTGCTCGACAACTATCACCTCGTCGAGGAACAGATCCGCGAAATCCGCGACGACCTGCCGCACGGTTACTACCGGCAGTTGCCCAAGCTCGCCGCCGGCCCGTTCGCCGGCTATCCACGCGTGTTCGGCCTCGCGTGGGCCTTCGTCGCCCATACCGACAGCCATCTGGATCCGCAGATCCTGCGGCGTTTCATCGACGCGTATCAACGGGTCCAGCCGCTGACGATCGGTGAGTTGTGGGCCGTTGCGATCACATTGCGCATCGTCCTGATCGAAAACCTGCGTCGTCTGACCGATCAGATTACGGTTGGTCGCAGCGCACGCGCGGACGCTGACGCGCTTACCGATCGTCTGCTCGAATCGGGCAGCGCGCGCTCGGCGCTCGAAGCGGACATCTCAACGCGTTCGTCTGGCCTGCTCTCGGAACTGTTTGCTGCGCAACTTGCTAAACGGTTGCGCGACCAGGATCCACGAACCACTCCCGCGCTCGGTTGGCTGGAAGAGCGGCTCAGGCTCCAGGGCGCCAGCGTCGATGAAGTCGTGCGGCACGCGCAGCAGCGTCAGGGCGCGTCGAACGTCACCGTGCGCAATGTGATTACCAGCATGCGGTTGATTTCCGACATCGACTGGGCGGACCTGCTCGAGAGCGTGAGTCTGGTCGACGCCCGCTTGCGTGCCGGCAGTGCCTTCGGTGCGATGGATTTTCCGACCCGCAATCTGTATCGCAGCGCGATCGAGCAACTAGCGCGTGGTTCACGTCTTACCGAACTCGAAGTCGCCGATCTTGCGCTGCACTCAGCGCAAGCGGCCGCCGGCGCAACAGACGATGCCGTGCATACGGAGCGAGCCAGCGATCCCGGCTACCACCTGATCGCCGAGGGCCGTGGCGCGCTCGAACAGGCGATCGGGTTCCGTCCGACGTCACGTTTGCGTATCACGCGATTCAATGTCCGCCTTGGCGCCGGCGGTTATGTCGGCGAGATTCTCACGCTCGCCACGACCTTGCTGGCGCTGGTGTTGTGGGGGCTCGGCTCGGTTGCACCGCGAGGTCTCCATGTCGATGTGTTTTTGCTGTTTGCCCTGTGCGGATTTCTGCCTGCCACTGAGATCGCGACTGCGCTGATCAACCGCACGATCACGTGGAGTTTTGGCGCGATCACGTTGCCAGGTCTTGAACTGGCAGCAGGCGTGCCGTCGTCGCTGCGCACGCTGGTCGCTGTGCCGACGCTGCTGACGAGCGAAGCCGACCTGCGTGAGCAGATCGAGCGCCTGGAGGTGCATCACCTCGCCGGTGCGGGCGGGGACCTGTCGTTTGCGTTGCTGGCAGACGGCCTCGATGCGGATCAGGAAGAGGTAGCCGGCGACGCACATCTGCTGGCCGTCGCTGCCGACGCGATCGACGCATTGAACCGCCGTTACGAGCCAGGCCCGAACGGCGCGCGTTTTCTGCTGCTACACCGTCGCCGCGTCTTCAACGCGAGCGAGAACACATGGATGGGCTGGGAGCGCAAGCGCGGCAAACTGCACGAATTGAATCGTTTGCTGCGTGGTGCAACCGATACAACCTTCCAGCCGATCGCCGGTCGAGCACCACAGGTGCCGTCGGGCGTGCGTTATGTGATCACGCTGGACGCCGATACGCGTCTGCCACGAGACGCGGCATTGCGCCTGATCGGCAAGATGGCCCATCCGCTGAACCGGCCGAAATTCAGTGAGGCCGAACAACGTGTGGTCGATGGGTACGCGATTCTCCAGCCGCGTGTTACGCCATCGCTGCCGGTCGGGCAGGAAGGTTCGCTGTATCAGCGCGTCTTCTCCGGCCCGGGCGGGATGGACCCGTACGCGGCAGCCGTGTCCGACGTTTATCAGGATCTGTTCGGTGAAGGTTCGTTCACCGGCAAGGGCATCTACGATGTCGACGCATTCGAAGCCGCTTTGCGTGACCGCGTTCCAGAGAACGCGCTGCTTAGTCACGATCTGTTCGAAGGCGTTTTTGCGCGCGCCGGCCTCGCATCGGATGTCGAAGTAGTCGAGGAAGTGCCGTCGCGTTATGACGTGACCGCCAAGCGACAGCATCGCTGGACGCGTGGCGACTGGCAGTTGTTGCCATGGATCGTCGGGCATCGCGGTCGGGACCGGCATGCCATGCCGACGATCGGCCGCCTGAAAATGCTCGACAATTTGCGTCGTTCGTTACTCGCGCCGTCGATGATCGCCGCGCTCGCACTGTGCTGGCTGATGCCGGTTCGCGCCGCGATGATGGGCGCGCTGCTGGTGCTAGGCGCGCTGGCGATTCCCGCCTTCCTGCCGACGCTCTTCGCAATCGTACCGCGGCGTACCGGCATCCGTCTGGGCAATCACGTTCGCGTGCTGGCCGCCGATGTACGGCTTGCCACGTTGCAAACTTTTCTGTCGGTCGTGTTCCTTGCCGACCACGCGCGGCGCATGGGTGACGCGATCGTACGGACATTGACGCGGCTGTTCGTGACGCATCGCCGTCTGCTCGAATGGACGACGGCTGCGCAGTCGAGCGGCAGTCCGCGCCTCGATCTGCGTGGTTTTTATCGGCAGATGACGGCTGGCGTCGTGCTCGGGCTTGCGCTGTCGGCTGGGGCACTCGTGCTCGTGCCGTCGCATTGGCCGCTCGTGCTGCCGTTTGCAGTGCTATGGCTTGCCGCACCGGCGCTGGCGTTGTGGACGAGCCGCTCGCCGGGTATCGCGCGGCACTTCGCGATGTCGGACCCGGACACGCGCGATCTGCGTCTGATTGCGCGACGCACATGGCGCTTCTTCGAGACTTTTGTCACGCCGGCTGAGAACATGCTGCCGCCCGATAATTTTCAGGAAGATCCCAAGCCCGTGGTGGCTCATCGGACCTCGCCCACCAATCTCGGTCTTTATCTTCTATCGGCGGTTGCCGCACGCGATTTCGGCTGGTCGGGTACGACCGAAACCGTCGAGCGCCTCGAAGCGGCGCTCGCATCGATGGAGAAACTGTCGCGTTTCAGGGGACATTTCTATAACTGGTACGGGACGCTGGATCTCAAGGCATTGGCGCCTGCGTATGTTTCGTCGGTGGATAGCGGCAATCTGGCGGGTCATTTAATCGTCCTCGCCAATGCCTGCGAAGAGTGGGTGAACGCGCTGCTCGCGCCGGCTGCGCGGGCAGGGATGATGGACAACCTGCAACTCGCGCGCGAAGCCGTCGATGCGCTACTGGCCGCAAGCGGCGAGCGCGGCAAGCAGATTACGGCGAGCTTCGACGAAATCGAAGCGCAGTTGCAGGGGCCACAGACGCTCGAAGCGCTGTCGCCGTCGCTGTCCCGTTTGACGGAGAAAGCCGCGAAAGCCGCGCGCGAAATTGTGCCGACCGGCGTCGACGACAGTGCCGCCGATCTCATGTTCTGGATCGATGCATTGAGAAAGAGCACCGTCGAGCATGGTCGCGACCGGCAACAATCCACCGATGCACCGGAACTTTTACGAGAGCGTTTGAAGTCGCTCGCCGATGCGTCGCGTGCCATGGCGCTCGGCATGGACTTCGCATTTCTGCTCGATCCGGAACGCAAGCTGCTGTCGATCGGCTATTCGCAGTCCGACAACAGCCTCGATCCCAATTGCTATGACCTGCTGGCTTCCGAAGCACGGCTCGCGAGCCTGTTTGCCATCGCGAAGGGCGACGTCACGACGCGCCACTGGTTCCGGCTCGGTCGCTCTGCGACGCCGGTCGGCAACGGCTCGGCGCTGATCTCGTGGTCGGGATCGATGTTCGAATACCTGATGCCGTCGCTGGTGATGCGTGCGCCGGTCGGCAGCCTGCTCGAACAGACGAGCCGTCTGGTGGTGGAGCGGCAGGCGTCGTATGGGCGGTCGCTCGGTATTCCGTGGGGGATTTCGGAGTCGGCTTACAACGCCCGCGACATGGAATTCACCTACCAGTACTCGAATTTCGGCGTGCCGGGTCTGGGTCTCAAGCGTGGTCTTTCGGAAAATCTCGTGATCGCGCCGTATGCAACGGGGCTCGCAGCGATGGTCGATCCACAGGCTGCGCGGCAGAACTATGCGCAACTTGCCGCGCTAGGCGCGCTGGGGCGCTACGGCTTTTATGAAGCACTCGATTTCACGCGTTCGCGGCTACCCGATAACGAGACCGTGGCGATCGTGCGCAATTTCATGGCACATCATCAGGGTATGACGATCGTCTCGATCGCGAACACGCTACTCGATGCGCAGATGCGCGCGCGTTTCCATCGCGAACCGATGATCCAGGCAAGCGAGTTGCTGTTGCAGGAGCGCATGCCGCGCAATGTCGCCGTTGCGCAACCGCGTGCCGAGGAAGTGAACACGTCCGCGGTTGAAGCGGGCGCCGTGCCGCCGACGGTCCGGCGCATCGTCGCACCTGCCGAGGCGGATGGCGCACCAGTGACGCATCTGCTGTCGAATGGCCGCTACGCTGTGATGCTAACGGCAACGGGAGCCGGCTACAGCCGCTGGCGCGATACCGCCGTCACGCGCTGGCGCGAAGACGCGACCCGCGACGACTGGGGCTCGTTCATCTTCCTGCGAGATGCGCGCAGCGGCCAGGTGTGGTCGGCGGGCGCACAGCCAGTGGACAGCGAAGCGGAATATGAAGAAGTCGTGTTCGGCGAAGATCACGCTGAATTTGTGCGCCGCGACGGCTCGCTAACCACCACGATGGATGTACTGGTTTCCGGTGAAGCAGATGGCGAAGTGCGCCGTGTGTCGCTCGCCAACAGCGGACGCCGGGTACGCGAGATCGAGCTGACGTCCTACGCCGAAATCGTGCTGGCCACGTCCGCGGCCGACAACGCGCATCCTGCTTTCTCGCGGATGTTCGTTCAGACCGAGTACCTCGCCGAATTCGGTGCGCTAGTGGCCACACGTCGCCCGCGTTCGCATGACGAAAAGCAGATGTGGGCCGCACATTTCGCGGTTGTCGACGGTGAGATCGCGGCCGATCCGCAATATGAATCGGATCGCGCGCGTTTTCTGGGGCGTGGCCGCAACGCGGGCACAGCGGACGCGATTCTCGGCGATCGGCCGCTCACCAACAGCGTTGGCACCGTACTCGATCCGGTGTTTGCGCTCAGGTATCGCGTACTGGTGCCGCCGGGCAAGGTCGCGCGCGTCACGTTCTGGACCGTGGTGGCCGAGTCGCGGGCGCAACTGCTCGATATGATCGACAAGCACCACGACCGTAACGCATTCGGTCGCGCCAAAACGCTCGCATGGACGCAAGCGCAGGTGCAGTTGCGACATCTCGATGTCGAAGCCGAAGAGGCGGCCGATTTCCAGCGCCTCGCCGCACCGCTCATTTATGCCGACGCGCGTTTCAGGGCGCCGTCGGACACGATCGTTCGCGGGGCCGGTGCGCAGTCGGGATTGTGGCCGCACGCGATTTCCGGCGACCTGCCGATCGTGCTGCTGCGTATCGACGACGTCGAAGATATCGCGCAGGTTCGGCAACTGTTGCGGGCCCACGAGTATTGGCGCATGAAGCGGCTCGGTGTCGATCTCGTGATCGTCAACGAGCGCGCGTCTTCGTACATCCAGGAGTTGCAGGGCGCAATCGAAACAGCGGTGCGCAGTAGCCAGTCGCGGCCACACTTCGGCGAAGAACTCGCGCAAGGAGCGGTGTATACGCTGCGCGCCGATTTGATGAGCGTCGAGGCGCGCGCGTTGCTGCAATCGGTTGCGCGTGTCGCGCTGGTCGCGCGGCGCGGGTCGATTGCCGATCAGCTCGCGCGCTTGCCGCAATCACAGGGCAAGCCGTCGGCGTTGCGCCGGCAGAAGCCGCCGATGTCGTCGCTATGGCCCGCGCCGATTCGTCAGCCGCGCGTGCCCTCGCCGGTTCCAGCGAAGCTCGAGTTTTTCAACGGTCTTGGCGGTTTCGATAAAGACGGTCGGGAATACGTGACCGTGCTTGCGGCAGGCGCAACGACGCCCGCACCGTGGATCAATGTGATTGCCAATCCCGGTTTCGGTTTTCAGGTCGCCGCAGAAGGCAGTGGTTACACATGGGCTGAAAACAGCCGTGAGAACCAGCTCACGCCGTGGTCGAACGATCCGGTCGAAGATCCCGCCGGCGAAGCCATCTATGTGCGCGACGAAGCGACCGGCGAGGTGTGGAGCGCGACCGCGCTGCCGATCCGCGACAGTGGAACCTACATCGCGCGTCACGGGCACGGCTACAGCCGCTTCGAACACGAGGCCAATGGCATCGCGCTCGACTTGCTGCAATACGTACCACTTGCCGACCCGCTGAAGATTTCCCGGCTGACCTTGCGCAATCTGTCGGGCATGCCGCGCCGACTGTCCGTGACGGCATGGCTGGAATGGGTGCTCGGTACGTCACGCGGCGCGTCGGGGCCGTTCATCGTGACGGAGATCGACTCCGCTACCGGCGCGATGCTGGCGCGCAATCCGTGGAGCACCGGGTTCGCGGGACGCGTCGCGTTTGCCGATCTTGGTGGAGCGCAGACTGCATGGACCGCGGATCGCAGCGAGTTTCTCGGCCGCAACGGTCGCACGTCTGCGCCCGCTGCGCTGACCGGCAAGACGCCGCTATCCGGTGCGACCGGTGCGGGCCTCGATCCCTGCGCGGCGTTGCAGGGTGTGATCGAACTGGGGGTGGGTGAGGCTATCGAAGTGGTGTCGTTCGTCGGGCAATGCGCATCCGTCGAAGCAGTGCGCGCGTTGATCGCGCGTTATCGCAAGGCCGATCTCGATGCGGTCCTCGCGGAGGTGACGAACCACTGGCAGGGCGTGCTCGGCGCCGTCCAGGTGAAGACCCCCGACCGCGCGATGGACCTGATGCTAAACGGCTGGCTGCTGTATCAGACGCTCGCGTGCCGTATCTGGGCGCGCTCCGCGTTCTATCAGGCGAGCGGCGCATATGGGTTTCGCGATCAGTTGCAGGACGGCATGGCATTGACGCACGTGCAGCCGGACGAGACACGGCGGCATTTGCTGCGCACCGCGGCGCGGCAGTTCGTCGAAGGTGATTTTCAGCATTGGTGGCTGCCGCAGTCGGGACAAGGCGTGCGCACACGGATCTCCGATGATCGCGTGTGGCTCGCCTACGCTACGGCAACCTATGTTAGCTGCGCTGGCGACGTTGCAATTCTCGATGAACGTGTGCCGTTCCTCGATGGGCCGCAGCTACAACCGGGCGAGCATGACGCATTTTTTCAGCCATTGGTCGCGGACGAATCGGCATCGCTGTTCGAACATTGCGCGCGTGGACTCGATCAATGCATCGAGCTCACCGGCGCATATGGTCTGCCGTTGATGGGCACCGGCGACTGGAACGACGGGATGAATCGCGTCGGTGCGAACGGCAAAGGAGAGAGCGTGTGGCTTGCGTGGCTACTGTTGCGCACCATCGAGCTGTTTGCACCACTGGCGGAGTCGCGCGATGCCGTGTCTATCGCGCGTGCCAGGCGTTGGCGCACGCATGCGGTGTCGGTGCGCGAGGCATTGGAACGCGATGCATGGGACGGCGAGTGGTATCGCCGCGCGACGTTCGACGATGGCACGTGGCTCGGCTCGAAGCAAAGCGAGGAGTGTCAGATCGATTCGATCGCGCAATCGTGGGCGGTGCTGTCGGGCGCGGCCGATCCGGCGCGTGCGGCGCTGGCGATGGACTCGCTGGAAAAGCATTTGATCCGTCGCGACGACGGGCTTGCGTTGCTGTTCAAACCGCCATTCGATAGAACCGCGCACGATCCCGGCTATATCAAAGGATATCCACCGGGGTTGCGTGAAAACGGCGGGCAGTATAGCCACGCGGCGATGTGGGCGATCCTCGCGTTTGCAAAGCTACGCGATGGCAACAAGGCCGCCGCGCTGTTTGCACTGGTCAATCCTGTCAATCACGCACGCACGGCGGCGGAAGTCGAGCGCTACAAGGTCGAACCTTATGTCGTTGCCGCCGACGTCTATTCCGTGACACCGCATGTCGGGCGCGGTGGCTGGACCTGGTACACGGGGTCTGCGGGATGGATGTATCGCGCGGGTGTCGAAGGCATTCTGGGCATTCGTCGCGAGGGCGATGTCCTCGTCATCGATCCTTGTATTCCGGACACGTGGCCCGGATTTGCAGCGACAGTGAATGTGCATTCGACACGGTATGACATTCGCGTTGACTCCACGGCTGGGCACAGTGTGATGCGTGCGGTACTAGACGGCACAAGCGTCGATTGCGAGGGCGGATGTGTGCGGGTGCCGCTGGATGCCGGTTCGCACACGCTCCTGATTTCGCTGTGCCTTGCAGCGAACGAAGATGTCGATCATGGCGAACAGGTTGTGTGACGATCGACGTACGCCTATCGAGGCGCTGGACGAGCCGTCCGGCGCCGGAGTTTTTGAATCAGGGAAAACAATGTTGGCGTGGCACTACACAACGGGCCGGAAATTGCGGTCCATCACTGCAAGCGGAATGCTGGTCCCAGGCCGCATTGGAAATGAGTCGACCGACGAACCCATACTCTGGTTCTCGCGAAATCAACACTGGGAGCAAACCGCTGGCAAGGCATGCCATGAGGCCGGACAACCGGTGCGCCGTCTGACGATGCGAGAAACCTACGCGGAGGGCGAAGGACTCGTGCGCTACGGATGTGACGTCAAGCGCCTGTACGCCGGCGAAGCGTTGCGGCGAAAAGCGTGCATCACCCACGAGGTCTGGGCGGCTTTACATGCGGCAGGGAAGTTGCAACAGGCGTATCCAGCCGCGTGGTGCGGCTCGGTCGACTCAATGCCGATTGATAGCCTGGTGGTACATGTGATGAGCGAACGCTTCAAATGGGAGCGCTTTGAGGCTTGATGGCACAAAAACCGCCAACACGCGGCTTGCGTCTAGGACAGCGAATACCGGTTCTGCGGGCCGCTCACATACCGCTTCCTCGCGATGTCGAGGAGTTTTTCACGAAACTGGTCGAATGCACCAAGTATCGATCGTTCGTCGGAGCCCGCGTCAGGTTGCAGGTTCCTCAGCATCGCATCGTCGACCTGGAAGGTGATTTCGCGCGAGTTGTCATACCCCCAGAAACATACGCAATGCCTGGAGGCATCGTAACTACGGCTGGGATTGGGGAATTCGAGCGCCACGATCAGGCTTTCGTTGACGGAACTGAATAACGCCATTTACTCGCTTTCGAATCGATCGAAGCAAAATTGGTGCGTCTTTGTTCCTCGCGCAAAGCATCTGCGGTTTCGAGGACAAGGGCGTGGGTTTTGCGTTCGCGCGTGTATGCGCTTTCGCCGCCGGCAATAGCCGTGGCTGATTTTGACTTTAATTGCATGTAGGGTACCGGAGCAGGAGGTCACGATATGTAACCCGCCTTGCCCTACTGTATACCCTTCGGGAGGTGCCAGCGTCTTTTATTACCTGACACTGATCCGGTGATTTCTGCGCCATTTGTATCTGTCGACCGGTTGTCACGTCGGGCAAAATAGCTTTCTCGACGTGCCCCTATCAATACCGGAAGGTTGTGTACGATACCCGACCGTCCGAATCACGCGATGGAAGCGACTCATGACCACGACAAGAACCATCCGCATGTTGACCCGCTACAAGGCGTGGGCCAACGACCTCATCTTCTCCGCAGTGAGCGAATTGCCGTACGAAGAAGCGATCAAGCAACGGAACACCCGCTTCGGCAACATCGTGCATACGCTCAATCACGTCTACGTCATCGACGACGTGTTTCAGGCCCACCTTCAAGGACGCGAGCACGGTTATACCGCTCGCAATACACGCGAACACCCGCCGCTCGACGAACTATGGCGCGCGGTCCAGACGCTGGACCAGTGGTACATCGATTACGCCGACGGGCTATCGGCCGAAGATCTGGAGCGACCGATCCACTTCAACTTTATCGGTGGCGGCGAGGGTGTCATGACACGCAACGAAATGATCCTGCACGTCGTGAATCACGGCACCTATCACCGTGGTTTTGTCAGCACCCTGATGTTCGAGGCGGGTGTTTCGCTGGCGTCAAACGATCTTCCCGTGTTCCTGCGCGACGTTCCGCAAATCCCGGCGTAAGCAGGGGCGCCCTGGCTGGGTCGCCGGTTTCGATTTCAATCGCCCGTTCGTGTCGGCTCCGGCTATGATGACCGCCAGGGTCTGCATGCGGAATGCCGATGCATGCAGACGTCACTGCATGCAATTCGAAAGGATGGCAGGCGGGCCAGTCGTCGCGCATATTGCCCCTTGCCGCTCCAGCCACTCAAGGAAATCGCGCCATGAATACCCCGAATTTTCGTGTCGAATATGATCTGCTGGGCGAGCGGCAGATACCGCAAGAGGCTTACTACGGCGTGCACACGCTGCGGGCCGTCGAGAACTTCCAGATATCGGGTGTGACGATCGCGGCGTACCCCGAACTGGTAAATGCGCTTGCCTCGGTCAAGCAGGCGGCCGCTGAAGCCAACGCGGAACTCGGCCTGCTCGATCCCGCGTTGCGCGACGGCATCGTTGCCGCGTGCGTCGAAGTGCGGCAAGGCAAGCTGCACGATCAGTTCGTCGTCGACATGATCCAGGGCGGCGCCGGCACGTCGACCAACATGAACGCGAACGAAGTGATCTGCAACCGCGCGCTGGAAATCCTGGGCCACCATCGCGGCGACTACACGTTCCTGCATCCAAACGAACACGTCAATCTCGCGCAAAGCACCAACGACGTCTACCCGACCGCGCTACGCATTGCCACCTGCTTTGCAATCGAACGTTTGCTCGGCGCGATGAAGATATTGCGCGACGCTTTCGCGGAAAAAGCCGAAGAATTCGCCGGGCTGCTGAAACTCGGCCGCACGCAGTTGCAGGATGCGGTACCGATGACGCTGGGCCAGGAGTTCTCAACCTATGTCGTGATGCTCGATGAGGACATGGCGCGGCTCGGGGAAACCTCCGCGCTGATCCGCGAAATCAATCTGGGCGCTACGGCGATCGGCACGGGCATTACCGCGCACCCCGAATACGCGGGCAAAGCGCTCATCGCGCTGAACCGGATCACCGGGCTCGAATTATCGACGGCACCGAACCTGATCGAAGCTACTCAGGATTGCGGCGCGTTCGTGCAGATATCGGGCGTGCTGAAGCGCATTGCCGTCAAGCTCTCCAAAACCTGCAACGACCTTCGGTTGCTGTCGAGTGGTCCGCGCGCGGGTTTTGGCGAGATCAACCTGCCGCCGATGCAGGCCGGTTCGTCGATCATGCCCGGCAAGGTGAACCCGGTCATCCCCGAGGTCGTCAACCAGATTGCGTTCGAGGTCTTCGGCAGCGACGTGGCGATCACGTTCGCAGCAGAGGCCGGCCAGTTGCAGCTGAACGCATTCGAACCCATGATCGCGGTGAGTCTGTTCCGCAGTTTCAAGCATCTGACGAATGGCTGCACGACGCTTGCCGAACGCTGTGTGAAAGGCATCACGGCGAACCCGGAGCGTCTGCGCGAAACCATCGAACGCTCGATTGCCCTCGCCACCGCGCTCAACCCGTACATCGGCTACAAGAACGCCACGTCGGTCGCTTCCGAAGCACACGCGAACGGCACCACGGTCCGCGAAGTCGTGCTGGCTCGACAACTGATGACCGAGAGCGAACTCGACGACGCCTTACGTCCCGAGGAACTGGTGCGCCCGCGCATCTACGCCGCGAAAGCCGTGGTCCCGAAGCTGAGCACCGCCGACGAACCGGCCGGCGCACCGGGCCTGCCCGCGGAGTGACAGTACGCGGCGCAGGGGCCGCCGTCAGACCGAATGTGCCATCCGGGAATAAAACCGACCCGCCGGCTGTCTTATAGCTGTCGGTCCCGGAATACGGTTACTGCAGGGTTCTTCAATGGCCGATCCAATCATCGCGCAACGCTTCGCGGCACTGGTCCTGCCGCACATGAATTCGGCCTTCAACGTCGCGCGTTGGCTGACGCATAACGACCAGGATGCCCAGGACGTGGTCCAGGAGGCCTACCTGCGCGCGTTCCGTTTTTTCGACGGGTTTCGCGGCGAGGATGCGCGCGCGTGGCTATTGAGCATCGTGCGCAACACCTTCTACACCTGGCATCAGCAGAACCGCGGGCACGCGTCGCAGACGTCGAGTTTCGAGGAAGACCTGCATAGCATTGAGGCGTGTGCCGCCGAATCCGACAGTAGTCCGGAAGCGATGTTGATCCGCAGTCAAAGTCAGAAGCGGGTGCACTACGCGCTGCGCGCCCTGCGGCTGGAGTACCGGGAGGTGATCGTGCTGCGCGAGCTGGAAGAGCTGTCGTACAAGGAAATCGCGACCATCGTGGGGATACCGATGGGTACGGTGATGTCTCGCCTCGGGCGCGGTCGCCAGCAACTCGCGGCGCTGCTCGCCCCGACGGATCGGGAGGCATGATGGATCACGAACACGCATTCGAATTACTGCCGGCCTATATCGATCAGGAACTGAGCCTGTCCGAGGCGCTCGCGTTCGAGCGGCATCTTGCGAGTTGCCAGGAATGCCAGCGCGTTTATGAGCAGCACCGTCAGGTGAGTGCGCAGCTCAAGCAGGCGGACTTGCGCGTGGATGCGCCGGCTGAACTGCTGAAGCGTATCGAAGCTGCGTTGCCGTTGCCCCGGTCGCTGCCCCGGCCGCGCTCGCTCTGGCAGAAGCTGGGCGACCGGGTTGGCGGATGGTTCGGCGGCGGTAGCTCGCCGGGTTGGGCGCCGGTCGGTGCGATGGTGTTGAGCGCGGTCGCGCTAACGTGGAGCGCGGGGCTCTATCTATCGGTGCCGTCGAGCGAGACGCGTCTGACCCAGGAACTCGTCGATAGCCATATTCGCTCGCTGCAGTTCGATCACCTGTCCGATGTGATTTCAACCGACAAGCACACGGTCAAGCCGTGGTTCGACGGCAAGCTCGACTATGCGCCGCCGGTGGTCGATCTCGTGCAGCAAGGGTATCCGTTGATCGGCGGGCGGCTCGATTACCTCGATGGGCGATCCGTTGCCGTGATGGTCTATCGCTACAAACTCCATCCGATCAATCTTTACGTCTGGCCGAGTAAAGATGCGGGCGCTGCGCCGCCGCGTATCGTCGAACGGCAAGGCTATCACCTCGCGCACTGGACGGGCGCAGGCATGAACTACTGGGCGATCACCGATGCCGGCGAAGCCGAGTTGAATGGCTTCGTTGCGGATCTGCTTGCGCATCCTGCGTCCTGAACGCGGAATAAAACCCACCACACGCCGGTCTACTTCACGAACCCGATCGAGCGGCCCGCAGGATGATCCTGCGGCTCACTGCTCGCATCGTCATCGTGAGGTCGCTATGCCGTCACATCCTCCTGTCGATCCGTCGCGCCGCGGCGCATTGAAATGCCTTGCCTTCGGTGGCGTGGGCACGTTGTTCGTTCTGGCCGGCGGTGTGCTTGCGCCAATCGATCTCGCGCTTGCCGCGAGCGAGAAGAGCACGTCAGTCGATTCAGGCGTTCCGCTGTTCCTGCAGATCAGCGACACGCATATCGGTTTTAACAAGGAAGCCAATCCCGACGTCGCGGGCACGCTCAAGCAGACCATCGATCTCGTCAACGCGATGCCCGTCAAACCCGCGCTGACGATCCACACCGGCGATATCACGCATCTGTCGAAGGCCGCCGAATTCGATCTTGCTGCGCAACTGCTGTCGGGCCTGAATATCACCGAGTTGCACACGGTGCCGGGCGAGCACGACGTGACCGATGGACCAGGCGCGGAATACTTCAGCCGCTTCGGCCAGGCATCGGACAACAAGGGCTATTACAGCTTCGATCATCAAGGCGTGCACTTCATCGCGCTCGTCAACGTGATGCACTTCAAGCCGAACGGTTTAGGCGGGCTCGGCGACGACCAGCTCGCGTGGCTGGAAAACGATCTGAAGGGACGCTCGTCGAGCACGCCGATCGTCGTCTTCGCGCACATGCCGATGTGGACGATCTACGAACCGTGGGGTTGGGGAACCGGTGATGCCGGCCAGGCGATGAGCTATCTGAAACGGTTCGGTTCGGTGACCGTTCTCAACGGCCATATCCACCAGATCGTGTCAAAAGTGGAAGGCAATATCACTTTCCATACCGCGCGTTCTACGGCCTATCCGCAACCGGCTGCGGGCGAAGGGCCGGGACCGATGCCGCTGACGGTGCCGGGCGATCGCCTGCCGCACATGCTCGGTGTGACGCGCATCAGCGTCGCAAGTCATCCGCTTGCGGCGACGCTCACCGATACGACACTCGTCTGAACGAGTCGATACGCTTACTCAGCCAGGACTTGCATCATGCCAACGATAATTTCTCGCCGTGCGTTTGTTACCGCTCTCGGCGCTGTGGTGTTCAGCGCTGCTTCCATGGGTGCTTCCATTTCCATTGCACAAGCCGCCGAGCCGAACGCGGTCGTCATCAAGAATTTCATGTTCATGCCGATGTCGCTGACCATCAAGGCGGGCTCGACGGTGACATGGAAAAATCTCGACGGCGAACCGCATACGGTCGTCAACGACAGCGGCTTGTTTCGCTCCAGCGCGCTCGATCAGAACGACACCTATCAATTCAAGTTCGACAAGCCCGGTACTTACAAGATATTTTGCGGCATCCATCCGAACATGAAGGCAACCATCACGGTGGAATAGGGTGTGTCATGCGCCGCTTTCGAGAACCTGTTCGACCTTGCCCAGACGAACCACCGTGACGCCCGGGCGCAATTGCCTGAGCGACGGCATCACGAGCATGCAGTTGTCGTAGGGTGTCAGCACGGGTTCGCCGTTCGACCAGCCGATCACAGTGCCGGCCTCCGGAAAGATTTCCAGCCCGGTGTACGGCGCGGCGAAACGAAAGTCCATGCTCGTGGCCACAACCGGCTGTGTCACGCGTACGACGCGCTGGGTGGCAGGTAGCGGAGCGATCCAGTCCGCCGGCAGGTCCGCTTCGTCGACGATGCCGGCCAGCAGCAAAAAGCGCGCGGAGGTGTCGCGTGCCACAGCGACGGCGCTCTGTTCCCAGTGCTGCCCGCATTCGATCAGCAACGCGTTCTTCGGACTGCCGGGTTCGCCGAACGCTTCGTAGTCGCGCATGCGGCGCCCCTCGGGGTGGCCCTCGTCGCAGATCACGGTGGCCGGCGTGCCGAGTCGCACCGCGAGGTCGCTGCCTTTTTGCAGCGGCCCCGCGACGATCAGCGGCGCGCTCTTCTCATGCATCGAGTGCAGATCGAGCAGGCTGTCGACCGTATCGACGAGCGGACGCAGCTGCCGCGCGCGGGTCAGCTCGCTGGACGTGCGCGACGTGTCGTCGAGCACTGCGGCAGTCCACACGCGGTTGAAATCCTGGTCGACGAAGCGCGCGGCATCGGGCTTCGCGGGATCGAAGCGGCGATACGCATCGACGTTCGCGAAGGCGAGCGTCAAGCGTCCGCGCCGCGGCCGCAATGCACGGCGCAGCAGTTCGTCGACCACGATCGCACCGCACACTTCGTTGCCGTGCGTCAGTGCGTTGATCATCACATGCGGTCCCGGTGCACCCGAGTCGAACGTGTGCGCGTAAGGGATGCCGGACGACGAGCGTTCATGCGCCGAAATATCGGGGAAGCCGACTTCGATGGGGTAATTGTCGATGCTCATTCGAGGTTGCCCTGGCACAGGTATTTGATCGAAAGATAATCGTCCAGGCCGTACTTCGAGCCCTCGCGTCCATAACCCGATTCCTTGACGCCGCCGAAGGGCGCAGCCTCGCTCGCCACAGCACCTTCATTGATGCCGACGATACCTGCTTCGAGCGCTCGCGATACCCGGTCGATACGCTTCAGGTTCTCGCTGAAGAAGTAAGCGGCGAGGCCAAACGGTGTGTCGTTCGCGGCCTTGACGGCTTGTGCTTCGTCGTCGAAGCGAAACAGCGGCACGATGGGGCCGAAGGTTTCTTCGTTGTTCAGCTGCATGTCGGCTGTCGCATCTGCCAGTACCGTCGGTGCGTAATAGCGCGGCCCGAGTTCCGGCAGACGCTTGCCGCCGGCCAGCACGCGGGCGCCGTGCGACACGGCATCGTCGACGTGGCGGGCGATCTTGTCGAGCGCGCGGACATTGATCATCGGACCGATCTGGGCGGCGGGGTCGGTGGCGGGGGCGACCTTCAGTGCGGCGACGCGTTGTGCCAGCAGCTCGGCGAAACGATCGTACACGCCCGCCTGCACATACACACGGTTCGGGCAGACGCAGGTCTGTCCGCCGTTGCGGAACTTGGCCGCGAGCAGGCCGCTGACAGCGGCATCGAGGTCGGCGTCGTCGAACACGATGAACGGCGCATTGCCGCCGAGTTCCAGTGACAGTTTCTTCAGCGTATCCGCCGATTCGCGCGCGAGGTACTTGCCGACCTGGGTCGACCCGGTGAAAGTGATCTTGCGTACACGTGCGTCGTGGAGCCAGTCCGCGACCGCGCCGACCGCGTGATCGCGCGATGCCGTGATCAGGTTGAGCACACCCGTCGGCACGCCGGCTTCGTGCGCTAGCAGGACCAGTGCGGAGGCGGTCAACGGGGTGTCTTCGGCGGGCTTGGCGATCACGGTGCAGCCGGCGGCGAGCGCCGGGGCGATCTTGCGCGCGATCATCGCGAGCGGGAAATTCCACGGCGTGATCGCGGCCACGATGCCGATCGGTTCCTTGATCGCCGACATCCGTTTGCCGTGCTGCTGCTGCGGAATCAGGTCGCCGTAGATGCGCGTCGCTTCGTCCGCGAACCACGCCACGTACGACGCGCCGTACGCGATTTCGCCGCGGCCTTCGGCGAGCGGCTTGCCCTGTTCTAGCGAGATCAGCGCGCCGAGCGCGTCCTGATTGTCGACGATCAGCGCATGCCAGCGCTGCAGCACGGCCGCGCGATCTTTAGGTAGCGCGGCACGCCACGCCGGAAAGGCGCGCGCGGCGGCATCGGTGGCGGCGCGGGCATCGGCGGGGCTGCTGTCGGCGACCTCGGCAATCGTGTTGCCGGTGGCCGGGTCGGTGACCGCAAAGCGTGCGCCGTCCTGCGCGGGCGTCCAGCGTCCGTCGATGAAGTTGTCGAAGCGGATCAGCTCGCTCAGTTCGAATCTGCGCGCCATGCGTTGCTCCTTCGGCCTAAGCCAGTTTCGCCGCGATCGCCTGACCGACATCCGTCGTGCTTGCTTTGCCGCCGAGGTCGCCGGTATGCGGTCCTTCGATCAACGTCGCTTCGATGGCCGCCAGAATCGCGTCGTGAGCCTCGCGCTCCTTGCCCGTGTGATTGCCGAGAAAGTCGAGCATCATCGCCGCGGACCAGATCATCGCGATTGGATTCGCGATGTTCTTGCCCGCGATATCGGGCGCCGATCCATGCACGGGCTCGAACAGCGAAGGAAACTTGCGATCCGGATTCATGTTGGCCGACGGCGCCAGCCCGATCGTGCCGGTACAGGCCGGGCCGAGATCCGACAGGATGTCGCCGAACAGGTTGGTCGCCACGACGACGTCGAAGCGATCGGGGTTCAGCACGAAACGCGCGCAGAGAATATCGATGTGCTGCTTGTCCCACGTTACGTCGGGATACTGTGCGGCGATACCGGCCGCACACTTGTCCCACCACGGCATGCTGATGGCGATGCCGTTGCTCTTCGTTGCAACGGTGATCTTCTTGCGTTCGCGCCGTTGAGCGAGATCGAAGGCGAACTTCAGCACGCGCTCGCTGCCGTGCCGCGTGAAGATCGATTCCTGCAGTACGAATTCGCGCTCGGTGCCTTCGAACATCACGCCGCCCACCGACGAATATTCGCCTTCGGTGTTTTCGCGCACGATCCAGAAGTCGATGTCGCCGGCCTTGCGGCCCGCGAGCGGCGAAGGAACGCCAGCGAAAAGGCGCGCAGGCCGCAGGTTGATGTACTGATCGAATTCGCGGCGGAACTTGAGCAGCGAGCCCCACAGCGAGATGTGGTCGGGCACCGTGTCGGGCCAGCCGACTGCGCCGAACAGGATCGCATCGGCGGATTGCAGCTGGGCCTTCCAGTCGTCCGGCATCATCTGGCCGTGCTTCGCGTAGTACGCGCAGCTCGCCCACTCGATGTGCCGGTATTCGAAGTCGATGCCGAAACGCTTGCCTACGGCGTCCAGTGTTCTGAGCGCTTCGGGCATCACTTCGACACCGATGCCGTCGCCGGGGATCACCGCAATCTGGTACTTGTTCGCCATGTTCCTGCTCCTCCATGAGTCTTCGATGGTGTGACAGTGGCTAGTCTATTCCTTCTGTTTGATCTTAAAATGGCGGCTTCAGTTAAGTCACTGTGCACGAATCGTGTACAAAGAGATCCGCCATGAATGCCGTCCCGTCACCCGATCTCGGCGATTTGCGCGTGTTTTGCGAAGTGGCGCGCAAATCGAGTTTTAGCGCGGCAGCCGAGGCGTTGTCGGTGTCGGCGGCGTACGTCAGCAAGCGAATCAACGTGCTCGAGGCTACGCTCGGCACACGGCTGCTGCATCGCTCGACGCGCCGCGTCGCGATCACCGAAGCCGGCGAACGCGTCTACGCATGGGCGGAAAAGATACTCGACGACGTCGAGCAGCTCGTCGAGGACGTGTCCACCACGCGGCGCATTCCGGCCGGCAAGCTGCGTATATCGAGCAGTTTCGGTTTCGGCAGGCGGTTCGTCGCGCCCGCGCTGGCCCGTTTCTCGGAGCAGTTCCCGCAGCTCAATGTGAGGCTCGATCTGTTCGACCGGCTTGTTGACGTAGGCGGTGAAGGCTTCGACCTCGATATCCGGATCGGCGACGACATCGCGTCGCATCTGATCGCGAAGCGGCTCGCGTCGAATCACCGCGTATTGTGCGCGTCGCCCGATTATCTGGCGCAGCACGGTGCGCCGAAACAGCTGGCCGATCTGTCGTCGCATGCGTGCCTCGCGATCAAGGAACGCGATCATCCGTTCGGTCTCTGGCGTTTGACAGTGCGCGGCGATGTGACATCGGTCAAGGTCACCGGGCCGCTGTCGACGAATCACGGCGAGGTGGCCGTGCAATGGGCACTGGCGGGGCGTGGCATCGTGCTGCGCTCGATGTGGGATGTGTGGCCGCTGCTCGAGAGCGGCCAGTTGCAGCAGGTGCTGCCCGACGTCACGCAACCGGCGAACCTGTGGGCGGTGTATCCGGCGCGGCTCGCGCAGTCGGCGAAGGTACGGGTGTGTGTCGATTTTCTGAGCGAGGAGTTTGCGCAGCCGCGCTAGTTGTGATGCTGCGAGAACAGCGTTTCGAGCGGGTAGTGATTCTTCACGAACGGCGACTTGATGATCACGTAGCTGAAGTACTTCTCGATCCCGATGTCGCGTTCCAGCAGGCCTTCCACGATGCTCTGATAGTGGCTCACGCTACGCGTCACGAACTTCAGCAGATAGTCGTAGCCGCCGCTTGCCAGGTGGCACTCGACGATCTCGTCGACATCGCGGATCGCCGCCACAAACTTGATGAAATCTTCGCGCCGGTGATCGGCGAGCGTCACTTCGGTAAACACGATCTGCACGTCGCCGAGCTTTTCGAGCTGGATCTGCGCACCGTACCCGATGATGTAGCCGGCCTTTTCGAGGCGCTTGACCCGGATCAGGCACGGACTGGGCGAAAGGCCGACCGCATCGGCAAGCTCGACGTTCGTGATGCGGCCTTTCTTCTGCAACTGGGAAAGTATCCGCAGATCAATTCGATCAAGCTTGCTGTCGCTGATCATCGTGACTTTATCGCTCCGGCGATTGGGGAATGGTGCTCGAAAGACGCTCTACTCTAGCACGCAGCGATAGCGCTTTTGCGCTTCACGGCAGCCCCGACATCGGCTTGTGCGAGAACGTCGTCGAGGGTTTTTTCGAGGCGCTCGAACAGCAGGTCGAATTCGGCTTCGGTGTACGACAGCGCGGGTGCGAAACCGAGAATGTTGTCGCCGAACGCGCGGAACACGAGGCGGTTTTGATACGCGGCCGCGGCGATCCGCTCGGACAGCTTCAGGGCGGGATCGAAGCCGGCCTTGCTGTTCTTGTCGGCGACGAGTTCGAGCGCCCCCAGCAGGCCGCGATGCCGCGCATCGCCGACGAGCGGATGCTCGAGCAGCGCGTCCAGCCCCTGTGCGAAGCGCGGAGCGCGTGCCACGCCGTTCGCGAGCACACCGCCCTCGTGATACAGCCGCAGCACTTCGAGACCGATCGCCGCACTGACCGGATGCGCCGAATACGTATGGCCGTGACCGACGATCGCCTCGGTATCGTGCCCCGCGATCCCCTGGTAGACCTCGTCCGACATCAGTACGGCACCCATCGGCGCATAGCCGGCGGTCAACCCCTTCGCCACGGTCATCAGATCGGGTTCGACCTGTTCGCCCTGACACGCAAACAGCGGACCGGTGCGCCCGAACCCGGTGATCACTTCGTCGGCGACGAACAGGATGTCGAGCCGGCGGCAGGCGTCGCGCATCGCTTTCAGCCAGCCGACCGGCGGCACGATCACGCCGCCGGAACCCTGGATGGGCTCGCAGAAAAACGCGGCGACGTGGTCCGTGCCGAGCGCGGCGACCTTTGCTTCGAGTGCGGCGACCGATGCGGCGATCAACGCGGCGTCGTCGGGGAAGTCGCTGCGGTACGCGTACGGCGACGGCAGATGATGCTGGTTCGGCAGCGGCAGATCGAAGTGGCGGTGAAACGCTGGCAGCGCGGTGAGCCCCGCTCCCATCGTCGATGAGCCGTGATAACCGCGTTGCAGCGCGATGACGTGTTTCTTCGAAGGCCGGCCGGTTGCATTGAAGTAGTGGGTGATGAAGCGCAGTGCGGAGTCGATTGCGTCCGAGCCGCCCAGAGTGAAATACACGTGCTGCAGCGAAGCGGGCGACACGGCGACGAGCTGTTGCGCCAGTTCGATGGCGGGGGCCGAGCCGAAGTGGAAATAGCCGGTCGCGTAGGGCAGTTTCTTCATCTGCGCGGTCGCGGCGTCGACGATACTCTGCTGGCCGTAACCGACGTTGACGCACCACAGGCCGGAGAATGCATCGAGCAGTTCGTTGCCGGCCGCGTCGCGCAGAAACGCGCCATTGGCGGATTCGAGGACGGTGACGCCGCGGGCTTCGTGCGCGCGATAGTTGATGACCGGGTGAATCAGATGCTTGCGGTCGGCTTCGATGAGCGATTGAATCGACATGGTGAGTTTTCTCGTCGCAAAGGGGCTGTAGACCATCCGATACTACTGACCCACGACGATCGCGCGATGCCTTAAACCATCGCCCGAAAAGTGCGCGCGACGTTTTTTTCGGCACCTGTCCGGCATTTTCTGCTGACCACCCGCAAACACGGCGACAGGAAATCGCCTAGTACCCTTGCGTCCGGTCGATCTCGCCGAGCATCGGCAGGCCTTCGCGATGCCGGCGCAGATTCTCCAGCACGACTTCGACGGCGGTGTCGGGCCGCGTCGCGCTGGCGATATGCGGCGTGATCCGCACGCGCGGATGCGTCCATAGCGGGTGGCCGGCAGGTAGCGGCTCGGGGTCCGTCACGTCGAGGATTGCGTGCTGCAACTGGCCGCTGTCCAGCGCCGCGAGCAGGTCCTGCTGCCGCAGGTGCGGGCCGCGCCCGGTCTGGATCAGCGACGCGCCACGCGGCAGCCGCGCGAACAGGGCCGCGTCGAGCAGGCCGCGGGTCGCGTCGGTGAGCGGCACGAGGCAAATGAGAATATCGGTGCGGGCAAGAAAGGCATCGAGTGCAGCCTCACCCGCATAGCACTCGACTCCTTCGAGGGTGCGGACCGAACGGCTCCAGCCCGCACACGCGAAACCGAACAGACGTAGCCGCTCCAGCACCGCTGTGCCCAGCACGCCGAGTCCGAGCACACCGATCCGCCGCTGCGCCGCCGGCAACTGCGTCCGCTCGCGCCAGATCTGCTGTTGTTGCTGAAGCGCGTAATCGAACAGGTCGCGGTGCAGGGTCAGCACCGCCTGCGTGACGTATTCCACCATCCCTTCGACGATACCTGGCTCGATCATGCGCACGACCGGCACATGCGTCGGCACGTGCGACAGGTCGAACTGATCGATGCCCGCGCCGACCGAAAATATCGCTTCGAGATTGGGCAGCGTGCGCGTCAGGTTGTCGGGTGGCTGCCAGGCGGCGAGGTAGCGGATCTCAGTAGGGTCGCCGAGATCGGGCCAGACGCGAAACCGCAGGTCCGGCGCCTTACGCGCGAACAGCGCGGCCCATTGCGCGCCGCGCTCGGGGTCGCCCTTGTAGAGAAACGTCATGGTCAGAAGATCGCCTGGTTGACGATGCCGAACTGCCGGCAATCGTCATCCTCTGCATCGCTTACGTCGCCGCGTTGTGCCGGGCGCACCATTTTCACAGAGGTATCCACGCGCGGCAGGCCCATCCGTTCCAGCCACGCGGTCAACCCGCTTCCGCCGGGTGTGTCGATGCGCACGAATACGCCTTCATTGAGCGCGAGCCAATGACTGATCAACGCCTTGGCGCGGCGCTCGTCGGGGGCCGCGGGCGCGACCACCGGTCCGATCGCGAAGCCGCGGCCGAAGCGGCGGAACAGGGCGAAGCCGACCAGTTCGCCGTCGCGATCGAGCGCGATGCCGTCGGCGGCGGTGAGCAGTGCGGGCAGAACGACGCTGCGGTCGAGCCCGCTCGCGCGCGATGCAAGTTCGACGAGGCGTGCCGTATCGCTCGATCCGAGCGGGCGCAGACGCTCGCCCGGCGGCAGCGATACGAGCGGCGGCTGGAACGCCGCGCCCTGATGCTGGTCGAGCGTACCGGTCGCGTGAAAGCCGAGCTTTTCATAAAGTGGGCGGCCGGCTGTCGTGGCATGCAGAAACGTCACGCGACCGCCGAGCGCTTCGAGTACGCGCTCCATCAGTTGCCTGCCGATACCGCGCCCCTGGTGCGCGGGCGACACGATCACCATCCCGAGCGAGGCCCGGTCCGCGCCAAATTTCCAGCACAGCGCGGTGCCGATTACACCGCTCGTGTCTTGCGCCACGAAACCAATGCCGAGATGCGCGACGAATTTCCAGTCGTCCGCGCGGTGCGGCCATTTCAGTTCGACTGTCAGCGCGTGGGCTGCCGGGATGTCGTCGTCAGTGAAGCGTCTGTAGGTGATTGGATCGGACACGCCGAACTCCCTCGATGGCTAGAAGCTACCCGTGACTGTGTCATCCGCCGTGTAGCGTGACTAGGACGATCTTTTCATTGCGACGCATCCGCGACCGGGCCGCGCAGATCGGCACAAATGGCCGGTTGGCGTGGCGATTACAACGGGATTGTGCTGTACGCCCATTTTTGTCGGCGAGATATGCGGTGCGTCCAGTCCTACGATTTCAGCTATCGCGGCCGCGCCGCATGGTGTCGTTCAGTGCGGCCTTTCGGTGCGGTCTTTCAGCCACGCAATCAGGACCTCTCTCCCTATGGACAGTTTCGATCCCAACGACATTGCGATTCGCAGCGGCCATTTCATCGGCGGGGCGTATGTCGACGAAGGCGCACGTCGCATCGAGGTCGCGCGGCCGTCGGATGGCGTGGTGTATGCATCGGTGCCGGTCGCCGACGCGGCATGGGTCGATCGCGCGGTCGAGAATGCATGGCAGGCGTTTCGCACGAGCGGCTGGGCCAGCATGGCACCGCGCGAACGCGCAAGAATCCTGCGGCGCTTCGCCGACCTCGTCGCCGCCGATGTCGCCGCGCTCGGCCGTCTCGAGGCGCTGGGCTCGACGCGCCCGATCCGCGATGCGCTCGCCTGGGACGTGCCGTTCACCGCCGAAGGCATCCGCTTCTATGCGGAATTCGCCGACAAGCTGGGCGGCGACGTCGCCGCAACCGATCACGATCATCTCGGCCTGACCATGGCCGAGCCATATGGTGTGATCGGCGCCATCGCGCCGTGGAATTTTCCGCTCGTGATGGCCTCATGGAAGATCGCGCCGGCACTCGCGGCGGGCAACGCGGTGGTGCTCAAACCGTCCGAAATGACGCCGTTCTCCGCGTTACGGCTCGCTGAACTCGCCGTGCAGGCCGGCGTACCGGCCGGCATCTTCAACGTGGTGCAGGGCGACGGCCGTATCACGGGCGACGCGCTCGTCCGTCATCCGAAGATCGGCAAGGTCACGTTCACCGGTTCCACGCGCACCGGTGCCGCGATCATGGCCGCGTGTGCCGAAACAGGCACCCGGCCCGTCACGCTCGAACTGGGCGGCAAGAGTCCGCAGATCGTCTTTGCCGATGCGCCGCGTCTCGACGATGTCGCGCGCCGGATTGCCGGTGCGATCACGGGCAACGCCGGGCAGGTTTGCGTGGCCGGCTCGCGGCTGCTGGTCGAGCGCAGTGTGGCCGACGCGCTCGCCGAGCGGATCGGCCGTGCGTTTGCCGAACTGCGTGCCGGTGCAACGTGGTTCGCCGGCACCACGCTGTCGCCGATCGTTTCCGAAGCGCAGGCCGCGCGCATCGACGGCATCGTGGCGCGCAGCGTGGCGGCCGGCGCGACGTTGCGCTACGGCGGCAAGCGTGCGGACGGCGGCACGCCCGGCGCGTTCTACACCCCGACGCTACTCGCGGATGTCGGCACCGACATCGAAGCCGTGCGCGAAGAAATCTTCGGTCCGGTACTGACGTTGCAGGTCTTCGATTCCGAGGATGAAGCGCTCGCGCTGGCCCGGCATCCCGACTACGGCCTCGCTGCCGGCGTTCATACAGCCGACCTTGGCCGGGCGCTGCGTCTGGTGCGCGGTCTGGAGGCGGGCACCGTCTGGGTCAACCGCTACGGCCGTAGCGCCGACTTCATGATTCCGACCGGCGGTTACAAGCGTTCCGGCATCGGCAAGGATCTCGGCCGGCAGGCTTACGAAGCCAACCTGCGCTTCAAGAGCGTGCTGATCGATATTCGCCCTTGAGCCCGCCGCAGACTCTGCTGCGCGATGCCCTCAAAACGGATGTTTTGTGTCATCGGCGCCGGCCGAATCAGAAGCATCTATGTTTTTGCGCTGATTAAATCTTCTACAGGGAATGCGTTTTCCTGTTTTCGCTACTGAACTCGTCGCGAGTTCATCACAACGATAGGACTGACACCATGATCGAATTCGAGCCGAAGTACATCACCTTCGACTGCTACGGTACCTTGACGCGTTTCCGTCTCGCCGATATGACGCGCGACCTGTATCGCGACAAGCTCGACGCCGCGGACCTCGAAAAGCTGGTTGCCTTCTTCGCCGGCTATCGTCGCGACGAAGTGCTCGGCGCGTGGAAGCCGTATCGCGATGTGATCGTCAATGCGCTCCGTCGCGCGTGCCGGCGCGTGAACGTAGCGTTCGACGAAGCGCAGGCCGAAACCTTCTATACGGCCGTGCCGACCTGGGGCCCGCATCCGGACGTACCCGAGGGCCTGTCGCGTCTCGCGAAGAAGTACAAGCTGGTCATCCTGTCGAACGCCTCGAACAACCAGATCCAGAGCAACGTCGACAAGCTCGGTGCGCCGTTCCATGCGGTCTTCACCGCCGAGCAGGCGCAGTCGTACAAGCCGCGCATGCAGGGCTTCGAGTACATGTTCGACCAGCTCGACTGCAATCCGGAAGACGTCCTGCATGTTTCGTCGAGCCTGCGCTACGACTTGATGACCGCGCATGACATGGGCATCCGCCACAAGGCCTTCGTGAAGCGCGGCCATGAACCGTCTACTCCTTACTACGAGTACTACGAAGTCGACGACATTCCGCATCTGGCAACGCAACTCGGCCTGTAAGCGCGACCGCCCCGCCACCGAAACCGCCTGCCACCGGGACCTCGCCGATGAAACTCGATTCCTACTGGCTCGATACCGCGCCGCCGCTACGGTCGGCCAGCGAAGGTCCAGTCGACGGTCGGGCCGATGTCGTCGTGATCGGCGGCGGCTTCACCGGTCTTTCGGCAGCCGAGGCGCTCGGACGGCGCGGCGCGTCCGTCACGGTGCTCGACGCGGGACGGATCGGCGGTGGCGCATCGGGGCGCAACGGCGGTCAGGTCAACACCGGCGTCGCGCAGGATTTCGTGGCGCTCGCCGCGCAACTCGGCATCGATCGCGCACGCACCTGCTATCGCGCGTACGCGAGTGCAGTCGATACCGTCGAACGATTGATCCGCGAAGAGCAGATCGATTGCGATTACGTCGCCACCGGCAAACTGAAGCTCGCATCGAAGCCGCACCACCTCGGTCATCTGGAGAAAACGGCGGCGCTGATTCATCGCGAAGTCGATCCGGATATCGAACTGATCGGCCGCGAGCAGATTCGCAACGAGATCCAGTCGGACAGTTTTTACGGCGGACTGCTGCAACGGCACGGCGGCCAGATGCATATGGGCAAGTTCGCCGTGGGTCTCGCCGATGCTGCCGTGCGCCGCGGCGCGAAGTTGTACGAGTGCGCGGCCGTGTCGGCGATCGCGAAGGACGGCGCGGGCGGCTACCGGGTCGCGACGGCGCGCGGCGAAGTGCGCGCGAAGCAGGTGCTCATCGCCACCGGGCCGTCGCGGCACGGCCCGTTCGGCTGGTACCGGCGCCGGCTTGCGCCGGTTGGCTCGTTTATCGTCGTCACCGAGCGACTGCCGTCCGAACTGCTCGCGCAGCTGTTCCCGAAGCGGCGCGCGTACACGACCACGCGCCTCATGCACAACTATTTTCGCGTCACACCCGATTCGCGCCTGCTGTTCGGCGGTCGCGCGCGTTTTACCGCATCCGAGCAGCCGTCGGATGCGAAGAGCGGACGCATTCTGCAGCAGAGCCTCGCGAAGATGTTTCCGCCGCTCGCGATCGCGCATGTCGACTACTGCTGGGGCGGCCTGGTGGATATGACCGCCGACCGCCTGCCGCACGCGGGGCAGCACGATGGCATCTATTTTTCGATGGGCTACAGCGGTCACGGCACGCAGATGTCGACGCACATGGGGCAGGTGATGGCCGACGTGATGGACGGCCGCGACGAGCGCAACCCGTGGTGCGAAGCCGAGTGGCCCGCGATTCCGGGGCATACCGGCAAGCCCTGGTTTTTGCCGCTGGTGGGCACGTACTACCGCATCAAGGACATTTTTTATTGACCCGATCCGATTGACCCGGTCGCCGGTCAATCGCGCAGCTATCCCTGCCAACCCTCGCGGAGAAGTTCGATGAATAAGGAAAACTCGCAACACGACGTCCTCGCACCCGTTACCGGGCTCGACGGCTTGACGGCGAGCGGCGCGTCGCGGCGCAACGTGCTGCGCGCGATGGCCGCCGCCGGCATGATGTCGATGACCGGCGCCGGTCTGCTCACCGCGAGCGGCGCGGCGTTTGCTCAGGAGAAACCGAAGCAGGGCGGCAAGATCCGCGTGGCGACCCAGTCCGCTTCCGCAGCCGATACGCTCGATCCGGCGAAGGGCGCGCTCGGTACCGACTACGTCCGTTGCAACATGTTCTACAACGGCCTGACCGAACTCGACACACACCTCGGCGCAAAGATGGCGCTTGCGCAATCGCTCGAATCGAAAGATGCATTGGTGTGGGTCGCAAAGCTGCGTAGCGGCGTGCAGTTCCACGACGGCAAGGCGCTCGCGCCCGCCGACGTCGTGTACTCGATCATGCGCCACAAGGACCCGGCGACCGCATCGAAGGCAAAAACGCTTGCCGACCAGATCAAGGAGGTCAAGGCGAGTGGCCCGAACGAAGTGACGATTACGCTGGAAGGTCCGAACGCGGACCTGCCGGTAATCCTCGCCACGTCACATTTCCTGATCATCAAGGACGGCACGCGCGACTTCAAGACCGCGATCGGCACCGGTCCGTTCAAGGTCAAGGAATTTTCGCCAGGTGTGCGCACGGTGGGTGTGCGCAACGAGAAATACTGGAAGTCGGGTATGCCGTACCTCGACGAACTGGAGCTGATCGGTATCGGCGACGAATCGGCGCGCGTGAATGCGTTGCTGTCGGGCGACGTGCAGTTGATCAACTCGGTCAGCCCGCGTTCCACCACCCAGATCAAGGGCGCTGGTGGCTTCGCCGTACTGGAGACGAAAACCGGCCAGTACACCGATCTGATCGTGCGGGACGAAGGCGGTATTACCGGCAACGACGATTTTCGGCGAGGCATGATGTATCTGCAGGATCGCGAGCAGATGCGCCGCGCGATCTTCCAGGGTTTCGGTGCGATCGGCAACGATCAGCCGATCGATCCGACCAACAAGTATTACCTCGCGGGTTTGCCGCAACGCACGTTCGACCCGGACAAGGCGAAGTTCCACTTCCAGAAGGCCAAGCTTGGCAGCGCGCCGGTGCAGATCTTCGCGTCGCCGGCGGCGGAGGGATCGGTCGAGATGGCGATGCTGCTTCAGCAGGTCGCTCCGCAAGCCGGCCTGAACCTGCAGGTGACACGCGTACCCGCCGACGGCTACTGGTCGAACCACTGGATGAAGCATCCATTGGGCTTCGGTTCGGTCAACGCGCGGCCGAGCGCCGACGTGCTGTTCACGCAGTTCTTCAAGTCCGATGCGCCGTGGAACGAAGCCAACTGGAAGAGCCCGAAGTTCGATCAGATGCTGGTCGCGGCACGCGGAGAACCGGACGATGCGAAGCGCAAGAAGATCTACGGCGACATGCAGGTACTGGTCCATGAAACCGGCGGTATCGGCATCCCGCTGTTCCAGAGTTCGCTCGACGCGCATACGACGAAACTCAAGGGGCTTGGCTCGATTCCGCTTGCTGGCCTGATGGGCTTCATGTTTGCGGAAAACGTCTGGCTCGAGAGCTGAGCGTCAGGCAGGCGGGAGGCAAGCAGCAGGTTCAACCCAGGAGGCGATTCTCGATGAAAGCACACGCGCAACGACTCATCGCTACGCGCCTCGGCCTCGCGCTGCTCACGCTGCTGCTCGTCTCGATGGTCGTGTTCGCCATCACCGGTCTGCTGCCGGGCGATGCCGCGCAGCAGGCGCTCGGCCAGGCGGCTACGCCCGAAGCGGTCGCGGCGTTGCGCCATCAGTTCGGGCTCGACCAACCGGCGCCGCAACGCTATGCGGGATGGCTTCTGCATATTCTCAGCGGCGACTTTGGTACCTCGCTGTCGAACAGTCTACCGGTCAGTCAATTGATCGCCACGCGGCTGCCTAATTCGCTGGTGCTGGCCGGTCTGACGGCGCTCGTCTCGGTGCCGCTCGCGCTGCTGATCGGCATCGCGTCGGCGATGTTTCGCGGCTCGCTGCTCGACCGCACGCTCAACGTGCTGACGTTGTCGACCGTCGCCGTGCCGGAATTCCTGATTGCAACGATCGCGGTGCTGATCTTCGCGGTCAAGCTGCGCTGGCTGCCTGCGCTGTCGTATCTGTCCGAGGTGACGTCGTTCGGTGGGCTGCTGCGCATCTACGCGATGCCGGTCATGACGCTGTGCTGCGTGATCGTCGCGCAGATGGCGCGCATGACGCGCGCCGCCGTGCTCGATCAGCTCAATTCGTCGTACGTCGAGATGGCTGTGCTCAAGGGCGCGTCGCCGATGCGCGTCGTGCTGCGGCACGTGCTGCCGAACACCATCGGCCCGATCGCCAACGCGGTTGCGCTGAGCCTGTCGTATCTGTTCGGCGGCGTGGTGATCGTCGAGTCGATCTTCAACTATCCCGGTCTGGCGAGCCTGATGGTGGATGCCGTCACCAATCGCGACATGCCGCTCGTGCAGGGTTGCGTGATGGTGTTTTGCGCGGCGTATCTCGCGCTCGTGCTGATCGCCGACCTGTGCCAGATCGTGTCCAACCCGAGGCTGCGTCAATGATGAATCGACCCGCCCTTCCCCCGGTCCCCCATCCCGGTACCGAGCTGTACGACGCGGCGCGCGACGAACCGGATTGCCCGTCGCCTGTGGCCGATACCGACGCGCCCCGGCAAGGCATCTTCAGGCGACTGGTGCGGCGCTTCCCCGTGCTCGGCCTGATCGGTCTCGTACTGGTGGTGTTCTGGTTGCTGATCGCGTTTGTCGGACCGCTGGTGGCCCCCTACAAGGGCGGTGCGCTGACCTCGACGCAGATCTTCGGCGGCTATAGCGCCGCGTATCCGCTCGGCACCGACTATCTCGGCCGCGACATGCTGAGCCGGATTCTCTATGGCGCGCGCTACACGGTCGGCCTCGCGCTGGCGGCGGCGTTACTGGCCAGCGTGATCGGCACGTGCTTCGGGCTGCTGGCGGCGGTGTCCGGCCGCTGGGTCGACGAGATACTGAGCCGTCTGTTCGACGCGCTGATCTCGATTCCGAGCAAGGTGCTCGCGCTCGTCGTGATCGCGGCGTTCGGCTCGTCGATCACGATGCTGACGACCGTTGCCGCGCTCGCCTACATTCCCGGCGCGTTCCGCATCTCCCGTTCGCTTGCGGTGAATCTGATGACGCTCGAATACGTTCAGGTCGCGAAGGCGCGCGGCGAACGGATCTTCTATATCGCGCGTGCCGAGGTGCTGCCGAACATGATCCATCCGATGCTCGCCGACTTCGGGCTGCGCTTCGTGTTCATCGTGCTGCTGCTGAGCGGCCTCAGTTTTCTCGGCCTCGGCGTGCAGCCGCCGGATGCGGACTGGGGCTCGCTCGTGCGCGAGAACATCGGCGGGCTGTCGGAGGGTGCCCCCGCCGTGCTGATGCCGGCTGTCGCCATCGCGACGCTGACGATCGGCGTGAACCTGCTGATCGACAACCTGCGGCGCCGTCGCGGTCACGGAGGCGCGCGATGACGGCTCGAAGCATGATCGAAGTGCGGGGCTTGCAGGTCGTCGCGGGGGCCGCGCCGGGGCCGGTGGCGCAGATCGTCAAAGGCGTCGATTTTTCGGTGCACCGTGGCGAAGTGCTGGCGCTGATCGGCGAGTCGGGGTCGGGCAAGACGACGATTGCGCTGGCGCTGCTAGGCTATGCGCGCGAGGGTTGCGAGATCAGCGGCGGCTCGGTGCGCATCGGCGACGTCGACGTGCTTGCGCTCGATTCCGCGGGGCGCCGCGCGTTGCGTGGCCGCACGGTTGCATATGTGGCGCAGAGCGCATCGGCGGGTTTCAATCCCGCGCGCAAGATCATGGACCAGGTCACCGAGCCTGCGCTGCTACATCGGCTGATGACGCGCGCCGCAGCGCAGGCGAAAGCGATCGGGCTGTTTCGCGCGCTCGCGCTGCCCGCACCGGAGACGATCGGCGAGCGCTACCCGCACCAGGTGTCGGGCGGCCAGTTGCAGCGCTTGATGGCCGCAATGGCGCTGATCACCGATCCGGCCGTGGTCGTATTCGACGAGCCGACTACCGCGCTCGACGTCACCACGCAGATCGAAGTGCTCGCGGCCTTCAAGAAGGTCGTGCGCGAACTCGGCACGACGGCGGTGTACGTATCGCACGATCTGGCGGTGGTCGCGCAGATGGCGGACCGTATCGTCGTGCTGAACGGCGGCGCGGTGAAGGAGAGCGGGGCCGTCGCCCAGGTGCTCGATGCGCCGGTCGACGCGTACACGCGCCAGTTGCTCGCGGCGACGCGCCGTCCGCAAGCGCCACTGGCGCAGCCGGCAGCGGCAAGTGGCGACGTACCACCGCTGCTCGAGATTCGCGGGCTGGCGGCGGGTTACGGCAAGCTCGACCGCTTTGGCGCGCCCACGGTGCACGTGCTCGACGATGTCAGCCTGTCGATCGCACGCGGCAGCACGCTCGGCGTGATCGGCGAATCGGGCTCGGGCAAGACGACACTCGCACGCGTGGTGGCGGGGCTCGTCGACCGTGCGCGCGGCGAAGTGTCGTTCGGCGGCAAGCCGCTGCCTGCGCAGCTTTCGCAGCGCACGCCTGAGCAGTACCGGCAGATCCAGATCGTGTTTCAGAATGCCGACACCGCGCTGAATCCGAGCCACACGATCGCCGGTATTCTCGGCCGGCCGCTTGCTTTCTATCATCGTCTGCGCGGTGCGGCGGCTAACCGGCGGACGCTCGAACTGCTCGATCTGGTGAAGTTGCCCGCGTCGCTCGCGACGCGTACGCCGGCCGGTTTGTCCGGCGGCCAGAAGCAGCGCGTGAATCTCGCGCGCGCGCTCGCGGCCGACCCCGCGCTGATTCTGTGCGACGAGGTGACGTCCGCGCTCGATACGGTGGTCGGTGCCGCGATCCTCGATCTGCTAGCCGAGCTGCGCCGCGAGTTGGGCGTGTCGTACATGTTCATCAGCCATGACATCTCCACAGTGCGCGCGATCTGCGACGAAGTGATCGTGCTGTATGCGGGACACCGGGTGGAAGCGGGGCAGCGCGATGTGCTGGCAGCGCCGCCTTATCACCCGTACACGGGGCTGCTGGTCGACTCCGTACCGGCGCTCAAACCCGGCTGGCTCGATGCGCGCCGTGAGATCGGCAGTGTGGCGTTGCCGCCGCTTGGAGCAAGCGCGGATATGCCGGAGTTGTGCGCGTTTCGTGCGCGCTGTCCGGTACGTATCGACGGTATGTGCAATGCGACGCCACCGTCGCTCAAGAAGCTGCCTTCCGGTGCGGAGATTCTCTGCCACCATCCGGCCGCCGAGCTGCACCGTTTGCAGACGATGGAGGCGCACACGGTATGAGCGGACGATTCGTACGGGTCGCGGAAACCGGCCGCAGAACCTTTCCGGTAACGGTGGATGGCGTCGTACACCAAGCGGCCGAGGGCGACACGCTGATGGTCGCGCTGCTGACGGGCGTGTCGAGCCTGCGCGATTCCGAATTCGGCGACGGACGCCGCGCCGGTTTTTGCCTGATGGGAGCCTGTCAGGACTGCTGGGTGTGGACGAGCGACGGCAAACGGGTGCGCGCATGCAGTACGCCCGCGGTGCCGGGCATGTCGATCGTCACGAGGCTCGATGCCGCCACGGAGGATTTATGGCCGCGCGGGTGATCGTGATCGGCAGCGGGCCGGCTGGCGTAAGGGCTGCGGAGGCGCTGGTCGAGGCCGGGCTGCGCCCGACGCTCATCGATGAAGGACGGCGCGACGGCGGGCAGATTTATCGGCGCCAACCAGAAGGTTTTTCGCGTACTTACGAGACGCTGTATGGCACCGAGGCATCGAAGGCTGCCGCGCTGCATCGGCGCTTCGACGCGCTCAGGGAGCAGATCGACTATCTGCCCGAGACGCTGGTGTGGAACATCACGCCGAACACCGTGCATCTCGCGACGGACGGCGCGCACTACCGGAGCCTCGCGTTCGATGCGCTGATCGTCTGCAGTGGCGCGACGGATCGTTTGATGCCGGTCAAGGGCTGGCAGGCGGCGGGGACCTATAGCCTCGGCGGTGCGCAGGTCGCACTGAAATCGCAGGGCTGCGCGATCGGTACGCGAACCGTGATGATGGGTACCGGCCCGCTGCTTTATCTGGTGGCCGCGCAATACGTCAAGGCCGGTGCGAACGTGGCGGCCGTGCTCGACACGTCGACCTTCGCGCAACGCCTCGCCGCGTTGCCGCAACTGCTGGCAATGCCTGCCGCGTTGCTCAAGGGCATCGCGTTGCTGCGCGTGTTGAAGCGCGCACGCGTGCCGGTCCATCGCGGCGTGTCGCCGCTCGAAATCGTCGGCACGCCGCAGCATGGCGTAAGCGGCGTGGCAGTCGCGCTGCAGGGCGGCGCGCGCCACGAGCTCGCGTGCGATGCGGTGGCGCTTGGTTATCATCTGCGCCCCGAGACGCAACTCGCGGATCTCGCGGGCTGCGAGTTTCAGTTCGACGCGCCGTCGCGGCAATGGCTGCCGGGCGTCGACGAAGATGGCCGCAGCAGCGTTAAAGGCGTCTATCTGGCCGGCGATGGTGCACGTGTACGCGGTGCCGATGCTGCTGAACGATCCGGCCGTCTTGCCGCGCTCGCGGCGCTGCACGACTGCGGCATGCGGGCCGACGGCGTCGAGGCGTTACGCGCGGAACTGGCGCGCTTCACGCGTTTCGCGGCGGGGCTGCGGACCGCATTTCCGTGGCCGCACCGACTGGCCGCGTCGATCCCCGACGACGCCGTCGTATGCCGTTGCGAAGCGATCACCGCGGGCGAACTGCGCCGCGTGGTGCGTGAAGGCGGGGCACGCGAAGCGAATCGCGCGAAGGCATTTTCACGTGTCGGCATGGGCCGCTGTCAGGGCCGCTATTGCGGGCACGCGGGCGCAGAGATCATCGCGCTAGCAGCATCGATACCGCTTTCGGCCGTGGGCCGCCTGCGCGGCCAGGCACCGGTCAAACCGCTGCCGGTCGCGCTCGATGTCCTGGATGCACTCGATGCACTCACCGCGCCTGCCGTGGAGGCCAGCGAATGACAGCCCGAGAAACCGATGTGCTCGTGATCGGCGGCGGCATCATGGGGACGAGCACGGCATTCTTTCTGCGCCGACGCAACCGTTCGGTGATCGTGCTGGAGCGCGGCCTGACCGGGCAGCAGGCGAGCGGTGTCAATTTCGGTGGAATTCGCCGGCAAGGGCGCACGATGCCGCAACTCGCGCTGGCGAACCGGGCGTTGCACACGTGGCAGCATTCGGCGGCGCTGCTCGACGAGGATATCGAGTTCCTGCCGTCGGGCCATACACGCGTGTGCTACCACGCGCACGACGCCGAGTATTTCGACCGTTACGCCGCCGAGGCACGTGCCCATGACCTCGATCTCGAAGTTCTGCACGGCGCGGCGATGTTCCGGCGTTTTCCGTTTCTCGGGCGCGAAGTGCTTGCCGCGTCGATCTCTCCACTCGACGGCCATGCGAACCCACGGCTCGCCGCGCCGGCGTTTGGTCGCGCGGCGGCGCGGCACGGTGCACAGATCGTGGAAAACGTCGAGGTCGTGCGGGTCGAAAAGGAAGCGGGCCGCTTTCGCGTGGAGTGCGCACGCGGCGAGATTTATCGGGCCGCGCAACTGGTGATCTGCGCGGGGGCATGGGCGGGCCGCCTCACGGCGCAATTCGGCGAGCCAGTACCGCTGACGGCGAGCGGCCCACAGATGGCCGTTACCGAACCGGTGCCGTACGCTTTCAGGTCGTCGATGGGTGTATTCACGGCGATCAAGGAAGAGAGCATCTATTTCCGCCAGATTCCGCGCGGCAACATCATTTTCGGCGGCGGGCCGGGCGGTCCCGCCGATACCGTCACGCAGCGTGCCGCGGTCCTGCCGCGCAACACCGTGAGCCAGCTCGCGCAACTACGCAGACTGGTGCCGGGCCTCGCGCCGTTGCATGTGATCCGCGTGTGGAGCGGCGTCGAAAGTTATCTGCCGGACAGCGAACCCGTGATCGGGCCGAGCTCAAACGTGGACGGCCTGTTCTATGCGTTCGGCTTTTGCGGTTCGGGTTTTCAGATCGGCCCGGGCGTCGGCGAGACACTGGCGGAACTCATCGATACCGGCAGCACGCCGATTCCACTCGACACGTTTTCCGTGACGCGTTTTGCGCAGCGGGCGGCAGGTCGGCCGGAGGTCGCGACACTATGAGAAATTCGCCGGCGCTCCATGCCGCGCGCGCGTTCATCGAAGCGCATTTCAACGAACCGGTGACGCTCGCGCAACTCGCCGCGCTGTCGGCACTCAGCGTGTCGCGCTTCGCGACCGTGTTCCGGCAGCAGTACGGGGCGTCGCCTTACCGGTATCTGTGCGGCCTGCGGATCAGACGCGCCCAGGCCTTGCTACTGGAAGGCGTGCCGGGGGCAGTGGTCGCGACCGAGGTCGGGTTCTTCGATCAAAGCCACTTTGGCCGGCATTTCAAACAATGCTGCGGGATGACGCCGAGCATGTTCGTCGAACGTGCGACGGCGCGGCCCGAGGTTGCGCTAAAGATCAACACGCCCGACACGCCGGCGGCCGCTCAACCCCGGTAACCGGCTCGGGACCGCACGTCTGCTGCGTGCGGCGTACGTTACGGCGCCGCAACCGCCGGCCGGTACCGGCCCGGATTCGCACCCGATACGCGCTTCATCAAACGTCGCAGCGCCGTTGAGTCGCGGTAACCGACTGCTTCGGCGACCTGTTCGACCGTCATGCGACTCGTTTCCAGCAGAACCCGCGCCCGACGCATTCGCACGCTTTGCACCAGCGCGAGCGTGCTCTTTCCGGTTGCCCGACGCACGTGCCGCGACAGCGTGCGCTCCGACATGCAGAACTCCTGTGCGAGCGCCGTCACGGCGGTTGGATGCGGCAGCGCACATTCGACGCGCGCCGCCAGCCGTGCCACCAGATCGTTTCCGTTAGCCATGACTTCCGGCACGATGAACGGCGCCTGAGCCTGCCGCCCATCGATTAGCAGCATGCGCGACACGATATCCGCGAGCGCGCTACCGCAGCGCTCGCGGATCAGATGCAGCATCAGATCCGTTTGCGCAAATGCGGCGCCGGCCGTAACGACGGGGCCGTCGGCGCACACCATCCGGTCGGCGTCGACCGTACTGTCCGGTCCCATTCTTTTCAGCAACGGCGCGAGCCACCACGACGTGGTCGCGCGCCGACCCTGCAGCAAACCTGCTGCGTTCAGCAAAAACACCGCCGAGCACGAAGCGGCGACATGTCCGCCAGCCTTCGCGTGCCGCGCGAGCGCCTTGATCGCCCGCACCGCATCGTCGTATTCGAGCCGCTGTGTAAGCGACGCCGCTGGGCTGACGCCCAGACCCGGCACGACCCATATCGAGCGGTCTTCTCTTGGCCGGACCGGCAATCTGGAAGTCTCCACCGTCAAGCCGGTTTGCAACTGAACCGACCCGCCATCCACCGAACACAACCGCCATCGCGGCGCCACCACGCCTGCTTGCGCCGCGAGCGCCGTGGCCGCGCTGAGAACGTCGAGCGTGATCGTGACGCTGCTGGGATAGGCATCTTCCAGGACGAGAACCGTGAAATCGAACATGTCGGATTAAGCCCTAAAAAAGTCGAATCGGACACTGTGATTTTGACGCGAAAAACACTTCAATACAAGCTTTCTATTCACTTGCGTATCGATATGCCAAACATTTTTGTGAAGATTCCGAAGGGTTCGTTCGCTGGCGCGAGTCGCGCGGCACTTTCTGCAGGGATCAGCGACGCGGCGGCAGCGGCGGAACAGATTCCTGCCGATCCGGCAAAGCGGTTTCTGTGCTGGGTGTTGATCGAAGAAGTTGAAACCGGCAACTGGACTTGCGGAGGAATCGATGTGACAGCGCGATTTCTTCCGTGCGTCGCGCTGGTGTACGTGCCTGCGGGTGTGCTCGATGGCGCGGCGCGTAGCCGCTATGTCGAGCTTGTGCACGCCGCGTTCAGGCAGTCGCTTCCGGCGGGCGAGACGCGCCGTCTTGAAACCTCGGTCGTACTGCACGACGTGGCCAACGGTGCGTGGGGCGTAAGCGGTCTGGCGTGGACGCTTGCCGATTTCAAGCGCGCTGCGGGTTACGCGCACTTGCAGCACGTGATGCCCAACGCGTAGCTGTTACACATTCCGGTCGAAATCGGATAGTGCTGACACAGGCCACCCAACTAAGCTTCCTGCGAGATTTCCTTTATCGAAACGAAGGTTGTGCGAGATCGCTGCATTCAGGCGATCCGCACGATTTCCAAGCATGGGAGTAGTGATGAGTCAAGGTGGCGTCTGGCGAATGGCGGCGACTCTGGTCGCGTTGGGAGTGTCTGCGGCAAGCGTTGCCGCGCCGCCCCTGAAGACCGAAACGCTCAGCATCGAGCCGGTTCCGAAGCCGGGGCCGCATTGGCTCTATCTGGTCGATGCGGCCAACAGCCACATGATCGATGCACGGCTCGTGATCTACGACGCCGATCACAAGAAGATCGTCGCGCAAGTGGGTGCGGGCTCCTGGCCCGGCCTTGCCGCATCGCCCGATCGTCGCTACAGCTATGTCGCTACGAGCTACCTGTCGCGCGGCACACGCGGCGATCGCACCGATGTGCTCGAGATCACCGACAACAGCAGCTTCGAAAAGATCGCCGAAGTCGTGCTTCCGCCGAAGCACGTTCAGGTCGTCACCGCGAGCTTCGATACGTCGGTGAGTCGCGACGGCAAGTTCGCCTATGTGTCCAACATCACACCGGCGACGTCGATTACGGTGGTGGATCTACAGCATCGGAAAGTCACCGGCGAGATCGATACGGCCGGCTGCGTGCTGTCCTATCCGTCGGGTAATCGCCGCGTCACGGCGCTCTGCGAGAGCGGTCGCGCGCTGACCTTCACGCTTAACGACGCCGGCAAGGAAATCTCGTGCCAGCAAAGCGACGCATTCATCGACGTCGACAGGGACCCGCTATACGTCAATGCACAGCACCTGGGCGACAAGTACGTGTTCCTGTCGCATCACGGGATGATCCGCACCGCAGATTTCTCGAAGGGCGCGGGGCAGTTCGGGCCGCCGTGGAGTTTGTTAAGCGAACCGGAGCGCGCCGCGGGTTGGCGCCCGGGCGGCAATCAACCGTTCTCGCTGCAGGAGAAGACCGGCAGGATCTATGTCGCGATGCACCAGGGTGTCGACGGTTCGCATAAGGACCCGGGCACGGAGATCTGGGTCTACGACCTCGCGCGGCGTACACGCATCGCGCGCTGGAATCTCGCCGCGTTGAAAGTCGAACCGATTACGTCGATCCAGGTATCGCAGGACGACAAGCCCATGGTGTACGGCACCGGCGGGGCCGATCTGATCGTGCTCGATGCGGCGAGCGGCAGGCTTTTGCAAAACGAAAAGCAGCTCGGCGAAAGCTTCGATGTGATGGCCGCTTTCTAGCCGCCGTACGCCATCGTGTCGTTCAAACCCGAACGGCCCGCGAGTCTGTTACCGGAGAACCCATGTTCGCTCTCGATCCTGTGTTGCGCCACATCAGCGTGGCGGCTGGCGCGATCGTTTTCTTTCTGTCGGCATTGACGAAGTTTCGTAGCCTCGCGGTGTTCACTGCAGCGTTCGGCGCTTACCGGCTCGTGCCTGCGCGCTTGACGCCTTATGCGGCACCGCTCATTCCGGTTCTGGAAGCCGGGTTTGCAATGGGCCTGCTGTACGCGCCGGTCCGTCCGTTCGCGGCACTCGGTCTGCAATGTCTGCTCGGCGTTTTCGCAATCGCGTTGCTGGTCAACCTGCTGCGCGGCAACGATGCAATCGACTGCGGCTGCGGTGGTTTCGTCGAAGCGCAATCCGCTGCGGCGTCGAGCGGTATCGGTTACTGGCACGTCGGCCGTGTTGCCGCGCTGGTTGTGTTGCTGTGGCCCGCACTGCAGCCCGTGACGGAGCGCCAGGTATTCCTGCTCGATTACGCGACGGTGTTCTTCGCTGTGTTGTTTATCGTCGGTGCGTACTACGTCGTCGATCTGCTGCTCGCAAATGCGCCGAAGCTCAAGAATCTCGGGACGTGACCATGCTGAGCGTCGTACTGGTTTTTAGCCTTGTGTTGTGGATGGCAATCGCGGCACTGCTCCTTGTGAATCACCTCACCGTGTTCTTTTCCGTTCTGCTTGTTATGGGCGTCTGCTTTGTCGTCGATCTGTGGCTATCGAACGCATCGAAACCCAAAAAACCTGAGGCATGACCATGTTGAATGCATTGCTGATTTCGAATCTGGTGTTGTGGGTCGCGACTGCGGCTCTCGTTGCGCTATGCCTCGCGCTGGCCCGGCAAATCGGCGTGCTGTACGAACGTCTGATGCCGGTCGGCGCGCTCGTGATCGACAAGGGGCCGGCGGTCGGCAGTCTCGCGCCGATGTTCGAGTTGCTCGATCTGCTAGAGCGTCCGGTGAAGATCGGCGGTCTTGACGAAGCGGGGCGCGGCACGCTGCTGTTCTTCCTGTCGCCTACCTGCCCGATCTGCAAGAAGCTGCTGCCGCTGCTGCCGTCGATCATCGCGAATGAGCGCCAGCCGTACCGCGTCGTGCTCGCAAGTGACGGCGAGCGCAATGAACACCGTGCCTTCTATCGACGTGCCGGCCTTGAATCGCCGGTGAATGCCGTGCCCTACGTGCTGTCCCAGGAACTCGGGCAGACGTATCAGATCGGCAAGCTGCCGTACGCGGTGCTGCTCGACGAATTCGGCACGGTGCGGGCGAAGGGCCTGGTCAATACGCGCGAACACCTCGAAAGCCTGTTCGAAGCAAGGGAGCAAGGTGTCGCATCGATTCAGGAATATTCCGGCAAGCAGCGGCAATCTGCCGCGCAAGCCTTTTGATCACGACGCGAGGAACCGCGATGAAATGGTTTGATGCAATGTTCGTTCAATCGGCGCGCAACGTCGCGCAGCGCAGCTCGCGCCGCGGTGCACTGGCGCGCCTCGGGCGCGCGGTTGCGGGTGCTGCAGCGCTGCCGTTGTTGCCGTACGACCGCGTTGCCAATGCGCAGACACCGGCCGCGGCGTCCGGTGCTTCCGGTCCGCTGGCCACCGGCGTCAACGACCCGAAGAGCTGTGACTACTGGAAGTACTGTGCCGTCGACGGCTGGTTGTGCAGTTGCTGCGGCGGCACGTCGACCAGTTGCCCGCCCGGCAGCACGCCATCGCCGATCACGTGGATCGGCACCTGTCGCAATCCCAACGATGGTCGCGACTACATGGTTTCGTACAACGACTGCTGCGGCACGACCAGTTGCGGGCACTGCCTGTGCAGTCGCAATGAAGGCGAGAAGCCGCTCTACAAGCTGTCACTCGACAACGATATCAACTGGTGCATGGCGAACCCCGTGTCGACGTACGTGTGTTCCGTGTCCTACATCCTTGGGGTGGCGCAGAAATGAAGCGGTGGAACACGATGTTGTGCGCGCTGGTTGCGGTATGCGCCGCCAGCCCGATGCACGCGATTCACGCGCAACAGATGAACGATCTCGGCAAGACGATCTTCGCCGCGCGCTGCGCGGTCTGTCATCAAGCCGACGGCCGCGGCATGGATGGACTCGCGCCGCCGCTTACCGACTATCCGGCGCGCTACGTCACGCTCGCACCGGGTCGCAAGCAACTGATCCAGACGGTGCTCAACGGCATGTACGGCGATGTCGCCGTTGGTGCGAAGCACTACAACTTTCGCATGCCGTCGTTCGCGAGCTTGAGCGATGTGGACATTGCCAACGTGCTGAACTACGTCGCGTTCGATCTCGCTGCGAAGAAGGGCAGCAAGGCGTTGCCGCTGCGACCTGAGGACGTGCATGCGCTGCGTGCCGAAGCGCTCGACGGCGAGCAGGTGCGGCAGCGGCGCAACGCATTGCTGCCTTCGCTGGGACTGTAGCGGTGAATGCGCTCAGCCGTCTGGTTCGCACATTGCGGCAGCGCGGTCTCCCGATCCTGCTGCTCGCGTGCGGTGCGGCGAGTGCGCGTGCACAAACGATCGACAACGCCCGCGCGCTGCAGAACTACACGCTCAACTGCATGGGTTGCCATTCGCCGACCGGTGCCGGCGTCGCGGGAAAGATCCCGCCGCTGCGCCATTCGCTGGGCTACTTCATGCATTTGCCGCAGGGGCGCGAATTTGCCGTGCGCGTGCCGGGCGCTTCGAACTCGGCGCTCGACGATAGCGAGCTCGCCGAAGTCGTGAACTGGCTGCTGGTTAGTTATAACCGTGAAGAGTTGCCAGCGGACTTTCGCCCGTACACCACGGAAGAAGTTGCTCGTCTGCGTCGTCCGGCGCTTGCTGAAGTCGCACAGCGGCGTGCGCATCTGGTCGAGATGCTGCACCGGCGGGGCGTTACCGAAGTGAAGCCGTCTTACTGAAACGGCCCGGCATCGTGCGCGCAGCCCGAGTGAAGACGTCGCCAGGTCTGCGACGGTTGCTCGCCGAACATCGCGCGATAGTCGTGTGCAAAGCGGCCGAAGTGCAGGAACCCCCAGCGCGTCGCGGCGTCGGTCACCGACTGCGCGCTCTGCAGTTCGTGGCGTACACGGTTCAGGCGGACTGCACGCAGGTAGTCGACAGGTTTGACGTCGAGTGCATTCTGGAACGCGTGGTAGATCGTGCGCGTCGCGACGCCGAGCTGCGCGCCGAGTTCCGCAACCGACAGCGGGCACGTATCGCTAGACTCGATCAAGTCGCGCGCGGCCGTAACCAGCGACCAGTCACGTGTGGCATTGCTCTGCGGCGGTCTGCATTCGCTGATCTCGTCTTCGAGCAACGCCGCGAGATCCAGCACAACCGATTGCTCGTGTTGCGCGCACAACGCGCTATCCAGCAGCAGATGCGGTGCCGACGAAGCGATCTCGAACAGCGCCATGAGCCGTGCGCGGAATCTGTGCAGCAGACTGTGATCGACGGTCAAGATGCCCGGCGATGCAGGCAGCAACGCGGCGATACGGTGCAGCCCCGCACGCGCGAGCGGTGACCCCAGAGATTCGATACGTCGCGCGTCCAGTTCGATATTGCAATCGAGGTAGCAGTCCGGCGACACCAGTTCGAATTCGCGGTCGCCGGAAAAGACATGCAGGCCGTCGGTATGGCTGGTCTGTCCGCACATGCGCGCGTGGCCGCCTAGCTGAAACGGCACGCCGACAGCGATTGTGTCCGCGACGTAGCCGCGCTGGAACACGATGCGGTTCATCTTCTCGACGAGAATGCACACGCCACCGATCTCGATGACGGTCACGGAGCCATCAAAGGTGCCGCGGGAGATCTGGCAGTACGACTGATGCCAGTTGCTGAACAGTCCCGCCTGCTCTTCGATGTCGCGGCTGTGGCGCAATTCGATGGTGGATGGGGCAGCGATTGACATCAATGCGGTACCTGAGGAAGCGCAGCGGAGCGTGTCAACAGATGTTTGACGAAGCGATGAAACAGCTCCGACTGGCTGGAGATGCCGAGCTTGAAATGAATATGCTTGCGATGATTCTTCACCGTCCCTTCGGCGATCTGCAGCGTGCGCGCAATCGACAGGCTCGAATGGCCGCGCAGGATCAGACTGACGATCTCCTGCTCGCGCAGCGTGAGAATGTCGGTAGCAAAATCGGCGAAGGCGGCATGCAGATACCCTGCCACATCGCCTTGTTGCGGCGCGCTCGATGTGCTCGCAGCGGGCGGCGCAGTCATCAGAAAGTGACGACACAGCAGCGCATTCAGCAGCGGCTGGACCGCGTCAAGACAATGAATGTCTTCATCGGTAAAGCGCGTGCGACCATTGCTGCGCATCAACGAGTAGGCCACATAGGTATCGGGTGCAGGACTACCGATAAAAACGATTTCTTCGGCGAGCGAACCCGAGGTCATCGAAATACACGGATGCACATATGGCGAATGGTAGTAGTCGCTGTCGAAGAATTCATCGGGCGCCAGTTCGGCCATGCGATACAGGCCGGCCGCCACGCGCTCCATGCAAGCCGAGTAAACCGGATCGAGCAGATAGGTACCGTTCAGATAGTTGCGCATCGCATCGAGTTCGGACACGCCGTTCAGATTGTCGTGCAGCAAGGCCGGCGAATGCGAACGCACGTAGAGCAGCACGCAACTCAGATCGAACTCGACCAGCAACTGCAGCGTGTCGTCGAGCTGGCGCATGAACGTATCCTGTCCGATCAGCTCGACGAGCTTCGGCGCGGCATCTTGCCAGGCGGCAATACCATGGCCATCGCCAGCACGGCGCGGCCGCGATGCGGGGGAAACGCTCATGAAAATGGCCTCGGAACGATACGACGGGTGCGACTGCGCACCGAATCCAGCCATCGTATGTTGTGCCGGGGCCATGCGTCAAACCGCCGAAAAGCAGTTATCGACGAACAGATGCGTGCCGTTGACGAAGCTCGCATCGTCGGAGGCGAGGAACAGCGCGGCGCGCGCGACTTCCTCGGGTTCGCACAGTCTGCCCTGCTGTTCGGCGATCGCCGCTTCCGATGCCGCCACGCCCATCGCCTGCAGGTCGCGCAGTTCGCGAATGCCGTGCGGCGTGCGGATAAAGCCAGGCGCTACCGCATTGCAGCGAATGCCGCGATCGCGATACTCGACTGCGATTGCGCGAGCGAACATATGACATGCACCCTTGGTCGTGTCGTACAGCACTTCGCCCGGTGTGCCGTACAGCGCGGAAATCGACGACGTGCAGACGATGCTGCCCTTGCCTTTGCGCAGCATCTGCGGCAACACCGCACGCGTCATCAGGTACATGCTCTTTACATTGACCGCCATCAACCAGTCCCACTCGGTTTCTTCGACATCGAGAAACGGTTTGACGATCAGCGTGCCCGCGTGATTGAAGAGGATGTCCGCATCGCCGAGCAGGCGGTTGGCCGCGGCGACGGCTTCCGTGACGTCTTTGGCGCGCGACACGTCCGCAGCCAGCGAGATCGCGCTGCCGCCTCCGGTGTTGATGCGCGCAGCGAGTACCTGGCCCGCGGCCGGATCGCGATCGATGATGGCGACCTGCGCGCCTTCGGCGGCGAATAGCGCTGCCGCGGCGGCACCGCAGCCACCCGCCCCGCCGCTGATGATCGCGACCTTGCCGGCCAGCCGGCCTGTCGACTGTGCATTCATGAAATTACCCTTTTCCAGTTGAGAGTCATACGGTGCGATCAATCGGGCATGCCGCGCCGGCCGCCGCTTACGGCGAATGCTTCTTCGGGCGACAGCACGAGGTGATGGCGGCGATACAGTCCGAAGTAGCTCAGGCCGAGCAGATACCAGACGGCGGCGCCGAGCGCGGCCCACTTGTAGACCGGGTCGACGAACTGAAACAGCAGCGTCGCACCGGCAATCAGGATCGTCACGACCGCGCCGAAGATGCCGAACGGGCTCTTGAACGGACGCTTCAAACCCGCGTGAAGGCTCCTGAGCCGGATGTAAGAGAGGCTCTGGAAGATGTACGAGATCATCCCGGCGAACACGATCATGCTGACGAGGACACCGCCCATCAGCGCGTTGTCGCGTCGTCCGAAGGTGAACCAGAAGGCCATCAGTACGCCGAGCGCCAGCAGCGAGCCGGCGCATAGCGCGCGATTCGGCGTTTTCTTGACTGGGTGCGTGACGGAGAGCGCAGTTGGCAGATAACCCGCACGCGACAGCGAGTAGATGTTGCGACCCGCGGCGAAGCTGCCCGCGAGGAACGAGGCGGCGAGACCGAGCACAGCGACACCCGCGAGTATCTTGCTGGCGGTATGGCCAAACAGCGAACGGAAACCATCGAGTAGCGGCTCGCCCGACGTGCTCAGCGCGAACGCGCCATTCGGAATGGATGCACTGAAGAAGACGATCGACAGCGCGAGCACCGCGAGGATCAGGATGCCGAACATCAGTGCCATCGGCATGTGCTTCGTGGGGTTGTGCGCTTCCTCGGCGGTGAGCGGCAGTTGCTCGATGGCGAGAAACATATAGACCGCGAACGGCAGCGCCAGCATGATGCCGGTCGCGCCGAACGGTAGCCACGGGCCGTGACCGGCCGGCAGTTCGACCGGTTTGCCCGCACTATCCGCGCCGAGGTTCAGCGCGAGATACGCGAAATCGACGTGCGGGATCGCGGCGAGACAGAAGAAGGCCAGCACCGCGACTGCGGCGATCGTCACGATCACGACGACCCGCATCGACATGCCGAGGCCGCGCATCGACAGCAGCAGCATCACCGCGTAGCCGGCGATCCACCAGAGCGGTTGCGCATCGGCGGGCGTGCCGAAGATGGCGCCGAGATACGCGCCCATGAAAAACATGTTGCCGGCCGGCGCGAGCACGAACTCGATATTTTCCGCGAGACCGGTGGTAAAGCCACCCCACGGACCCATCGTGGTCCGCGCGAACGAATAGGCGCCGCCGGTATGCGGCAGCGCTGCGGCCATTTCACCGATCGACGAACAGAGAAAGACGTACATCACGGCGATGATCAGCGTCGCCGCGAGCATGCCACCGAAGCCCTGCGACAGACCGAGATTCCAGCCCGAGTATTGCCCGGCGATAACCGCTCCAACGCCGAGCACCAGCAGCGTAAAGAAGCCCGCGTGGCGCTGCAGTTGGCGTTGTTCGAAATATTTGTCGCTAACGTCCTGGTAGCTGACACCTGTCGCGCTGCCTGGTGGCAGATCGGTGCTTAAAGCGCTTCTTTCCGTCACGATTTGTCTCCGTTGTATGAGGCCGTCGGTCGCCAGGGGCGCACGAAGCCGGACTCATCATGAGACGGTGGCGGAAGATTTTGAATGTCCCGAAGGGGATATGCGGGGCTGGGGCGGTTGGGCTGTTGCTTTCGCGTTTATGTTTCGATGGTCTCCGGCGCTGATCGGGAGGGCGTCGTCTCGCGATGTTCGGCGGCTCGCTCGCGGGTGGGCGCGGGCGCTAGCGCTTCGGGTTTGAGTAGCCGGCTGATCCCCTCGCGCCGGCTCGCGAGGATCACGACCGGAGCCATGATCAACATGATCGCGGCCTGCCAGAGATAAAGCTGGCGATACAGATGATGTCCAGCACTCATCGCGACGATGCCGTAGATGGCGAGACCCGCGAGGCCATTGAGCACGTTGAAACTCGCACTCACGCGGCCTTGATAGAGCGGATCGGCGGCGCGTTGTGCCGCGCTCAGCGCGATCACACTGCTCTGAAAACTTGCGCCAAGGCCGACGTAGGTGATGAACGCGACGATGAGGCCGCTACATTGCGCGAACACCAGCAGACTGATGGAGGCGACGAGGAACGCCAGCGTCAGGATGGTGCGTCTCCCGAAGCGATTCGCGAGCCGCACCACGAAAAACCCGCTGACGATCGCACCGAGCGCGTAACCCGCATCGATCTTGCCGAACGCTGCGGCGCCAAGATGCAGTTCCTCGCGCACGAACGGCGCGAGCATCGCATTGATGCCGAAGATGACGGTCAGGTTGGCGAGGATCAGCCCATAGAAGAACGCGATAGCGGGGCGTTGCGCAATGTGGCTCAGACCGTCGCGCAGGTCGTTCAAATGCCGGCGTACGCCGCGCTCGGGCGCGTTGGGGCTCGGTTCCGTGGTGCTGGTGCCATGCATGCGGCGCGCGACGACGAAACCCGCGAACGCCGACAGCAGATAGGTTGTACTAGCCACGCCGACCGTAGCGGACGCGCCGATAGCGGCGAGCACCACACCCGATGCAGCCGCGCCGAGTATCTGTCCGGTCTGCCCGGTGACGACGGTTAGCGCATTGAGACGAAACATCTGCTCGGACGAAGCGTGGCGTGCGAGCGCGGCCCGCCACGCCAGCACCTGGATTTCGTTGCCGAGTGCGATCAGAAAACTGACGAGGTACGCGATGGGCGCTGTCGCGTAGCCGGCGGCATAGAGCAGGCCGTAGCTCATCAACACGAGCCAGCGGAAAACCTCGGCCCGCCACGCAAGCTGCGCAGGCTCGCTGCGATCGACGGCGAGACCGATGAGCGGCGACAGCAGCAGGCTCGGCAGAATCGTCATGACGAGCGTGATCGCCGCGCTCGACGGATGCCCGGTGATCTCGATGATCAGCCACGTGTTGATGAGGAAGAAAAAGCCTGTGCCGATTTTGGCGCTGGCGATTGCCGCTCCATAGAGGCGTACGGTCTGGGGTGTCACGCGGGCCGTCCTGGGAAAACTGGATTCGGCGACGTTAAGCGCTCTGGAGTAATAAGAAAATTGGATAATTCTTATCTAATGAATCTGAAAATCTGAACTATTGGACGGGTCGGTCGCGGGCCGGCCATTACCTGGGAGGTAGTTGTGTGGATTCACGCGACCGCTATGATCGAGTCATTCCCCGAACGCATAGTGAACGCCGCCCAATGAATCCCACCACTACCGATACCCGCTCGCCTGCCAGCGATCTGGGTGCGTTGATGCGCCACTGGCGCGACGTGCGCGGCACGAGCCAGCTCGATCTATCGCTCGACGCGGGTGTGTCGCAGCGACACATCAGCTTTATCGAAGGTGGGCGCAGCGTGCCGAGCCGTCAAACCTTGATGGATCTCGCCCAGGCGCTCGACATTCCACTGCGCGAACGCAACACGCTGCTGCTGGCGGCCGGTTACGCACCGATCTATCCGGAAGGCGCGTGGAATGCGCAGGAAATGCAGGGCGTAACGAGTGCGCTCGCGCGAATGCTGCGCCAGCACGAGCCGTTTCCCGCCGTGGTGATGGACCGCTACTGGAATGTGCTGATGACCAATGAATCGGCGCCGCGTTTCTTCAACTGCTTCATCGATATGTCGGCGCGCACGAGCCCGCGTAACCTGCTGCATCTGATGTTCGATCCGCAAGGCATGCGTCCGTTTATCGCCGATTGGGAAGCGGTGGCGAAGAGTTTGATCCAGCGGGTTTATCGTGAATCGGTTGGGCGGGTGATCGATGAGAAAACGCGCGAGCTACTCGATGCGTTGCTCGACTATCCCGATGTGCAGGCCGAGTGGAAATCGCCTAAGGCGTTGAGTGCGCTGCCGGTGTCGCCGACGATGCCGGTTATTCCGCTTGGCTTCGTCAAGGATGGGCGGGTGTTGAATTACTTCTCGATGGTTGCGACGGTGGGTACGCCGCAAACGGTGGCCGCGCAGGAGCTGCGCATTGAATGCATGTTTCCTGCGGATGAGGCGAGTGAGGCGCTGCATGTTGCGTTGATGCGCGAAGCCGCGGCGACGTGAGTTAGTTCACGTTTTTTACCCGGTGACGATTGTCAGCCGCTCTGCCGCAGGCTTCCGTGGATTATCGACTCAGCGCAGCCTGCGCCCGTTGCAGCCACTCGCTGTTATGTTCGCGCGCGTGGCGTGGCCAGTGCTTCCCATCGTGCACGATCTCAGCGTAAAGGTCGCGCGCACGCTGGCGATCGGCATCGTTGGGTTGCGTCGTTAGCCAGTCGGCGTACAGGCAACGGGGGGCCGCGTCGCTGGCACTGGCGAGCGCCGTCTCGAACGCAGTGCGCGTACCAGGTGCGCCTATCGTTGCGAGAGCCCGTGCATACAGCAAGGCAGGTTCGGATTGCTGACGGGCAGGAGGATGGACTGCGAACAGTTTTTCCAAGGTCTCCTGCGTGGCCGCAGCGTTGCCATTGGCGAACTGCGCGCGCGCCAGGCCCTGGAGTAACGCAGGATCGGATGAGAACGGTCCATTCACCGCCAATTGATAATGCTCTAAAGCTTCCGAGGTATTGCCTGCATCGAGTAGCGCAGCGGCCAGTCGCATGCGATGCGCGACGGTCGGCGTGCGATCGAAATCCGTGCGCGCCTCGCGCACCGCCCGGTTGGGGTCGACAAGCTGCGAGATCGCCCGCGTTGCCGCTCGCGCGCCATGCGACTGGCGCAGCGAAGGCAAGTAGATGACGAAGAAGTAGACCAGGCTGCCCAGGCCGGGGAAAAGAAACAGGATCAGTAGCCAGAACATGTTCTGCTGGGTACGCACGGCATGCACCGCAAAGAACACGGCGATGATGAGGTAAAGGCTGATTCCGAAAATGCGCATTTGCGAAAACGTCAGTTGTGGTGCGTTGCCAGCGGCACGGCGGTGAAACGGCAGAGGGGTATTGTGACAGAAGCGGGCTGGTGTGCCTGGGCGGTCAGCGGACGCTCATTGTTCGACCGGCACGATCAGACGGGTTATCGGGCGCTCCTGCCGTTCGACAGTCAGTGAACCGGCTGCCCAGGTATCTGTGTATTCACTTCACCGCCCCCGCCACTCTGCGCGGGCGTCGACACGTATCCCGCCGCGGCCGATTTGCGACGCCATTCGAGCGCCTGGATGGGGTCGCGCTCGACACCCAACCCGTCCTGATAGGCCTGGCTCATGTTGAACATCGCCTCAGGGTTGCCCTGTTCGGCGGCCTTGCGAAACCACGCGGTCGCCTGACCGTAATCGATCGCGACACCGAGGCCAAGCGCGTAGCACTTCGCGACGTAAACTTCGGCGCGCACGTCGCCGAGTGCGGCGGCCTTCGATAGCCACGCAAACCCTTTGGCGTTGTCCTTTGCGACGCCGAGCCCGAACAGGTAGTCGCTGCCTAACACCAACATCCCGATCACGTCGCCTTGTTCGGCCGATTTCCTCATCCACATCGCTGCGGCGTCAAGATCGCGTGCGACACCGGTACCGGCCTGATACGCGAGGGCGAGATTATTCTGCGCGTCGGCGTTGCCCTGTTCGGCTGCTTTGCGAAACCAGGTGGCGGCACGTACGTCATCTTTCGCGGTGCCACGACCGGCTTTATAAAATGCCGCGAGATAGTCTTCGGCGAATGCGTTGCCTTGTTCGGCGCTCTTCGCGAACCATCGGAACGCCTCGGCGTCGTCTTGAGCAACGCCTTGTCCCTTCGCGTAGCCGTAGCCAAGCAACATCATCCCCTCGGCATCGCCCTGCTCTGCGGCCTTGCGGTACCAGGCCACCGCCGCAACCGGGTCGCGTTCGACACCGATTCCGTTTTTGTAGCGGTTGCCCAATTGCCACTGCGCGAACGCATCGCCCTGAATTGCGGCCGACTTCAACCAGCCGGTCGCGAGCGCGTCGTCGCGCGGCACGCCGATACCCTGGTCATACATGATGGCGAGATTCCTTTGCGCGGCCATATCGCCGCTAAGCGCCGCCTGGGTGAACAGTGTGGCGGCCCGTGCATCGTCGTGTGCGACGCCCAAACCTTTCAGGTAGAGGTATCCGAGATCCGTTTGCGCTTTCGCATATCCTCCCTGCGCGGACAGCGTCAACCAGCGCGCGGCGGTCGCTGAATCCTGCGACACGCCGATTCCACGTTGATAGTGATCGCCAATCTGGAACTGAGCCGGTGCGTAGGCCTGCGCTGCCGCGCTCCGAAACCACTCGAGCGCGCGATCGACATCGTGTGGTAGCCCGTTCTTTCCAGCGTCATAGAACAAGCCGAGGTTGTACTGCGCAGGCGCGTAGCCACCCTGTGCCGACTTCGTCATCCATTGCACCGCGAGCGCGTCGTCTTGTGGCACACCGAGTCCGTTCTCGTACGCGTAGCCGAGATGATTTTGCGCGCGCGCATAGCCCTGATCGGCAGCCTTCCGATACCACTGTGCGGCGATGACATTGTTTCGCGGGATGCTGAGGCCACCCTGATACAGCCGGCCAAGCTCGTCTTCGGCCTCCGGCTGGCCTTGCTCGGCCGCTGCTCGAATCGCGCGTACGTGAGCGTCATCGGCGTCGAGCCGCGAAATGTCGTCCGCCTGGCTCGGATCGCTGCGTGTGGCGTCGACAATCGCAGCGACCGGCTCGGACGAGGGCACCACCGATTCGGATGCGGCGAACAATCGGGTTGCGATCAACGCCAGGCCAATCGCACTAAACCCACGAATCCCCCTGCGGCACATCACCGATGCGTTCATACTCGGCCCTTTTCGCGCCTGTATTTCTCGTAGTTCTAATGGCTCTGTGCGACACGTCGGATGCGCAGATGCGCGTCGGCGCGTTTTTGCATTGTTGGAGCGATTCTAGTACGCGGAAGCAGGATGGATCCAACCTGGTTACACAACCTGGTTTTATTGCCCTCGGCTACTGCTCCTCGGGAGCGCGTTGGCAATTGGGCTCGATCAGTTCGATGGGCGCGCCGGGCTCTTTATTGGCAACCAGATTTCAAGAACGCCCGTACCCGCAACAGGATCGAAGTCCTCGCTGTACCGCTCGAACTCCGGAGCCTCTGCCACCTCCAATCCAGACTCCGGCAACCACCCGTTCCAGATGCTATAGAACGTCTGATGGAGCGTAGATATGTGCCCGCCATGTACAAAGACCGCATAGCGCTGCGGTTCAATCTCCACGCAACGCAGTGAAGCAGGCAAGCGGTCCCGACTCTTCACCTCTACGCCGGCGACATATTCGAAGCCGCCATCCGCATCCGGGTTACAGCACACACCGTAAGTCACGCCGTTGACCTGATCCGGGAGGTTGCCGATGTATGGGTTAAAGGCTTGCCAAAGCGCAGGAATGCCTTCGTTGGTTTCAAAGGTAAAGCGGCCACTCATGCCTGCTATCAATAGCTTTTCGGCGACCTCGAAGCGCAGTGGCGCTATCGGTACGATTTTCGATTCCTTCATGCGTAACGGCTCCACAAGAGAAAGACCATCGAGACTGCGCCGTGCTCTCACCTCTTCCGGTGTGACGCCGAAGAGATCACGGAACGCGCGGGTAAACGCCTCATGAGAACCATATCCGGCGTCGAGCGCCACGCGAAGAATATCCGGTGCGCCTTGCGTCAGTGTTCGCGCCGCACGCGTCAGTCGTCTGGACCGGACGTAACGCATCACCGGCCAGCCCGTACTCATCGAGAAGATGCGCGACAGACCAAAGCGTGTCATTCCGCAAATTGCAGAAATCGCATCGAGAGTGAGTTCGTCGTCCAGTTCGATTTCAATGAACCAGAGCGCTTTGCCAACCGGATCAATAGGGTTCAAAAGAGAGTTTTCCAAGGAATATATGGCACAGCCGATGAGGGCATTTGATCGTTCTTGCGGGCCAGCTTTGAGCGCTGGATTACTGGCGCCGCTCCGAAGGCTTCACAACGGAGGACGATTCATAGCAACCCAGCGTTGAACAGACGACCTTTGCCATTGATGCGCAGCATAGTCCGCCAACCTTTGCGGCACCGTATCGCCATTCAGGACCAGTCGATTCAACATGAGAGCAAGGTCAGCGTCTGCAATACACCACTCGCTAAAGAGATTCGGCGAATGATCGGTAAGCAATAACTCGCAGGCAGAAAACAGTCTTCCTGCTGCGGAAAGTGCGGCAGCAGATAAGGGCGGTGCGGAAGCGCCATAAAAGACGATTTCGGTGGAGCGTTCCTGCCTGATCGGCATGAGATCGCTTCGCAGCCATGCTTGTACCTGACGTGCCCGTGCGCGCCGCATCGCGTCTTTGGGGTACAGCGAGGTTCCCGGAAAAACCTCGTCGAGATATTCAGCTATCGCTGACGATTCGGACAAAGCGAAACCGTCATGAACCAGCGTCGGTACACGCTGCGTGAGTGAACTTGCTGCGTATCCATGTTCATGGTTTGCCTTGCTGGCAAGGTCGATGGTGACGAGCTCAAACGACAGTTCTTTTTCACGAAGGGCCACGAACGCCGACATCGCATAGGGACTGGCGAATTGAGCATCGACGTAGAGGCGCAGACTGGTTGATGACAAGTTTCACTCCTGTATGGGTCACTGAATATAGTCACGCGGTCGAACATTGAAATCCAGCACCTTGCCATCCCGAAGGACGGCGAGTTTTATGAGCGTGTTATCGAAGGTTCCGAATTGCGCTTTAACGAGCGAGACCGCTTGCGCAGAGACGGGTTTCCCATCGATCTCTATCACTCGATCGCCTTGCTGCAAGCCCACCTCGGCGGCGGGGGAACCTTCCCTGACGTAGCTCACTGTTGCAACATCGCCGTGCGCATATTCGATACCGAAGCCCGCTCTGTTATAGACCGGAATCTCCGGACCGACCGGCGCATCCTGTCTCGCGAGCCAGATACGATGTGAGGGGTAATCGAGCGTCAAAACGCTCGACTTAAGCAAAGGAGTACCCATATCAGCGGCAAATTCCGAATCTGTATTTAGCCCACGGTCGAAGCCCGGGAACATCGCGATGACATCGGCGAAAGTGTTCGACCCGATGGTCAGGCGGGGAATGCGTCCGAGCCTGCTTCCTCCGCTTCCGCCCACGCCGCCTAACGAACCGTTGACGTCATAGAGCCGCTTTGGCGCAGCACCGGGATGGGCATTCATGAACGCCCGATTGACGACGAGTGCAGTATTGGCCCCGGTGTCGAGCCACAGATGATCTGCCACGCCATCGATCTCAGCCGCTACCACCGGCACGGTGTGGTCGAGCATTAAAGGCAACGCGTGCGAATCGTCGAGTACCGTGCGATCCGGCGTCAGAGAGAGCGTGACGGTACGCCGGGGAAAATCGAAAGTCGTAGTAAAGCGCGCAAGCACTTCGTAGCCGATCAACCCGGCAGTCTGCGCGCCGACCCCGCCTGAGGCGTCGTCGAAGACGGTGGCGTATTGATCCCGCACATGCGCCGCACCTAAACGCAAATCCTCGATTCTTGCGAATCGTGTCGTGATCGCGATTCCGGCAAACCCTGTGTCGTGTCCTTCTCCGACCAGCTTAAGACCTGCAGCTTGCGCCGTGGCCCTCGATAGCGTGAGCGCGCTCCCCGTATCGAACAGAAAACTGAACGGACCTTTCCCATTGATGAAAACATCGACGTGTGGTTTTTCCCTTGAACTCATCGGGATCGTCGTGGTTTCTCCCCCATCGATGCCATAGTCGTTCACAACCGCATCGGGTTTCCGTGCTTTGACTGCGACGATCGCCGGATCGATTCCAGACTGTATCCGGATGTCCTTGAGATCCCACCGATTGCTGTCACGATCCACGATGCTTTGCCTGAACGGAACGAGTTGCTTATCGACACGACGGTAGTCGGAGTATGTCGTTGTCGCCACATCGGGTTCATCTCTGCGCGACCAGCGCAGAGGCAAATGCGTCGCGTGAGAAACCCAGGCCGTTGTGACCTTGCCGCCCGACGGTAATACCTCAAGGACATCGACCGTCGTACCGTCTATCCGATCGGTTCTAAGAAAGTCGATTTTCGCCGGCCAGCATCTATTCAATAGACCGCCGCCTAGCCAATACGCGTCGCTGACAATACCCGCCCGATAGCCATCGAAGTCCGCATCCCTGATAACTCCATCCGCGCCCTTGACCCACGCATGAGAGCCCGACACACCAAAAGCGAAATTCGCAGGCCCGGCATCGGTTACCTGGATCGTCGCCACCTGCGCTTGCGGATCGCTAGCGATCAAAAACTTACCGACGAAACCCTTTGAACTCGCCGTCCCTTCGATCAGCATAGGGCGGCAATCTGCCTGTGCGGTCGGCAGAACGATACTGCGTTGGCTACTAGCGCCTTGCGCGACATTAGATGTACTTCCTGCGACATCTGCTCGTGCAGTGCCGAAGAGAAGCCCAACCAGGATCAACACGATCGGGCCGCAAATGCGGGGAAGTGCGAGTGATGAGTATCGTCGGTGCAATCTGGAAGCGAGCATGGATAGATCGTGTGATGTCGACGAATAACGCATTCGAAGGTAAAGAGGATATCGCCAAGGCGCGACCGCGAGCGCATCGATCGCTTTGCTCATCGCACCGCTTCTTGCCACGGCACGGCTGCAAAGATCTCTACCATCCAATCCACGAACGCGCGACTCTTGGCAGGCTCATGCTGGACGGAAGCGCGCACGACACTCACGGCGGCTTCTCCACCCACCGTCCAGTCCGTCAACACCGGGACGAGCCGACCGTCGGCGAGTTCGCGCGCAACGAGCCAGTCGGTCGCCATGATGACGCCCATACCGGCAAGCGCTGCGTGAACGACGGCTTCGACGTCGTCGGTCTCGAGGCGCCCCGAGATTCGCACAGCGCGGTTCTTGCCGTTGCGTTGCAGGTGCCAGACAGGGTGGGTGGTCAGTCGCGTGAAGCAAATGCAGTCGTGACGTAGCAGATCTTCTGCTTCGTTCAGCGCGGGTCGTTGGTCGAGATAGGAAGGCGCTGCGCATATCAGTCGGCGCGTCGCCGCAATGCGACGGCCGATCAACCTGCTGTCTTTCATTTCACCGAGCCGGACCGCTGCATCGAAGCCCTCGGCGATGAGGTCGACGTACCTGTCGGTGTAGGTTGCCTCGACACGAAGCGCCGGATAGCGCGCGAGGAATTCAGGCAACCGCGGCGAAATCCACCTGCGCCCGAAGGCCAAAGGGAGGCTCACGCGCAATAGACCCGTCGGTGATGCGGCCATGGCTCTCGCTTCGTCTTCAGCGGCACGCATCATGTCCATCGCCTCATGGACCCGGGCGCGAAAACGGATGCCCGCTTCAGTCGGTGCTACACGGCGCGTCGAACGTTCCAGCAGGCGGATACCAAGACGTGCTTCGAGGGCAGCGATTCGCCGGGAGATCACCGACCCATCGCGACCCAGCTTGCGTCCCGCCGCCGAAAAACTTCCCGATTCCACCACGGCAAGGAACGCTTCGGTCTGGTCCGCTTCGTCGCTGTTCATTAGTGCACCACATGCATGGATGTTGTGTTCTAGCGATGAATTATAGCGATTGGGCGCTGTTACGATCCTCTCCATTGCGAACCGGAGATTTTCATGCGCGCTTTCAACCTGACCGACCATTCGCTGGCTTCCATAAAGCGTGTCGATATGCCGACACCGAGCCCGGCGCATGACGAAGTGCTAATCCGTTTGCGCGCCGCGAGCCTGAACTATCTCGACTTGATGGTTGCGTGGGGGCGATTGGGGAGCCGAAGCGCGCCGTTTATTCCCGGCACTGACGGCGCGGGTGAGATCGTCGAGGTCGGCGATCGGGTGAAGGGTTGGGCCGTTGGTGACAGAGTGGTCCCCGGGTTGCTGGTCGACTGGGCTGCGGGACCGCTGACATCCGCGGCTGCGACGCGCATGCGTGGCGTCACCATGCCGGGATCGCTGGCCGACTACGCGGTGGTTCCTGCTACGTCTCTGGTTCCGATTCCCGATCAGCTCACTTTTGCAGAAGCCGCAACGCTTCCGATTGCTGCAACGACAGCCTGGAACGCGATCGTTACAGGGCGGGTTCGTCCGGGGTCGACGGTCGTGTTGCTTGGCACCGGTGGGGTGAGCCTGTTTGCGTTGCAATTTGCCAAGGCGGTGGGCGCGCGCGTCATCATCACATCCTCGTCGGACGAGAAACTCAAGCGTGCCCGCACGTTGGGTGCAGATCTGACGATCAATTATCAGTCGACGCCGGCCTGGGACGACGCTGTGCTCGCCGCAACAGATGGGATGGGCGCCGACCTGATCGTCGAGACGGTCGGCGCGACCACGTTTGCGCGGTCTCTGAACGCGGCGGCTATCGCCGGAACGATTTTTGTCGTGGGCTTTGTCAGTGGCATGGAGCTGTCAATTCCAATCCTGCCGATCAATCTCAAGACGTTGAGGATTGTCGGTAGCAATACGGGATCGACGGCGAATCTTGCGGATGCAGCGCGGGCAGTTGCGACGACGGGGATTAAGCCGGTCGTTGATCGGGTATTTGGGTTTGAGGCTGCGGTGGAGGGCTATCGGTTCCTGGAGAGTGCGGCGCACTTTGGGAAGGTCGTCATCGATCTGGATGCATGAACCGCGGGTGTATTTGCTGTTGCCGCGACCGCCATCGACATTTCGCTGCAAGCTGAAGCGTTCGACTCCAGGGTACTTGCATAATTCATCCCTGCGGGCTTGCCACGAGCCACGTCGATCCTGATCCAGTCACGGCGAAACCAATTGTCCCAAACCTCAACGACGCAGGGTGGACCCAAAGCCGCCCTTGACCTGCTTCTTCTGCTAGCGCTATCGACACTGTGGGGTGCTTCCTACACCTTCATCAAAATCGGTGTCACCACTATTCCTCCGCTTACGCTCATTGTTGGGAGAACGATGATCGCCGGCTCGGTGCTCCTGCTCTGGATGAGGGCGCAACGTATTCCGATGCCCAACGATCCCGCAGTATGGCGTCGCTTCCTCGTGCAGGCACTGTTGAACAGTGTGGTTCCTTTCACGCTGATCGCGTGGGCGGAGCGTTCGGTTGACGCGGGCCTGGCAACGATCCTCAATTCCGCGTCGCCGGTCCTTGCTTTTCTCGCAACGTGGCTCGTCACCGGCCATGAACATCTAACGCCTCGTAAACTGTTTGGAGTCGTCGCGGGGCTTGCGGGTATATGCCTGGTCGTGGGTGTTAACGCCTTCGAAGGGCTGGGACGGCAGCTTGTTCCTCAACTGGCGATTGTCACGGCCACGGTCTGCTATGCGGCGGCGGCAATCTATGGACGGTCTTTTAAAGGACTTCCTCCCATCGCTCCTGCCGCAGGTTCGCTGATTGTCGGCGCGATCTTGCTTGTTCCGCTCAGTCTGGTGGTCGATCGTCCGTGGACGCTCCATCCGTCATTGCAATCACTCAGCGCACTTGTAGCGCTCGCGCTCTTTTCGACAGCTATCGCGTTCGTCATTTATTTTCGATTGGTGCAAACGCTGGGGTCGATTGGTACAACGGCACAGGCCTACCTGCGGGTGCCGATTGGGGTTGCGATAAGCATCGTATTTCTCGGAGAGTCGCTGTCTACGTCGGCGTGGCTGGGGCTGGGATGCGTTGTTAGCGGTGTAGCAGCGATGACTATTCCTGCACGCACAATCGAGAAACGAAGCGCAAAGGGGATTGCGGGAAATTAGATCGACGCCGGTGGGTTTGGTGAGAAAGGCGTCAACGGAAAGCATCTGCTGCATCACCGGGCGTTCCGAAGATTGCCGACGATCTTCGGCGGGGGGCGGAGGTCTCAGACTGGCCGGCTACTGCCCGATAAAACCTCCCGATTCCGACCCCGGCAGACGACGGGGTTTGCATACTCTCCTTTGTGTCAACATACGGTCTCACCAATTAGGCCCTCTATAAACCGGCGACCTATGAACAAGATCGAAGCGACGCAACACTACCTTAGAAATCGTTCTCTTCGATCAGCCCATCCGACAAGGCGACAACCCAGGTCCGTGCCGCTCTATATCGCGCTCGCATTTCTCTTTGCGATGGGTTTTCCGCGAACGCTCCTGGCCGTTCCAATAGACATCGATCAGCTTTGGAACTGGAATTCGCCGGCGCAAAGTGAGGAACGCTTCCGTTCCGCGCTCGCAGGTGCCGATGCTAACCAGGCATTCATTCTCCAGACTCAAATCGCACGAACCTATGGTTTGCGTGGTAATTCCGCCCAGGCGCGTCAGATTCTCGAAGATCTCAAACCCAAACTCGCTCACGTCTCACCGGAAGCACGCGTACGCTACCACCTGGAACGTGGCCGCACGTTTGCCTCGGCTGTCTCGACTGAGGGAGGACCGTCGCGGGAGATGCAGCGCGAAGCGCGAAATGAATATAGTGAGGCGTTTCGTCTGGCTAGCGAACAGCATCTAGACGACCTGGCCGTGGACGCACTTCACATGATGGCCTTCGTCGATAAGGCCCCCGCGGATCAATTGCGATTGGATGATCGAGCGCTCGCAATCGCCATGAATTCTTCTGATCCTAAGGCGCAAAAGTGGGAGGCATCCCTACGCAATAATATTGGAGGCGCACTTAACGATCTCGGTCGTTCCACGGAAGCGCTCGAGCAATTCCGCATTGCGCTTGCGCTCCGTACACGCGCCGGGGGCGCAGAGAGCACACGTCAAGCATGGTGCTCCGTGGGTTGGACGCTACGTCTTTTGGGAAGAAACAACGAAGCGCTGGCGATTCAGCAACAGTTGCTTACTGAATACGACGCTATCGGAACAACAAACCCGGATGTCCTGGATGAGCTTAGGGAAATTTATCACGCGATGGGCGACGAACAGAAAGCCGCCGTGTACGCGAGCCGTTTGCAAGCGTACCAGGCGACCCATCCCGATTCAAGTCCATGAAGCTTAGGGCGCTGTGACCGCACGAGCGCATGTAGCAATGTTGACGATCTTTTGCCATTCTCGACCGACTGTCCCTAGCTGCTATACGCCCTTGAAGGTCACATCAATCACCGCTCTAACAGCAGCAAGCGAAGCATCAGGCTTCAGTGCAGCCTCAAACAAACCGAAATGCTCTCCCGCAGTCTCGCTTAGCGCCCGAAAACTCCGCTTCGGACCCAGGTACCACTCACCGCGAGCAGCAAAGTAATCTTCAAGCAAGGTGAACAGGAGCCAGTGGCGACGATAGTCTCCCTCTACGTCCCCCTTGGCCGCTCTTTCGAGCATCTTCTCTGCCCAGACCTTTCGCACATGCAACTCCGCCGCAGGCACTTCCTCGGGCCCTGCGTCGAAAAGCGCCTTTGTTTCAAGAAGCACCTTGTCACCAAACCCATCTACCTGAAAGAGCACCCGGCCACCGTTGATCCTGATCCAGCCCGGTTCTACTGTATCGTTCGTCGAATGTATGAACAGATCGAGAAACACACCGTTCCACCGTGAGGCTACACGTTGCTGACCGCCGACATCCCGGAAGGCAATGACGTCGATGTCGCTCGTAGCGTCCCAGTCGTCACGTGCGCGCGAGCCATAGAGAATTGCTGTATGGCAGCCGTACGTTAAACGAAGGTCTTCGGCTAGTGTGTTTATCAACTCGCTGTTAGTCATCTTGGATAGTCTTCTGTTAGCGATCTTGCGATTGTCGCGGATTCGTCCGCTGCCGTCGAATGACTGAGATTAGCCAAACCACGGAACTACGCAATCAAGATATGAAACACCTTACGATGCTTTGCGCTTCGGTGACGCTTTTTATCGGAATCAGTGCGCACGCTACGGGCAACGTCACCGATGCCCCGGTGTCTCGCTCAACCAGTGCACCTCAATCGGCCGCGGTCCCTGCGAATAGCCACGTGTTCAAGACAAGTGACGGCGTACGTCTCTGGTACCGCGAAGCGGGGCAACCCAATGGGACACCGGTTGTCTTTCTTCACGGAGGACCGGGAGAGGGAAGCCAGACGTTCGCACGATATGCAGGTCCTGAGTTAGAGCAGCATCTTCGAATGATCTATCTTGATCAACGCGGCAGTGGTCGATCGCAACGTCCAAAAAATTCGAGTGCGTATTCCATCAACCGAATGGTGCAGGATATTGAAGAACTGCGGATACAACTAGGAGTGCAGCGTATCGACATCATCGGTCATTCGTTCGGCACGATTCTCGCGCTGGAGTACGCCGCCAGATATCCAGAACACGTATCTCGGCTTGTTCTGGCGGGAACTGCGAACGACATGCCCGCACTCATGGACAGTCAATGCAGGCGCCTGGAAAGTTCCGATCCAGTCGCCTATACACGTGCTGTCAAAGCTGTTGCTGGCGTTACGTTTCCGCGCTGCGATCCCTTCGAGGCTTACCAGGACCAGCGCGAACAGATCTACATAGATCGCAATATGTTCCCGGATATACGAGTCGCACGGATGGTTGAAGATACAGACTCGGCCGACGGACTTGGCAATTCCGGTGAGAGCTTTCAAGCGTTGCTCAACAAAGGCCTTACGCGCTACCGTTTTGTGAAGTTCGCGAGAATTAGCATGCCGGTACTGATCATCGCCGGAGAACTTGATTTTCAAACTCCAGTTGAGGTGCAACGTGCGCTTGCGCGAAATCTGCAACAAGCGACGCTGTTGATCTATTCGGGTAGTGGTCACTTTATGTTTGTCGAGCAGCCCGTGCGTTTTGGTCGTGACGTAGGCCATTTTCTTGCAGAGCAGTAGAGATAAATACGCCGCGGCGTCACATGCTCATCACAGACCAACGCTCAAATATCTCCACGTTGATACTCACTATGCAGTCGACCCGCCGTCGATGAATCGAACAACGTATCAAGACGCGCACGGGCGATCATCTGGCGAAACGTTCCGTGCTGCGTCGCATCGCCAGCGTCGTGCATCGTTTCCGTCATCCAGACACTGAATTCTTGATACTTCCAGATGTGCGGCAGAACGGTATCGGAATAACGCTCCAGCCCGGTCGTGTCGTGATGCCGCACCGCGCCTGTCAACGCTTGGGCGAGGACATCAACATCGAACAGGGCGAGATTCATTCCCTTCGCACCGGTAGGTGGCACAAGGTGTGCGGCATCGCCAGCCAGGAAAAGATTCCGGTATTGCATCGGCGCATAGACCACGGAGCGCAGGGGGACGAAGTCCTTGTCATGCACCACGGCATTCTGGATCGTGCTGTCGCACCGTCGCAGCCGGATTTCATTCCAGAGTCGTTCATCGGGCCAGTCCCCGGGGCCATCGCTGAGTGGGCACTGGAGGTAGTACCGGCTTCTACTGGGGCCGCGAGGCAGTTGCGCGACGAAACCGTGATCGCTTACGCCCATGATCGGTTGTCCGGTTACTGGAGCCTCGACCAGGGCAGCCAACCAAGCATAGCCAAACTCGTGACTAAACTTGCTGAGAACACCATCGGGAATCGAGGCCCGGCTAACACCGCGATCGCCGTCACACCCTACGATGTAGTCGCAAAGAATTTCGTGCGGACCAGTCGAATCGGAATAGCTGACGCTCGGTCGACAGTCCCGTTCGTTGTAGATTGCGACGTCCGCAACCGCGAAGCGGACGTCGCCGTCACCTAGGTCAATGTGTTCCTGCAACAGGTTGCCGACCAGCATCTGCTGTGTGCAAAACCGACCTTCGCTGCCGTCGTCTCCTGATGTTTCGAAGATGCGGCCTACGCCATTCACGCGGTAATCAATGGTCTGCGCGACAGGGCCGCCTAGAAGCTTATCGGCCAACCGCCACCTCTCAAACATGCGCACGCCGCGCGCTTCAACGACACCGGCGCGTTGACGTACTTCGATGCTTGCACGATCGCGCCGCTCCAGTACCACGCAATTCACCCCCGCATCCTGGAGGAAGGTCGCCAGCGTCAGACCCGACACGCCAGCGCCAATGACGACAACCGAGGTTTCCTCGCGATTTGCTTCCATGATGTTCATTCCGTCGTTTGATTTCGATGGAATCAGAATATAATTTTTTAGTTACATTCTCTAATCACATTGCTGGAGTCAATTGCGACGTGAAGCAAAAGATAGATATCTCATTGAAAAAGCAGGCGAAACAGGAGCGGTCTATCGCGACGGTCGCCGCCATTGCGGAGGCTGCCACTTACATTTTGCGTCGTGAGGGGCCTGGCGGCTTCACGGCCAATAAGGTCTGCGACAGGGCCGGTGTCAACATTGCCTCGTTCTATCAATACTTTCCGAACAAGCAGGCTTTGCTCTTTTATGTAGCCCAGACGGCCTGGGAAAGACAGCTTGCGAAGCTATCGCCAATCCTCCAGCAATCTGGCTCCGATCACCCGAGCAAGCTACGGGAATTTATTCGCGAGTTTTTCAGAATCGAGGCAGCGGAAGCGGACCTGCGTCAGGCATTGAAGACGGCAGCGATTGATCTCAAGCAGACGAAGGAGTTCAAGGCGCTGATTGCAGAGGGCGCAGCCCTGACAAAGGCGTTCATCAAAGACGCGCTTGAAATCGCAGATACGGAAGATCTCGACTTCGACGTCAACTTCATCGTTCTGCTGGTCACAAGCTTCGCTGAAAGAACCACGGACGAGCGAACCTCAGCGGTAAAACTTGTTCGTCAGGCCGATCTGCTCTGCGACATGCTCATCACTTACTTCGGAATTCGCGCAGGTCCGCAGACGCTGCCGGAGTGACACTAAACACCCGCCACTCCCTCCCACCGTACCCTCAAAAAATCAATAAACAACCGCGTCCGAGCCGGCAACAACCGCGTTTCAGTAATCGCATGCACAGGCACAGGCGCGAGACTCCATTGCGGAAGCACGCGCCGCAACTGCCCCGACGCAACGTCCTCGCGAGCAAGCACGTCATCCAGCACAGCGATGCCGACACCAAGCTTCGCAAACGCACGAGCCAAACCAACGCTATTCATTGCAAAACGCGTCCCGGTCACGACCGTCACAGTTTCATCGCCACGATGCAGTGTCCTCGACCCATCCTGCTGTTTCGTCGCCCCTTGCCCGACGCACATCACGTGATACGCCAGATCGTCGGGATGTTTGAGCGTCGGCGCACCCTTCAGATAATCCGGCGAAGCATAGAGATACCGCGGCAACAACCCGATCGGCCGCGCGACGAGCATCGACGGCGCAGCGGGCGGCTCGCCGATCCGGATCGCCAGATCGAACGGTTCGGTCTGTAAATCAATACGCCGCGGCGTCACGTCGAATTCGAAATCGATCAACGGATAGGTTCGCGCGAAGTCGCTCAGGATCGGCGCGAGATAGCCGGTCGCAAGATCGACCGGCATCGAAACACGCAACGTTCCGCCCGGTTTCGTCGCCACATCGCGCAGCGCTTCGTGCGCGGAGAGCGCTTCTTCGACGATGCTCTGGCAGCGTTTGAAATACACCTCACCGGCTTCGGTGAGCTCCACCTTGCGCGTGGAGCGATGCAAAAGCCGTAGTCCAACGGCTTTCTCGAGTTCCGCGATCTGCCGCGACAGCGTCGAGTTCGGCATCCCCAGCGCATCGGCGGCACGACGAAAATTCCGGGTTCTCGCGACTTCGACGAACAGGCGCATGCCATTGAGCACTTCCATGTCGATTGCTCCATTAGTGGATCAGTATTTTCAATTATGCCTGTTTAATCCATTAATGAAGCAATGCAAGATGCCTCCATGCCGACCTAACCAGGAGAACGGACATGAGCAACGACCTTTTCAGTACCGCCCGGATCGGGCGCTATACCCTTCGCAATCGCTTTGTGATGGCCCCGATGACACGCTCCCGCGCCGACGACGACAGCGGTGTGCCTTCAGACCTCGTCGCCGTCTATTACGGCCAGCGCGCCGACGCAGGGTTGATCATCACGGAAGGCACGTACCCGTCGCTGATGGGCAAGGGCTACGTCCGCACGCCGGGCATCCACTCCGCTGCGCAGATCGATGCATGGCGCGCGGTCACCGCGGCAGTACACGCGAAAGGCGGCCGCATCTTCCTGCAACTGATGCACACCGGCCGCATCTCGCATCCGGATATGCTGCCCGGTGGCGCCACGCCGGTTGCCCCTTCCGCGATTCGTCCAGCCGGCCAGGTATGGACCGCATCCGGGCTGCAGGATTTCGTCACGCCGCGTGCGTTGTCGACTGAAGAGGTTGCCGGTGTCGTCGATGAGTATCGGCGTGCCACACGTCACGCACTCGATGCCGGCTTCGACGGCGTCGAACTGCATGCCGCGTCCGGGTATCTGCCGGAGCAGTTCCTGTCGACGGGCACGAATCAGCGCGTGGACCAGTACGGCGGCTCGCTGGCGAATCGCGCGCGCTTCATTCTGGAGGTGCTCGCCGCGATGACTGAAGAAGCAGGCAGCGACCGCGTCGGCATCAAGATCTCGCCGGAGATGGGCTTTAACGACATCGTCGATGCCGCGCCGCAGGAAACCTATCGCTACCTGGTGGAACAGCTTGCACCGCTGAAGCTGGCTTATCTGCACGTCGCATGGTCGAAGAGCGGGTTCGACTATCACGGTGTGTTGCGGCCGCTGTTCGATGGTGCTTATTTGCGCGGCGGCGCGTTGACGAAAGCGACAGCCCAGGCCGTGATCGCGGAAGGGACAGCGGATGCTGTCGTGCTCGGCAGCCTGTATCTGGCGAACCCCGATCTGCCGCACCGGTTTCTTGCAGACGCTCCGCTCAACGCGCCGGACCGGAATACGTTTTACTCGCCCGGTCCTGACGGCTACATCGATTACCCGGCACTCGACGCCGGCAACGCGACGAACCGCGCGCTTCGTATTCATGCTTACGGCGGTAGCGACGCGGTACAGATCGATCGGATTGCCGAGCCGGTTGCTGCCGCAGGCGAAGTTGTAGTTCGTGTTCATGCGGCGGGTGTGAACGGTCTCGACTGGAAGGTTCGCGACGGTTTGCTGCACGGCGCTTTTCCGTTGACGTTTCCTGTCACGCTGGGTAGCGAACTTGCCGGCGAAGTGATCGCGCTCGGCGCTGGCGTGACCGGCTTTTCGATCGGCGATCGCGTGATGGGCGCGATGGGTGGGCTCGGTGCGTACGCCGATCGAGTCGCGATTTCTGCCGCCAATCTCACGCCGACGCCAGCAAATCTGGACGACGTACACGCGGCCGCTATCCCCGTAACTGCGCTGACTGCATGGCAGGCGCTGTTCGACGCAGGGGGATTGATCGCCGGTCAAACCGTGTTGATCCACGGTGCGGCGGGTGGGGTAGGCGGCTTCGCGGTGCAGTTCGCGCGGCGTGCTGGCGCGCGTGTGGTGGTCACTGCACGCGGTACACATACCGACTACCTGCGCTCGCTCGGCGCGCACGACGTGATCGACTATCGGACTGCTGCGTTCCACGAACGTGTGGCGGATGTGGACCTCGTGCTCGATCTCGTGGGAGGCACGACACTAGCCGATTCGTGGCAGGTGTTGCGCGCGGGAGGCAGGATTGTCAGCACGGCCGCTCCAGATATCCTCGCGCAGATCCCGCCCGGCAAGAACGGTGTGTGGTTCCAGATGCGTCCCGACCAGACGCAACTCGCGAACATCGTAGCGATGATCGCGCGAGGAGACGTGAAAGTGGATATCGCGAAGGTCACAGAAGTAGCAGGCGCTGCAGATGCCATCGAGCAGAACAAGATCGGGTACGGACGCGGCAAAGGAGTGATCCGGTTTGCGCAGTAACCTGCTGCGCAGTAACCTGCTGCGCAGGCTGAATGGTAGATGTAAGTAAAGCCCGGTGACTTTATTGAAGATGAGAATCATTGTCAATAAGGTCACTACGGGTAGCGCGGGTACGTATCAAGCGAGTCGCAATGGACTGGCGGTCCGGCGAACGTCAACGTGCGAGCTGCGTTTTCAGCCAGCGATAGAACTGCTGGATCGTCGCTTCCCGCGGATGCCCCTCGCGCCAGGTGAAGTAGTAGTCGAGCGAAGCGGGGATTCTCACGTGACCGAGCTGGACCAGTTCGCCGCGCTCGAGAAACGCGCGCGCCAGTTGCAGACGCGCGGTCGCGACGCCTTGCCCGGCGACGGTCGCCTGCAGCAGCAAGCCTGCGTCGTCGAACATCGGCCCGCGATCGGGTTCGTCGGCGGCGATGCCGGCTGCCTCGAAGAAGTCGCGCCACGAGCGCCGCGAGAAGCGCAGCAGCGGCATCTCCGGCAGGTCTTCGATGCGAAACGCCGGATAGCGCGCGAGCAGCGTCGGGCTGCACACGGCGACTACCTGGTCGTCGAGCAGCTTGCGGGCGACGAACCCCGGCTCGTCCACCCGCCGGTGCCAGATGCCGATATCGACGGAATACGGATCGGGCGGCACGACGTTCGCGTGCATATGCAGCGACAGGTCGATCAGTGGATGGGTTTCGTAGAAGTCGCCGAGCCGCGGAATCAGCCAGACCGACAGGAAGTCGGACATCCCGCTCAGTTCGAGCCGCGTCACGCCTGCTGCGCCGACACCGCGCCGCGCGGCATCGAGTGCCTCGCTCAGGTCGTCGAGGCTGTGACGCACGCGATCCGCTAGTTGCGCGCCGGCGGCTGTCGGGATCATGCGCGCGCCGGCCCGGCGGAACAGCTCTACGCCGAGCTGCGCTTCGAGCCCCCGCAGATGGTGGCTAATGGCGCTGTGCGTCAAATGAAGTTCTTCGGCAGCACGGCTGAAGCTGCGGCGGCGCGCCGCCGCTTCGAGCGCACGTAGAGCCTGCAGCGGAGGAATGGGAGTCGGCATGACGTCAAATTCTACTCACAATTGCCGTCTAAATCTCTCGCTGGCTCCGCCCACGATAGTCGCGAATAATCGAACCCTGCTATTCCACCAGGGCTGTCCGCTTCATGACCTCCACCAGACTGCGCGTTTTCGCGGTATTTGCGCTCGCGTACTTCGTCTCGTACCTGTACCGCGGCGTGAATCTCGGCTTCGCGCCGTTCCTGATGCACGACCTCGGTTTCTCCGCCACCGACCTCGGCACGCTGACGAGCCTCTACTTCCTCGGCTTTGCCGGCGCGCAGATTCCGGCGGGCGTGCTGCTCGATCATTTCGGACCGCGCCGCGTGACCGCCTGCGTGATGTTGATCGCCGCCGTCGGCGCGCTGATCTTCGGCATCGGACACACGCTACCGACGATGATGATCGGCCGCGCCCTGATCGGCGTCGGCGTATCGGTGTGCCTGGGCGGCGCGTTCAAGGCGACCGCGCAGCATTTTCCGGCGGCGCAACTGACGCTCGTCAACGGTCTCGTGATGGCGGTCGGCGGGCTGGGCGGCGTCGTGGTCGGCACGCCGCTGTCGTGGCTGCTTACCGTGGCGAGCTGGCGCACCATCTGCATCGGGCTCGCGATCTTCACGACGATCGTCGCAGCGAATCTGTTCGTGTTCGCACCGAACGTGCGCGACACGCATCGCCAGGCCGGGGTGCTCGAACAGTTCAAGGGCACGTTGCACATCTTGAAGAGTCGCGCGTTCTGGAAGCTGGCCATGTTCTCCGGGCTCACGCAGAGCGTGTTCTATGCCATGCAGTCGCTGTGGGTCGGCGCGTTTCTGCGCGATGTCGTGATGCCGGCGTCGCCGGGTAATGCGGCCGCGGGCGCCGCGTTTCTCGTGTCGGTGCTGGGGGCGGCGTTTATCGTCGGCAATGTCGGCTTCGGCGCGCTGGCTCGCACACTCGAGCGGCGCGGCGTCAGCGTGCAGATGTTTTCCGGCCTGACGATGCTGTCGTTCGTGCTCGTGCAGGCGGCGATCGCCGCGCGTGTGCCGTTGCCCGAACCGGTGCTGTGGGCCGCTTACGGTGCGCTCGGCGGCACGGGCATCCTGACCTACACGGTGCTCGCGCGGCACTTTCCGGTGCGGATGGTCGGTCGCGTCAACACGACCTTCACGCTGGTGATCTTTCTCGCGATCTTCGTGCTGCAGGTCGTGATTGGCGCGGCGCTTGGTCACTGGCCCGCGCACGACGGCCACTATCCGCCCGTTGCGCATCAGAGCGTGTGGGCGGTGCTGATCGTGATGCAGGCAGCGTGCGCGGTGTGGTATTTCATGCCGGCGCGTGGGCTGCGGGTGACGGCGCAGCCTCTCGAGTCGCAGGCGTAGCGAACCTGCATATTGACCGGCGAGCCTGAGGCGCGTCGCGTCGCATCACGGAAAGGAAACCCACGCACGTGCCGTTACGTTTCGTTCCGTCGAGCGGCGCGCGCCCACAGCAACCCGCCAAGATGCTTCCCGGGCAGCGTGAGATCGTCGTCGCGCATCTGCTCCGGTAACGCATGCCACGCGACATCCGGGTTGCGATGATGCTGAAGATGCAGGTTGATGTGATACGGCCAGACGAAGATCCGGCCGAACCAACTGACACGCCAGGAATAGGTCCAGTCGAGCCAACCCGGCGTCGCACCGGGACCGCCGCTATGCTCGGCGAAACTGCGTAGCTTTTGCAGCAGTACGCCGATCGTGAAGAGCGGTCCGAACCACAACACGGCCAGGTGGATCAGCGTGCGCACGGGGCATAACCACACGAGCAGTGCGCCCGCCGCGGTCCACACCAGAAGCGCCGCAATGAGCGGCGTGGTCGGTCGCGGGGCCTTACCGCCGGCTGCGCGGTAAGCGCGCATCGTGCGCAACGTGTTGATAAAGAGCGCGTCGCCAAGCAGTTGCCGCACGAGCGGCACCGTGTCTAGCGGCCGGAATTGCCATAACTGATTCTGATAGAGAAAGCGGCGCTCGGGGTCGAGCGCTGTACCGACATGCCGATGATGCGCGAGATGGAGCGGACGGTAGAACTCGACCGGCACGGTGCCGGGTACGCCGATCGCGACGTTGATCAGAAAGTCGTTGAGGCTGCGGCGTCGCGTGAGGTGGTAGTGCGTGGCGTCGTGATACAGGATGAACAGCGCGTGCTGGCGCGTCGCAATGACGACGAAGGCGAGCGCATCGAACCAGCCGTTGCCGAGCAGAAACGCGATTCGCAAGGTGACGACGATACAGAGCCATTCGAGCAGGATCATTGCCATCGAGCGCAGATTCACGCGCGAGCGCGCCAGCATGAAGGTCACTGTGCCGGCCAGCAGGCCGACTACGCAGCCCCATAACGTATCGACAAGGAAATGCTGTCCGGTCGTCAGCACGGTCGGTATCAACACGATGCTCCACACCGCGAACACGCTAGCGACCCGCTGTCGCTGTGCGGCGAGCACGATCGTAATCGCCACCGGCAGCGCAACATGTCCGCTGGGAGACGCCGCGAGCGGCGAGTCGATCCGGTGCAGCCACGCAAGCCACCCTGTATCGGCGGGAGGTCGCACGATCTCTGTTGGCCAGAACAGATGGAACACGAGACAGATGCCGGTTGCGAGTGCACCGGCGAAGAACGCGGGTAGCAACCACGGACGTGCCCGGCCGAGCCAGACCAGTACCGGCATCACGAACAGGTAGCTCAGATACAGCGGGACGGTAGCGGGCAGGATCGGCACGGCGGCATCGATCGCACTGGGCTGGATGAGGCGCACGGTGCCGAGCGCGACATGTGTGACGAGAAAGTACAGCGCGCCCGATACGCACAGATAGGCGACGAGCCACCTCAGCGGCCTCGCCATGAACGCGCTACCTGTGGAGCTGGACGACAGTGTCTGCATGGGCGGCGAATGCGCGGAACGGGTCGAGTATCATAACAACGTGTTCAGCCACGCAGAAGCTACCCATGCGCCTTCGCGCTACGCCCGTCGAGTGCAGCACCTTGAGCACACATGACATCGACCGCATGTTCATGCTCTACGCCGCTTCGTACTGCGATGCGCAGCGCGGTCTGTTCGACCGCGACCTCGCGGACAAAACCCACTGCGTTGTACTGCGCGACGACGATTCGATCCAGGGGTTCTCGACACTCAAGCTATACACCACGACCTGGCGCGACAAGCCGCTACGTGTTGTGTTTTCCGGCGATACGATCATCGATCCGCAGCATTGGGGTAGCCAGCAACTCGCCTTCACATGGATACGTCTTGCCGGCGAGCTCTACCGGCAATCTCCGGACGTGCCGCTTTACTGGTTTCTGATCTGCAAGGGGCATCGTACGTATCGGTATCTGCGTGCGTTTGCGTGCGACTACGCGCCGCGTGTCGATGCCGAAACGCCCGCGACCACCGCGGCATTGATGGACTACCTGGCACGCGAGCGTTTCGGCGCCGCGTATGGCGCGGATAGCGGCGTGCTGTCGTTCGAGCGTCCGCAGGGCCGGCTCGCTCCCGAGCTGGCGGAAGTGTCCGAGGCGCATCGCCGGTTGCCGGACGTGGCGTATTTCCTCGCGCGCAATCCGCACTACGCGCGCGGCGACGAACTCGTCTGCCTGTGCGAACTCGCACCGGCCAACCTGCGGCCGATGGCGCAACGCCTCTTCAGCGGCGTCCAGGCCGAGCAATGCTGATCCGGCGTGCGCAGGCAGTGGACAACCTGCGCATCCTCGACTTCCACGCACGTCATCCGATGCAGGGCGCCCTGCCGTTGCGCTTCGATCGTTCACCTGATTACTTCGCGCTGCATCGTTGTCATGCGGACGATCACCGCACATGGATTGCCGAGGATGCGCAGGGGGACTTGAAGGGCATCGCGAGTCTGGTCGTGCGCGACGGTTATCTGGGGAAGCGCGTCGAACCGGTCGCCTATCTCGGCGATCTACGCGTGATGCCGGACCGGCATCTGTCGCGCAACTGGACGGACGAAGTGCGTCGCCGCCTTGCCGATCTCGAACACGAAGCGGGAGTGCGGCACGCGTACTGCGCGATGATCCGCGACAACCGGCTCGCCACGCAATCGCTGCTCGGCGCGCGGCGGGCGGGACGGCTTGGATTCGAACACTGGCGCGGCTACAGCAACGTGTCGGTGTATGGCCAGCGTGGGCTGCGCAGTACGCCGCGTGCCGTGCCGGATGTGCGTGTCGTGCAGGCGCAGCCGCGTCATGCCGATGCACTGCGTGCGTTTCTCGACGCCGAATCGATGGGTCAGCCGTTCGGCTGCGTCTTCTCCACCGATGAGTTCGCGCGCCGCCTGCAGAGCTGGCCGGACTTCGGCATCGAATCGTTTCTGCTGGCGCTCGACGCCCATGGCAATCTGCTCGGTTGCGTTGCGCCCTGGGACGCGGGGCGTATCAAGCGGATCGTGCTGGAAGGTCTGCCGGGTTCTATCGAGGCGATCCGTGTGGCGTTCAACGTGGTGGCACCGGTGTTCGGTCGTCCGCGGATCGCGGCGGCGGGGGAGGCGTTGAAGGATGTGTATCTGACGCATCTGCAGGTGCGGCAGCGCGACCCGGCGGTGTTCGCCGCGTTGCTCGATGCTGCGTGGCTGCAGGTGCGTAGCCGCTATGCGTTGATGCAATTGTGCCTGTATGACGACGATCCGCTGTGGCCGGCCGTGGCGCGCTATCGCTACACGCGTGTGCCGATGGATCTGTACACACTGTCGGGTACGGGTGCTGCGCCGGCACTCCGCCGCGACTCAGCTGCTTGCCCGGATACCCGCATCCCCGGCTTCGAAATCTACCTCGTTTGAACGGTACGGTTCACCTGTCGATGTGGGCCGGCTCGCATGCAGCAGATCGGCGAGCGCGAGCCAGAAGCGTCCAGAGTCGAAACCGAGTCCGCCGAGCACCGGCTGACCATGATCGAGCCGCGGCAGACAGATCTGCGGAACGCCCGCAAGCACCTGATCTTCGAGGTAGAACTGGCCGTCGTGCGCGCAGCCGGGTCGGCGGCCGTCGAGCCTTGCGTGGAACGTATCGAAGCGCGAACTGCGCTCGATCGACCAGCTGATTGCATGCACGCTGTGCAGACCACGTGGCAGGTTCGCGAGCATCGTGGCGACGCGTGGATCGCGCCGGCTGCTGATATCGCGTGTGCCGTCGGCGAGCCAGCGGCTGCGTAGTAACCGGGCGCCGATACGGTCGTGCCAGGGTATTTCTGTGCGCGGCGTTGGCGACGTGGATGTCGCCGGGCACGTGCTGGGCGGAGTTGTTGGCGTCTGCGTCGCTGGGCTCCAGGTGCCTGGCGTTGTCGACATCGCAGCCGCAGGCCCCCAACCCAGTATCTCGTCGACCACCGACGCTGGCCCGACCGGCGGCTGAACCAGTGCGATGCCATCGCATCGTGCGCACAGCGCAGGGTCGGCCGCGAGCGCGGCGAGCGTATCGATACCGCCCTTGCTATGTGTGAGCGCGATAAAACGCTGCCCGTCCGGTAGATGCGCGCGCAACGTTGCGCCGATGTGCGTCGCCTGCGTCATCACGCCGCGCGACGACCGCACGGGTATCCGCAACACCCGATAGCCCGCGCCGCGCAGTGCGCGGGCTGCGTCACGGTGGCAGCGTGGCAGCCATTCCGAGTACAGCCCCGAGACGAGTACGACGACGGTGTCGCGCGGCAACCGCAGCGCAGGGCGCTCCCAGCACGCGATAAAACGCGCAGTCCAGTCGAGCTCGCCAGCCGGTCGCGCAAACGGCGTCGACGGAAAATGACGACGCCAGTCGTCGAAGCCGTGCGGTGTCCACGCGAGCGACGGCGTCATGGTTCGATTGCAACTTCAGGGATAGGCGTGGCCCGCCGGACGAAGAGCCCCACGAAAACAGTCCCACGAGCGTTCAGCAAACGCGAAGCGGCCGGGCGTCGCTGCCGATTGGATAAACCCGAGGCATCCGATGTATCCTTCGCGTACATCCCGTCTGGATCTCCTGTATGCGTACATCGAACGAGCCGGATAGCGTCATGCGAACCGCCCGCCTCGACCTGGCCAATCTCTTCGTGCTGGCGCTGCAAACCGCCGCATGGGCCGGCATGCTGACGTGGCTCTCGAACACCGCCGCCGGACCGCTGAAGTGGCTGGCGCTGATTCCGTTCTGCCTCATCATGCAGGGCGTGTTCTCGATGATGCACGAGTCGTTTCATGGCTCTGCACATCGCGTCGCGTCCGTGAATTATATGATGCGGTGGTGGGCTTCCACGATATTCGGTGCCTCCGGCACGCTGATCCATATCAACCATCTCGGGCATCACGTACGCAACCGCACGCGCTCGGAGCGCGCGGATTTCGCCACGGCGGGCGAGTCGCTAGTGCGCAAGCGGATCGAATACTATGCCGCGGTGCTGGGCGGTATCTGGTTAGGCGGATTTGTCGGCAGTGTCGTGCTCGTGTTGCTGCCCGCAGGCTTCGCGAACCGCTGGGCGAAGCGCGGTGAAGACAATACCTACGCCGCGGCCTTCAAGGATTTTTCACTGCGCGATTTTCAGCGCATCCGTTTCGAAGTGATCGCAAGTGTGGCTGCATGGCTGTTGTGTGCCTGGCTACTGCACTGGCAATTGCACGTCGTCGCGATCGCGTATGTCGCATTCGCGTTTTCGTGGTCGTCGCTGCAGTGGGTCAATCACATGCGCGCACCGCTCGATGTTGTCGAGGGGACCTACAACATGCGCGCACCGCTTCTCGTGCGCTGGGCGTTCCTGAACTTCAACTACAACCTCACACACCACCGGCAGCCGCATTTGCGCTGGCAACAGCTGCACACGCTGTCGAACGCACGCGAAACGCGCCCCTTGTGGTTCGGCTGGCTGCAGATCTTCCTGCCGCCGCAGCGACTGCCGGGCGATCTCCGGCAACTCGACAAGACCTACTTCTGATGAACCCGCCCGTGAGCGGCACACGCGACGCGTGGCGAGCCTTTGCCGACGCGGCGGCTCCGACGCTCGCTGCGTGGGAGCGCATGCTCGACGATCCGGCCGCGACGCAGCGGCAACGACTCGCGCAGATCCTCGACACGAATCGCGACACGGCGTTTGGCCGCGCGCACGGCTTTGCGCAGATCGCCGACGCCGCGCAGTATCGCGAGCGCGTCCCCGTGCACAGCTACGCGGACCTCGAACCGTGGATCGAACGGGGGCAGCGCGACACCCAACCGGTGCTCACCGCGCAGCCGCCGCTGTTCTTCGAGCGCACGAGCGGCAATAGCGCGCAGCAGAAGCGGATTCCCTACACGGCTGCATTTCTCGGCGAGCTTCAGCATGCGCTGACGATCTGGCTGGCCGATCTCTACCGCCGTGTGCCGGAGATCGGCGAAGGCCGTGCCTACTGGTCGATGTCGCCGCCGCTGCAGGCACCGGGCCGCGCGCCGAACGGCATCCCGATCGGCTCGGAGAGCGACTTCGCGTACCTCGACGGCAGCATCGTTGCGGGGCTCGCTGCGACGCTGATCGTTCCGCGGCTCGCGAGCGATGCGAGCGACGACACGTCCGCGTGGCGCAGGCAAACCCTGCTTGCGCTCATCGAAGCCGCCGATCTGGCGTTCATCAGTGTATGGAGCCCGACGTTCCTGACAAGCCTGCTGCGCCCGCTGTTCGATGCTGACGATCCTGCGCATCGCGACACGCTCGCATGGCTCGAAGCGGCACTGCCCGCGCCGCGCCGCGCGGCGTTACGGCACGCGCTCGAAGCGGGTACCTGCGATGCGCTATGGCCGCGACTGGCCGCAGTGAGTTGCTGGATGGACGGACCGAGCCGCGACTATGCCGCTACGTTGCAGGCCCGCTTTCCGCAAGCACGCTGGTTGTCGAAAAGCCTGTTCGCCACCGAAGCCGTAGTGAGCGTACCGTTCGGCGATGACGAAGGGTGTCCGCTTGCGGTCGCGGGGCATTACTTCGAATGCATCTTCGATGACGGCAGCGTGCGCGAAACGCACGAACTCGCACCGGGCGACATCGTGCAGATCGTCGTCACGACCGGCGGCGGCCTGTACCGCTATGCGCTCGGCGACCGCGTGCGAGTAGTCGGCATGACGGGTCGTACGCCGCGTATCGAGTTCGTTGGAAGGGTAGGTGCGCACAGCGATCTGGTCGGCGAGAAGCTCGATGAAGCCGGTGTCGCGGCGGTGCTTGCCGCATGCATCGCGGCGGGCGACAGTGCGTGTCTCGTGCCGTGCGCGGCAGCGGACCCACCGCACTATGTGCTGCTCGTCGCGAGCGAAGTACCGTGCGATCGGGACGCGTTGAGTGTGGCCGTCGAAAGCGGTCTTGCGCGATCGTTCCACTATGCGCATGCGCGCCGTTTCGCACAGTTAGGACCGGTGCGCGTGCGGCATCTCGCGGGTTCGCCTGCGCTGCTTGCCGACCTGCTGCAACAGGCCGCCGAGCAGACCGGCATCCGCGCCGGCGACGTGAAACCGCGCGCGCTCGTCAACCGCCTCGTGACCGCCGACGCGTTGCTCGCGTTGACGCAGCGCTGACACCATGTCGACCGCCGAATCTCAGCAAACGCCAAACGTCGTCGATCACGCCGCCGCCGATGGTCTGCATGACCAATGGTTCGTCGCGTGTACCGGTAGCGAACTGCGCAACGGCAAACCGCGCGGCGTAAAAATTCTCGGACTGGGCGTTGTCCTGTTTCGTCAGCGCAGCGGCGAAGTCGTTGCGCTGATCGACCAGTGCGTGCATCGCGGCACGCGCCTGTCGGCCGGCAAGCTCGCGGACGATTGCCTCGTGTGTCCGTATCACGGCTGGCGCTACGACGGGCAAGGGCAGGTCGTGCACATTCCGACCATCGATGGCGTGCAGCCGTCCGCGACGCCCGGCGACTACCCGTTTCGCCAGCGGCGTTTGCCGGTGCGCGAGCAGGATGGCCTGATCTGGGTCTATCGCGGCAACGACAGCGCAGCGGCTGACTCCGTGCCGATCTTCCGCATGCCGTTCCATGGCGAGAAGCCGTGGCAGTCGTACTACATGGTGAACACGTTCGACGGCGACATCGGCATGCTCGCGCAGAACTTCATGGACGTGCCGCATACCGTGTTCGTCCACGACGGCATTTTCCGTTCGAGCCGCGGCAAAGCAATGGAAGCCACGGTCGCGCTCAACGCACAGAGCGTCGAGGTGACGTATCACGACGGCTCGGACAAGATCGGCATGATGGACTGGCTGACCAATCCGCATCACGAGCCGCTCGTGCACACCGACCGCTTCTTCGCGCCCAACGTGACGCGCTGCGATTACAGATGGGGCAGCCTGTCGGGTTTTTTGATCGTGAGCCAGATCACGCCAATCGATGCACGCTCGTCGCGCGTCTATACCTACATCGCGTACCGCTTTCCGCTGCCGCGCTGGGTGCTGCGTGCGTTGCGACCGCTACTGCATCTGTACACGCACATCGTGATCCAGCAGGACGTACGGATCATGCGCGCGCATCGCGAGGGGCTCGACAATGCGCCGGGATTCGAGGTGCACAACGTGCGCGCCGATGTCGTGCATGTGGGGATCGAGAGGCTGCTCGCCGCGGTGCGGCGTGGAGAGAGTCTGCCGGAGGCACAGCGCGGCGAGAAGCCGATGCGCTTCGAGCTTTAAGCGGGATGGTTGCTGGATGTAGCGGGGTTGGTCCGGTCGCGCGCCGCGGCCTGCAACCGATCGAGCAGGAAGCGATGCACAGCCGGCAGATGTTCGAGCGCGAGCGCCGGGTACACATGGTGCACCTGATGAAAGCCGATATTGCGCGGGAACAGGATCAGTTTGCCGGCCCAGCCGTAGTGCCACGTATGGGTCATGGCCCAGACCGCTTCCTGTGTGCGCTCACCCGATTCGACGTGATCGTGTTCGATCAGCACGCGGTTCGCGTTCATGATGCCGCCGACGATCCACGGCAAGCCGTAATACGTAAAGAACGGCAGATGCCAGACCAGCACTGCGGCGATCGCGAGCAGATAGGCGGCGCAGTGCGGCAGATCGGCACGGATGCACGCAAGGACCTCGGGATGACGGTGCAGATCGTGCTTCGAGCGGTCCTGCATGAAGCCGCGTGCGTACCACGGACGAAAGGCCGGCCAGACCAGCGCGAGCGGTGCCATCAGCGCGCGTAGCGGCCACCAGATCGGCAGCAGCGCACCGCGTACCATCATCGCGCGTTTGACCCAGCCGCCGTGGGCGGCGAGCCGATGCAGATAGGGATCTTCAGGGGTGCATACCGCACGGTGATGGCGCAGGTGGTGATAGCGCATCGCGGCAACCGTCGAACCGATCGGCCAGCCCGCCAGCGCCTCGACGACAACGAGCGGGAACGTGCGGCGGCGCGACGGCAGATGGCATGCGTCATGCAGGACCACGCCGAGCGCCTGCAGCCGTCCCGCGATCAGCAGCACGCCCGCGACATAGACGAGCGGATGCGCGAAGCGGCTCATCGCGATCCAGCACGCGACAATGACGAGCCAGTCGACGCATGCATAGCGGACGAGCCGCCACGGCCGGGCCGGGGCGGTGAACGGGAGCATCAGCCTGAGTTCGGCCGGTGTCGGGAAGGTAGACATGACGGGCGATGGCGGTGGAACGGCGCGATGGCGCGCAGAGCGTAGTGGGTCGACGCGCACATGGTAGCCGAGGTCGTTACTGTCCGCTTGGTTGAATGGCGGTGACTCGTCTGGGTGCCGCGTTCAGAATGAGCATCGGCTTCGATACGCGTCGACCTTGCTTGTATGGCAAGCAGGTTGTCCGAATTCTCGAACCAGTCCTTCGACGTTGGGCGCGACGACGCGTAACGCGATGTCGCCGATCAAGCTCGCACACACGAGTAGTGCGAAGAAGCGGCGGCTGCCGCGAAGATAGCGCCATGCGAGCCATCCCGCGACGAAACAGCACAACAGCGGTATGGCGACCAACGCCCAACCCTGCATTCCATAGTCCGCGAGGAGTTCTCTCGCCAGGTCGTCGGCGTAGACGATCAGACCGACTCCCATACGGGCGAAGATAACCACGATCACGATCGCGATAACGATCCAGGCAATGAGGCTGACGATACTTCTCAGTGTGATGTCCTCTTTCATACACTCGTCGAATTGATGGAACGGGACGGAGACAACGGGATGGAGGCAACGATGGACATGCGGCCCATGATTGTCGTAGCGTACTACGCGGGTGTACAACGGGTAGCCACACGCAAATGCTATCCTGCGCTCCCGCAGCAGACGCTGCGCACATTTTTTCAGCGCCTTTCCAAGGCATCTTTTCCGGCATCCGACGCCGCTTGAATTCATGACCCGTGCTTCTCTCACACCACCTTCTTTCACTCTCCGCGAACTGCAACGCGAGGAACTGGTGCGGGTCTGGACCATCGATCGCAGCGAGGTGATCCACCATCTGTACCGTTTGAAAGACGGGCGGCTGGAACGTTACCCCGAGTTCTACGACATGCACGGCTGGCCCGAAGGCGAGGCGGAGCATTACGCGCCGATACTGCTCGATTGCTACGACCGTGGTGGGTGGTGCGCGGGTCTTTTCGATGGCGAGCGGCTGATTGGCGCGACGATCATCGATAGTCGGCGGCTTGGTGCGAACGCGGACATGCTGCAACTGAAGTTCCTGCACGTGAGCTGCGCGTATCGCGGCCGCGGCGCGGGTATGCAGCTGTATCGCGCGGCACAGGCGCATGCGGCACAGGTCGGCGCGCGGCGCCTCTACGTATCGGCGACGCCTTCCCAAAGCACGATAGATTTTTATCTGCGGCTTGGCTTCGTAGTGAGCGTGCAGCCGGACCCGCAACTGTTCGCGCTGGAGCCCGAAGACATCCACATGGAAGGCCCGTCGCTCACACCGTGTTGAGCATCCCGCCATCGACGAAGTACGTCGAACCGACGCTATAGCTCGCCCGCTCCGAGCACAGAAAGACGATGAAGTCCGCCAGCTCGGCCGGCGTGGCGAAGCGCCGGATCGGCGCGTGATGGTCGGCGACCTGCTGCAGATGGCCTTCCCAGTCGCCACCGGAATCGCTCGTGAGTTGCTTCGCGGTTTTGATCCAGTCGGGTGTCAGCACGAGGCCCGGGTTGATCGTGTTCACGCGGATGTTGTCGCCGATCAGTTCGTTCGCGAGATTCTTCGAGAACATCATCAATGCGGCTTTGGTGACGTTGTAGATTGGCTCGTAGCCGAGCGGCTGCACGGCGCAGATCGATGCGTTGTGCAGGATCGCACCGCCGCCGCGCTGCTTCATCGACGGGACGAGACCGCGCGCGAGCCGCACGGCGGCCATCACGTGCAGGTCCCAGTACGCTTGCCATTTTTCGTCCGGCGCATTCATGATCGTTTCGTTGCTGCCGGTGCCTGCGTTGTTGAACAGGATGTCCGTGCCGCCGAATGCGTCTACGGTTGCCTGCACGAGGCGGTCGACGCCTTCGACCGTCGCGACATCGCAGGCGACCGGTACGGTCCGCACGCCGTGCTGCGTCGCGATCTGTGCGGCGGCGACTTCGAGGCGGTCGGCGGTGCGCGCGGCGAGCACGAGATTCACGCCTTCTGCCGCGAAGCTCTCGGCTACCGCGAGTCCGATGCCGACGCTCGCGCCTGTTAGTACGGCGACTTTTCCTCGTAGATGCAGGTCCATTGGTGTCTCCTTTCGTGTCGGTGTCGTGCACGCTTTGCGGCGTGCCGGCTCGTCGTCGCTGTGCGCCGTGAACGGTGCTTGACCATCATAGGGCACGTGGTTGGCAGCGCGAAATGGCGCGAGGCCGGTTGCGTGACTGGCGGCTACAGAATGTGGGGCGCCGCAGGCTCGCAACTGATCCATGCGGCAGCCGATTCGCGCCCGTGCACATTGGCGCCGGTTCGTCATCTTGCTACGTCACGATCGTTGGCATATACTTTGGTATATACCGCGAGGGGAATTGATATGACTCAAATCGCCAAACTCTTCACCAATGGCCGTAGCCAAGCCGTGCGCCTGCCTGCGGCCTATCGCTTCGACACCAAAGAAGTTTTCATTCGCCAGGATCCCGTAACCGGTGATGTGATCTTGTCGCGCAAGCCAGCAAGTTGGGACGATTTCTTCCTTGCTCTTGAAGGCGCCGATATACCGGATGACTTCCTTAACCAGCAAGAACGTAGCCAGGCAGAGCAGGATCGTGACCCCTTTGAAGGCCACGACGAATGACTCGCTATATGCTTGACACCAACACCGTCAGCCATCTGATCAAAGGACATCTCGCTGTTGCTAAACGGATCCTGGCCGTGCCCATGGCATCGCTTTGTATTTCCGCCATCACCGAAGGGGAACTGCTCTTTGGACTTGCCAAACGTCCTCTTGCCAAACAGCTTCATGTCGCAGTGCAGGAGTTTCTTCGACGTGTCGACGTGCTCCCTTGGGACAGCGTTGCGGCGGAGCACTACGGGACCGTACGTGCCAGTATGGCCAGTCAAGGCAAGGTATTGGCGCCTCTGGATTTGCTGATTGCCACACATGCACTCAGTGTGAACGCGACACTCGTGACGAACGATCAGGCTATTCACCAAATGCCTGATCTGCGCATCGAAGACTGGACGACCTCTTAACTCCCACCGTTGCGATGCGTTGCACTGTCGACGCAACGCGTAAAGGAAGGTGCACGCGCAAGCTATTGGATGCAGTCGATGCAAACTGCGCGTGAAGATTTACGCCACCGTGCCGCATGCACAGTCCTGCAGCCTTCCATCTGGCTAACCGGCGGTACCATCCGCAGCAGAACGCCGCGCCGCAATCAAATCCGCAAGCCGGGCGACCTGCTGTCCTTCGGCAGTGAAGTTATCGGCGGCGAGCCAGTCCTCGAAGCCTTGCCGGATGGCCGGCCATTCGCGATCGATGATCGAGAACCACGCCGTGTCGCGGTTGCGTCCCCGGTAGACGACCACCTGCCGGAACAACCCCTCGTACGTGAACCCGTACCGCGCGGCGGCGACGCGCGATGGCGCATTCAGCGCGTCGCATTTCCATTCGAAGCGGCGATTGCCGAGGTCTTCGAACACGTGCTTCATCGTCAGATACATCGCGTCGGTTGCGGTGCGGCTTTTCTGTAACAGTGGCGAGTAAGTGACGTGGCCGACCTCGATCGAACCGTTCGCGCTGTCGATGCGCATCAGCGCCAGCGTGCCGACCGCCTTGCCGCTCGCCAGATCGATCACCGCGAAATGCAGCGGATCGGTGAGCGTGGTCATCTTCGTGAAGTGCGCCTTCCAGGCTTCGAACGAATCGAACGGGCCTGCGGCGAGGTAGGTCCAGATACGGCCGTCGGCGGCTTTGGCGTGCGCCTCGTACAGGTCGCGCGCGTGACGCTCGACGTTCACCGGTTCGAGACGCGCATAACGCCCAGTGAGCGTGACGTGTGCGGGCGTCCGTGCGCCTTGCCAGTTCGGCACAGGCGCGCCGATCGACTGGCCGTATTCGTTTTGCAGCGGTTTCAAGCGTAGCTCCTTGTGGTGTGTCGGCGAACCGGCGGACGGTTTCATTGAGGCCGTGCCATCGGCTCGCCGCATGAGACCGCCTGAAGGCCCGCGAAGCGGGATGTGCGGTCGTGTGTCAACAGCATACGGCCATCGCGAGTGCGGTTTTAGAGCCAATCGGTGGAGGCACGCTGGGGCCAGCACCAGCTACTTCCTAGTCGATGCAACACTGCACGTGCCGGTCGTCGGCACAAATTGCTATGGCATCTTTTTATACCCGGGTATAATTCGGCGCAATCGACGACTAAAGGAGCGGTACGTGAATCGACAGGTAACAACGTGTACGGCGTTCGAAGGCGTGCGAAGGGTTGCGGCGGGCAGCCGGCAAGAGGTGGCTGTTGCGCTGAAACGGTTGGCAGGGAAAGGCGAGCAGGGTGAGCAGCCGCCCATCCTGGTCTTCGATGACCTGACCAGCGAGCCCGTCGAGTTCGATCTACGCGGCACCGTCGACGACGTGCGCGCAAGACTCGCTGGCACGGAGCCGGAGGTCGAGTCGTCCGCAAACGCGGATCAGGAGCCCGCCGACGCGACACCGCGCGGCCGTGGCCGGCCGAAGCTCGGCGTAGTGGCGCGCGAGATCACGTTGCTGCCGCGTCACTGGGACTGGCTGAACGAGCAGTCGGGCGGCGCATCGGTGGCGCTGCGCAAACTCGTCGATGCCGCACGGCTCGCGAGCGAAGACAAGGACCGCAGGCGCGCTGCGCAGGAATCGGCCTACCGGTTCATGACTGCGCTGGCCGGCAATCTGCCTGGCTACGAAGAGGCGACCCGTGCGCTGTATGCGAGCGACCGCGCGCGCTTCGACAAGCTGATTGCAGTGTGGCCGGCCGATGTGCGGGAGCATGCGGGACGGCTGGCGGACGGTGCGTTCGACGTGCGTTGAGAGGCGCACCAAAACGCACGCCGAAACGCACACAGGAAAACACACTGAAACACTGCAGCGCAGTCATTGCAAACCACCGCCACCACCGACCAGAAACCCCCACATCCCCAGGACATCAACCCGATTCCCCCCAGCTTGTCAGCACCATTCCCACTCCGTACACTCGCGCGTAATTCAGAACAGCGCCGTCTTCACGACGCTGCCCAGGATCATCCCGCGATAAAAAGGAGACCTCCCGCCGTGGCCAATACTTATTTCCCGCGCTGGCGCGCACAACCCAATGCCGCCGCGGGCCGCATCGTCGGTCCCGACGAGCGGCTGCCCTGGCCGCAGATGGTCGCCATGGGCATCCAGCACGTCGTCGCGATGTTCGGCTCGACGGTGCTCGCCCCGCTCTTGATGGGCTTCGATCCGAACCTGTGCATCTTCATGTCGGGCATCGGCACGTTGCTGTTCTTCGTGATGGTAGGCGGCAGGGTGCCGAGCTATCTCGGTTCGAGCTTCGCGTTCATCGGGCTCGTGATTGCGATCACCGGCTATGCGGGACACGGCCCGAACGCGAACATTGGGCTCGCGCTGGGCGGGATCATCGCGTGCGGCGTGGTGTACGCGATCATCGGCGCGATCGTGTCGGCGATCGGCACGACGTGGATCGAAACCTTGTTGCCGCCGGTCGTTACCGGGGCGATCGTCGCGGTGATCGGGCTGAATCTCGCACCGATCGCGGTGCACGGCGTGAGCGGCAGCGCGTTCGAATCGTGGATGGCGCTCGTGACCGTGCTGTGCGTGGGCGGTGTCGCGGTGTTTGCACGCGGCATGCTGCAACGTCTGCTGATTCTCGTCGGCCTGCTGATCGCATACGCGATCTACGCAGTCGTGACGAACGGCCTCGGTTTCGGCAAGCCCATCGATTTCTCGATCGTCGCGCAGGCCGCCTGGTTCGGCATGCCGCATTTCACCGCACCGGTGTTTAACGCACAGGCGATGACCCTGCTCGCCCCGGTCGCCGTGATTCTCGTCGCCGAAAACCTCGGACACATCAAGGCAGTCAGCGCGATGACCGGCCACAATCTCGATCGCTATGTCGGCCGGGCGTTTATCGGCGATGGTCTCGCGACGGTCGTGTCCGGCTTCGCAGGCGGTACGGGCGTCACGACCTACGCGGAAAACATCGGTGTGATGGCCGTGACGAAAATCTATTCGACGCTGGTGTTCGTCGTCGCTGCGGTGATCGCGCTGATTCTCGGCTTCTCGCCGAAATTCGGCGCGGTGATCCAGACGATTCCGGGACCGGTGCTCGGTGGGGTGTCGATCGTGGTGTTCGGGCTGATCGCGGTGACGGGTGCGCGCATCTGGGTCGTCAACAAGGTCGACTTCTCCGACAACCGCAACCTGATCGTGGCCGCGGTCACGCTCGTGCTCGGCGCAGGAGATTTCTCGCTGAAGCTGGGTGGCTTCGCGCTCGGCGGTATCGGGACGGCGACGTTCGGCGCGATCGTGCTGTATGCGCTGCTGCGCCGCAAACCTGCGCAGGACTCCGTCGTGTGACGGACCGCACTACATCGTTCAGCCTTTACCGCGGTTACGGCTCGTCAGCGCCGTTTCCGCGAGGTCCACTTCCCGCATCAGTTTGTTCAACGTTTCGTCGTTGATCTCCTGCGTGCTGCGCAACCCGAGCAGCGTCGCGCGTTCCGCGCGCATCGCGGTCAGCTTCATACGGAACTCGAGCGCTTCGGCCGTGCGCGCGGCTTCGCTCGTTTCCTTTTCGTCGGTGAGCGTGGCGAGCCGGCGCCGGTAGATGTCCATCACGCGCGCGGTGACGTCGGTGCAGTAAGCCGCCGCCGATTCGTCGAGATCGGCGGTAGCGGTTTCATGCAGATCGTCGACCGCGCGGATGGCCGCCTGCGCGCCGCGCGTACGCGCGAGGCGCTCTTCGGCCACGTTCGGATCGCGTCCGCGCCGCCAGCCGCTCAGCAGCAGCGGCAACGCGATCACCGCCACCAGCAGCGACAGCAGGATAACGCCCGATGCGATGAAGATCGCAGTGTCGCGCCCCGGCAGCGCAGAGCCGTCGTCGAGCGCGACCGGCAGCGACAGAACGCCTGCCAGCGTCACGGCCCCGCGCACACCGGCCACCGTCGTCACCGTGACGGTGCGCAGCCCCGGCACCGCGCTTTCGACACCGCGTTTCGCCGCCCCGCGGCTCGCAAACCAGCGCAACAGCCACACCCACACGAAGCGCATCGCGTAGAGCGCAAGCGCTACCGCCGCAACATAGCCGAGCAGTTTCCACACCTGTGCGTTACTGGTGTGATGCGCATCGAGCAGCGCGCGGCCGAGCACGTGCGGAAACTGCAACCCGAGCAGAATGAACACCATGCCGTTGAACACGAAATCGATCATCGTCCACGTGCTTGCCATGCGCATGCGAGTTGCGACAGCGGCGGCCTCGGCGAGCTTCGTGTAGTTCATCATCATGCCCGCCGAGACAGCCGCGAGAATGCCCGAACACTCGAAGTGCTCGGCGAACAGATAGGCGGCGAACGGAATCAGCAGCGTCATTACCACGCCGGGCGCCGGGTCGCCTTCAGCCGCCAGGTTCAGAAAATGCGCCGATATGAAGCTGAAGAGCCAGGTGACGGCAATGCCCGTCGCGAGTCCGCCGGAAGCGATCAACACGAAACTGATCGACGCTTCGCGTAACGAGAACACGCCGGTCAGCGCGGCCGCGACTGCGAACTTGAGCGCGACGAGACCCGACGCATCGTTCATCAGCGCTTCGCCTTCGAGGATGTGCATCAGTTGCGCCGGAAGCTTGTTCTTGCCCGCGATACCGGTCAGCGCGACTGCATCGGTGGGCGACAACACTGCGGCGAGCGCGAAGGCAACCGGCAGCGAAATCTCCGGCACCAGCGCATGGATGAAGTAGCCCACCGCGAACACGGTCATGAATACGAGCCCGAGCGCGAGCATCAGGATCGCGCGACGCTGCATGAAGAATTCGCGCTTCGGGATGCGCCAGCCGTCCGCGAACAGCAGCGGCGGAATGAACAGCAGCATGAAGATCTCGGGATCGAACGTGACATGCAGGCCGAGTACGGGCCACGCGAGCACGGCGCCGATTGCGATCTGCACCAGCGGAAGCGGCAGCGAAAACGGTAAGAGCCGGACGGCGATGCCGGAGACGGCGACCGCCAGCAGCAGGATCAGAACGGTAAAGACAATTTCCATGGGCGAATTCGGAAGCGACCGTTTAACGGAACGCCGCGCGCGGGCGGCCAGTGAAATTGAAAGGCGATGGAGCAGGCAGTGTAGCCCGATGCGACGGCGGTCCGGTGCAAAACACACATAGCGTCACAGCCCGGTTATCACTGAAGCGAACAACGCGCATACGGACCACAATAATCGTTGCGCACTGTTGCGGTGCAGTGAACGCCCTCACGCGACGCACGAACCTTACGGTCGGTGCAGGCTTCATTGCAAATTTCGCCAACGCGTGGTCCGCTGTGCGCATGGAGCTTGCTTAACCTGTACCGATGACGCACATTTCGAGAACAGACGCCGTGCCCCGTTTCATGCGGACTGCATCGGTGCTGCTCTCGCTCGAGAGGAATGCATGACGATTGCGCAACAGGAAAGGACGGCCGTTGGGCCGCACGGCTTCGAGCTTTCGGTGACCTCGGGGTTCGAACGCTACTCGGTGCACCACGGCGAGCTCACGCTGACGAGCGTATTTCAACCGATCTTCAGCCTGTCGCATATGCGGGCAGTCGGTTATGAAGGATTGCTGCGCGCACACGATGCACTCGATCGCCCGGTATCGCCGCTCGACGTATTCGGCCAGGCCGCGCGTCTTGGCGAAGTGCTGCAGGTGGACCGGCTCGCCCAGGCGCTGCACCTCGAAAACTTCAAGGTGCTCGGTGCCGAGCGCGAGTGGCTGTTTCTCAACGTGCATCCCGGTGCGCTCACCGATCCCTATCATTCGGCCGCGCTGCTCGCGAATCTGCGGCGGCTCGATATCTCGCCGCGCCGTATCGTGCTCGAAGTGCTCGAGCAACGGGCCGAAGACATCGAACGTCTGGCCGATGCCGTGCGGCAGTTCCGCGAGCGCGGCTTCCTGATCGCACTCGACGATTTCGGCGCGGGACACTCGAACGTCGAACGCATCTGGCAGTTGAATCCCGACATCGTGAAGCTCGACCGGGTCATGCTGTCGCACGCCGCGCATCGCGCGGACATGGCGGCGATCCTGCCTGGGCTCGTTGCGCTGCTGCATGAAGCGGGCAAGCTCGTGTTGATCGAAGGTGTCGAGACCGAGCACGAAGCGCAGATGGCGCTCGCGTGCAACGCGGATTTCGTGCAGGGCTTTTTCTTCGGCCGGCCGAATCCCGGTGTGGCGGACAGCGTGCAGGCCGCGCAGTGCATCGGCGAGCTGACCGATCGCCACCGCATACAGACCGAAGCGCGCGAGCGGCAGAACGCGGCGCGCCTTGCGCCGTATGTGCGCGCTTTCGAACGGGCCGCCGAGCGTCTGAGTGCCGGCGAAGCGCTCGACGAGGTGTGCTGGAATTTTCTCGCGCTCGACCACGCGGCACGCTGCTTTCTGCTCGATGCGAACGGCCGGCAGTCGGGGAGCAACGTCGTGCTGCGCGCGGACCGTGCCGCACACGAGACGCGTTTTCTGCCGCTCGCCGATGCACAGGGCGCGAACTGGCTGCGCCGGCCGTACTTCCGTGCGGCGATCGCGGCGCCCGAGCGCGTGCATGTGACGCGGCCGTATCTGTCGATCAACGAGGCGATGCCGTGCGTGACGCTGTCGGTGGTGACGCGGATCGGCGGCGAGACCTGCGTGCTGTGCGGCGATATCGACTGGCTCGATGAGGAGCGCATCTGAGATCATGTCGTCTTTCTGTTTCGAAGACGACGATTCACCATGCCCGCTTCTCCTGTTCTGCTCGAAGTCATCGCGACGACTGTCGCCGACGCGCGGCTTGCCGCGCAGGCCGGTGCCGATAGGCTCGAACTCGTTACTGCGATGGGCGAAGGCGGCCTCACGCCGAGCATCGGATTGATCGAAGCGGTGGTCGACGCCGTGCCGGTTCCGGTGAACGTGATCGTGCGCCCGCATAGCCGTTCGTTTGTTTTCGATGCGCACGATCTTGCCGTGATGACGCGCGATGTTCGCGCGATCGTTGCCGCGGGCGCGCATGGCGTTGTGACCGGCATGTTGACTGAGGCGCGTGAGATCGATTGCGAGGGGCTGGCGCGCTTGATCGATGTCGCCGGTGATCTGGCTATTACGTTTCATCGCGCGTTCGACGAAGCGCGCGATCTTCACGAAGCGTTCGATACGCTGCTCGGCTTCGAAGCCGTGACGAACGTGCTGACATCGGGCGGCAAACCTTCGGTACTGGATGCCGCCGATACGATCCGGCTGCTCGTGCAGCAATCAGCAGGATCGCACTGCACGGTGCTTGCGGGCGCGGGGTTGACTGTGGATGCAATTGCCGGTTTCGTGCGCGCTACCGGTGTCGCGGCGGTGCACTTCGGTTCGGGCGTGCGGATCGGCGGCAATGGTCTTGCGCCGGTCGATCCGCAGCAGGTGGCGCGCGTCAGGGCGCTGCTCGACGCGGTGGTTTGATCAACATGACATGACAGCGTGCGCCGCAGGTTGCACGGCGCACGTTTTACAGCTCACTTCGCCACAACCACCGGAATACCGCGCAACGTACCCGCGCCTTTCACCTCGGCGAGCGCCTGCTGAACTGCCGACGACGTCACCGCATCGATCTGCAACTGCGCAGCCAGATCGCGCTCGCTGCGCTTCACACCCGCGAGGTTCGCCAGCTTCACGTGGCCATAACCGCGCACACGTGCATGCAGATCGGCGAGCTTCGCGACGACTTCGGCGGTATCGGGCTGCAACACGGCGAAGGCTCGCAGCAGGGTGTTTTCGTAGTCGCCAGCAAGCGCGCGTTCCATGCGCCGTTCAAGCGATTTGCCGAACGGATCGAGCATCGTGCCGCGCAGTCCACGCCACTTTGCAAGCATGCCGAGCACTGGCCACATCCATTGTCCGAACGTCAATTTGCGCGGCACTTCACCGTGCTTCGAGCGTGCGAGTCCCGGCGGCGCGAGATTGAATTTCACACCGAAATCCTTACCCGCTACGCCTTCGAATTGCGCTTCGAGTGCTTCGCGAAACGCCTTGTCCGTATGCAGGCGACCGACCTCGTACTCGTCCTTCACAGCAAGCAGACGATAGAACGTGGTCGCGACGGCGCGTGCGATACGGTCGTCGTTGGCGCCGCCTTCGGCCTTGCGTGCCGCATCGACGAGCGTGCGATAACGCTTCACGTACGCTGCGCCGCCATAGGTTGCGAGACGCGTTTCGCGATCGGCGATCAGTTGATCAAGCGTGTCGAGATTCACCGCCGGTTTGGCCGAATGACGCGCCTGCCACAGCGTTTCGAGTGCTGCCGGATCGGCGGCAGCGAGACGGCCGACTGCGAACGCGAGCTGGTTCATCGGCACGGCCACGTTGTTGAGTTCGATTGCGCGCATCAACGCGCCGAGCGAGACCGGCACGAGCCCGAGTTGCCACGCAAAGCCGAGCATCAGGATGTTCGCGCCAATCGTGTCGCCGAGAAAGCGCGTGGCTAGCGATTGCGCATCGCAGGCGGACATGCGTTCGTCGCCGGCCGCGTGGCGCATCTTTTCGTAGAGCGCGTCTGCATGCAGGTTGGCGTCGGGGTTCTGCACGAACGTCGCATTCGGAATCGCGTGCGTGTTCACAACGATGCGGGTGCGGCCATGACGCACGGTTTGCAACGCGTCGGCGCCCGCGCCGACCACCATATCGCAGGCGAGCAGAACGTCGGCCTGTTGCGTATCGATGCGCACCTGGTTCAACCACTCATCGCGTGCGGCGAAACGCACGAACGACAGCACCGAACCGCCCTTCTGCGCAAAGCCCATGAAGTCGAGTACCGACGCGCTCTTGCCTTCGAGGTGCGCGGCCATGCTGATCAATGCGCCCACCGTCACGACGCCTGTACCGCCGACACCCGTTACCAGGATGTCATACGGTGCAGCATCTAGCTGAGGCGTCGGCACGATCAGCGCATCGACCCGCTTGGCCAGCGCTTCCACGTCGAACGCGACGCCCGCGGCTTTCTTCAGCTTGCCGCCTTCGATCGTCACGAAGCTCGGGCAGAAGCCGTTCACGCACGAGTAGTCCTTGTTGCACGACGACTGGTCGATGCGACGCTTTCTGCCGAGCGGCGTTTCGACCGGCTCGACCGACAGGCAGTTCGACTGCACACCGCAATCGCCGCAACCTTCGCAGACGGCTTCGTTGATGAAGAGGCGCTTGTCGGGATCGGGGAACTCGCCTTTCTTGCGGCGCCGACGTTTTTCGGCGGCGCAGGTCTGGTCGTAGATCAGCACCGTGACGCCGCCGATGTCGCGCAGCAGGCGCTGTACCGTATCGAGTTCGCGCCGGTGATGAAACGTCGTGCCCAGCGGAAAGAGATTGTGATGACCGTCGTACTTTTCCGGCTCGTCGCTGACCACAACGAAGCGCGACACACCTTCCGCTTCGACCTGACGCGCGATCTGCGGCACCGAGATGCTGCCGTCCACAGGCTGGCCGCCTGTCATCGCGACCGCATCGTTGTAGAGAATCTTGTACGTGATGTTGGTTTTCGCTGCGACTGCCTGGCGGATCGCCAGAATGCCCGAGTGAAAGTAGGTGCCGTCGCCGAGATTCTGGAACACGTGCGGCGTCTTCGTGAACATCGAGTGCGAGGCCCAGTCGACGCCTTCGCCGCCCATCTGGATCAGACCCGTCGTGTCGCGCTCCATCCACGACGCCATGAAGTGGCAGCCGATGCCGGCTTGCGCGATCGAGCCTTCGGGCACCTTCGTCGAGGTGTTGTGCGGACAACCCGAGCAGAAGTACGGAGTGCGCTTCACTGCATCGGCGGCGTTCGAGAGGATTTGCGGCGCGACGAGATCGACCACGCGCTCACGGCGATCGAGCGCGGGCTTGTGCCGCGCAAGCCAGTTCGCGAACACCGGCAGGATGCGCGACGGGCGTAGTTCGCCCAGCGACGACAGCAGCAGCGTACCGTCCTGCGCGTGCTTGCCGATCACGACCGGACGCGCGCCCTCCTGGCGGTTGTACAGATAGTCCTTGATCTGCTGCTCGATGACCGGACCTTTCTCCTCGATCACGAGTACTTCGGAGAGCCCTGCGACGAACGCATCGATACGCGTCATTTCGAGCGGGAACGACAGGCCGACCTTGTAGATCCGCACGCCTGCCGCTTCGAGGTCCGCGACCGTCACGTCGAGCCGGCGCAGCGTTTCCATCAGGTCGAGATGCGCCTTGCCGCACGTGACGATGCCGACGTTTGCGTGCGGGCTCGGGGCGATCCATTTATCGATGCTGTTGGTGCGCGCAAAGTGCCGTACCGCGTCGAGCTTCGCGGCGAGGCGCGCTTCGATAGTGAGGCTCGGCAGGTCGGGCCAGCGGTTGTGCAGACCGCCCGCGGGCGGCTCGAAACCGCTCGGGGCATCCCAGGTGGTGTGGAGCGCATCGAGATCGACGGTCGAGCCCGATTCGACGGTTTCCGAAATGGCCTTGAAGCCGACCCATGCGCCCGAGTAGCGCGACAGCGCCCAGCCGTACAGGCCGAATTCGAGCATGTCGGCGACGTTCGACGGATTCACGACCGGCATGTGCCACGCCATCATCGCGAAGTCGCTTTGATGCGGCATCGATGAAGACACGCAGCCGTGGTCGTCGCCGGCTACTACGAGTACACCGCCGTGTGCCGACGAGCCGTATGCGTTGCCGTGCTTCAGTGCATCGCCGGCGCGGTCGACGCCTGGTCCCTTGCCGTACCACATCGCGAACACGCCTTCGACGGTGCGTTCCGGGTCTGCTTCGACGCGTTGGGTACCGAGCACGGCCGTGCCGCCGAGTTCTTCGTTGATCGCGGGAAGAAAGCGGATGTCGTGGCTGTCGAGCAGCTTCTTCGCTTTCCACAACTGCTGGTCGACCATGCCGAGCGGCGAGCCGCGATAGCCGCTGATAAAGCCAGCAGTGCTCAGGCCACGCGCGCGGTCGGCGTCGCGCTGCATCAAAGCGAGACGAACAAGCGCTTGAGTACCGGTAAGGAAGATGCGGCCGCGCGTAGCGGTGAGATTGTCCGAGAGACGGTAGTCCGAGAGGGCGGGCGTTCCGTCGACGGGCAGGCGGGCGGTCATTGTGGAGTCTCCTGTTATGCATTCGCCACGCCGGGCGATCCCGGGCGTGGCGAAAGAGACTCTATTTTTTCGCGCCGAATGGAGAATATTTTTGCTAACTTGCCGCGCTGTCCGTCTGAATGCGCGACGCACGCGGTGTTTAATCGGTTTTTTGAGTGAGTTCTACCGGGCACCCTGGTCGGGTGCGTGGGCACCGTCGATAACACGCCCGCCGCCGGTGCATTGCTGTACGCTGACAGCTTCCTTTCCGCATCCGGGAGCCGTCAGATGAAACTCTATTACTGGCCGAAGACCCGCGCGTTTCGCGCACTCTGGATGCTCGAAGAGATCGGTGCACGCTACGAGCTTGTTCACGTGAACATCCGCGCCGGCGAGCAGGGCACTGCCGACTACCGCGACGTTAACCCGATGACGAAGCTGCCCGCACTCGATGACCATGGCGTGCGCGTCGCTGAATCAGGTGCGGTGCTGCTGTATCTTGCCGACCGCTTTCCCGCTGCGAATCTTGGTGCAGCGATCGACGATCCGTTGCGCGGCCGTTTCCTGCAGTGGCTGTTCTTTACGCCGGGCTGTCTCGAACCGGCGATGGCTGAGAAGATCACCGGTGCTTCTGGCAATACGTTTAGCTTCGGGTGGGGGGATTTCGATCGTGTGCGGCACGCGGTTGACGGTGCGCTCGAAGAAGGCGAATGGTTGCTTGGCGAACGCTTCACCGCTGCCGATCTGTTGCTTGCCGGGACGTTGCAGATTGCGTTTGCTGCGAAGCTGCTGGAGCCGAAAGGGCGGATCGGCGATTTTGTCGAGCGGGCGGTGTCGCGCGATGGTCATGCGCGGGCGGTGGCGGTTGAACAGCGGGAACTGGCGGCGTTGAAGGTTACGCGGTAATCGGTGTATGCCTCACCCCCGCTGCATATCCGCCACCACCCCCGCCGGAATCATCTCATGCGGCTCAAGCGGCACGACCTCATCGAACTGCGAGTAGTCGATATAGCTCACCCCATCTTCGTCGTGCATCAAGTCGATATAGCGGTACTGCCAGCGAATATCCGCAGCCGGCCACGATTTGCGTTGCTGCATCGTCTGCGCGGTGGTTTCGTCGGAGCCTTCGATGATCGCCAATAACGATGCATCGCAAGCCGCCAGCGACTCCGCCGTCTGCCCATACAGCGGACTCGTTTCATCGATGATATGCATCAGGCTCCAGCCAAGCTGGAAGATCGGATGCTGGTCGCGTATCAGCGCGAGATCGCGAATCTTGCGCGACCGATAGCCTTCCGGCGTAACTTCGACACGCATCAACCGCAGCCTTGCGTGCGCTTCCGCAATCACATTCTGCCGTCCGTTCGCCGCTCGCACGACGAGCGTCATCTTCCCGTCGAGCATCCGCACGATCGCGTAGCGCGAAAACATGATCTTGGCGTGAGGGCGCGAGAAGCGCGCGAAGATCAGCCCGGTCGCCAGCGCGATGCCCGACATGCCGATAAAGATCTCGACGGTCGCGACCAGATGCGCGTAGATCGTCTGCGGATGCATGTCGCCGTAACCGACGGTCGCCAGCGTTTCGACGCTGAAGAAAAACGCGCCGGCAAAGCCCTTCGGAAACTGGTTGGCGATCGGCGTGCTGCCGAGCATGTAGAGCGAAGCGAACGCGGTATTGAGCAGCAGAAACAGCACTGCCAGCGAGACGAAGAACGATGGCCAACTGGCCCGCAGCGCCTGGTAGTAGAGGTCCTGCCAGAGCGGCATCGGCAGGCCCTGGGCGAACACGACGCGATCATCCAGCTTCAGCCGGCGCCCGCGGCGGCGCATCGGTGCATCGGCGGTATCGGACGCGGATGCGTCGAAGCGGCGATCGTCTGAGCCTGTAGCCATCGCGTTCCCGTCAAAATGAAAACGCGCACAGCGTAGCACGCCGGCTACACGTATCTACAGCCGCTACGACAGCTGCGATCAGGTCATGCGCCACGCCGCGTCGGTCGTCAGGTCAGGGAAAACCGCGCGGCTTCGGAATACCCGCACCGCGCTCGATGTCTCCAACAGCCTGTTGATGCGCGGATTCGATCGCATCGGCCTGATCCAGATAGCCGGCGTCGCCGCCGACCGTGGTCCACGGTTTCACTGCCTTGTTGCGATGTCGGATCTCGTATTCGGCGTCCCAGTGCGAGCCCTGCAATTCGAGCGGGCGCACGTGGATCGTATAGACGCCGTAGAGGAAGAGCTGTTCAGCCATCTGGGCCTCCAGCAACGTAGGAAAAGAGCGGCGCGACGTGCCCGCGGATTGCGGTACGGTTCGCAAACTACAGATCAATCTCGCCAAGGATGCGATGGGCGAGCGCCTTCGCTTCTTCAAAGGCTTCTTCCGGGCTGGGCGAGCTCGCCTCCACTTCGTAGACCGTGTTCTCCGGCCCGTCACCTGCATCGCGTGCGAGCGACACGATGCCGTGATACTTGCCGTCGTCTAACGGACGCACCGTTGCAGTGGCCGTGTAGATCCCTTTGGTATAGGTGATGTCGTCCATGATGCATCTCCTGCGAGGGGAAGATCCATCCTAGCACGATGATTCGGCGTCGACCGGGGGGCACTTCGTAAGGTTTTTCGGGCCGCCCGCACAGAGGCGGCGCGGCCCATACTAAGGCTATGCGCCGCCCTGAGGCAGCAGCGCGACGACTTCGTCAAGCGACGGCGAATGCGCGCCCGAATGACGGCAAGCCGCGGCACCGGCCGCGAGTGCGAACGCGAGATGCTCGTTCCAGTGACGTTGCGGCGAAGCCATCAGGCTGAACAGCAGCCCGCCGATCGACGCATCGCCGGCACCGACCGTATCCGCAACTTCGACGCGCGGCGGCTTTGCCTCGACGATCGTAGCGCCGTCGATCAATGTCGCCGTTTCCGGGCCACGCGTGACCAGCACGACGGCCGTCGGATTCAGCGCGCGCAGTTGCGCGAGCGCGGCCGCTTCATCGTCGGTCTTGAAGATGAGGCGCAAGTCTTCGTCGGAAACCTTGATCAGATCGGCGAGCGCGGCCATCCGGTGCAACGTCGGTTCGTAACCATGCGCCATCAGGTTGCGGTAGTTCGGATCGAAGCTGATCTTCACGCCACCGGCGCGCAGCGTGGCGGCGAGCGTAGCAAGCGTTTCGCCGAGCGGCTGTCGCACGAGACTGATGCAGCCGAAGTGCGCCCACTTCACCTGCTTCATCCAGCCGTCGGGCAACTGCGATGGATCGAAGGCGAGATCCGCGCTGTTGTCGCCCATGAAGAAGTAGGTGGGCGGATGGGTTTCGTGAACGATAGCGAGCAGTGGCGCACGATCGACGCGCTGCAGGAAGCGCATGTCGAGTCCGGCCGCGACGCTTGCGTTCCAGATCTGGTCGGAGAAATGGTCGGTGCCGAGCGAGCCCGCGCAACCGGTCGGCACGCCGAGCCGTGCAACGGCACGCGCGACGTTCCAGCCTGCGCCGCCGGGCACGGACAGCCAGTTCGAGGTATCGGTACGGACGAGGTCGGTGAGGATGTCGCCTGCGGAGACGAACTGGGGCAATGTGGTCGGATCGGTCATGCGGTTCACCGTGCGGAGAGGGTCGCGACAGGCGCAGCCGACGCACTCGACGCGCTGTCCAGCCCGTGGATCAGCACTTCGTAGCAGGCACCCATCGTGTGGTAATCGGTCTTGCCGGCGGGGCTCTTTTCATCACTGTACTTGCGGTTGTCGCAAGTGAGGATGCGGTACCACGCGCCGTACTGGTGATCGACGAAATAGCTCCAGCTATAGCGCCAGAGTTCGTCGTACCAGTCCCAGAACCGTTCGTTGCCGGTGCGTTTGCCGAGCAGCGCGGCGGTCGCGAACGTCTCGGCCTGCACCCAGAAATACTTGTCGTGATCGCAGACCGTGCCGTCCGGTCCGAAGCCGTAGTACAGGCCGCCGTGATCGTTGTCCCATGCGCGCGACATGGCGGCATCGAAGAGTTCGATGGCGCGCGGCAGCAGCCACGGCAGCGGCCGGTGTCGTTCGAGGATCAGCAGCAGCTTCGCCCATTCGGTCTGGTGACCAGGCTGGAAGCCCCACGGACGGAAGATGTTCGAACTGTCTTCCTCGTTGTAGTGCCAGTCGACCGACCAGTCCGCATGAAAATGCTCCCACACAAGTCCCTGCGACAGCTTCGCCTGGCGCAGCGTGATGTTCGACGCGACGCGTTCCGCACGGTCGAGATAGACGAGATGGCCGGTGGCTTCATACGCGGCGAGTAGCGCCTCGGTGGTGTGCATGTTCGCGTTCTGCCCGCGATAACCGCTCACCTGCCAGTCGGCCGTCGCCTCGTCGGCGTAGAGACCGCCGGCAGCATCCCAGAAGCGCTTTTCCATCAGTTCGAAGGTGGCAGCGATTAGCGGCTTCGCTTCCTCGACACCGGCCATCGCCGCATGCGCGTAGGCGAGCAGCACGAACGCGAGGCCGTAGCAGTGGCGCGTGCCGTCGAGCGTGTGCTTCTCGCCGTCGCGCCATTCGAGTTCCCAGTCGTAGCCTTCGTGCCGCGGGTCCCAGTGCACTTCGCGCAGGAAGCGTAGCCCGTGACGCGCGTACTCGAGATGCTGCGGATCGCCGAATTGCCGATACGCCATCGCGTAGTTGAAAACGAACCGGCAACTGCTGACCAGATGCCGCGTCGTGCGGTTGTAGATCGAACCGTCGTCGCGGAAGAAGTGATAGAAACCGCCGGTCGAATCGAGCACGTTCGGCGCGTAGAAGCGCAACGTGTCCTCGATGTGCGACAGCAGGAAGCCGCGCTCGCGGAAACTTGCAACGGGCGGCACGGCTACCGGTGCGTCCGCGGAAGGGGTGGATTGAAGCGTGTCGGTCTGCGTCATGGCTTATTCACTGAAGTGCTGGCGCGGGTAATCAGGTGGACGGGTAAGCGGATTTCGAGTTCGGGTGGCGAGTCGGCAAGCAGCAGTTCGACGCCGCGTCGCCCGAGCGCTTCCTTGTCGACCGCGATGGTGGACAGCGGCGGTGTGGCGTGCGCGGCAGCAGGAATGTCGTCGAAGCCGATGATCGCGATGTCCTGCGGCACACGCAGCCCGCGTGCAAGGCAGACGCGCAGCGCGGCGAGCGCTGCGGCGTCGTTATAGGCAAAGACGGCGTCGGGCCGCGGACCGGATGCGTCGAGCAGACGCTGCATGGCGAGCGCGGCGCCGGTGTCCGGATCGAGGCCGGCGTCGATCGGTGCTTCGAGCGACGGGTCGAACAGCAGGCCCGCTTCGAAAAATGCGCGCCGGTAGCCGAGTGCACGCTCCGCAATACTGAAGTGCGCAAGCGATCCGCCGATAAACGCGATGCGCTTGCGCTTCAGTTCGAACAGATGCTGCATCGCGAGCGCGGCGCCGGCCGCGTTGTCGAGATTCACCGAGCGCAGACCGTGTGCCCACAAGTCGATCAGCACGAGCGGCCGCTGCATTGCGACGAGCGTTGCCAGCGTTTCGGGTTCGACGAAACCGGCTACGGCGATCGCATCGGGCGCGTGCACACGCATTTGCTGAGCGACGTCTTCGGTCGGGCCCGCGGTGAGCAGCGACGGCACGATGCCGCGTTCGCGGCACGCGTCCTCGACGCCATGCAGCACGTGCGAGAAGAACGGCGTGGTCGTGAAGTTGTTGTGCTGACGATGGAGCAGGAACGTCAGCCTGCGAATGCGCGGGCGCAACTGCGCCGCGTCGTAACCGAGCCGGCGCGCGGTCTCGACGACCCGCACCCGGGTCGCGTCAGACAGGCCAGGCTGATTTTTCAGCGCGCGCGAAACCGTGCCGATCGACACGCTTGCTTCACGGGCGACATCGCGAATGGTGGTGGTCATCGATCAGGGCAGACGCGGGTGCGCCGCAGCGGTTTCAGGTGTCGAGGATTGTATAGTAAAACGTCGACAGAAAACCCCTTAAACCGCTTTATCAATACACGTAGATACCCGTATACAGGCTCTTCTATGATAAATGTATTGTTTAGTAAAATTCGCTAAACGAGTGTTAAAGCCGGTGCTTCACCGACCCGGAAGATCGCCACGGCTTCGCGCAGCACGGACGCTTCGTCGGCGAGTGCGTTGGCCGCCGAGGCCGCTTTCTGCACGAGCAGCGCGTTGTGCTGCGTCATCTGATCCATCTGCGAGACGGCCCGGTTGATCTGCTCGATGCCCGAACTCTGTTCGTCGGAGGCATGGGAGATTTCGTCGATCAGCGCCGCCACGCTTTGCACGGAGCCGAGCATCTCGACGATCGTGCTGCCTGCCTTGCGAACCGTCTCGGTACCGGTCTCGACCTCCGTTGTCACCGCGGCGATCAGCGCCGAGATTTCTTTGGCCGCTTGCGAGCTACGGTGCGCGAGCGCCCGCACTTCCTGCGCGACGACTGCGAAGCCGCGACCCGACTGGCCGGCGCGAGCTGCTTCGACGGCTGCGTTCAGCGCGAGCAGGTTGGTCTGAAACGCTATGCCTTCGATCACCGAGGTGATGCTGCGAATTTTCTGCGACCGTTCGCTCAGCGATTCCATGCGGTTCATCGCCTCGACGGCGGCTTCGTTGCCGTCTTCCGCTTTCGACGATGCGTGTAACGCGAGCACGTTTGCTTCGCGCGCGTGATCGGCGTTGGCCTTCACGGTCGCGGCGAGCTGTTCCATGCTGCTTGCCGTTTGCTGGATGCCGGCGGCGTGCTCGTCGGTGCGATGCGAGAGCGCGTGATTGCCGTTGGCGATTTCACCGGTCGCGTGCGAGATGCCGTGCGCCGCATGCTGGATCGCGCCGATCATCGCGGCGAGCCGGTCGCGCATCGCGAGCATCGCGTGCAGCACGCTGTGGGTTGTACCGTGCGCAGCGTGTTCTATGCGCACGTCGATCGCGAGATCGCCCTGGGCGATTGCGTTAGCGATCGCCGCTGCATACGCGGGCTCTCCGCCGAGCTGTCGATACAACGACCGCGCCATCGTCCAGCACAACGCGCCGACGACGATCGCGCCGAGCGCGATGCACGCGGCAACGAGCACCTGCACGGTACGCGCGACACCCTGCGCACGATCGTATTCGCGTTGCGCCGATTCGACCTGCAGTTGCCGCAGCGCGGAGGTCTCGCGCTTCACGCGCTGCGCCGCCGGTTCGAGCGACTGCGTGACGACCCACTGCGCTTCCGACAGATTGTTCGCCTTCAGAAAAGCCACCGTCGGCGCGATGCCTTTATCGCGCAACGTGGTCCAGTCGTCGGCGAAGCGGTTCGCGAGCGTGTGTTCCTGCGAGTCGAGCGGATACGCGCGATATTCGCCGAGCCAGCGGTCGATGCTCGCGATATTGCGCGACGCGGCATCGACCACCGCCGATGTTTTTGCCGCCGACGGATCGAGCACCGCATCGCTGATCGCGTAGTGCGTTTGCGCAGCGAGATCGTCGATCGACGAGATGCGTTGCAGCGCTTTCGCGCGGCCTTCGAAGACCTGCTCGAGCGCGGCATCGGTACGCGCGACGCCATACAGGCCGATGCCGCCGGCGGCGACCAGAACGAGAACGACGACGGACATCAGCAGATACAGGCGGGTTTTGACGGTAAGGCGGGTCATGTGTGTGCGGGAAGTTGAAGCGCGGGTGGCAACGCGAATGACGTGACGTTGCCGGGATTGGGCGTTGCGCATTGCGCGATCAGGGTTGCTTTGCTCGGCGCAACGGAACGGAAAGACGAGCGCGAGGACATCGCAAAGAGCCGAAGACGGTGGACGTTCGGCTTATCGGCGGGGATGGCGGCGAATTAAGTGAATCTTTGATGAAGCGTCGCACTGCGGCGGTGCATTTGCCGATTGGGTAGTGCGACGTAACGAGTCGCGCGATCTAGCCCATCCGGCCTAAGCGACAGCTCACGCCTTTGCAGTTGAAATGATCGTCCGCAAGAAAAAAGCCGCACGGGGCGGCTTTCGTCGATCACGCACAGGAAGGTCTGCGCTCATGAACATCCGGTTCACATCTGGCGCGGCATCAACGCCGCGCCACCGCCGCGGGGCCGTTTTTTTGCGCGGCCGCGCGTCCTTCGCCGCTCGTGTCGCGCGCGCCCCAGCGCTGCGCGAGCGCGGCGCACACCATCAGCTGGATCTGGTGGAACAGCATCAGCGGCAGCACGACGGCACCGACCGCGTGCGACGCGAAGATCACCTTTGCCATCGGTACACCGGCGGCAAGACTCTTCTTCGATCCGCAGAACACGATCGTGATCTGATCCGCGCGGTTGAAGCCGAGCCGCTTGCTGACGAACATCGTGACGGCGAGCGCCAGCGCGAGCAGTACTGCATTGACCACGACGAGCCCGCCGAGCGCGCTGAGCGGAATGTGATGCCACAAGCCTTCATTCACTGCTTCGCTGAAGGCGCCATACACGACGAGCAGGATCGAGCCCTGGTCGACGAACTTCAGTACGCCGCGATTGCGCTCGATCCAGTCGCCGATCAGCGGCCGCAGCAACTGCCCGGCAATGAACGGCACAAGCAGCTGCAACACGATGTTCCACACCGTATGCCACGGCGATGCGCCGCCGGCAGACTGGTTAGTGACGACCACTCCGACCAGTGCGGGCGTGATGAAGATGCCGAGCAGGCTCGATGCGGACGCGCTGCACACCGCGGCGGGCACATTGCCCTTGGCGATCGACGTGAACGCGATGGACGACTGCACCGTCGACGGCAACGTACAGAGGAAGAGGACCCCGGCATAGAGCGCCGGCGTGACGAGCGGCGAAAGGAGCGGTTTGAGCGCGAGACCGAGCAGCGGAAACAACGCGAACGTGCTGAGCAGCACGACGACGTGCAGGCGCCAGTGCGTCGCTCCCGCCACGATCGCTTCGCGCGACAGCTTGGCGCCGTGCAGGAAGAACAGCAGGCCGATCGCGACGTTCGTCAGCCAGTTGAACGCGACACCGGCCTGGCCGTGTACGGGCAGGAGGCTGGCGAAGATCACGGTGCCGATCAGGCACAGCGTGAAGTTGTCGGGAAGCAGTTTCGGGCGGGCCATCTTCGGAATCTCGATACGGTAGTGCTTGAATCGCCGCGGTGTCCTGGCAACGCGACGACGCGTGCTACGCACGCTCAGGTGCGGCTATTGTCCCGGCAAAGCGATTGAAAATGCAAATTCATTTGAGGCATTGATTGATGAATTACCGGCATGAGACGGGTCTTTCCTGCCGGTATCGACGGTCACGCTTTTATCTTTCGATCTGGTCTAAAAATGCCGCCGTAGTTTTTGCTGGAAACGTTTCTGGTTAAAAAGCGATGAGGGTTTTTTCCGTCTATTCAACGAGAGTTTTCTCGGGCGGTTATTCGGCGGATTACTCGCCGGAACGCCGCAGTAACACGGTGTTACAACCGTTCGGCGGGCATAACACTTTTTGGCTCGACACGTTTTAGGGGGACCCATAAATTACTGTACAGGGCCATCGGGGATAGCTGCGGATGCGAAAAATGCGCATCGGATGTGATTTCCCCGGACAGATTCCGTTGTCGTCCGAGCGGCGGGTCTGGGCGGGTCGTCGGGCAGGTGGATTACCGTGCAAGCAGCATCGTCAACAGCGAAGCAGTGGTTATTGGGCGCGATTCTCGTCGTCCTGGCTTCGTTCGCCCAAGCGAGACCCGTGATGATGGGGCACGGCGGCTTCGGCGGCGGTGGCGGCGGGCACTTTGCTCATTTCGCGCCGCGGTCGTTCGGTGGCGGCGGACGCCCCGATGCCCGTAGCTTCAGCAACTACGGCAATCGTCCCGACCGCGTCATGAATGTGGCGCGTGGCCCGGGTGTGATGCCCAGCGGCAATGGTTTCCGCGGCATTCCGCGCATGGCCCCGCGCGCCGCGCCGCAGTATGCCGGCGCGATCACACCGGTAAGCGCCGAAACGCGGCCGGTGCCGCGCCAGTCCGGCAATTCGACCATGGTCCGGGCCGGCTCGATCCGCGAAGACGTCGCGCGATATAACGAAGAGCGCGGTTTTAGCCGGCCGCCGCCCCGACCGCCCGAAGACCTCTCGCGCCCTGGCGCGTCGCCCTATCGCAACTGAGCGCGCTCTGAGGTAACCCGGCCGCTTTTTCCTCTTTCTTTTGCTCCGTCACCGCCTGGTGGCGCGATTTCGCACGTCCATAAGTGACGTATGCACACCACACTTTTTTGAAATTGCTCGCTCGCAAGAAGGGGTTCGTCATCCAATTGTCAGAGGCGTGCGGCAGTGCATCATCCGCGCGCCGGATTACGCCCGGTTGAATCCACCGCTTTAGCCGTACCGGGCATGAGCAGTCGATAAAACGGTTTGTGGCAGTGCAGTTTGTCCTGTTTCACTCGACCCGTTATCAGGTCGATATCAGTAAAAACTAATCAGAACGCTATACCGGCAATAACCGTACATATTTTTGTCCATAAAAATGGTCCGCAAACATGGTTGAGCCCTGATTGGCTCGACGATCGACCGGATACCAACAAGCAGCAGGCAACAACGGTTCGCGTGAGCTCCCCGCCGCACAGCCACCTCACTTTTGACAAAGACTGGAGAATCCATGAGAACAACAATGGTCAGCGATGTGCTGAAAACGTCCTTGAAGGCGATCGTCGTGGCAGGTTTACTGGCGGGCGCATCGTCGGCGTTCGCGCAATCGAGCGTGCAGCTTTACGGTCAGGTCGACGAATGGGTCGGCTCGCAGAAATTTCCAGGCAACCAGCGTTCGTGGGTGGTCGGTGGCGGCGGGATGTCGACTTCGTACTGGGGCATAAAGGGCAGCGAAGACCTGGGCGGCGGCTACAAGGCCATCTTCACACTCGAAGACTTCTTCCTCGCGCAGAACGGCCAGTATGGCCGCTTCCCTGGCGACCGTTTCTTTGCGCGTAACTCCTACGTCGGCATCGAGTCGCCTTACGGCACCGTGACGGCCGGCCGTCTGACCACGCAACTGTTCGTGTCGACGATCCTGTTCAATCCGTTCATCGACTCGTATACGTTCTCGCCGATGGTGTATCACGTGTTCCTCGGCCTCGGCACGTTCCCGACCTACACGACGGACCAGGGCGTGGTCGGCGATTCGGGCTGGGACAACGCGATCCAGTATCAGACACCGAACTTCAACGGCTTGAGCGGGGCTGTGATGTACGGCTTCGGCAACAACGCGTCGGACAACAGCCTGAAGAAGTGGAGTGCGCAGGCGTTGTATTTCCATGGTCCGTTTGCGGCCACCGCGGTGTATCAGTACGTGAACTTCAACACGAGCGTTCCCGCCGATCCGAGCGAACTGAATAGCCTTGTCACCGGCCTGAAGAGCCAGAGCGTCGCGCAACTGGGCCTCTCGTACGATCTGAAGTACGTGAAGTTCTTCGGCCAGTACATGTACACGAAGAACGTTCGAGACGTGTTCGGCAACTGGCATGTGAATACCGCGCAAGGCGGCGTCAGTGTGCCGCTCGGTACGGGTACCGTGATGGCGTCGTACGCCTATTCGCGCGACAAAGGTGGGCTCGACCAGACGCATCAGACGTGGGCGCTCGGCTACGACTATCCGTTGTCGAAGCGCACGGATGTGTATGCGGCGTATATGAACGACCACATTAGTAGCCAGTCGACTGGGGATACTTTTGGGGTGGGGGTTCGGGCGAAGTTTTAAGCGTATGTGACCGCGCGGATCAGTGGAGGTGGGGGGGCTGATCCGCAGGCCATGGAGCCCGCCAACGCCTGGCGGACTCCTGGAGTTCGGGTAGCAGCAACAAAAGATGATGCCGATTTTTGATGGATTTCGATAAAAAAGACGAAATGATCAAATTTATTGCTATATTTCGATGGGAGTTAACGGATTTCGAGCTTGAACCATGTCGGCGATCGGATACCAGCATCTTATCGGGCACTTTTCTCTAGACGTCCGGCCGCTTCAAACACCAGCCACCACAAGCGCGTCGGTGAATCGGCGTGTCGATGCGCCGAATCAGCTGCTGTTTCCAAAAAATGTTGCGATCGAGGAATCCCCAGTCGGGCATCTTGAGTTCGCCCTGAAACATGAAGGGGTGAACCTTGAAGTTATCGACGCGGTGTTCGAGCACATTTCCGCCAATGATCTCGTCCGAACGCTGGAATCCGCGCCCAACCGGGCGACGATCCGCCGAGCCTGCTTTCTGTGGGAATGGCTTACCGGACAAACGCTTTCGTTTCCCACGACGTTGAACGCGGGTTACGTCGACCTGTTTCCCTCGGATACCTACGTCACATCGACAAGGCCGACAAACAACCAGAAATTTCGTGTTCGGAATAACGCGTTAGGCAACGCGGATTTTTGCCCCGTCGTGCGACGTGCTGCCGTATCCGAGTTGCCGAGTCTCGCGGAACTGATGGAGCAGGCGAAGCGCACGCTCGAGACTTTGACAGATCCGGTTCTCTACGAACGGGTGGTCAATTATCTGTATCTGTCTGAAACGCGAAGTAGCTATGCTATCGAGCGCGAAACGCCGAGCTCAGACAAACAGGAACGGTTCGTACAGTTGCTTCGCCGGGTCGGTGAGACGGCAACCGTCAGCGAGGAATGGCTCGTTGGTCTGCAAAACGCGATTGTGCGAGATGTTTATAGCCAGGAAGCTTCCTACAGAACCTCACAGAACTGGCTCGAAGACGGTCTCGGCCGCGTTACTTTTTTCCCGCCGCCACCAACGGACCTCCGCCAGGCAATGCGCGGGTGGGAAGCGTTCGTGAACGACACCACCCGATGCGAGCATGCGCTCGTGAAAACTGCCTGCGCTGCGTTCGGTTTCGTTTACCTGCATCCGTTTCTCGATGGGAATGGTCGCTTGCATCGCTTCCTCATCCAGCATGTGCTCGCACCTTCGTCACCCCTGAGCGGTGGCGCGTTGGTGCCAGTCTCGGCCGTCATCCTGAAAAATATTCCCGAATATCTGAGTGTCTTGACGGGGTTCTCTCGACCGGTCACTCAGCTCTGGCGATACCAGCGAGGGGATGTCACTCCAATCGTGGTTCACTCGCCCGGTGGTCGTGCGTATCGGTTCATAGATGCGACGGCGGAAGTCGCGTTTCTTTATCGAATGATTCGCCTGGCGGTCGAAGAAGAGATACCGGGAGAGCTCGCATGGCTAAGCGGCTACGACAAGGCGTACCAGCAGTTGAATGCGGAGTTCGACCTCCCTAACAAGGATCTGTCAGCGCTCATCCGCATGATTCAGTCGAACAAGGGAGTCCTGGCGATTAACAGACGCAAGCAGTATGTGCACGTGCCGGTGTCAACTCTCGACCGGATCGAACAAATTGTCCGGGAGGCTTTTAACCCGGTTGGTACCGATGCGGAAGATGTCGAACCAGACTCCGACAGTGGTAAGTAACTGCATTTCGAGGTTTTGGTAGAAATCCAGCAAAAAATTGACCAATTTCGAGTCTACTTGGTCTATTTCGAGGCGGTCCCCACATTTGAGCTGTTTTTTGATGCTCTGCGATAGCCCGCTCAGCGCCGGGACCACCCATCTTTCGATGCCTGGGCCTCACGAGGCTAGCGTTTAGCGCGTCAAGATCCCTGACCCGATCGCCCCCCCTTTCCACACCCCCATTTGATAAAGCCCGTAAAATCGACGCGATTGATTCTCATCGTGAGCGATTCCTATGGACACCCTCGTCAGCATGAAAGTGTTTCGGCACGTCGTCGAAGTGGGAAGCTTTATCGGTGCGGCGGAGCGCATGGAGATGTCGGCGGCGATGGCGAGCAAGCATGTGATGCACCTCGAGCAGCAGCTCGGCGCCCGCCTGCTGAACCGCACGACCCGGCGCGTCGCGCCCACTGAAGCCGGCCGCGAATACTACGAGCGTCTGAGCCAGGCGCTGACCGAACTCGAAGAAGCCGCGCAGGTTGTCGGTGCGGCGAGCGTCGTGCCGCAGGGACGATTGCGCGTATCGTCGCTTTCCGCATTCGGGCTGCGTCACCTGATGAGCGCAATCGCCGACTACGCTGGGCAATATCCCAAGGTCACCGTTGAAGTCACGCTGTCGGACCGCGTCGTCGAGCTGATCGACGAAGGTTTCGACGTAGCAATCCGCGCATCGCCGACCGGTTTGAAATCGTCATCGCTGATCGCGCGGCAGATTGCGACCGCGCACCTCGTGTTGTGCGCATCGCCGGAGTATCTGCGCCGTCATGGCACACCGACCAGTGCCGCCGATCTCCAGCGCCACAACTTCATCCAGTACGCGGGCGTGTCGGCTCAGGAGTTCATGACGACAATCGCCAGCGGCGCGCGTATCCAGTTGACCGGCAACATGATCGTCAACCACCTCGAGGCGATGCGCGTCGCCGTGTTGCAAGGCGCCGGCATTGCGCAGCTGGGCACCGAGGTGATCGCCGAAGATCTGCTGGCGGGCCGGCTCGTGCCGTTGCTCGTCGATGAAATGCCGCCGCACGAGCTGCCCATCCACGTCGTATATGCGAGCCGCCGACACCTGTCGGCGAAGGTGCGCTCGTTTGTCGATTTTATTGCGGCGCGCTTCGGCAGCGAAAACCTGTGGCCCTCTGCCGAAGAAATTTGCGCGCTGGCGGCGCGTTAGCGCAATCAAGCAAGCAAACAAACGAGCCGCTACGTCAAAGCGTCTCAGCGTGCGATCGAAAGCCGCGCACGCGCATCGTTGTACTCCTGCGTGAGACGCGCCACCAGTTCGTCGACGCTCGGCACATCGCTCATCAGGCCGACGCCCTGGCCCGCACCCCAGATGTCCTTCCACGCCTTCGCCTTGTCGCTGCCGAAATTCATCGCCGTTTTGTCGGAAGCGGGCAGTGCGTCCGGATCGAGCCCGGCGTTGACGATGCTCTCGCGGATGTAGTTGCCGTGCACGCCGGTGAAGAGGTTCGTATAGATGATGTCCGATGCACTCGCGTTGACGATCGCGTGCTTGTAGCTGTCGACCGCGTGCGCTTCTTTCGTAGCGATAAAGCGCGTGCCCATGTACGCGAGGTCGGCGCCCATCGCCTGCGCCGCAAGAATCGACCCGCCGTTCGCGATCGCACCCGACAACACGATCGGACCGTCGAACATACGCCGCACTTCGCCCACGAGAGCAAACGGCGAAGTCGTACCCGCGTGACCACCGGCACCCGCCGCCACCAGGATCAACCCGTCGACGCCCGCTTCGAGCGCTTTCTGTGCATGGCGAATATTGATCACGTCGTGCAGCACGATGCCGCCGTAGCTATGCACGGCATCGACGATTTCCCGCGCCGGTGCACGCAAACTCGTAATGAAGATCGGCACCTTGTGCTCGACGCACACGCGCACATCGTGCTCGAGTCGCGTGTTCGATTGATGCACGATCTGGTTCACGGCAATCGGCCCGATCACGGCATCCGGATGCGCTTCCTTGTGCGCGGCGAGCGACGCCTGGATCTGCGTGAGCCATTCGTCGAGCAGTTCTGCCGGGCGCGCATTCAACGCAGGAAACGAACCGACGATACCGGCCTTGCACTGGGCAAGCACAAGCTCGGGGTAGCTGACGATGAACATCGGCGAAGCGACGACGGGCAACGCAAGGTTTTGCAGGACGGCGGGCAGAGCCATGATGCGGGTCTCCTGATAAGTGCAGTTGCACAAGCTGATGCGGGCTATGCGGCCCACGGATGAGTGTAGCGAGGTACCGGAAAACAAACGTGGCCAACCGTAAAGGCCCGTCCATTCGGACCGGTAAATTTAAGAACGATCGTTCGATTATAGGCGAAACGCCACTTTTGCATGTGCAGCTTCGGGTTGGAAGGAGTGTTCAGTGTCTACGCGTTGTCGATGGGTTCGGCGCCGCACAGTCACACCGGGCTCCTACAATGCGTTGACCTACAACGACAAGAGACCCGATATGTCCTTCGAGGCTTTCACGCCCTTTCGCGTCGCCGTGGGCGACGTCGACATCCATGGGGTGAAGGGCGGTGCAGGTCCGCCTTTGCTGTTGCTACACGGTAGTCCGCAGACCCATCTGATCTGGCAGCGCTGCGCGTCGCAACTGGCGCAGCATTTCACGGTCATCGCGACCGATCTACGCGGCTATGGCGCATCGTCCAAACCGCCCACCGACGACACTCACGCACCGTATTCCAAACGCACGATGGCCGCCGATCAGGTCGCCGTGATGCGCCATTTCGGCTTCGAGCATTTTCTGGTCTGTGCGCACGACCGCGGCGCCCGCGTCGCGCACCGGATGGCGCTCGACTACCCGGATGCAGTCGAACGGTTGATGCTGCTCGACATCGCGCCGACGCTCGCGATGTACGAAGCCACCGACCGTACCTTCGCGACGCTGTACTTCCACTGGTTCTTCCTGATCCAGCCGGAGCCGCTGCCGGAAACGCTGATCGGCGCGAATCCGGACGTCTTCGTCGATCGCGTGTTGGGCAGCCGTCACGCGGGGCTCACGCCGTTTGCGCCCGAAGCGCTCACGGCATACCGTGCGGCGCTGCGACAGCCGGGCGCGGTGCACTCGATGTGCGAGGACTACCGTGCATCGGCGACGATCGATCTCGAGCACGACCGCGCCGACATCGAACGCGGCAACAAGGTGGCGTGTCCGTTGCGCGTGCTGTGGGGCGAGTATGGCGTGATCGAAAAGTGCTTCACGCCGCTCGACGAATGGCGGCGCGTCGCCCGCGATGTCGGCGGGCGACCGCTGCCGTGCGGGCACTACATTCCGGAAGAAGCGCCGGACGCACTCGTCGCGGAGATGCTGGCGTTTTTCGAAGCGGTCGAGCAGTAGTAGCAGTAGCTATAACAGCCAGCGCGCTCAACCCAGCGGCGGTAGCCGCCGCGCGATCGGCGTCGACTTGACGATCGCCGTGCTGGTTTCCGCGCGCTCGGTCACCTTGGCGAGAATCTCGTCGAGTTGATCGATCGAGCGTAGATACAGACGGCAGATGAAGCAGTCGTCGCCGGTGACTTTGTCGCATTCGACGAACTCGGGAATGCGCCGCAGCACGTCTTCCACCAGGTGTAACTGACCGGGCAGCGGCTTCACGCGCACGATGGCCTGCAGCGTGTAGCCGAGCGCGCGCGGATCGAGTTGTACCGTGAAGCGCTCGATCACGCCTTGTGAGTCGAGCCGCCGCAAACGGTCGGCGGTGCTCGGTGCCGACAAGCCGACACGCCGTGCAAGTTCGCTGACCGGCTGACGCGCGTCTTCAGCGAGTGCGGCAAGCAGCGCGCGGTCGGTATCGTCGAGCGGAACGGGGAGATTGAGCGATGCAAGGTGTTTGTTCATTTTTGCCTTCGCTTATTAGGCGATTGTGCCGATGATCCATAGTTTAGCCATGTAAATGCGCAGTTGCAGCACTTAAACTTTCCTCATTGAATTCGCCAATCCGAGGATCGAAAACATGGCTTCCAATGAAATCCGCCGCGGCGCCGCCGAGATGAGCATCGCCATGCTGATGTCGGGCACGATCGGCTGGCTGGTCGTGTCGTCGCAACAACCTGTCTCGAACGTGGTGTTCTTTCGCTGCCTGTTCGGCGCGGCGACGATGGCGATCGTCTGCGGCGCGCTGGGACTGTTCCGGCGCAAGCTGTTCTCCTGGCGCATCATCGGCCTGGCCGTGCTGAGCAGCGCGGCGATCGTCGCCAACTGGGCGCTGCTGTTCGCCGCGTATTCGCGCGCGTCGATCTCGATGGCGACCGCGGTCTACAACACGCAGCCGTTCATGCTGGTCGCGCTCGGTGCTTTCGTGTTCCGCGAACGCGTCACGCCGTCGGCGATTGCGTGGCTGGTGATCGCATTCATCGGTCTCGTGTTCGTCGTCAAGGTCGAACCGGCGGTGCTCGCGGTGCCCGGCCAGTATCTGGAAGGTGTGGCGTATGCGGTCGCTGCTGCATTCCTGTATGCAATCTCGTCGATCATTACCAAACACCTGAAGGGCACGCCGCCGCACCTGCTCGCACTGATACAGGGTGCGTTCGGCGTGCTGGCGCTCGCGCCGTTCGTCCACTTCGACAACCTGCCTACGAGCGGCGTGCACTGGCTGCAACTCGTGACGCTCGGCGTCGTCAACACCGGCGCGATGTACGTGTTGCTGTACGGCGCGATCCAGAAGCTGCCGACCGCGATGACCGGCGCGCTGTCGTTCATCTATCCGGTGGTGGCGATCATTGTGGACCGCGTCGCATTTGGACAGAAGCTCGCGTGGGTGCAACTGCTCGGCGCGCTGCTGATCCTGCTCGCCGCGGCGGGCGTGAATCTGGGCTGGCGTATCGTGCCGCAGCGGCGTCTGGTGTCGTAAGCCGACGTTGCTGCGAATTGCGCAACATGGCGGCACGACTGCAGTGCGTATGAAGACTACGAAACGCCGTCAACCTTCTGTAGGGAAATCACCGATGCGTTCGAAAGGTACGCGCGAGTATGATCCGAATCGACGCTGATCACGTCGACCAAATTACGCCGTTCGCCATTTCTGGGGAACGGCTTTCTTTTTTGGTGAACTGGAATTTACGCGCTGCGGGCGCGGATGCAGTCGCCGTCTATCGACAGCGGGCCGTCCGCTCGCGCCAGTTCGCCGACAAGTTCGCGTAGCAACGTGGGAGTCTCGGTGCGTGCTCCTAGCATCGATACCGCTGCGCGCATCAGGGTGGCGTCGTCGAGCATCGCGACGAGCGCGTCGAACTGCATCACGCGTACTTCGAGCAGCTTGAACACGATCAGCACCTTCAGCGCGTTCTTCGCGTTGCGCGCAGGATCGGCGCGCAGCCATGCGACGCGCGACCACGCACGCGTGAGTGCGGATTGCACATCGGTGAACGGCGCACCGTGACCGGGAATCACGACATCGATATCGAGCGTCGCAATCAGATCGAGCACTGCCTGTTGTTCCGCGAAACCGCTGTCGCCGTTCAGTTCCGGAAAAATCACGCCGAAGCCGTTTTCCCACAGCGCGTCGGCACTGATCAGCACACGCTCGCTGGCGCAATACAACATCAGCGAATGTGGATCGTGGCCGGGTGCACCGAGCACGGTCCACTCAAGCGCGCCGAGCGTGACCTGCATACCGGGCGATAGCGTACCGGTGAACGTGAAGCGCTCGCAGGTCTGACCCGTCGCGCGATAGGTGAGGCGCGTCTCGTCCCAGTTGCGAACCGCGTCGGCTTCCTGGGCGGGGATTTCGGTGCGGCAGGGCCAGGTCGCCTGCAATAGCGCGTTACCGCCGCAATGATCCGAATGCAGATGCGTGTTGACGATCAGATCGAGCGGCCGCGTGCCGAGTGCCTCGCGAACCAGCGCGACGGTTTGCGGCGCGTGTGTCGCGTAACCGGTATCGACGAGCGCAGCACACGCGTTGTCGACCAGCAGCACGTTGTTCGACGAGAGCCAGCCGCGCTCGAATACGCGTATCGATGCAGGCAGCGCGATCATGGCGAGCGGGGCTCCGGTTGTGAGCGAATCACGATCTGCAATGCGGCGGCTTTCATGGCCGTTCCCGCTGCGCTGTGAGCAACTGCGTATGACGCGCTTCGATCGCATCCCACACCGCGTGCTTGCGCGTGTCGTCGAACGACGACCAGCCGGCGATTTCGTCGATGGTTCGGAGACACCCTTCGCACCAGCCGGTCGCAGCGTTCATCCTGCACACGTCGATGCACGGTGACGGGACGGACGCGGTGTCGTGTGTCATGCGGATTCGCGCAAGGCGACGTCGGCGACGGGCGCGCCGGTCAGTTCGACCAGTTGCTGCGGCGACAGGTTGAACACCGCATGCGGATGACCTGCCGCGGCCCACAGGCTGTCGAGTGCGAGCAGGTCGGCATCGATCAGCGTCACGGGCGGCGTCGCGTGACCGATCGGGCACACGCCGCCGATCGCATAACCGGTCTTCTCGCGCACGAACTTCGCATCGGCACGACCGATTTCGCCGACCTGCGCGGCGACCTTCTGTTCGTCGACGCGGTTCGCACCGCTCGCCACGACGAGCACGGGCGCATCGTCGTGTTTGCGACGGAACAGGATCGACTTCGCGATCTGCGCGACGGTGCAGCCAAGACCGGCCGCCGCTTCCGCCGAGGTCTTGCCGGTTTCCGCAAGCATCACGACGTGGCCAGCGTGACCGCGTTCGCGCAGCAGCAGCGCGACACGACGTGCGGCGTCGGGGAGCGCGTCGAGATCGTCAGGGTGGGGAGTCTGAAGAGATGCGTTGTCTGTCATGGTCGTTCGGATGAGTTTCAGGGCGACGGTGTCAGACGCAGGTCTGCGCTTCGCTGCGCGCTTTGGCAAGCAGCGCCTTGCCCGCGCGCGACACGTTCGGCTTGCCGATCGACGTCGAGATGAAGTCGCCGATCGCGACTACCTGAGCGAGATCGACGCCGGTTTCGATGCCGAGGCCGTTCATCAGGTACAGCACGTCTTCGGTTGCGACGTTGCCGGTCGCGCCCTTCGCATACGGACAGCCGCCGAGCCCTGCCACCGATGCATGAAAAATCTCAATACCTTCCTGCAGCGCCGCGTAAATATTGGCGAGCGCCTGACCGTAGGTGTCGTGAAAGTGCCCGGACAGACGTTCGCGCGGGAACACTTTGGTCACCGCCTCGTAAACTTCGCGCGTGCGCTTCGGCGTGCCGACACCGATCGTGTCTGCGATGTCGATCTCATCGCAACCGAGCGCCGCAAAACGTTCGACCACATCGACCACCGATGCAACCGGCACGTCGCCCTGATACGGACAACCTAGCGAGCACGACACGCTGCCGCGCACACGCAGGCCTTTTTCCTTGGCGGCCTGCGCAACCGGCACAAAACGTTCGATGCTTTCCGCAATGCTGCAATTGATGTTCTTCTGCGAAAAGGCTTCGCTGGCAGCACCGAAGATCACGATCTCATCCGCGCGCGCGGCAAGCGCACCGTCGAGGCCGCGCAGATTCGGCGTCAACACTGAATACAGCGTGCCCGGTCGACGCGCGATGCCGGCCATCACTTCGGTGCCGTCGGCCATCTGCGGAACCCACTTCGGCGAGACGAACGACGCGGCTTCGACGTTGCGAAACCCCGCCGCCGAAAGCCGGTTGATCAGTTCGATCTTGACCGCGGTCGGGACGAAGTCCTTTTCGTTCTGCAGGCCGTCGCGTGGACCGACTTCGACGATCTTGACTGCTTGAGGCAATGTCATGGGGTGTCTCCTCGCCGCCTGAGGCGGCCTCTGCAATGGGTGTTGAGTACGTGTGTTCGTTAGTAGCCGCGCGCGATATCGACGAGACCGCCGACTGTTTCACCACGCGTCAGCGCACCGATCTTCTCGGCAATCTGTGCAATACCTTCTTCACGCAGCGTCAACGCCGAACTGTGCGGCGTGATCGTGACGCGCGGATGCTGCCAGAACGGATGATCGGGGCGCAGCGGTTCCTCGCGAAACACATCGAGCGTGGCCGCCGCGATCTGGCCGCTCGCGAGCGCATCGAGCAGGTCCTGCTCGACCAGATGCGCACCGCGCGCGACGTTGATCAGATACGCGCCGCGCGCGAGTTGCGAGAACACGCGGGCGTTCAGGACATCGTGAGTGTCGGGCGTATGCGGCAGCAGATTCACGAGCACCTTCGCACCGTCGAGAAACGCACCGAGCTGCGCTTCACCCGCGAAGGTCGTAATACCGTCGATCTGTTTTGCACTGCGGCTATAGCCGCGCACGGGGATGCCGAGCGCCGCAATCGAACGCGCGACCTGCGTGCCGAGCACGCCAAGGCCGAGCACGCCGACCGTGAACGACTCGCGCGGATGCGGATCGAGCATCTGCCAGCGACGCTGTGCCTGTAGCGCGGCGTACTCGTCGAAGCGGCGCAGGTAGCGCAGCACCGAGTGCAGCGTGTATTCGACCATCTGCGGCGCCATGCCGGTGTCTTCGAGGCGCACCAGAAGGGCGTCGCGCGGCAGTGTGCCCGGGTGTTCGCGTTCGAGCGCGAGAATCGCGTCGACGCCCGCGCCCATATTGAATACGGCCCGCAGGCCGGCCCGTGGCGCGAACAGTTCGCGCGGCGGACGCCACACCACGGCGAAATCGGCGGGGGCGGTGTCGCCCGGTTGCCATTCGCGCAGTTCGGCGCCCGGCAGCGCGCGAGTCAGATCGTGCAGCCACGCGGCGGCGTCGGTGAGCGGCGTATAGAAGAGAATTTTCACAGGCTGGCTGTTTGATTACGTTGGCGATTGCGCGGGCGGATAGGCCACATTCTACTTTCTTGCCGACGGTGCCGTGCGCCGGAGCGGCTACGCCCGCAGTCTCGCTGGCGATTGCGAATCTTTAACCCATAAACAAAGCACGAAAAATTGGTTCGGAAGCGCGGATTCGACGTCCACAATGATTTATCGGGTCCCGTCAGCGAGGAAAATCATGTTCTCATGCAGCAAATCGACATGGCCACCCCGCGTCGTAACCGTTCCGGGTCTGCATGGCAGCGAGGGCGCACATTGGCAGACGTGGCTTGAGCGGCAGTTCGCGCGTTCGCTGCGCGTCGAGCAGGCGGACTGGGATGCTCCCAATCTCGCGAAGTGGACCCAGTCGTTGCGCGAGTTGCTCGCGCGCGAGCGCGGTCCGTTCGTGCTGGCCGCGCATAGCTTCGGGTGCCTGGTTGCCGCGCAAGTGCTGCAGCAGGCCACGCACGCTGCCGATGTCGCCGGCGTGCTATTCGTCGCGCCGGCCAGTCCCGCGAAGTTCACCTTCGCGGGCACCTTCGACGCACGGCGCATCGGTGTGCCGTCGATCATGATCGGCAGCGATACCGACCCATGGATGCCGCTCGCCGACGCTCGCGAACTCGCACAACGTTTCGGCAGCGCGTTCGTCAATCTCGGCGACGCGGGCCATATCAACACCGCAGCGGGCTATGGTCCGTGGCCGCGCGCCAAATACTTCATCGATACGCTCGTGCATTGCGCCGCGCCGCTGCGCTTTCGCGAAGAATCGATCGAACCTGCTACGCACGCCTTCGTTTGATGACATCGCCGCGCGGATAGTCGATCGTCGTTCTAATCGTTCGATCGTGCCGTGCCGGTCGCATGTAGTCCGATCCGCTAGAATCCGGCTTTGAACCGCAGCGGCGGCATCACGCATTCATCACGGACGGGGCGCAGACACAATGACAGGCAATTCGGGGAATCGAGGAAATCGAATAAATCCGCGCTGGCTCGCAGCCGGCGTTACGGCGCTTATGCTCGCGCTCGGTAGCGTATCGAATGCGCATGCCGATACGTCGCTGCTGAACGTCTCCTACGACGTCACACGCGAACTGTACAAGGACATCAACGCGTCCTTCATTGCTGCATACAAGCAGAAGAGCGGCGAGACCGTATCGGTCCGCCAGTCGCATGGTGCGTCGAGCGCACAGGCGCTGTCGGTGCTGCAGGGCCTGCAGGCAGACGTGGTCACGATGAACCAGCCCAACGACATCGACCTGCTCGCCGAGCGCGGCCAGCTCGTACCCGCCAACTGGCGCGCGCGATTGCCCGATAACAGCGCGCCGTACACCACCACGATGGTGTTCCTCGTGCACAAGGGCAATCCGAAACACATCAAGGACTGGGACGACCTGGCGAAGCCCGGTGTGCAGGTCGTGATCGCCAATCCGAAGACGTCGGGCAACGGCCGTTACGCGTACCTGGCCGCCTGGGGCTACAGCAAGCAGCACGGCGCCACCGACGCGCAGGCACAGGACTTCGAAAAGACGATCTTCCGCAACGTGCCCGTGCTCGATACCGGTGGCCGCGGCGCGACCACGACGTTCACGCAGCGCGGTATCGGCGACGTGCTGGTGACGTTCGAGAACGAAGTCGCGTTGATCGAAACCGGTGTGGGCGCGGGCAGCTTCGAGGCGGTGTACCCGTCGGTGAGCTTGCTGGCCGAACCGCCTGTCACGATCGTCGACAAGGTCGTCGACAAGCGCGGCACGCGCAAGGAAGCGCAGGCGTATCTCGACTATCTGTACACGCCGGCCGCGCAGGAGATCATCGCGCAACATCATCTGCGGCCGCGCGATGCGAGCGTGCTCGCGAAACACGCGAGCGAATTCAAACCGCTGAAAACCTTCACTGTCGAGCAGATGTTCGGCAGCTGGCAGAAGGCGCAGCAGACGCACTTCTCCGACGGCGGGACCTTCGATCAAATCGTCGTCGACCGGAAGTAAGAAGCGCGGGTTTCGTTGTAAAGCAAAGGCCGCCCGATAGTGCTATCGGGCGGCCTTCGTATTTCCAGCGTCAGTCGATCAGTCGGTCAGTGAACTTGCGCAGCCTTAGTTCGCAGCCGATTGCGCATGACCGTCGCATGCATGTTCGCAACCGTGCGAATCGTGCGGCATTTGCTGCGCGGCTTCGGCACGTATGCCAAGACGCTCGAGCAACTTCCGGTCCGCTTCCGCCTGCGGGTTGCTAGTCGTGAGCAACTGGTCGCCGTAGAAAATCGAATTCGCACCGGCAAAGAAGCACATCGCCTGCAGCGCCTCGTCCATCTGCTCACGGCCTGCCGACAGTCGCACCATCGCGCGCGGCATGGTGATGCGCGCAATCGCGATCGTGCGCACGAACTCGAACGGATCGAGCGCCTCGGTACCGGTGAGCGGCGTACCTTCCACCTGCACGAGATTGTTGATCGGCACCGACTCCGGGTACGGGTCCATGTTCGCGAGCTGGGCGATCAGCCCAGCCCGTTCGCGACGCGACTCACCGAGCCCGACGATACCGCCGCAGCACACGTTGATACCGGCGTCGCGCACGCGCTCCAGCGTGTCCAGCCGGTCCTGATAGGTGCGCGTCGAGATGATCTGCCCGTAGAACTCCGGCGACGTATCGAGGTTGTGGTTGTAGTAGTCGAGCCCGGCTTCGCGCAGACCTTCTGCCTGGTGCGTTTCGAGCATGCCGAGCGTCACGCAGGTTTCGAGGCCCATGGCCTTCACACCGCGGATCATGTCCTTGATCGGCTCGAGGTGGCGGTCTTTCGGATTGCGCCATGCGGCGCCCATGCAGAAGCGCGTGGCACCGTTCTCTTTCGCAACGCGTGCGGCTGCGAGCACGTCGTCGACGGGCATCAGCTTGTCCGCTTTCAAGCCCGTGTCGTGGTGAACCGATTGCGGACAGTATGCGCAGTCTTCTTCGCAGCCACCGGTCTTGATCGACAGCAGTGTCGAGAGTTGCACGGTGTTGGCATCGAAGTGCTCGCGATGGGTTTGCTGCGCACGAAACAGCAAGTCGTTGAGCGGCAGTTCGTACAACGCGACGATGTCGGCGATGCGCCAGCGCGCGACCGTGGCTTCTGAAGCTGTCGCTGCGACGGCAGGTGTGGGGGTAGTTGTCGAACCGGTGTGCAGTGAAGTCATGTCGTCGATCCTCATGAATGAATGACGGGGAGTCGGGTCGGGTGCTGTGCGATGCATAACGTGCGCAGCGTGTGCAGGAGTGCGGCGATGTCGAGATGTTCCGCTGCGACATCGGCGGACGTGGGATTCAGATGCGGGACGGTGCCGAGCAGCGGTGCGCCGTATCGATGTTCGAGCCGCTCGCGAATCGCGGCGATGTTCTCGTCGGCGAAGCGCATGGCCGGGTCGACACGATTCGCCACCCAGCCCGCGAGGCGCAGGCCGCGTGCGGCGATTGCTTCGGCGGTGAGCAATGCATGGCTGATGCAGCCGAGCCGCATGCCGACCACGAGTACCACGGGCAGGTTCAGCAGACGGGCGAGATCGGCGGTGTCGTGCGTGTCGGTGAGCGGCACGCAAAAACCACCGACCCCTTCGACCACCACCACATCCGCGGTGCGCGACGCCTGAGCATGACACTCGACGATGCGTGCGACGTCGAGCGTCACGTTTTCCAGTGCGGCGGCGACGTGCGGTGCGGCAGGTTCTTTCAACAGATACGGCGTGCGGATCGCGGGCGGCAGCAGCACGTTCGCGGCGGCGTCGAGTTGATCGGCGTCCTCGTTATGCCGGACACCATCCACTTCGAACGCGCCTGCCGCGACTGGCTTCATTGCAGCGGCACGCAGTCCCGCGCGCACGAAACCGCGCAGCAGCGCCGTGGAAACCAGCGTCTTGCCGATCTCGGTGTCGGTGCCGGTGACGAACAGCGACAGCGCGCTCATGCAGCCTCCGCGACCATGGTGGTGCCGGGTCGTGTGAGTGCTGCGTCGAGACGGTCGAGATCGCTGTGCGAATGCGCAGCCGACAGTGAAATACGCAGGCGCGACGTGCCGACCGGCACAGTCGGTGGACGGATCGCGGGCACCCACAGTCCCGCGTGATCGAGTGCTTCGGCTGCCGCAAGCGCAGCTTCATTGCTGCCGATAATCAGCGGCTGCACGGCGGTATGCGAATCGACCGGCAACCACGGTGTCGTCTTGAGCATGGCGCGGGTACGCTCGATCAACTGCTGCAGATGCGCACGGCGCGCATCCCCTTCAGCACCCGCGATGATGCGCACGCTTGCCGACACCGCATGTGCAACAGCGGGCGTCGATGCAGTCGTGAAGATGTACGGCCGCGCGCGTTGCACGAGCCATTCGATCACCGTTGCATGCGCAGCGACGAACGCACCCGACACACCAGCCGCCTTGCCGAGCGTACCAATCGAAATCAGATGCGGCGAACGCAATGCCGCTTGAGCAATCGCGCCGCGTCCCTGCGGACCGAGCACGCCGAAACCATGCGCGTCGTCGACGACGAGCCACGCGCCGTGCCGCTCCGCCAGTTCGAGCAACCGTGCCAACGGTGCAACGTCGCCGTCCATGCTGAACACGCTGTCGGTGACAATCAGTTTCGTTTCGGCCGTGGATGCATCGAGCAGCGCGCTCAGTGTATCGGTGTCGGCGTGCGGATAGATCTGCACCTCGGCGCGCGATAGCCGCGCACCATCGATCAGCGACGCATGATTCAGCGCGTCGGAAAAGAGCGTTGTGCCGCGACCCGCGAGCGCAGTCAGCGTGGCGAGATTTGCCATGTAGCCGGTGCTGAAGTACAACGCACGCGGCGCATCGACGAAGCCACCGGCAAATGCAGCGAGATCGTCTTCGAGTTGCGCATGCGCACGCGAGTGACCGCCGAGCAGGTGCGAACCACCGCTGCCCGCGCCATAGCGTTGCGCGCCTTCCGCAAGTGCCGCGACCAGCTGCGGATGCGCCGCGAGGCCAAGATAATCGTTGCTCGCAAAGCCAACGATCTCACGGCCATCGACAGTCATGTGCGCCGCACACGGCGTATCCGCAATCCGCCGACGGCGGCGCAGGCCGCGCGCATCGATGTCCTTCAGGCCTTGTTCGAGGGTGGTGAGCAGATGCATCAGCGGGTCTCCTTCAGTGTTGCATCGAACGTTTCACGCGTGCGCTCGGCGAGCAGGCCGAGTTCGTTGTCGTCGAGAATGTACGGCGGCATCAGGTACACGGTCGTGCCGATCGGGCGCAGCAGCAGTTCGCGTTGCAGCGCGTGTTCGAAGAAGCGGCGCGAGAATGTTTTCGCGGCGTTCGGGTCGTCGAGCGCGGCATCGAATGCGAAGATCGTTCCGCATTGACGCAGGTTGCGCACTTGCGGATGTTCGGCGAGCGGTGCGAGTGCTGCGCGCAGCGTTGCCGACTTGCGTGCGTTGGTCGCGAGTACATCGTCGCTGGCGAACAGATCGAGTGTGGCGAGTGCCGCGCGGCAAGCAAGCGGATTGCCCGTGTACGAATGCGAGTGCAGAAAGCCGCGCGCGGTGTCGTCGTCGTAGAACGCTGCGTAGATCTCGTCACGCGACAGCACGATCGACAACGGCAGATAGCCACCGCTGATGCCTTTCGACAGACACAGAAAATCCGGCCACACCTGCGCCTGTTCGCACGCGAAGAATGTGCCGGTGCGCCCGCATCCCACTGCGATTTCATCGGCGATCAGATGTACGCCGTATTGATCGCATAACGCACGCAAACCGGCGATATACGACGCGTCGTGCATGGCCATCCCGGCCGCGCATTGCACGAGCGGCTCGACGATCAGCGCGGCGATCTTCGTGCTGCGTGCTTCGAACAGCGCGCGCACGCTCTCAAGCGCGCGGCGTGCGACATCCTCCGAGTTTTCGCCAGGCTGGGCGTGTCGCGCATCGGGCGAAGCGACCACGTGCGCGTGACGGATCAACGGATCGTAGGCGTCCTTGAACAGCGCGACATCGGTGACACCGAGCGCACCGATCGTTTCGCCGTGATAGCTGTTCGCGACGCACACGAATTCGCGTTTCTCATCGAAGCCGCGATTGCGCCAGGTATGGAAGCTCATCTTCAATGCGATCTCGACGGCTGAGGCGCCGTCGGACGCGAAGAACGCATGGCCGAGCGTGTGGTTGGTCAGCGCGCCGAGCCGCTCGGCAAGTTCGACGGCAGGCTCGTGTGTGCAACCGGCGAGCATCGCGTGCTCGAGCGTGTCGAGCTGTGTTTTCAGCGCGGCATTGATGCGCGGATTCGCGTGGCCGAACAGATTGACCCACCACGAACTGATCGCATCGAGGTAACGATGTCCGTCGCGGTCGTACAGCCACGCGCCGGCGCCGCGAGAAACCGCCACGAGCGGCAGGCGCTCGTGGTGTTTCATCTGCGTGCAGGGGTGCCAGACAGCGCGCAGGCTGCGGGCGACCCAGTCTTCGGTTGATGCGGATGGGTTCACACGGACTCCGGGACATTGAAGCAGGCGAACGGGGATTTCGCAGCGCTCACGTGAAGCGCGGTGCGATTCAGGTGCGCAATCTGAGGCTCGATACAGGTTGCCGGGTGGTGCCGTTCGCCATTCCAGGCGGAGATTAGCGTGTTAACGGGCCCGATGCACTACCCCGGAAAAAGGCCGCTGAGCCATGCTGGGCGGGCGTTAGCGGGCGTTTTCGACAACACGGAGCCGATCGCGCCAGAAGGGCAGAAAAGACCGCAGATGACGACGGCAAAGTAGTGGGGGGTGACTAAAAAAATCGGGTGGTGGGTGGGGGAAATGCAGGGTTTTGGGTCAGAGCGGAGGTGCGGCGGGCGAATTCGAGAGGCATGGAGCGGTCGCGACACGACTTCTTTCGCATAACGCCGTGGGGGATGCGGTGGGGAGGATGAGGTGAGAACCGGTAAGCGGGAGCGGCCGTGCGGAATGCAACCACGCGATGCGAGGACGCGATGGGACAACGATAACGCGCGGCCACGCGCCGAAGATTGCTACGACGAAAACTAACGGCTCGCGAGCGCGGGCTTATGCACGGCGGGGTCGACCGCACCTGGATCGGATGCCGTGGCCGAGGTGTCCTTCCACACGACAACGTCATTCACCGCATACAGGCGACACGGATCGTTGCTGTGCTTCTGGCAGTTCGAGATGGCCACTGCCTTCGGATCGTCGCCGCCTTCGGCCCACGACCACGCCCCCGAGTTGGAGACCGCGAACGCGCGACTCGGATATTGATGCAGGAAGTTGCGATAACCCGCACGGCCGCCTTCGTCGACGAACGGCACGGCATCGATTGCTTCGACCGATGCGAAGCCCGTCGGCTTCGGCTCGGGCGCCTCTTCCACGCGATACTGCACGCTGGTCGGCATACCGACACGCGCAAGGAAGCTCTCGACGGCGGGCCACCATACGCGCACGCCGTCGCGATCGCCGACGAGGCGGTGCGCATCGTCCTTGTAGATACCGAAGTCGATCATCGTCGAGCCGACACCGTGCCGCACATCGGGGCCGAGCGCCGTCGTGTACGTGGTGTACATCTTCGTGATCAACGCGGCGGGCCAGATCGAATCGTTGTCGCCATAGAGCCACAGCGACGGCACATGCGTCTTCTCGCCGTAAGCGCCGAACGCCTGCGTCAGGTTGCCCTGCCAGTCGTTGCAGGCATCCTGGCGCAGACCGCCCGAGAAATTGATCAGTGCGCGCACGCCGGATGCAGCCTGCGCACCGTAGGCGATCGTCGCGAGGCCGCCATGCGAGGTGCCGGCCACGACGATGTGCTGTGCGTCGACATACGGTTGCTTCGACATGTAGTCGATGGTCGCGGCAACGTCGGCGGCCTGGCCGATACCGTTGCGTTCGACATTGCAGCCGTCCTGCTCGTAGACGCCGCCCGACTCCGCAAAGCCGCGCCGGTTCGGTGCAACGACGACGTAACCACGGCGCACGAACTCGCGCGCGAACGGCAGCGGATCGCTGCGCGCCTGGTTGCGCGGGTCGCCGGGCATCTTGCCGTGATTGAAGACGATCATCGGGAACGGACCCGCACCGTCCGGCTTGTAGACGGTCGTTTCGAGCGTGATGTCGCCGGAGGAATCGGTCGGGATGCGCAGGATCTGCTGGTTGAGGCGCGCGCTGGGCAGCCATGCGTCGTCTTCGAGCGACAGACGCTGGACCTGCGCACTGGAGAGCGGGCCGACCGGTTGTTGAGCGGACGCTGAATTAACCGGCTTATCCGGTTTGACTGGCGCATTCGTCGATGAAGCGAAGAGCGGATCGGCGTGTGCGGACGACGCAGTGAGCGCAACGAGCGCCGCACATGCACAGACCGCCTTACATCCCGCCTGAACCCTTCTGAACGCCATCTGCTACGCCCACCTTGAAGATCTGCCTTGAAGCCCTTCGCCCGAGGTCATGCAACCGGATCGCCTTACGGACTCGTTACAGCGCCGTTTGACAACAACAAGCCACTGACATGCATGAGCGCTTGCACGCGCACGCTGCTGGAGATCGCAACGAGTGAACCGTCTGTCGACCGACGCGACCCCACGCGCCGAAGATGAGCGCTACGCGATACCGGATCTGCACTTTGGTATCGCACGAGGACGGTGTTGAGCCGCTCCTCGCGACGTAACGCTGCACAACCTGTGGAGCGATACTGGCACGACAATTTTGGTTTGTGCAATTCGGGACAAGCCCGCAGCGAAAAAATTGCCGAGTGGCACGTCGCGCTGGAATGACCGCCAGGTGGCGCCCGGAAGGCCCCATGCAGGGGCGCAGGACCAGGTGTCGCGGCGATGACGGGAAAACCATGTGGCGTGCGGCCAACACCTGAACACTACGTGAAGGAGGCGCTGGAAGGGGCTTATGTAACGGGTGGTAACCAGGTGGCGAGCTACAACACACGTAGCCCGACGATATCGCGTCGCTGTGTCAGTCTTCGCGGATGTCGCCGTCAACGTAGCGCCAGCCGCTGTCGTCGCGAACGAAGCGGCTCAGTTCGTGCAGCCGGTGCGCGCGACCGCCGATCTTGTATCGTGCGACGAATTCGACTTCGGCATGGGTTGCATCGAGTGGGGTGAAGCGCTTGATCTGCAGGCCAAGCCAGCGTGTGGCGTTGGATGCGTTAGATGCTTCGGAGGCATCGAGGTCGGCGGGACAGGTGTGTGGCGCCCAGGTTGCGCGCAGATATTGAGTCGCGCCAAGCACGTAGGCGCTGTATCGCGAGCGCATCAAGGTCAGCGCGTCCGGCGCAGTTGCATCGCCATCGATGAAGCGGCCACAACACTGCGCGAACGACGGCGCGGCAGTGCCGCTACGCGAGCCAGGTGCAGCGCCGCCGCAGGGGCACGCGGACGGCCGTGAGGTTTGTGGTGAAAAGCTCACCATTCGAGTGGCGTGCCGTCGTACTGATAGAAGCGGCCGTTGAACGTCGCGTGCGCGCCCGCGGCCTGCGCGAGCACGTTGCGCATACCGCTGACGCTGTGTTCCGGATCGATCGCCGCCTGCGAGCCGCCCATGTCGGTGCGCACCCAGCCGGGATGCAGCGCGACGCAAACCGCGCGCCGCGTTTGCAGCGAAGCGATCTTCAACGCGTCGTTGAGCGCCGCCTTGCTCGCGCGATACAACCAGCCAGTCGTGCCGGTCGCTTCCGTGATGCTGCCCATCTTGCTCGACAGCACCGCGAGCACGCCGTCCGCCTCTTCGACGCGCGGCAGCAGCACCGGCAGCAACTGCATCGGCCCGCGCACGTTGGTGATCATCACGTGATCGAAGTCTTCAGACGTGATCGTTTCGACGCCGTCGGTGCGCGGCCCGTACACCCCCGACACGAGAAGCGCGACATCGAGCCGCTCGGCGACGAGCTTGTCGCCGAGCGTAGCGATTTCGTCAGGCTCGGTGACGTCGAGCGGAAAGGTCTGCGCGCCGAGCGCGGCGAGCGCATCGAGCGCGTCGTCGTCGCGCGCGGTGGCGAGCACGCGCCAGCCCGCGTGCAGGTACTGGCGGACGAACTCGCGGCCGATGCCGCGCGACGCCCCGACGATCAACGCAGTTTTCATGCACTCACCTCACACGGTTCGTCGTGGCTGCGTTCACAGCAGCTCGATGCCCATCGCAGTCGCTTCGCCGCCACCGATACACAGGCTCGCCACGCCGCGCTTCAACCCGCGTTGCCGCAGCGCGCCGAGCAGCGTGACGAGAATACGCGCACCCGATGCGCCGATCGGATGACCGAGCGCGCACGCGCCGCCGTTCACGTTGACCCGGTCGTGCGGCAGATGGTGTTCCTTCATCGCGGCCATCGTGACGACCGCGAATGCTTCGTTGATCTCGTAGAGATCGACCTGATCCGCGCGCCAGCCGTTGCGCTCGAACAGTTTGCGCAGCGCGCCGATCGGTGCGGTGGTGAACTTCGCCGGCTCCTGAGCGAACGTCGAGTGGCCGACGACGCGGGCGAGTGGCGTCACGCCGAGTTTTTGTGCGGTCGACTCGCGCATCATCACGAGCGCGGCGGCGCCGTCGGAGATCGACGACGAGTTCGCTGCCGTTACCGTACCGGTCTTGCTGAACGCGGGCTTGAGTGTCGGGATCTTGTCGAGGTTGGCCTTGAACGGCTGCTCGTCGCGCTCGATGGTGACCTCGCCCTTGCGGCTCTCGACCTTCACTGACGCAATTTCCCATGCGAACGAACCATCTTCGTTCGCGCGTTTCGCACGCTGCAGCGATTCGATCGCGAAGGCGTCCTGCGCCTGGCGCGTGAAATCGAACGATGCTGCGCATTCTTCGGCGAACGTGCCCATCAGGCGGCCGCGTTCGTACGCGTCTTCGAGACCGTCGTAGAACATGTGATCGATCACCTGACCGTGCCCCATACGCATGCCGCCGCGTGCCTTCGGCAGCAGGTACGGTGCGTTGGTCATGCTCTCCATGCCGCCCGCGACGATCACGTCGATCGAGCCGGCCGCGAGCATGTCGTGCGCGAACATCGCCGCGCGCATGCCGGAGCCGCACATCTTGTTGACCGTCGTGCTGCCGGTGGACAGCGGCAGGCCGGCACCGAGCGCGGCTTGCCGCGCGGGTGCCTGGCCGAGGCCGGCGGGCAGCACGCAACCGATCACCGCTTCGTCGATCTGTTCCGCCTTCAGTCCGGAGCGTTCGAGCGCAGCGGCAATTGCCACCGAACCCAGTTGCGGCGCAGTCAGCGTCGCGAAGTCGCCCTGAAACGCCGCCATCGGCGTGCGGACAGCGGAAACGATCACGATCGGATCGCGCGAAGTTGCGTTTGTCTCACTCATGTTTCAGCTCCTTGATAACACCTGCGACGACAGCGGGCACGTCGCCGAGCTTCGCTGCATCGGCGGCGACCACGTCGTTGTCGGTCGAATGTGCGCGGCCGGCGGACGCGGCGGCCACGCATTGCTTGTAAGCGGGATCGAGATCGTCGAGGCTCGCGATCGTCATGCCGAGATTGCGCACGCGGCCGTCATGCACGCCATACACCCAGCCATGCACGGTGAGGTCCTGGCCACGCGCCCATGCATCGTTGACGATGGTGGTGCGGCACACGTTGACGACCTGCTCGATCGTGTTCAGCTCGACGAGCCGGCGATGCCGCGCGTCGCCGATCGGCCATTCCTCGAGTAGCGCCGCGTGTTTGGTGCGCACGTCCTGCACGTGATGCAGCCAGTTGTCGGCAAGTCCGATGCGTCGGCCGTGCAGCGCGGCGCCGACACCCGAGCAGCCGTAGTGGCCGACCACCATGATGTGCTTGACCTTCAACAGATCGACGGCGAACTGGATCACCGACAGGCAGTTCAGGTCCGAGTGCACGACGACGTTCGCGATGTTTCTGTGCACGAACACTTCGCCGGGCGGCAGACCGATGATCTGGTTGGCCGGCACGCGCGAATCCGAGCAACCGATCCACAGGTATTCGGGTGTCTGCTGGTCGGCGAGTCGCGAGAAAAATTCGGGGTCTTCAGCGAGCTTGCGTTTGACCCATGCATCGTTGTTGTCGAACAGATGCGCGAGCGGGTGGGGCTGGTTCGGGTTTGAGTTCATGTGCTTTTATGTCGCTTCAACGCGGTTATGGGGCGGCGTATCGGTTGAATCGTGGCGGATCGCTTCGACCAGGCTTGGCATGATGCCGTCAGGCCGCACGCGCAGCGCGGTCCGGCGGCTGCGCGGTTGTGTCGGCTGCTGTCGCTGCTGTGAAGCGCTCCGGGTAGCGCACGCGGAAGCGGACGCCGCGGTCGTACGGGAAGAAGTCAGGCAGTTCGCCTTTCATCAGATGCTCCTTGTGCCGTTGCCACAGCGCAGGTTCGAAGAAATCGGCGTGATGTTTGAGAAAGTACTGGCGCACCCGCGGATCACCGAGCAGGAACGTGCCGTAGGTTTCCGGGAAGATGTCGTGCGGGCCGACCGTGTACCAGGGCTCGCCGGACAGCTCGTCTTCCTCGTTGCGCGGCGCCGGCACGGCGCGCACGTTGCAGTCGGTCAGGTACTCGATCTCGTCGTAGTCGTAGAACACCACGCGGCCGTGCCGTGTCACGCCAAAATTCTTGTACAGCATGTCGCCAGGGAAGATGTTCGCCTGCATCAACTCTTTCACCGCGTCGCCGTATTCCTTGATGCCGTGCTCGACGTCCTCGTCGGTGCCGTTCTGCAGGAACAGGTTGAGCGGCACCATGCGGCGTTCGATGTACAGATGGCGGATGACCAGGTTGTCGCCCTCGTACTCGATCATCGACGGCGCTTCTTTCTGGAGTTCGCGCACGAGCGCTTCGTCGAGACGCGATACCGGCAGCGCGACGCTCGAATATTCGAGCGTGTCGGCCATGCGTCCCAGACGATCGTGACGCTTCACCAGTTGATACTTCTCCTGGATCTGTTCGCGCGTGGTGTCTTTCGGCGGCGGGAAGCTGTCCTTGATCAGCTTGAACACATAGGGGAACGACGGCAGCGTGAATACGAGCATGACGAGCCCCTTGATGCCGGGCGCGATGATGAACGGATCGCTCGAATGCGACAGGTGACGCAGCAGGTCGCGATAGAACAGATTCTTGCCCTGCTTCTGCAGACCTACTGATGTATAGATTTCCGCCTTCGGTTTGCCCGGCATGATCGAGCCGAGAAATTCGACGAATGCGGACGGCACTTCCATGTCGACCAGAAAGTACGAGTGCGAGAAGCTGAAGATGATCAGCAACTGGTCGCGTTTGAGCAGCACGGTGTCGAGCGCGAGCACGCCCGGCGACACGTGATGCACCGGCAACGCGAACGGCAGCACGAGATCGCCGTTAATAATGCGTCCGATGATGTACGCCGCCTTGTTCCGGTAGAACAGTGACGACAGCACGTGAATCTGGAAATTGGCGGCTTCGTTGAATTCACCGTACGTATCGCGCACCGCCTGCATCACACAGCCAACATCACGTTGCAGATCCTCGAACGGCGGCTCCAGCTGGAAGTTGGTGACGATGCGCTCGAGCGTTGCTTCGAGGCCGTCCTTGCCCGGGTAGTACGCGCGGTAAGTCGGCTTCGCGGCGGGCTCGTCATTCTCGATGTATTCGGTCGAGATGGCCGGCCGCACGAAGATGAAATCGTTATTGAAGTACGAACGATGCAGGATCTGACAGCACACCGAATTGAAGAACGTTTCCGCGCACTCGGGCTGACGGTGCGTGGTCAGCAGACCGATGTAGTGCAGCTTGATCTGTTGCCAGACTTCGTCGTCGATGTTCTCCGCATCGTATTCGTCTTCGAGCAGCTCGACACATTCCTTCACGCGTTCGTCATACGACGTGATGCGCTCGCGGGCAAGCCGTTGCAACCCGTGCCAGTCGGCGCGCTCGAACAGCGTCTTGGCGTGGATCGCCGCTTCCCGAAAGATCCGGTAGTGCCGGTCGAAACCTTCGAGCATCGTCTGCGCGAGGTCGAAACCGATTTGCGACGACAGCAGTTTAGGAAAGTGATTCATGGTGACCGTGCATTCATCCAGTGTCGTGACGCCACTCGCGATTGTATCGTCCGGGCGATCCTGCCATGCCGCGCTCGCCGCGTTTGCGCTTGCCGTTGCATCAGCACGTTGAGCGGCGTTCGCAGCGGTTCCTGCTAACTCCGTGCAACGCAGCGATTAATCGCCGGGTTGTGCAGGAATCTTCGTGCGGAAAATCTTTCGTCGTGAATCCACTCGCGTATTGCCTCAGGCTGTATGCCGCGCCGGTTTAGCCTGCGGTTTCGTCGCCACCGGTTGCGCGTCGTCTTTTTCCCGCGTGTCGCCGTCGAGCAGTGCGCGCGCCTGCGCTTCGTACTGCGCGAGATCTTCGAGCGTCGCGTCCAGATCTTCCCGCTGACGCTCGAGTACGTCCCGATGGCGCTTGACCGTCGCGAGGAACGCATTCAATTGCGCAAGCGTGTCGGTCGGCGAATCGTAGAGATCGAGCAGATCGCGGATTTCGGACAGCGTGAAACCAAGGCGCTTGCCGCGCAGCGTTAGCTTCAGACGCGTGCGGTCGCGCCCTGAGTAGACGCGCCGCAAGCCGCTCGATCCTTCTCGACTGGGTGAGAGTAAACCCTGATCTTCGTAAAAACGGATCGCACGCGGCGTGACGTCGAATTCGCGGGCAAGCTCGGTGATCGTGTACTGGGTATCCATTGGGGCATCTCGTAGACCGCCGTGACTGCGCACGAAAGCGGATTGAACGATAGAATCGACGTTTACGTTATCGTCAACTTGAACGAAGCGCAACTACACCACACAAAGACACCCGCAATGAACGCACTCGAACATCAACTCGACTACCCGTTCGCCGATACCTTGCCCGAACCCGGCGTGGCGCACGAGGTCGCGCCCGGCGTGCTGTGGCTGCGCATGCCGCTGCCGTTCGCACTCGATCACATCAACCTGTGGCTGTTGCGCGATGAAATCGATGGACAGCAGGGCTGGACGGCGGTCGATTGCGGGATCGCGTCGGACACCATCAAGGCGAACTGGGAGCGCGTGTTCGACACCGTGCTGGACGGCCTGCCGATCCTGCGCGTGATCGTCACGCACTGTCATCCGGACCACCTCGGGCTCGCTCACTGGCTGTGCAACGGCGGCGACCGGCAGCGCTGGAATGTGCGGCTCTGGATGTCGCTTGGTGAATACATGCTGGGCCGTGTGATGGCCGCCGGCGATGGCTCGAATGCAGGCGGCGAAGGTGCAGCGCGGCACTTCGCGCGCCACGGGCTTACCGACGAAACATCGCTCGATGCGTTGCGTAATCGCAAGAGCTACTACGGAAGCCTGGTGCCCGCGGTGCCGGGGCAGTATCGGCGGATGCGTGAAGGTGACGTGCTCGCGATCGGTGGGCGTTCGTGGCGTGTCGTGACCGGCTTCGGACATTCGCCGGAACATTGCGCGCTACATTGCGAAGCGGCGGGCGTGCTGATTTCCGGCGACATGGTGTTGCCGCGCATTTCGACCAACGTGTCGGTGTTCGATATCGAACCGGAAGGCAATCCGCTGGCGTTGTATCTGCAGTCGCTCGGTCGTTATGAAACGATGCCCGCCGATACGCTTGCGCTGCCGTCGCACGGCAAGCCTTTTCGCGGAGTGCACACGCGCATTAAGCAGTTGCGCGATCACCACGATGCGCGGCTCGCCGAAGTGCGCGAAGCCTGTGCGGCAAAACCGCAAAGTGCCGCGGACATCGTGCCGCTGATGTTCAAGCGCGAACTCGATATTCATCAGATGACGTTTGCGCTGGGTGAAGCGCTCGCACATTTGCATTTGTTGTGGCTGGCGGGCGAGTTGAAGCGAACCAACGATGCCGATGGTGTGATCCGCTTTACGGCGTAGTTTGCGCGACGCGGCGTTGTCAGATTGCTGAGCAAGCCGCGGTGAAAAAAGCAGAAGGCCCGATTGCGAGCAATCGGGCCTTCTGCTTTTCTGCCACGCAATGCCGTGACAACTACCGCTACATTACTGCACGCTCACCGCCCCAAAGTTCTGCCGCCCAAACGGGCTCACCTGATACCCGCTAACGTTCGTGCGCGTCAACGCAGTGGCCGTCGGATAGCCGAGCGGAATCCACAGCGCCTGGTCGTGAATGATCTTCTGCGCGGCTTCATACGCCTTCGTACGCTTCGCGAGGTCGGCGGTTGCCTTGCCGTCGGTGATCAGCTTGTCGAGCTGCGGATCGCAGTAGCGCGCGAAATTGATACCCGACTTCACCGCGTTGCAGCTAAAGAGCGGTGACAGGTAATTGTCCGGATCGCCGTTGTCGCCGGCCCAGCCCATGAACAGCGTGTCGTGCTGCCCCTGCTTTGCCTGCTTGATCAGCTCGCCCCACTCGATCACCTTCACGTCGGCCTTCACACCGATCTTTGCGAAGTCGGCCTGCAGCAGTTCCGCACCGACCTTCGGGCTCGGATTGAGCACGCTGCCGTTCGGGCGCACCCAGATCGTCGTTTCGAAACCGTTCGGCAGGCCCGCTTCCGCGAGCAGCTTCTTCGCCTGCACCGGATCGTACGGCCATGGCTGGATCGCCTTGTCGTAGCTCCACGTGTTAGGCGGATACGGATTGGTCGCAGGCGTCGCCGTGTTGTCGAACACGGTCTTCAGATACGTCGTGCGATCGAACGCGAGGTTTAGCGCCTGGCGCACCTTTGCGTTATCGAGCGGCTTTTTCTGCGTGTTCAGTGCGACGAACGCGGTCATGAACGCGGGCGTCTGTTCGATCTTGATCGACTTGTCGGACTTCGCTTCGGCGATGTCCTGCGGTTTCGGCGACAGCGCGATCTGGCATTCGCCGGCCTTCACCTTTTGCGCGCGCACGGTGGCATCCGGCGTGATTGCGTAGATGAGCCGGTCGATCTTCGGCTTCGGCCCCCAGTAGGTCGGGTTCACGTCGTAGCGGATGATCGCGTCTTTCGTGTAGCTCTTCAGCACGAACGGCCCGGTACCGATCGGCTTTGCATTGAGATCGGCCTGCTTGCCGGCCTTCAGCAACTGGTCCGCGTATTCGGCCGAGTAGATCGATGCGAAGCCCATGGTCAGGATCGGCACGAAGGTGGCGTTCGGTTCGTTCAGCTCGAACTTGACCGTGCTGTCGTCGACCTTCGATACCGACTTGATCAGCTTCACGAGTCCCATCGACTGCGCATGCGGAAACCCGCTCGCGCCCGTGACCTTGTGCCACGGGTTGCTGTCGTCGAGCATGCGGGTGAAGGTGAACACGACGTCGTCGGCGTTCAGCGCGCGGGTGGGCTTGAAGTAATCGGTGGTCTGGAACGCAACGCCCGGCCGCAGATGAAACGTGTACGTGAGGCCGTCGGCGCTGACGTCCCACTTGTCGGCGAGCGCGGGCGCGACTTTCTTCGCGGCTTCGTCGTAAGAGACGAGCGAGTTGAAGATCACATCGGCGGAGGCGTTGGTGGTGACGAGCGAGTTGAACTGGACGACGTCGAAACCGTCCGGGCTCGCTTCCGTGCAGACGGTCAGCGGCTTGGCCAGCACGAGCGCGGGTGCCGCGGCGAGTACGACGGCGGCGAGCAGTTTGAAGCGCATAAGATCTCCCAAAACAGGCGTGGTATCAGGCAGTTCGAGGCAGTTCGTCTTCGTTCCGGCAGCGACAACCCCGGCCGGGCGTTCTGATCGAGATGCGGGCGATGCGTGCAGTGCCTGTCTGCATTTCGTTGCGATTCGTTGCGTTTCGCATCCCGCCTGGGAGAAAGCTTATCGAAGGGGAGTTGCGCCGACAACCACTTAAACCGCATATGCATATGGACGGGCCACGCCGCCACGCACCGGCTCACGACACGTGCATCGTGACAGAAGGCTCGCTTCGACACGCGGCTCGCTTCGGCTACGTGTGTGCGTTTATCGGTCTATCGGTCAGTCCGTCACAGTCCGTCAGTCTTCGGCGCGCGGCTTGTGCGGCGCTTTTTCGAACGCGCGGTCGTAGAGCCAGCGAGGCGTGACATGCAGCAGCATCGCGACCACGCGCATCTGCCACGGAAACACCGCGAACGACACCTTGCGTGCGACCGCATCGGCCACTTTCCTGGCGAAGCGATCGGCGTCCATCAAAAACGGCATCCGGTACGGATTGTGATCGGTCATCGGCGTGCGGATGAAGCCGGGCGCGATCGTCACGACGGCCACGCCGCGCGGCCGCATCTCGACGCGCAGCGCTTCGAGATACTTCATCGCCGCGGCCTTCGATGCGCTGTACGCGCTCGAGCCCGGCAACCCGCGCACCCCGGCGACGCTCGCGACACCGACCAGCGTGCCGGTACGCGCAGCGCTCATCGCGGCGGCGAACGGTTCGAAGGTGGCGACCATGCCGTAGTAGTTGATGTCCATGACTTCGCGGAAGGTCCGCAGGTCGCCGCGACCGCTGACCGCACCGCGGCTGATACCGGCGTTGGCGATCACGACATCGGGGCAGCCGTGTTGATCGATGAACTGCTGGGCGGCCGAGGCGAGCGCTTCGGCGTCGCGGACATCGGCGGGATAGATCGAAACGGAAGTCTGGGGATGGGCTTGCTGGAACGCGGCGAGTGCGTCGCCGCGACGGGCGACCAGGCCGAGGATCGCGCCGCGCCGCGCATATTCGGCGGCGAGCGCGAGGCCAATGCCACTCGATGCGCCGGTAATGAAAACCTTCAGAGGTGTACTCATTCCGGCGCCTTTGGGGATTACATCTTCTTCGCGCGAACCTGGGCGACCAGGTAGTCGAGCACCTGAATCGTTCCCGGCAGGTCGTTTGTGATGGCGGGGCTGGTTTCGTACTTGCCCTGCACTGCAAGCGTCGGCACGCCGTCGATCTTGTAGTCGTCGAGCAGCTTCTTGTCACGTGCCAGCGCGGTCTGCGTCGAGAACGAGTTGTACGCTTCCTTGAACTTCTTCGGATCGACACCCTTGGTGGCGAGGAATTTGGCCTGATCTTCCGGCGTCAGCAGGTAATCGTGGTTGACGTGGATTTCGTTGAAGATGGCCGGGGTCAGCTGCTGTGCGAGGCCGAGTGCATCGACAGCGTGGTACAGCTTCGAATGCGGAATGAAGTCGTCGCGGAACGCAACCGGCACGCGCTTGAATACGACGTCCGGACCTTGCTTCTTCACCCATGCTTCGAGGAACGGGTCGAACTCGTTGCAGTGCGGGCAGCCGTACCACATGAATTCGGTGACTTCGATCTTGCCGGCCGGCACTTCGACCGGCTGCGGCGCGGCGAGTACCTTGTAGTCCTTGCCTGCGACCGGTGCGGCCGGCGACGCGTGGGCAGCGCCCGCGACGATACCGACGGAGATGAAGAGAATGCCAAGCAGTTTTTTCATGTCGTGTGGACCTGATAAGGCGGAAATAACGGCGACGTGCGACGGCGGCTTGCCGTAGCGTGCGTCGCCACTACGAAAGTTGTGCGACCCGGGTGACCCAGCGATCTGCGCCATCGTACAGGCTACGGCGCCGTTCTGCCGTGATTCAGACCTGCGCCGCGCACCGAAGGTTCAGCGGCGGCGCAGTGTGTTGGCTTACTGTTTGGTGAAGCGAATGACGGCGGTATCGACGCCCGCATCGGACAGCCGTTGACGCGCCGAATTCATGTCGTCGAACTTCGAGAACGGCCCGATGCGCACGCGATAGTACGTGATGCCGCCCGCATCGCGCTGCGTCACCTTCGATTCGAAGCCCTGGAACGCGAGACGCGCGCGCTGCTGTTCGGCATCGGCGGAGGTCTTGTAGGCGCCGACCTGCAGGAAGTAGCCGGTATTCGCGTCGGCTGCGGCGTTCGATGTACCCGTTGCCGGTTTGGCGTTGGCCGCATTGGCTGCGTTGGCCGTGGAGCCTGGCTTCGGCGCGGTGTTTGCCGCGTTGGCCGTGGCCGGTGCCGAAGCACCCTGCGGCTTCTTCGTCTGCGTGCTGTTGTCCTGCGCGGGCTTGGGCGCGACAGCGACGCCGTTGCTGGCCGCCGGCGGCACTTCGACGATCTGCGGTTCTTCGAGCATGCCGGACGACTGCGTCTGGTTGGTCGACTGTCCCGGTGCGGTATTCGGCGGCGCCGGCTGGGCGGCTTGCGGCACCGCGACGCCCGGCGTCTTGCCCTGCAGCGGCCGGTTGGGGTCGTATTGCGGCTGGCTCGCACCCGCGTCCGAGGCGGCGGCCGGCGCGACCTTCGCGACGAACGGCGTCGGTGCGCGCGTGATGTAGAGCGCCACCACCACCGCGATCGCCAGGCCGACGATCAGGCCCAGCACGATACCGAGAAAAGTGCCCCCGGTTTGTTTCGACTGCTTCGTAGTGCGGCGCGGTTTTGCCATCGTTTGAATCACCTGCGAAAAGAATCGTGGAACGGCCGTCGATTATAACGACGGCCGCACGCATCCCGCTGCGCAATGCCTACATCTTTGCGGGGGCGGAGACGCCGATCGCTGCCAGACCGTTGGCGAGCACCTGGCGCGTCGCCGCGAGCAGCGCGATGCGGGCATTGCGAAGCGCTTCGTCGTCGACGAGAACGCGTTCGGCATTGTAGAACGAGTGGAATTCGCCCGCGAGGTCGCGCAGATAGAACGCGACCGCGTGCGGCGCGAGTTCGTCGGCGGCGTGCGCGAGCATGTCGGGGTATTCGGCGAGCTTCTGCAGCAGCGCCATCGCCTGGTCGCTGACGAGCGGCGTGACGTCCACGGTGGGCAGCACGGCCTCGTCGGCGTTGAAGCGCGACTTCCATTCGTTGATCACCGAGCAGATCCGCGCGTGTGCGTACTGGACGTAATACACGGGGTTTTCGTCGTTCTGCTTGAGGGCGAGATCGATGTCGAAGACGAACTCGGTGTCGGCCTTGCGCGAGATCAGGAAGAAGCGCACCGCATCGCGGCCGCGCCGGATGGTCGCTTCATCGAGCAGATCCGGCGCGGCTTCCGCACCTTGCGCAGCGCCGCCCGACCATTCGATCAGGTCGCGCACGGTCACATAGCTGCCGGCCCGCTTCGAGATCTTCACTTCCTGGCCGTCGCGCATCACGGTGACCATCTTGTGCAGGATGTAGTCTGGATAGCCCTTCGGAATGCCGACGCCGAGCCCCTGCAGGCCGGCGCGCACCCGCGCGATCGTGCCGTGGTGGTCCGAGCCCTGCACATTGATGACCTTGGTGAAGCCGCGCTCCCACTTCGCGACGTGATAGGCGACGTCCGGCACGAAGTACGTGTACGTGCCGTCGGTCTTGCGCATCACGCGGTCTTTGTCGTCGCCGTCGTCGGTGGTGCGCAGCCACAGCGCGCCTTCCTGCTCGTAGGTCTTGCCTGCGGCGATCAGCGTATTGACGGTCTTCTCGACGAGTCCTTGCGTGTACAGCGACGATTCGAGGAAGTACTGGTCGAAGATCACGCCGAATGCCTGCAGGTCCATGTCCTGCTCGTGGCGCAGATACGCGACCGCGAAACGGCGGATCGCATCGAGGTTTTCGATGTCGCCGGCACCCTTCACTGGTTCGCCGTCCTTGGCTGCCACGGTTTCGCCGTTCAGATAGTCGTGCGCGATGTCGGCGATGTATTCACCGTTGTAGGCGGACTCGGGCCAGCCTGCATCACCGGGCTTCAGGCCGCGCGCGCGCGCCTGGGTCGACAGGGCCAACGTCTGGATCTGCACGCCCGCATCGTTGTAATAGAACTCGCGATGCACGGCGTAACCCTGCGACGCGAGTACGTTCGACAGTGCATCGCCAAGCGCCGCCTGGCGACCGTGGCCGACGTGCAGCGGGCCGGTCGGGTTGGCGGAGACGAATTCGATCAGCACGCGCTTGCCTGCTTCGCGCTGCGAGTGGCCGAAGTCGGCGCGTTCGGTGAATATGGCGCCGACTACGGCCTGCTTTGCAGCGGCGGCAAGACGCAGGTTGATGAAGCCAGGACCGGCGACTTCGGCGCCGTCCACAAGACCTTTAGCCTGCGGGTGCGCGAGCACCGCGTCGACGATCTGTTGTGCGAGCTGGCGCGGATTGGCGCGCAGCGGCTTGGCGAGCTGCATCGCGACGTTGCACGCGACATCGCCGTGCGCGGCGACTTTCGGGCGTTCGAGCGTGATGGCGGGCGCGACGAAGGCGGCATCGGCTTGGTCCTGGGCGGCCTGGGTAGTCTGGGCGACCTGCTTGACGATGTCGGCGAGCAGTGTTTCGAGAGTCAGTTTTTGTGCGGGCAGCATGCTTGTTGCGAGTCCAGTGAGGCAGTGCAGTAAGGCGACCGAGGCGCCGGATGGTAGTTCGGCCACGGCAGGCGGCTGGTCCGCTCGCGGCGGATGGTTCGTTTCGCCTGCGGTGGATCGTTCATCGGCCTGCGGTCGTCGCCACGGCCGCAGGCGGCGATCGGGGAGGCGGGAGCGGGCGGAGCAGCAAACGGGTCCGGCGCGTCGGGAGGTGCTTTTTCGGTCTAGACGGATTTTAGCAGGTGCTAATATGTCCATTGAGTGTCCACTGGATCGATGCCCGATCAAGGGCCGTGGCAGCCGGCGCGCGCCGGCCTTGCCAACGAAACCGTATGAATCACCGTTCTATGTCGTTTCGTACGCGAATCCAACATAACGAAAAGGGAATTGCCATGCTGGTTACTTTCAAATGTCGCGCCGCCCCGGACGTCGTGATGCTCGAAAATCTCGCACAGTATCTCGTCGGTATCGTCGGCAAACCGCTTGGCGAACGCGGCGTCATCATGCACGACGAACTCGATGCGGCGATCGCGAAGCTCGAGTCGGCCATCGTCACCGACAAGCAGGAGCGCGCCGAACACGACGGGCACTTCCACGAAGGTGAAGAAGGCCACGAGCATCATGAAATCCCGATCGGTCTCGCGCAGCGCGCGTACCCGTTCCTCGACATGCTGCGCCTCGCGAAGCAGGAAAACAACGACGTGCTCTGGGGCATCTGAACGGTTATCGGGTGGTGGCCCGCGGTGCTGGTGCTGGCATTGACCAGGCCCGGAAAGAATCCCGCGGCCTGGCGAGCGCTGGATAAATAACCGCGCGCATCGAGCGCACCAAAGACATGGAGCCCGCTATAAGCGGGCTCCGTCGTTTCTGCAGGTCTGCAATGCGCCGCAAACCAAACGGTGCATTGCACGTGTCTTGATTACTGGCTGGCCGCTTCCGGCGTAGCGGCCGGCGCAGATGCACCCTTCTTCACCTTTTTCTTCTTCGCCTTCTTCACGTGCTTCTGGGTGGGCGGCGAGTACGAACTGACCGCGCTCGCTTCGGCGGGCGTGGCGGTTTGGGCGAGCGCCAGCGACGAGCCCGCAGCCAGTGACAAAGCAGTCAGTAACAGCGTCAGCTTTTTCATACGATTTTCTCCGTGACGGTTGCAAGTCGATGAAGCCGGCGCGTTGTTGACCCCGCGTCCGGCGGGTACTGCTGCTTCAGCTTACAAAACCGAAATTCGTGCTGCGAGAAATATTCAGCCTTACACATCCGATATATTGCCCACCCGTCGAGGCTTTACAGCAGCGGCGCGAGCGCCCGTTCCGCATCCGTTTTCGACAGCGCCATGCGCTGCGCGAAGTTTTCAACCTGATCCTGGGCGATCTTGCCGACCGAAAAATACGTGCTGTCGGGATGCGCAAGATAAAAACCGGAGACGCTTGCCGCGGGCAGCATCGCTAGCGACTCGGTCACGCTCATGCCGATCTCTTCGGCGCGCAGCACAGTGAACATGTCCTGCTTCACGAGATGGTCCGGGCAGGCCGGATAGCCCGGCGCGGGCCGGATGCCGCGGTATTTCTCGCCGATCAGTTCTTCGTTGGAGAGCGTTTCGGCTGCGGCGTAGCCCCACAGGTCGCGGCGCACACGCGCATGCATCGCTTCGGCGAACGCTTCGGCAAACCGGTCGGCGAGCGCCTTCAGCATGATCGCGCTGTAGTCGTCGTGATCCTTCTCGAACTGCTTTTCCTTCACGTCGACGCCGAGGCCGGCCGTCACCGCGAACATGCCGATGTAGTCGGCCACGCCCGAATCCTTCGGCGCGATGAAATCGGCCAGCGACCGGTTCGGCCGCATCACGCCATCCACCACCGGTCGCACGCTCTGCTGGCGCAGGTTGCGCCATGTCAGCGCGACTTCAGTACGCGATTCGTCGGTGTAGATCTCGATGTCGTCGTCGTTGACCGTGTTCGCGGGCAGCAGCGAGATCACGCCGTTCGCGGTGAGCCAGCGGCCCTGGATCAGCCGCGACAGCATCGATTTCGCGTCGGAGAACACGCGTCGCGCCGATTCGCCGACGATCTCGTCGTTGAGGATGGCCGGATACGGGCCGGCGAGATCCCAGGTCTGGAAGAACGGCGCCCAGTCGATATAGTTCGCGAGTTCGTTCAGATCGAAGTTCTTGAACACGCGCCGGCCGATGAACTTCGGCTTGACCGGCCGGTAGCCGGCCCAGTCGATCTTCGTCTTGTTCGCGCGCGCCTCGGCGAGTGTGACCATCGGTTGAACCTTGCGGTTGGCGTGCTGGTCGCGGATGCGGTCGTAGTCGGTCTTCAGGTCCTGCAGATACTTCGCCGCGCCCTCATCGGAGAGCAGGCTCGATGCAACCGACACCGAGCGCGACGCATCCGGCACATACACGACAGGGCCTTCGTAATGCGGCGCGATCTTGACGGCCGTGTGCACGCGCGAAGTCGTAGCGCCGCCGATCAGCAGCGGAATCTTCTTGATGCGGAAGTAATCGTCGCGCTGCATTTCGGAGGCGACGTAGGCCATTTCCTCGAGGCTTGGCGTAATCAGCCCCGACAGCCCGACGATATCCGCGCCCTCGACCTTCGCCTTCGCGAGAATCTCGTTGCACGGGACCATCACGCCCATGTTGACCACTTCGAAGTTATTGCACTGGAGCACCACCGACACGATGTTCTTGCCGATGTCGTGCACATCGCCCTTCACGGTGGCAATAACGATCTTGCCTTTCGCGCGCACGTCGCCGCCGGCTTCGGCGAGCAGCCGCTTTTCTTCCTCGATGAAGGGGATCAGATGCGCAACGGCCTGCTTCATCACGCGCGCCGATTTGACCACCTGCGGCAGGAACATCTTGCCTTGACCGAACAGGTCGCCGACGATGTTCATGCCGTCCATCAACGGCCCTTCGATCACGTTGATCGGGCGGCCGCCGGCCGCGTCGATCTTCGCACGGACCTCTTCGGTATCCTCGACGATGAAGGTCGTGATGCCGAGCACGAGCGCATGCGACAGACGTTTCTCGACGGGCTGGTTGCGCCATTCGAGGTTTTCCTCTTTCTTCGCGGCACCGGTCTTGAACTTGTCGGCGATTTCGAGCAGACGGTCGGTGCCGTCGTCGCGGCGGTTCAGTACGACGTCCTCGACGCGCTCGCGCAGTTCGGTGTCGAGATCGGCATAGACGCCGAGCTGGCCCGCGTTGACGATGCCCATATCCATGCCCGCCTGGATCGCGTGATACAGGAACACGGTGTGGATCGCCTCGCGCACCGGGTCGTTGCCGCGAAACGAGAACGAGACGTTCGACACACCGCCGCTGATCTTCGCGTAAGGCAGGTTCTGCTTGATCCAGCGGGTCGCGTTGATGAAGTCGACCGCGTAGTTGTTGTGCTCTTCGATCCCGGTCGCAATCGCGAAGATGTTCGGATCGAAGATGATGTCTTCGGGCGGGAAGCCGACTTCGTTGACGAGGAAGTCGTACGAGCGCTTGCAGATCTGGGTCTTGCGCTCGAAGGTATCGGCCTGGCCTTTTTCGTCGAAGGCCATCACGACCGCGGCTGCGCCGTAGCGGCGAATCAGCTTCGCGTGATGACGGAACGCGTCTTCGCCTTCCTTCAGCGAGATCGAGTTGACGATCGCCTTGCCCTGCACACACTTCAGACCCGCTTCAATCACTTCCCACTTCGACGAGTCGATCATCACCGGCACGCGCGCAATGTCCGGTTCCGACGCGATCAGATTCATGAAGCGGACCATCGCCGCTTTCGAATCGAGCATCGCTTCGTCCATGTTGATGTCGATCACCTGCGCACCGTTCTCCACCTGCTGACGCGCAACCGCGAGCGCTTCGTCGAACTGGCTGTTGAGAATCATCCGCGCGAACGCTTTCGACCCGGTGACGTTGGTTCGTTCGCCGACGTTGATGAAGAGCGTGCCGGTCGTGACATTGAACGGTTCGAGGCCGGACAGGCGCAGGGTGTGATCGGTCATGGCGTTGTCTTTTTTATGGAGCGGTGCAGGAGCGTGGGTCAGCCGCGCGGCTCAGGCCGCGTCGCGATAGTGATTCGGCCACCTGCGCGGCTTGATGTCGGCGAGTGCTTTTGCGATCGCCGCGATATGTTCCGGCGTCGTCCCACAGCAGCCGCCCGCGATATTGACGAGCCCGGCCTGGGCAAACTCCTTCAGCAACCCGGAGGTGTCGGCGGGCGTTTCGTCGAAGCCGGTGTCGCTCATCGGATTCGGCAGACCGGCGTTCGGGTAGCACGACACATACGTATCGCAGAGCTTCGCGAGCTCGGCGACATACGGGCGCATCAGCGCCGCACCGAGTGCGCAGTTCAGCCCGAACGTGAGCGGCTTCGCGTGCCGCAGCGAATTCCAGAACGCCTCGACGGTCTGGCCGGACAGGATGCGGCCCGACGCGTCGGTGACGGTGCCGGAGATCATGATCGGCAGGATTTCGCCCGTGTTTTCGAACAGTTCGTCGAGCGCAAACAGCGCCGCTTTCGCGTTCAGCGTGTCGAAGATCGTCTCGACGAGAAACAGGTCGACACCACCTTCGAGCAGCGCTTTCGCCTGCTCGTAGTAAGCGGTGCGAAGCTCGTCGAAGGTCACGTTGCGCGCGCCCGGGTCGTTGACGTCGGGCGAGATGCTGGCCGTTTTCGGCGTCGGGCCGATCGCGCCGGCGACAAAGCGCGGCTTGCCCGCGCTCGAGTAACGCTCGCACGCGGCGCGAGCGATCTTCGCCGATTCGAGGTTCATCTCGTACGCGAGGTTCTCCATGCCGTAGTCGGCCTGGGCAACGGTAGTCGCACCGAACGTGTTGGTCTCGATGATGTCGGCGCCGGCCGCGAGGTACTGCTCGTGAATCTCGCCGATGACCTGCGGTTGCGTGATCGACAGCAGCTCGTTATTGCCCTTGATGTCGCGCCCGTAGTCCTTGAAGCGCTCGCCGCGATACGCTGCTTCGCCGAGCTTGTACTGCTGGATCATCGTGCCCATCGCCCCGTCGAGGATCAGGATGCGCGACTCGAGCAGCGCGGGCAGCGTTGCGCCGCGCGTGTAGACACGGGCGAGCGCATGGGTGCGGGCGGCAACGGCGGAGGAAGCAGGCTGGTTCATGGCGAAATAATGGCAAAAGCGCGTGGCAAAAAGCGGCTTGCGCCTGATGGGACTCGGGAACCCGTCATTGTAGCCGCAGCCGCATGGTGGCGCTGCGTGTGGCCATCGGGCTGAAAAGCGCCCCCGTGCGGGCGAGCAAGATCTGTTTCGCAATGACAAAGAAAAAGTCCTGTCCGGCACGGAGCCGGACAGGACTTTTGAGTAACGTGTCGCCGGGGCGTGGGTTAGTGAAGCACGACCGGTTGATTCATCAGACTATCGAATTGCCCGAGGAACTCGTCGACTTCGTCCAGCGACGGTTCCTCCTGGATCAGCTTCTGTACATGTTCGCGAAAGCGCGCAGCCATGGCGCCGTCGATATAGATCTCGCGTTGCATATTCTTGTCGACGATCTCATAACCGCCTGAGCGCATGGCGAGATGGCCATCTTCAGGCGGAAACTCGACAACACAATAATTGGGGCTGTTGTAGATCATTTGCATGGCGACACTCCTTCTTTCCGTGGGCTCCAGGCCGTTCCTGCGCCATACATGGAGCATATGGTGTGGAATTCAAGGGGTGGGTCCGGGCAACGCTAGTAAAAATTTCCGGACCTGAAGGTTAGACAGGGCTTTGTAGAAACGTTTCAAGCATGGCAGCAAATCGCTGTGATTGCTCGATCGGTGCAAGGTGCGCGGCATCGAGCAATTCGTGCCGAGCCCCTTCGATCGCCTCGGCGATCGCCGCCGTCGCAGCTGGCGGCGTGCCCGTGTCGTGTCGACCGGCTACGGTGAGCGTCGGCATGCGCAGTGCGGCGAGCCGGTCGCGCACGTCGAAATCGCGCAGTGCTTCGCATGCACGCGCATAGCCTTGTGGCGACGTTTGCAGCAGCACTTCGCGGATCTGCTCGACTGCTTCGGGATGCGCCTGCTGGAAGTCGGGTGTGAGCCAGCGACCGATTGTCGCAGAGGCGAGTGCCGCAAGACCGTCGTTGCGTGCCGAGGCCGCACGCTGGTCCCAGACCGCGCGGCCCTCGGGCGGCGTGCCCGCGGACGTATCGGCGAGGGTCAAGGTGTCGACGCGCTGCGGGTAATCGAGTGCGAACTGCTGCGCGATCATGCCGCCCATCGATATACCGACCAGATGCGTATGCGTTACACCCAGCGCATCGAGTAGCGACGCCAGGTCGTGTGCCAGATCCGCGATGCTGAAATGGGTATCCGTGACCGCGGTTGCACCATGGCCGCGCACGTCGTAGCGCAGCACCGTGTAGTCGTCACGAAAATAACCGGCCATCTGGTCCCAGATGGAAAGATCGCCGCCCAGTTGATGGATAAACGTCAGCCAGGGGCCGCCGCCCTCGTTACTCAGTACATAACGTGTGTCGATGCCGTCGATGTTCAGTTGCATGCGGGCTCCGTTAGTCGTGATGCGGTGAAGATGCGTTGAATGACGCAATGTCGCGAGATATACCGTCGCACGAAGCGGGCCAGCGGTGCCTTGCGGCGCGGCGTGCGATAGACGTCATGGCGGCGTCGCTGGGCGTGCGCCTGGTGGATGCGAGTGGAGTCTCACGAGGAAGTTTCAGGGATCTGTGTAAGACCTGGTGAGGTTCAGGGGCTTGGCGCGCTGTTGCCCGAGGGGGCGCTAGGGGTCGGTGCAGGCGCAGGTGAAGCGACGGGTGGCGTTGCGGGTGACGCGTCCGGTGAAGCAGTCGTCGGAGGGGCGGGGAAAGCAACAGGCGGGACAGCGGGTAATCCAGCTGGAGATGTAGCGGGCGCGACAATGGACGACGAAGCCGGCGTGGCAGCGCTACCAGCACTCCCGGCAGCGGCGCCGGGTTGAGGCGCGGCGAGATCGTTTGCCCCGTTTGCCCCGTTCGCCCCGCCGACATCAGGCGCCGGTGAAGCTGCGCCGCCGGCCGCATCGCCATCGGGCGCACCAAGCTTGCCGCGCCAGACAAGCTCGATCTGCGTGCCGTTCGGTTCGGTCTGCACGAGTCGCGCGGGCAACCAGCCTAGCGACGGCGCGAGCCATACGTCGATGCGCCGCTCATCGCCGGCGTGACGCGACAGACGCATGAAGTGCCGCGCACCGACGAAGCCCTGTGCAGTGCGCACTGTCTCGTCGCCGATCGTTTCGATCGGCCAGATCTCGCCACTGTTGTTATCCGCGACGTAGAACTGCCGCGTGACGCCAGGCTTGTACGCATCGGGGTCGCCGCGCACGAGGCTCGCAAGCTGCATCACCATGCTGAAGCGGTCCTGCGCGCCATCGGGCAACGCGAGCGTTGTCGGTGTGCGCGTGAAGGCGATCTGCTTGTCGGTGCGGTTGAAGATCGTTACGTCTTCGGGGCGCCGGCCGCGTTTTTCGATGTACTGATCGGGCGCGAGACCGAATGCGTCGACCCGGCCGTGGCTCGAATAGGTGAACGGGCCGATAAACGGTACTGGCATCGAGACGACGATCTCATAGTGCTGGCTATCGCTGGTCCAGTGGATCGTGCCGGGCTGGTTGCGTACGCCGTTGTAAAACGTGTCGTACTGCATGTCGCTGGACGGCGGTACCGAGAACTTCACGCCGGGCGTTGCCTGCGCGGCACTAGCGGCACTCGGTGCGGAGGCGCCGGTGGCGGCCGCATTGCCGTTTGCGCCTGAAGCTGCCGTTGCAGTCGCAGCGCTTGCGGCCTCGGGCACCGCGGGCGCAGACGCAGCGGCTGGCGCCTTCGCGTCGGGTTGCGTAGCCGTCAGCACATGTTCTTGCGATGCATGGGGACGGGCGCGTTGAACCGGTGCGGGCTTCGGTGCGGCAGCAGCCGGTTCGGCGGCCGGCTTTTGCTCGATGCGCTCGGGCTGTAGCAGCGCAATTTCGACCGGCGCGTGTGCGGCGTCGGCGGGCTGGAATGTTTGCCGATTCCGCTCGATCCACTCAGCGGCGATCCAGTGCAGGCACAGCACGGCGATCAACACCGCGATCCAGCGTCCTGCGCGCGAGCTCAACCGCGCCGCTGCCGTTGGCGGACGATTCGGACGAGGCGGGCGGTTCGGACCGCGACGGAGCGCAGATGACGACATGCAGGACGGGATAGGTGGGCGGTAATAACTCGTGAGGAATCGGGCGGCGAGTGGCTTCGGTCGATACCGTACACGCAATCGATGAGCCAGCGCGCCTGCGGGGTTCGACTGTACCGTTACCCGCGACGTTCCGGGCCCACGCGAAGCAACAGGCCAACACGCTCCGTGAAACTCGCCTCAGCGCGGCGTCGGACTATACCCCAGCTCGTACGACAGTCTGTCCGCGCATTCGCGCAGCGCTGTATCGATGGCACCACCCCAGCGAATGTCGAACGCGCCCTCATGACCGAGCGCGATCAGCCCCAATGCGAGTTCGCCGGTCGAATCGAACACCGGCATGCAGAACGCGTGGATCGTCGCGAGCAGCATGCCCTCGACACGGGCCGCGCCATGTGCGCGCACTTCATCGAGCGCGCGCTCTACTTCTGCCGGCGTGCGCGGTGTGTCGGCCTGTGTGAACCGTTGCGCGCCGGCGAGTTCGCGCTCCATCAGTGCAGCGGTTTTGCTGCGCGGCAGATAGGCGGCGAACAGCAGGCCGGTCGCCGAGCCGAGCAATGGCATCACGTCGCCGAGCTTCAGCGATGCCTTCGCCGGGTAGCTCGATTCCATCCAGTGCACGACCGTCGGCCCCTGGTTGCCCCATACGGCGATGCCGACCGTCATGTCGAGCCGGTCGCGCAGTTCGGCGAGCGCGACACGCGCGAGCTTCACGCCATCCACCCGCGCAAGCCGTGCGAGCCCCAGTTGCAACGCGAAACCGCCGAGTTCATAGCGTCCCGACAGCGGGTCTTGTGCGACTACGCCGAGCCGCAGAAAACTCACGAGGTAGCGATGCGCCTTCGCCGGGCTCATGCCCGCGCGTTGCGCGAGGTCGCGCAGCATCATCGCGCGCGGTTCGTGCGTCAGTACGTCGAGTAGCCGGAAACCCACTTCGATCGACTGGATGCCCGAGCGCAGTTTCTCTTCGCCGGCGTCCGGCGCGTCGTCGTCGGCTTCGAATGGCTCCAGGGCATCGGCGGCCGCGGGCATAGCCGGCGGATCGATAGCATCGGCGGCGTTGCGACGGGCAGTGCGTGGACGAGTGGATGACGGCATGAGCGGGAGCAGGCGCGAGCCGCGAAGGCACGTGATATACAGCGGTGGAAAAACGCGCGTTTGGGTCGCGCCGATTCACCATCGTAGAATAGATTCCTTCTATCGTCATCCATACCGCTCATTTCCCTATGAAACTTGCCTCGCTGAAGGACGGCACGCGCGACGGTCAACTGATCGTCGTATCCCGCGACCTGCATACCGCGGCGATTGCCGACGCGATCGTGCCGACGCTGCAACGCGCACTCGACGACTGGACCTTCTACGCGCCGCAACTGCTCGATCTGTACGACGCGCTGAACCAGGGCCGCGCGCGCAACACGTTCCCGTTCGATGCCGAAAACTGCATGGCGCCGCTGCCACGCGCGTTCCAGTGGGCCGACGGCTCGTCGTATGTGAATCACGTCGAACTCGTGCGCCGCGCACGCGGGGCGGAGATGCCGCCCGAGTTCTGGACCGACCCGCTGATGTACCAGGGCGGCAGCGACGATTTCATCGGGCCGCGCGACGACGTGATCTGCGCCTCGGAAGCCTATGGCATCGACTTCGAAGCGGAAGTCGCGGTGATCACCGGCGATGTGCCGATGGCCGCAACCCCCGAGCAGGCGCTGAAAGGCGTGCGGCTCGTCACGCTCGTGAACGACGTTTCGCTGCGCAACCTGATTCCCGCCGAACTTGCGAAGGGCTTCGGCTTCTTCCAGAGCAAGCCGGCGACATCGTTCGCGCCGCTCGCCGTCACGCCCGACGAACTTGGCGAGCACTGGCGCGCAGGCCGCGTGCATCGGCCGATGATCGTCCACTGGAACGGCAAGAAAGTCGGCCAGCCTGACGCCGGCACGGACATGGTGTTCCACTTCGGCCAGCTGATCGCGCATGCGGCGAAGACGCGCAATCTGCGCGCGGGCACGATCGTCGGCTCGGGCACGGTCTCGAACAAGGATGCGAAGCGCGGCTACTGCTGCATCGCCGAGAAGCGCTGCCTCGAAACCATCGAGCATGGCGCACCGCAGACCGAGTTCATGCAGTACGGCGATACGGTGAAGATCGAGATGTTCGACGAGGCGGGCAAATCGATCTTCGGTGCGATCGATCAGGCGATTGCACCGCCTGACGGGGCGCGCTGAACGTAACGATGGCGCGTGCTGAACGGTTCGACTGCATGCTCCGAATCGGTGGACGGTGCGCGTTTAACCGCATCGGCAGGCAGCAGACTGCACGCGCTTGACTGCCCGAAATACCGCGCCCGGCTGCGCGGCCTGCCGCGCCGATCCGAAAGGGTTTCGCCCGATGCCGGGCTGCCGGTGCGCCGCTACACTGGCTGACGCACGCGCCGGACGCGCACCGTGTCGCACGACCTCACGCCGTACGACAACGACAGTACGCAACAGACGGCCGGCATAGAGAACAACATCGCCAACAACAAGAACCATCAGGAGACTTCCATGCTGCGCTTGCGCCCGTTCGACATGACGACCCGGCGTGCCCGGGGCATATCGCTATCAACCGGAGCCGGAGCGAGCACGCCGTTACGCCGCTGGTTGCGCTGCGTGCCGCTACTCACAGTCGGCTTGCCCGCACTCGCACTCGCCCAGGTAAAAATCGGACTCGTGCTGTCGCTGACCGGACCGGCCGCATCGCTTGGCATTCCTGCACGCGACACCGTCGCGCTATTTCCTAAAGAACTGGCCGGCCAGAAGGTCGAATACATCGTGCTCGACGATGCATCGGACACGACGCAGGCCGTACAGGACACCAAGAAGCTGATCTCCGAGAATCATGTCGATGCGATCATCGGTTCGTCGATCACACCGAACTCGCTCGCGATGATCGACGTCGTCGCGGAAGGCGAGACGCCGGCTATTTCGCTGGCATCGTCCGCGAAGATCATCGAACCCGTCGATGCAAAACGCCACTGGATGTTCAAGACACCGCAGACCGACGCGATGATGGCCTCCGCGATTGCCGAACATGCCAGCGATCACGGTGTGAAGACGATCGCGTACATCGGCCAGGCCGATGCGCTCGGCGAAACCTTCTATACCGAGGTCGCGAAGTTCGCGGATCTGCATCACATCCGCGTGGTGGCGAGCGAACGCTTTAACCGCACCGATCCGAGCGTGACCGGCCAGATACTCAAGATCATGGCCGCGAATCCCGATGCAGTCGTGGTCGGCGCTGCCGGGACGCCGGCCGCACTGCCGCCGCGGACGCTGATCGCGCGCGGCTACAAGGGCGAGATCTATCACAATCACGGGGTCGGCAATAACGACTTCCTGCGCGTGTGCGGCAGCGACTGCAACGGCACGTTCCTGCCCGCAAGCCCGGTGCTGGTCGCCGCGCAACTCTCCGTCGATCACCCGGCGAAGCGTCTCGCGCTAGACTACATCGGCCGCTTCGAAGCGCTGCACGGGCGCGGCAGCGTATCGGCGTTCGGCTCGTATGCGTGGGATGCCAGCATGCTGCTCTCGAACGCCGTGCCGATCGCGTTGAAGAGCGCGGCGCCCGGCACACCCGAATTCCGTCACGCACTGCGCGACGCACTCGAAGCAACACGCGGCTTCGCGGATACCAACGGCGTCGTCAACATGAGTACGACCGATCACCTTGGGCTCGATCAGCGCGCACGGGTGATGGTGCAGATCCGCGACGGCAAGTGGGTGTATCAACCGCATTGAGCTGCACTAAGCCACATTCAACCGCATCGACCCGGATACCGCCGGCACGCAACCCTCGATCACGGAAAACCGCCATGTCGAATCAACCACCGGAGCCAGCGGCATCGCCCGATGCGCCCGACCGCAACCCCGCCTTCTACGCGCACTACGAGTCGCTGCAACTGCGCCGCCATCCGCACGGCATCCTCGAAATCGTGATGAACGGTGCGGGCGCGAATCGCAGTGGTCTCGCCACCGCCGACGAGCGCATGCATCGCGAACTCGCCGACATCTGGCGCGACATCGATCGCGACAACGAGACCCGCGTCGCGGTGATTCGCGGCGAAGGCAAGGGCTTTTCGGCTGGCGGCGATCTGGACCTCGTCGAGCAGATGGCGACCGACTTCGATGTCCGCACGCGCGTCTGGCGCGAGGCCCGCGATCTCGTCTACAACGTGATCAACTGCAGCAAGCCGATCGTCTCGGCGATGCATGGGCCGGCGGTCGGCGCGGGTCTCGTCGCGGGGCTGCTCGCCGATATTTCGATCGCGGCGAACACGGCGAGCATCATCGATGGTCATACGCGCCTCGGCGTCGCGGCGGGCGACCATGCGGCGATTGTCTGGCCGTTGCTGTGCGGGATGGCGAAGGCCAAGTACTACCTGCTGCTGTGCGAGCCGGTCAGCGGCGAAGAAGCGGAGCGCATCGGCCTCGTGTCGCGCGCCGTCGATGAAAGTGCGTTGCTGTCCACCGCGTTCGAGATCGCCGAAAAACTCGCGTATGGCTCGCAGACGGCGATCCGCTGGACCAAGTACGCGCTGAACAACTGGCTGCGGCTGGCAGGGCCGACCTTCGATACCTCGCTGGCACTTGAATTCATGGGCTTCGCGGGGCCGGACGTGCGCGAGGGCGTGAGTTCGCTGCGCGAGCGTCGCCCCGCCGATTTTCCGGGCAGCGAGCCGTTCTGATGCGGTTTCGCCTGTGTGTCGCGGCCGTGTTGCGGAGCGCGGCGCGCAGCACGGCCCGCGCGGTATGATCGGACGAAGCGCATCCTGTCCGTGAACGGGCCGCCGCGCTTCAATCGTTTCCGGTGTGAGGAGAAAGTTATATGACCGATAAATCCGGCACCGCGCCGCCTTTCCCTGGCTTCCCAGGTTTCCCCCCTGCCGGCATGCTCGACCGGATGTGGGAGATGATGCGTCTCACGCCGTTTGCGGGCGGCCAGCCCGGCGCGGCGCAAGGCTTCGGACCGTCGCTGTCGATGATGTCCGACATGATGGCGCCGCTGACCAACGTCGAGGAACTCGACAAACGCATCACCGACATGCGCGCCGTCGAGCAATGGTTGAAGCTGAACCTGAACATGTTGCAATCGGCGATCCAGGCGCTCGAAGTGCAGCGCGCGACGCTCGCAACGCTGCGCGCGTTCGGCGCGTTTGCGCAGGCGCCGCTGGGACCGAAGGAGACGTCGTCGTCGGCGGCGTCGCCGTTTGCGTTCTCGGCGGCGGCAGCAGCTGCGGCGTCTGGCAGCAAACCGGCTGAGCCCGCTGCGAAAGCGGCCCCGGCGCCAGAGGAAGCAGCCTCGGCATCGACCGTTGGCACAGAAGCCGGCGCGCCCGCGTTCGATACGTCGGGCTGGTGGAACCTGCTGCAATCGCAGTTCAATCAGCTTGCGCAGTTCGCGATGACGCAACCTGGCGCGACGCCCGATGCGCCAGCTGGCACGGCCGCGCCTAAGGCAGCCGGAGCGAAGCAGCCGGCCGCGAAGCGCAAACCGGCGGCGAAGCGGGCGTCGAGCCCCTCGCGCGCGAAGAAAACCCCGCCGCAGCCCGAGTAAAACACCACCATCACCGACAACCCGATGCGTACCTCATGCGACTCGCACTGGTTCTGATGGGCGGCGGGGCGCGCGCGGCCTATCAGGCCGGCGCATTGCAGACGCTCGCGAGCATTGCCCGCGAGGTCGCGCCCGCGCAGCGCGCGTCGCCGTTCACCGTGGTGTGCGGCACATCGGCGGGGGCGATCAATGCGACTTCGATTGCGAGCCACGCCGACGATTTCGCGCGCGGCGCAGAACGGCTCGTCGACGTGTGGTCGGGCATGCGCGCGAATCATGTGTATCGCACCGACTGGCCCGGTGTGGTCGGAGCCGGGGCGCGCTGGCTCGCGGCAATGACGCTCGGTTGGGCTGCGCGCCGCTCGCCGCGTGCGCTGTTCGACAATGCACCGCTCGCGAAGCTGCTGCATGAAACGCTCAACTTTCACCGCATCGACCAGATGCTCGAATCGCGTGCGCTGCATGCGCTGTCGGTGACGGCGCTCAGCTATTCGTCGGGGCGACACCTCACGTTCTATCAGGCCAGCGAGCCGATCCACGCATGGCGGCGCGCACAACGCACCGCGCGGATGGTCGAACTGACGCCTGCGCATCTGCTCGCTTCGTCCGCGATTCCGTATGTGTTTCCGGCTGTGTCACTCGAAATCGACGGTCGCCATGAATATTTCGGCGACGGCTCGGTGCGCCAGATCGCGCCGCTCAGCCCCGCGATTCACTTCGGCGCCGACCGCATCGTCGTGATCGGTGCGGCCACGCCGCGCCCCGAAGTGCCGGCGATCGAGCAGCAGGACAACTATCCGTCGCTGGCGCAGATCGGCCAGCAGGTGCTCGCGAGCGTGTTTCTCGATGCGATCGGCGCGGACATCGAACGGATCGAGCACGTCAACCGGATGGTCTTGCAACTGCCGCATGCCGTCGAGCCCGAAAGCGGCTGGCGCCACGTAGACGTGCTCGCGATCGCGCCGAGCGAACGTATCGAGCTGATCGCGGCACGCCATCTAAAGCGCTTGCCGTTGACGGTGCGCGGGCTGCTCGGCGCGGTCGGCGGCAACCGGGCATCGGGCGCGTCGTTTGCCAGTTATCTGCTGTTCGAAAGCGAATTCACGAGCGAGCTGATCGAACTCGGCCGGCGCGACGCGCTTGCCCGGCGCGATGAAGTGGCTGCATGGATCGAACAGGCGGGCACAAGCGGGCACGCTGGCCGCTGACACAATCGGGATGTCGCCCCGGATCGACGCGGCAGACGGCTTTTCCATCCTGCATCCGGCGGTGAGCCGGACCGTCCCGGACGCAACCAGGTTTTGTCAAGTTCGCGTGCTATCATGCAATGAGCTTTCAGAATGTTCGGGCGCACAGAAAACAACCCACGAATCGCCCGTTTGTCGGCCCAGGCAAGGTAGTTCTCCACCCACGGCTGACCGCGTGGCGGTCGCCGCCCCGCGCAAAAACCGGCTTTTTTCGCAAACGCATAATCGTTTCCAGACGTTTCTTTGCGACACGCGTGCATCTGAGCGTCCGATTGCCGCGTAAAATCGAACATTGAGCACGTGAACAAGCGGTTTTCGTGCGTCAGCCGAAACAGTAACCAGATTCAACAGTCGTCGTAACGCGCAGAAACAGGGGTGGGAATATGAACACCATGCTTTATCCGGAACTTTACAGATCGCTCGAGTCCGTTCGATGGGACATGGAGAAGGACATTCCATGGGACTCGTTCGATGCTTCGCTGCTCACCGACGAGCAGGCGGCGACGATCAAGATGAACGCGATCACCGAATGGTCGGCGTTGCCCGCGACGGAAATGTTCCTGCGCGACAACCACCACGACAGCGACTTCTCCGCCTTCATGAGCGTGTGGTTCTTCGAAGAGCAGAAGCATTCGCTGGTGCTGATGGAATACCTGCGGCGCTTCAAGCCGGAACTCGTGCCGACCGAGGAAGAACTGCATGCGGTGCGCTTCACGTTCGATCCGGCGCCCCCGCTCGAAACGCTGATGCTGCACTTTTGCGGCGAGATCCGTTTGAACCACTGGTATCGCCGGGCCGCCGAATGGCATACCGAGCCGGTCATCAAGCACATCTACGAAACCATCTCGCGCGATGAAGCGCGCCACGGCGGTGCCTACCTGCGCTACATGAAGAAGGCACTGACGAACTTCGGCGACGTCGCGCGTGCGGCATTCGCGAAGATCGGCGTGCTGATGGCGTCGGCCCGCCGCACTGAAAAGCCGCTGCATCCGACCAACCTGCACGTGAACCAGGCGCTGTTCCCGCGCGACACGATCCAGTCGCGCCTGCCCGATCCGGAATGGCTCGAACGCTGGCTCGACGAGCAGATCCGCTTCGACGACGGCTGGGAAAAGAAGGTCGTCGAGCGCATCCTGCACAACCTGTCTATCTTGTTCGAACGCACCTTCAACACCGCGCAGGAACTGAATCGCTACCGCAAGGAAGTGGTCGGCCGTCTGCAGGTCGAGCAAGGTTCGGTGCAGCAACAACCGGCCTGATTGCGCCGGTAGCCGGTAGCAAGAATCAGAAGCCCGAACCGGCAACGGACACGAAACGGCCCGACAGGCGCAAACCTGGCGGGCCGTTTTTCTTTCTGCCGTCGTCCCCGCTTCGTGATTTCCCGATTTCCTCATTCGTCCGATATTTACCCCTCATTCACCTTCATTAGCCCGATTCCCATGCCTGCCATTTTTGAACGCAAGCTCACGACCCGCGACGCGCTCGCGCAACTGCGCCCGTCGCTAACCGGCCCGGTGGTGTTCACGAACGGCGTGTTCGACATCCTGCATCGCGGGCACGTCACGTATCTCGCCGATGCGAAGGCGCTCGGTGCATGTCTGATCGTCGGTGTGAATAGCGATGCGTCGGTGCGCATGCTCGGCAAGGGCGACGACCGGCCGATCAACGCGCAAGCCGACCGTATGGCGCTGCTCGCGGCGCTGGAAAGCGTCGACTGGGTGGTGTGTTTCGAAGAACAGACGCCGGTCGCATTGATCGAAGCGCTGCGTCCGGATGTGCTCGTGAAGGGCGGCGACTATGACATGGACACGCTGCCTGAATCGGCGCTGGTGCGCGGGTGGGGTGGCAGCGCGCTTGCCATTCCGTTCGAGCACGATCGCTCGACCACGTCGTTGCTGAAGAAAGTTCGCGCTCAGGGCTGACGCGCTCGTTTCGTCTGGGGAATCGCGCGCCGGTGGTGCGGCGGTAGCGCGGATGCAGTGCGCCCGGTGCGAAAGTAACGCCGCAGTAGCCCAGCTTATTGCGCGAGCGCCGACGCCGCGATCGCCGGAGCGGGAGCCGGCCCGCCCACTACCGCCTGGTCCGCCGCATCCGCGGCCGACAACGCGCGGACCTTGAGCCAGTCGGCGTGAATCTGCCGGTTCAGATGATTCGGTTCGCGTATGCCGGCAGCCGGCAACGGACCGAAGACGCCTCGCATCGCAACGAACGCGAGCACATTGGCAAGAAGCAGGATGGCGATCAGCCAGCGCAGCATGGTCGAAGTCTCCGTCGAGAGGATGAGGCTGCGTTCATCGGGCGCGTGCGGGTCAGGGGGATGGTGCGGATGATACGGTCCGCGCGGCATCGTCGGCGGCGATCAACGCGAGGCCGGACAGCACGAGCGTGTCATGGCGAGTATGCGGCACCTGCAGCGCGCCTGTCACTTCGATCGCCGCGCCGCCGCCCACCACGAGCCGCACTGGCACCTGCCACGCGGCCTGCAAGTCGCGCCACGCCCGCTCGATCAGCCCCGCCTGCGCGAGCACGCAACCGGCCGACAACGAACGCAGCGTATCGCTCGCAAACGACGGGCCGGAGCCGTTCTCACCCTTGAGCAAACCTTGCGCGGACGGGATGTCGAGCGTCGGCAACTGCGCGGTGTGCTCGCCGAGCGAGCGCATCATCAGCGACCAGCCGGGCGCAATCAAGCCGCCGACGAAGCTCCCATCCGCGAGCAGTGCTTCGAGTGTCGTTGCGGTGCCGAACGTCGCGATCAACAGATGTTCGCCGGGAAACGCCGCGTGCGCGCCGATCAAGCCGGCCCAGCGGTCGCTGCCAAGCGCGGACGGCGTCGTATAGCCATTGGTCACACCGCATTGCCGGGCGACTGCGCGGATCGCCGTGCGCGGCAGAGCGGGCCAGTGCGCATCGAGCAATGCGTCGATACGTTGCCCGACCGCGGCGCCCGCGACATTCGACAGCCACGCGCCGCGCGGTACCGGCAACTGCGACCAGTCGGGGCCATCCGCGGTTTCGTCGATCTCGGCCTGCGCCTTGCGATGTTCGAACGTGCCGCTCTGTACTTGCGTGCCGTCGGCCCGCACCAGCGCCCACTTCACCCGGCTATTCCCAGCATCGATCAGCAAAAATAGCGCGTCGCTCATGCGGCACCGTCGCTGGCGAGCCGCAGCGACACATCGCCGGTAGCGATCGTTTCGCGGCCGCTCGCGGTGTCGAGCAGCAACTGGCCGCTTTCGTCGACACCCGCCGCCACGCCGCGCGCAATTTCCTTGCCCTGTTCGATCAACACGACTTCGCGGCCCGCGTACGCGTGGCAGCCGTTCCAGCGCTGGCGGAACGGCGCGAAGCCGTCGGTCGCGAAGCGCTGCAGCGCGGGTTCGAGTGCATTCAGTTCGGCGGCGAGCGTATCGGTGAGATTCGCCGTCGGCAACGCGCGCGACAGCGCTGTCGGCGCCGCGCCACGCACCTGCGCCGGCACGCCAGCATTGAGCGCACCCACCTTCGCGGCAAGCGCGTCCGCGCCCTTCACATTGGTACCGATGCCGATCACGACCGCGCTGGCATCGTCGGTGCTCCAGGCGGTTTCGATCAGGATGCCGGCCAGCTTGTCGCCTTCGAACAGCACGTCGTTCGGCCACTTCAGGGCGATCTGGCCAGCCGCCGGACCGAGCGGCAGCGAGCGCAACCCGTCGACCAGCGCGACGCCGACCGCGAGGCTCAGACCCGCGAGCCCTTCGAGCGGCCGCGGCAGCACGCAGGCGACAGAAAACAGCAGCGCATTGCCCGGTTCCGCATACCAGGTGCGACCGCGCCGGCCACGACCGGCGGTCTGCAGATAGGCGACCCGCACGATCGGCCGGACGAGCGCGCCGGCCTTGCGCGGCAGCGCCTTGACGGTGGCCATCAGGTCGGCGTTGGTCGAACCGGTTTCTTCGACGATCTCGATCGGCCAATCTTGCGCATGCGCGCCGAACAGCGCGACGGCGCGGGCCCGGTCGATACGCCAGTCGTCTGCCGGAGCGCCGCTGGAGGGTTTTGTGGGAGCGTTCATGGCCCGTATTGTAGCCATAGGGACCAACCGCGGGCGCGGCCACGCTTTCGACGCGCTGCGTTCGTTACAATGGCCGCTAACCCGGGCGCGGACACCCGGGCCGCTACCTCGACCCCATAACCACTTTCTTCCACGCACCCTTGAACTTCGACACTCCCCCCGGCCTCGACATCACCGCGGGCAACCAGGGCAAGGTGGTCCGGCTCTCCGGCCAGTGGACGGCGCTCGCGCTGGCGCGCTCGCGCAGCCACGTGGTGCCGCGTCTGCGCGCGCTGGCGGGTAGCGCGGAGCGGGTCGTGCAATGGGACCTGTCGCGCGTCGAGCGGCTCGATCACGTCGGCGGCCAGGCACTGTGGCGCATCTGGGGCCACCGGCTGCCGCCGGAACTCGCCGAACTGAACGACACGCAGCGCGATATCTTCGAGCGCATCGCGCTACTCGACGCCGGCCGCGAACCGGTCGAGGCCGTGCCGCGCATCGATCCGTTCACGCGCCTCGGCCTGTCGCTCTTCTCGTTCTTCGAGCATCTGTCGGGCGGCATCGCGATGTTCGGTCGTGTCGTACTCGACCTGCTGGCCATTGCGCGCAATCCGAAGATCACGCCGTGGACCGAAATTTCCGCGAACGTCTATGGCGCCGGCACGAAGGCGCTGCCGATCACCGCGCTCGTCGCGTTCCTGATCGGCATCGTGCTGAGCTATCTGTCCGCGCAGCAGTTGCGGCTGTTCGGCGCGAACCAGTACATCGTGAATATTCTCGGGCTATCGGTGATCCGCGAACTCGGGCCGGTGCTGTCGGCGATTCTCGTCGCCGGGCGCTCGGGCTCGGCGATCACCGCGCAGATCGGCGTGATGCGCGTCACCGAAGAGCTCGACGCGATGCGCGTGATGGGCATCCCGCACGGTCTGCGGCTGATCCTGCCGCGCGTCGTCGCGCTCGCTGTCGCGATGCCGCTGCTCGTGATGTGGACCAACATCATCGCGCTCACCGGCGGCGCGCTCGCTGCGAAAATCGTGCTTGGCATCGACATGTCGTATTTCGTGCGCGCGCTACCGGGCGTCGTGCCGGTTGCGAACCTGTGGATCGGCCTCGGCAAGGGCGTCGTGTTCGGCATGTTGATCGCGATTGTCGGTTGTCACTTCGGCTTTCGCATCAAGGCGAACTCGCAGAGTCTCGGCGAGGGGACGACGACTTCGGTCGTGTCGTCGATCACGGTCGTGATTCTCGCGGATGCGGTGTTCGCGATCCTGTTCCAGAACGTGGGGCTCGGATGATCGCGCCGCTCACTTCCGCCGTGCGCGGCCAGCCGCTGCCCTCGATCGCCGAACCGGTGATCGAAGTGCGCGACCTCACCAAGCGCTACGGCCGCAACATCGTCCACCAGCATCTGAACTTCGACGTGAAGCGCGGCGAAATCGTGTCGATTGTCGGTGGCTCGGGCTCGGGCAAGACCACGCTCGTGCGGCAGATCCTCGGGCTCGAGCGGCCTTCGTCGGGGACCATCCTGGTGTTTGGCGAAGACACCTCGACGATCGACCCGGAAACCGCTCACCTGATGCGCAGCCGCTCCGGCATGCTGTTCCAGCAGGGCGCGCTATTCTCGTCGCTGTCGGTGTTCGACAACATCGCGCAACCGCTGCGCGAACTCGGCAAGATTCCCGACGACCTGCTGCGCGACATCGTGATGCTCAAGCTCGAGATGGTCGGTCTGCCATGCAAGCACGCATCGAAGATGCCGGCCGCGCTGTCGGGCGGCATGATCAAGCGCGTCGGCATTGCGCGCGCCATCGCGCTCGAACCCGAGTTGCTGTTTCTCGACGAGCCGACCGCCGGGCTCGATCCGCGTGCCTCCGACGAATTCGTCGAACTGATCAGCACGTTGCATCGCGCGCTCGGTCTTACGGTCGTGATGGTGACGCACGATCTCGATACGATGGTCGCGTTGTCGACCCGCGTGGCGGTGCTCGCGGATCGCAAGGTGCTCGTCGCCGCGCCCGTCGAAGAAGCCGCGAACGTCGATCATCCGTTCATCCGCGAATATTTCCTCGGCCTGCGCGGCCGCCGCGCGCTGCAGGCATTGCCGCCCGAGCGCCGTGCGAAGCTGCCGCCGGCTGCGCTCGAGCCGGCGTCGTCCGAGCTACCGCTGTGAACCAGGGAACCTGACCATGGAAAACAAATCGCACGCCTTCTGGGCCGGGCTCTTCACCGTCGCGCTGCTGGTCGCGATCGCCGTGGCGGCGTTTCTGTTCAACGTCGACCGGTCGGTGCGCATTCCGTACGACCTGATCGCGCGGACCAATGTGACCGGGCTCTATACCGATGCCGCCGTGCGGTATCGCGGGCTCGACGTCGGCAAGGTGCAGACCATCAAGTTCGATCGCTCGCATCCGGGGCAGATCGTGATCCGCATCGTGGTCGACAAGAATGCGCCGATTACGCGCTCGACGTTCGGCAGCCTCGGCTTTCAGGGTGTGACGGGTATTGCGTTCATCCAGCTCGACGATACGGGCCACGATCCCGCGCCGTTGCCTTCCACACTGAAGGACGTGGCGCAGTTGCCGATGCATCCGGGCCTGCTCGACCAGTTGCAGGAGCGCGGCGATGTGCTGCTGCGGGAGCTCGAAAAGGTTGCCGGCGACGTCGACGCAATGCTCTCCGACGACATGCGCAACCAGTTGCTCGCCACGGCCGCGAGCCTGCAGCACGCCGCCGACGGCGTGACGACGCTGAGCCAGCAGATGGGCCCGACGGTCAGCAAGCTGCCCGGCACGCTGACGCAACTGGACAGCACGCTCGCTTCGACCAATCAGTTGATCACGAGCCTGAACCGCTCGGACGGCCCGCTCAACAAGGTCGGCACGGCGGCGCAGCAGGCGGGTATCGCGCTGTCGTCGATGGATAGCACGCTGCAGGATCTGTCCGCGCGGGTCAGCTACGAGACGCTGCCGCGCGTGAATTCGCTGTCGCAGGATGTGCGGTCGGCGGCGCGCTCGGTGGATCGTGCCGCCGATGCGTTCAGCAACAACCCGCGCAGTGTGCTGTTCGGCACGGCGCCGTCTGCACCGGGCCCCGGCGAGCCAGGCTTTAGCTGGCCGGCATCGCGCGTGCCCGCGGCGGCGCAATGATTTCAAAGGACTCTGCCATGTCACGCTTGCTTGACCGCTCCTTTTCCGCCGGCGTCGGTGCTGTGTTGTCCGTGCTGCTCGCCGTGAGTCTGCTCGCGGGCTGCAGCACGCCGGCGGCAGTCGCCGATTTCCGCTACGACCTCGGCCCGGCCACGCCGTCAATCACCGGTGGCACGCTGCCCGCCATCAAGGTGCTCGAGGTCACCGCGCCGCAGACACTCGACTCCGACCACCTCGTCTATCGCCTCGGCTATGCCGACGCGCAGCGGCTCTCGTCGTACTCGAACAGCCACTGGACGATGGCGCCCGCGCAGCTGCTGACCCAGCGTCTACGCGCTGCGCTGTCGTCGCGCGGCACCGTGCTGACCGGCGCGGACGGGGTGCGCGCGCCGGTGCTGAAGATCGATCTCGAGGAGTTCGAGCAGGTCTTCGACGGACAGGCGCAAAGTCACGGTGGGGTCACGGCACGCGCAACGCTGATCCAGAACGGCAAGGTGATCGGGCAGCACACGTTCGTAGCACGCGCGCCCGCTAGTTCTCCGGATGCCGCAGGCGGCGCCGCCGCGCTAGCCGCGGCGAGCAACGATCTGATCGCGCAGATTGCCGCATGGCTCGGCGTGCAGCCGCTGGTGGCCGCGCAATGAGCGAGCGGCGATGAGCGGCGCGTCGTGAGCGGCGCGCCGCGCGGACACTGGAGCGCAGCATGAGCGACAAGCCGTGGCAGCGCCGCCCGTCTGCGCTCGCGCGGCAGGCGCTGGGGCTGTATGCGGCGCTGATCGTCTACGGGTCGTGGTATCCGTTTTCCGGCTGGCGCTCGCTCGGCCTCGGCCCGTTCGACTATCTGAACGATCCGCTTCCCCGCTATCTGACCGCCTTCGATGTCGTGACGAACGTGCTCGGCTACATGCCGTTCGGTGCGCTCGTCGTACTCGCGATCTATCCGCGCCGGCGTGGCGCATCGGCCATCGCACTCGGGTTTGCGCTGGGTGCGCTGCTATCGAGTGTGATGGAGGCGGTGCAGACCTATCTGCCGACGCGCGTTGCATCGAACCTCGATCTCACGGCGAATGCGCTTGGCGCGTTGCTCGGTGCCGCGCTGATGGCGCCCGCGACCGGCGCGCTGCTCGATCGCGGCGCATTGCGCCGGTTGCGCTTTCTGTGGCTCGAGCGCGATGCGGCGGCGCTGGTCGCGCTTACCGGGTTATGGCCGTTCGCCACGATGTTTCCCGCGCCGCTTCTGTTCGGCATTGGCGACTGGCCGCGCGTGCTGTGGCTGAACTTCGATGCGACGATGCAGGACGCGCTGCTCGCGTGGACGCCCGCTTCGTGGCACGTCGCGGGGTGGCCAGGATTACTCGCCACGTGGATGCCGGACGACGTGTGGGAAGCCGTCGTCACCGCGTTGAACCTGTTTGCGGCCGCAGCGCTCGCATCGCTGCCGATCCGGCCGCGCGCACCGCGCGTGCGCCTGATGCTCGGCCTGATCGCGCTGACGCTGTTCGTGAAGGCCGGCGCGACGTTCCTGCAATCGCAGTCCGGTCTCGCCTTCGACTGGGCAACGCCCGGCGCGCTGGCCGGGCTGGTGGCCGGTACCGTGGCGGCGCTGCTGGCGCTCGTTCTGCCGCCTACGTTGCGGGCGACGCTCGCCGCAGGCGCGCTGGTCCTCGCGCTCGTGTGCGTGAATCTCCTGCCGGTGAATCCGTACTTCGATGTCGTACTTGCCGACTGGCGCCAGGGCCGCTATCTGCACTTCAATGGACTCGCACGCTGGCTCGCGTGGACGTGGCCGTATGCGATGCTCGTGTGGCTCGCGTTTTCGGCGGAACGGGCGTGGCTCACGCGGCGGCGTGCCGGCCGCTGAATCTGTCTGGCGCTCGCTTCACCTCGCCTCGCCGGGGGCGATCGGCACCTCCCGGCTGCGAGCGTCCACCGCGCTCGTTATAATCGACCGCACAACAAGCCGTGCGCAGCGCGCGTACAACGTATCGCATCGTCGCGCCGCAGCGGTCCCCACATTTGCGCGTACCTTCCGGCCCATCATGGACTCGTTCTTCAAGCACCACGTCTTCTTCTGTCTGAATCAGCGCGACCCCGGCGCAGAACGCCCGAGCTGCGCGAACTGCAACTCGCAGGCGATGCAGGAGTACGCGAAAAAACGCGTCAAGCAACTGGGCCTCGCGGGTCCGGGGCAGGTGCGGATCAACAAGTCCGGCTGCCTCGACCGCTGCGAGGAAGGTCCGACTATCGTCGTGTATCCGGAAGGCATCTGGTACACCTACGTCGACGAGGCCGACATCGACGAGATCGTCGATTCGCATCTCGCGAACGGCAAGATCGTCGAACGGCTGTTGATCGACCGGTAAGCCACACGATGAACGTTCACACGCAGAATTTCCTGATCGACGGTCCGGTCGGCAAGATCGAGGTCGCGCTCGATCTGCCCGACGCCGTGCGCGAATCCGGCGCCGCACCGCGCGGCATCGCGCTGGTGGCGCATCCGCATCCGCTCTTCGGCGGCACGATGGACAACAAGGTCGCGCAGACGCTCGCACGTACGCTGGTGCAGCTTAACTACGTCACGTACCGCTCGAATTTTCGCGGTGTCGGGCAAACGCAAGGCGAGCACGACAACGGTCACGGCGAGCGCGACGACCTGCTCGCGGTACTCGATCACATGCGTGCGCAACCGGGTTACGCCGATCTGCCGCTCGTGCTTGCGGGTTTTTCATTCGGCACGTTCGTGCTGTCGCATGTCGTGCAGCAACTGCGCGAGGCCGGCAAGGAGATCGAAAGAGTGGTGTTTGTCGGCACCGCGGCGAGCCGCTGGGAAGTCGCGCCGGTGCCGGAAAATACGCTCGTGATTCACGGCGAAACCGACGATACGGTGCCGATTCAATCGGTGTACGACTGGGCGCGGCCGCAGGAACTGCCGGTCGTCGTGATTCCGGGTGCCGAGCATTTTCTGCATCGCAAGCTGCATATTCTGAAGCGCATCATCGTCGACGCGTGGCACTGATTGCACTGATGGGATGAAGCCGTTTTTAGCGTGATGTACGCTGTTTTCTCGCGGTTTTCCCCAATCGACCCGAATCGGTCGATACCGCGGCGCGTATAATGGGCGCTCTTTTTTGGGCGCAGCGCCGCCCATCCGGTAGTGCGGGCCCGATTGAGCACGTGCAGCGCCGGATGCCCGGCATCTGCGCGAACCGATCGCGTGGCCGCAAGTCCAATGGGCGCCGCACAGTTTTTGCGGCGCTGCGCTTGCCGACCGGCTCTACCCAACCATGCACTGCGCGTGTGCCCTTGTGTGCACGAAGCTCACCCTGCCCGAATCGATCCTATGCGTTTTTCCACTCCCGGCTCTTCGTCACTGTCCTCCCTCGTTCCGTCTTCCCTCAGCCGTGCCGTCTCGCTCGGCGTGCTGCTGCCCGCTACGCTGGTCGCGAGCACGGCCTTCGCGCAGGTGCCGCCGCCGGCGGTGAACGCGCGTTCGTGGGTACTCGTCGATGCCACCAGCAACCAGGTGCTGGCATCGGGCAACCCCGACGAGCGCGTCGAACCCGCGTCGCTGACCAAGCTGATGACGGCCTACCTCGTCTTCGAAGCACTGCAGACGAAGAAGATTTCGATGGATCAGACGGTGATGCCGAGCGAAGCGGTGCGCCGCGTGCGCAACGACGAATCGCGGATGTTCATCGAAGCGAACAAGCCGGTCACGGTGCACGATCTCGTCTACGGGATGATCATCCAGTCGGGTAACGACGCGGCGATCGCGCTGGCCGAACTGGTCGGCGGCAGCGAATCGCAGTTCGTCAACATGATGAACACGGAGGCGCAGCGCCTCGGTATGGCGCATACGCATTTCGCGGATGTGAACGGCATGCCCGACGCGCAGCACTACACGACAGCCGGCGATCTCGCGCTGCTATCCACGCGCCTCATTCGCGATTTCCCCGACTACTACAGCATCTTCTCGGTGAAGGAATTCACCTATAACAAGATCAAGCAGCCGAACCGCAACCGTCTGCTGTGGATCGATCCGACTGTCGACGGCCTGAAGACCGGTCACACGCAAGCCGCCGGCTACTGCCTGATCGCGACCGCGAAGCGTTCGCTGCCGGGCACGCCTGATGCATCGCGCCGCCTCGTGACCGTGATGATGGGCGAGGTGAAGGAACACGACCGCGTGCAGGACAGCCTGAAGATGCTGAACTACGGCTATAGCGCGTACGACACGGTGCGGTTGTACAAGGCCGGTCAGACGATCGAAACGGCGCGTATCTACAAGGGTGCGCAGGACATGGTGAAGGTCGGTGTGAAGAGCGACCAGTTCCTCACGCTGCCGAAGGGCGCCGCCGACAAGGCGAAGCCGCAGGTCACGCTGAATTCGCCGCTGATCGCGCCGCTCACGGACGGCCAGCAGGTCGGCAACGTGCAGCTCGTCGCCAACGGCAAGACGCTCGCGCAGTTCCCGGTCGTCGCGCTCGAAGCGGTGCCGCAGGCCGGTGTGGCAGGCCGCGTGTGGGATTCGCTGATGCTGATGTTCAACAAGAAGAAGTAAGACCCGAGGCATCCCGGGTTGCGCCGCGCGCGTCGTCGGGTTACGCCGTGCGCGGTGTTTCAAGGAGTCAAGGATGAGCCCTGTGAACGAAGAATCACTTATTGAGTATCCGTGCGATTTCCCGATCAAGGTGATGGGCAAGTCGCATCCCGAATTCGCCGAGACGATCGTTACGGTGATCCGTCAGTTCGATAACAGTGTCGACGCTGAGCGCATCGAAGTGCGGCCGTCGAGCGGCGGTAACTACACCGGTTTGACAGTGACGGTGCGGGCGGTCAATCGCGAACAGCTCGATGACATTTACCGCGCGCTGACCGGACACCCGATGGTCAAGGTCGTGCTCTGAGCGGGACAGCCGTTCAGGGCTCGACCTGCAGCGACGGCCGGGCGGCTTTTTCCGCTTTGCCGGTCTTTCCGCCCTTCACCGCTTTCTGCGGACCTTCCTGACAGGCGCGCTCGAAGAGTTGCCGGAACCGTCTGACTTCCTCGAATACCCAGTTGCGGAACGCCATCACGCGTGCTGTCTGCAGCATCTGCGGCTGGCAGAGGAAATAGTATTGCCACGGGCTCGGCCCGTCGATGTCGAAGAGCCGCACCAGCCGGCCGGCGGCAACCTCGGGCATAGCCAGCGAGCGCCGCGTGAGCGCAATGCCCTGACCTTCGATCGCAGCCTGCAGCAGGTTCGACGAATCCTCATACAGCACCCCGCGCTTGGGCTCCGGCCAGTCGTTCAAACCCGCCGCGTCGAACCACGGGCGCCACAGCTCGTCGTCTGAGCGCAGCAGCGGAAATTTCGCGAGATCGGTCGGGACTTTCGGCAGCTTGCCGCCGTTGAAGGTCGGCGAGCACGCGGGAAAGAACACCTCCTCCAGCAGCAATTCAGCGTGTAACCCCGGATATTTGCCGTAGCCGAAGCGGATTGCCACGTCGATGTCGTCGCGCGTGAAATCGGCGAGCGCGTTGGTGGACAGCAACTCCAGGTCCCACTGCGGATTGGCTTCGATAAAGCTGCCGAGGCGCGGCGTTACCCAGCGCGCGGCAAACGACGTCAGCATCGACACCACCAGCCGCCGCTCGCGGTCGCCGCCGCGGATGGCCTGCGTCGCGTCGACAAGGGCCGTCAGCGCGGCGCGCACCTGGGTTGCGTAGCGCCGGCCGACGTCGGTGAGCTGGACGCGCTTGCCGTCGCGGGAGAACAGCGCAATGCCGAGCTCCGCTTCGAGCGCGCGGATCTGATGGCTGACGGCGCCGTGGGTGACGAAGAGCTCGTCGGCGGCGCGCGAGAAGCTCTCGTGCCGGGCGGCGGCCTCGAATGCCTTGATGGCGTTCAGCGCGGGGAGCTGTCGTAGGTCCATGGTGGTCGGTCCATCGCAATCTGGCTCACATAGCCGTGAGAATTGATCGTTATGCGCAATCCCTTGTTACGCCTAGGATTGTAGTCAGTCAACGAGCCTTTGCGGAGTCTGTCATGCGAGAAATTTCCTCTAGTATCGTGTTCGAAATCAAGTCCGGCGAAACCGTACCGATGCGGGTCACGCGCAGCACGCGGCTGGCGGTGAGCGGCGGCCCTGTCTGGGTGACGCGCAGCGACGACACCCGGGACTACTGGCTCCAGCCGGGCCATACGTTGCGGCTGCGCAGCGGCGAGCGGCTGTGGCTCAGCGCCGAGAGCGACCTGGCTGCGAACGTCGCCTTTTCGGTACCCGGTCGCTGCGACCAGCGCGTACGCGGCTGGCTGGGGCGGATCGTCGAGCGACTGACGATGCATCTGCAGCGGGACGGCTGGCGCACGGTTTGAGCCGGTCTGAACCAGCTTGAACCGGCCCGGACGTTCCGTAGCGATATGGCGTGCCTCCGGCGAGGTGCCACGGTTTTCGGTAAACTGCCGAAACTATGTGCGCTTCGCCGGTTTTGCCTTCCTCCCCCTCTCCCAGCCCGATTGCTCCTGACGCCGCCAGCGCGAACGTCCAGACGGCGCCTGCCGTGCCGGCTCCGGTGCTGCGCTGGCGCGGCGTGGAAGCCTACGAAACCAGCTTTGCGGCCATGCGCGCGTTCACCGACGAGCGTACCGCCGACACCCCCGACGAAATCTGGCTCGTCGAACATCTCCCGGTTTTCACGCTCGGCCAGGCGGGTGACCCCGCTCACCTGCTCGCCGCCGACAGCGACATTCCGCTCGTCAAGGTGGATCGGGGCGGGCAGATCACGTATCACGGGCCGGGGCAGGTTGTCGCATACCTGCTGCTGGACCTGCGACGGCGCAAGCTGATGGTGCGCGAACTGGTCACGCGGATCGAGCAGGCCGTGATCGATACCCTCGCGGCGTATAATCTCGCCGGAGAACGCAAGGCGGGCGCGCCCGGCATTTATGTGGCGCCCGGCCCGCACGCAGGGCCGCATGGCGGCGCGAAAATCGGCGCCCTCGGGCTGAAGATCCGCAACGGCTGCAGCTATCACGGCGTCAGCCTGAATGTCGCGATGGATCTGCAGCCGTTTCTGGCTATCAATCCCTGTGGTTACGCCGGGCTCGAAACAGTCGATATGGCGACGCTCGGCGTCGCCGCCGGCTGGAACGACGTAGCCGGCACCCTTGCAGCCCGCCTTACCGCAAACCTCGACGGCAGCACCGCAGCCGCCCAACCGCAGGCCGGTGCCGTCACCGCCTGACTGGATCGAACGAATGACTGACGCTACCGCGAACCTCGCCGGCGCTACTGCCGCCCCCACCGACGCTCCCGCTGTCTACGACGCCACGGCGAAACAGAAGGCACAGGCCAAGACCGCGCGCATCCCGATCAAGATCATCCCGATCGAAAAGCTGAAGAAGCCGGAGTGGATTCGCGTGAAGGCCGCGACCGGTAGCTCGCGCTTCTCCGAAATCAAGCAGATCCTGCGCGAGCACAACCTGCACACGGTGTGCGAGGAAGCAAGCTGCCCGAATATCGGCGAATGCTTCGGCAAGGGCACGGCGACGTTCATGATCATGGGCGACAAGTGCACGCGCCGCTGCCCGTTCTGCGACGTCGGCCACGGCCGGCCCGATCCGCTCGATACCGACGAGCCCGTCAATCTCGCCCGCACGATCGCGGCGCTGAAGCTGAAGTACGTGGTGATCACGAGCGTCGATCGCGACGATCTGCGCGATGGTGGCGCGGGTCACTTCGTGGAATGTATTCGCCAGGTGCGCGAGCAGTCGCCGCAAACGCGCATCGAGATTCTCACGCCCGATTTCCGCGGTCGTCTGGACCGCGCGCTGGGAATCCTCAACGCCGCGCCGCCCGATGTGATGAACCACAATCTCGAAACGGTGCCGCGTCTCTACAAGGAAGCGCGCCCGGGTTCCGACTACGCGCATTCGCTGAAGCTGCTGAAGGACTTCAAGGCGCTGCATCCCGATGTCGCGACGAAGTCCGGCCTGATGGTCGGCCTTGGCGAAACCGAAGAGGAAATTCTTCAGGTGATGCGCGATCTACGCGCACACGACGTCGATATGCTGACGATCGGCCAGTATCTGCAACCGTCCGAACACCATCTGCCGGTGCGTGCTTACGTGCATCCGGATACGTTCAAGATGTACGAGGAAGAGGCGTACAAGATGGGCTTCACGCATGCTGCGGTCGGTGCGATGGTGCGCTCGAGCTATCACGCCGATTTGCAGGCACATGGGGCGGGTGTCGTAGATCTGCACAAGTAAGTGAAGATTACCGGCAGCGAGATGGGTTGATTCGCTGCCGGGGGCCAACCCCGGCCATCTGCACTTTACAGATTGCTCCCGATGGGCACGATATCCCGCTACTCCGGAAACGCACCGGGCATAGTACCGAGGGGGTGCGCCTCGGTTTGCTGATTCTCCAGGTCCCCCGCCGCGGGGACTTGTCTGCGACGGAGGTTGGCCATCCGTTCGCCCAGATTATTCATTGCGCCGGTCACCATCGGTCTCACCTCGGTCACAAAAGCGCTGGTCTTTTCTATCGCCTGCTCGCCGCCCCTGACGACGGCGTTGCCCGCGCTCACGAGTTTCTTGCCCGTGTAATCGGCGCCTTCCACCACCTTCTTCGCGGCTATATCGGAGCCATCGCCCACTACTTCTGCGCTCTTCAGTACCGACGTCGATACACCTCTGCGTGCGAGATCGCTCACCGCGTTCAATCCGCCGCGAATGGCACCCACGGCCGATTCGGTGCCCTCCGCGAGCGTGGTCCACGACCCGAACACAAGCGCTGACGTTCCAAGGTGTACTGCTTGCTCGGCGAACTCGGCGACCCCTTCGCTCGCGCCCTGACTCCGCGCAAGCGCACCCGTGGCCGTGGTCGCCAGGCTGACGAAACCGAGGCCGAGTCCGAGCGCACCGACGTTAGTCGCGACACTGGTCGCCGTCGTGTACGTATGCGGTGCGGCGATGATCGCTGCGGGAATCCTGGTCAGAGCGTCCGCGACGCGGCCGGCACCGTTCGCGGCCTCGCCCTTCCACGTCGCGTCCTTGAGCGCGGTGTACTGTTCTCGCCAGTCGTCTCGCGCCAGCAGGTATTCCGGGCCGATGAGATGGTCCCTCTTTGCGACGTAGCGGTCGCCCGCACTGGTGGCCGCGCCGGCGGCCATCGAGCCGAGAGCGGCTATTCCCGACGTAACCGTTGCCGCGGCCCCGGGGAAGCCCGCAGCGGCGATCCCCGGAACGACGGCGAGTTCCACGGCGTTGCGTGCCGTGAATGACTGGATCGTGCCAGCTTTGCGCAGCATCTTTCCCAGCATGCTGGGCGTTGCCGCGTCCAGCGCGTTCTGCATGACCGGGTCGAGCCTGTCCCGATCGGGCGCCAACCAGTCAATGCCACCCCGCGCTTCCATCGCGGGATTGAGCGCCTCTCCGCTGACATGGTCCATGGCGCCCGAAAAGAGACCCGCGGCGACACCACCCTTGAAAGAGTCGGGCGCGTTCTTGACGCCCGGCAGCACGTTGAGGCCCGACACGATCGTATTGCCGATCTCGGGTTTCGTATCGAGCAGGCGCGACGCCGTGCCGAACGCGGCTGAGCCTATGGCACCCTTTGCGACTGCGCTCGTCGTGCCAAACGAGTCTCCCTTCGAGAATGTCTTTTGGATCGTTGCGTCTGACTCGCCCATTTCCAGAAGTCCAGCCACGCGGTTCTCGATTAAAGCATTGAGATCCGCACGGTTCGATTCATCGCCGCCCGCTTCGCCGCCCTTATAGTGCGGCTCGAAATAGCGGGTGAGCTGGTCGCGAATGCCCTGTTCGCGGGCAGTGCGCTGCTCTTCGCTCTCCACGGCGGGCGCCGCGGTGGTCTCCGCGGCAGGCGTTGTTGTCGCCGTGACAACTGCCGGCAAGGATGCGCGGCGGCGTCGATCGCCGGGCGGTAGCCTGTTCTCCATAGGTCGCGGCGCGCCCTCGATCAATGCGCGCTGTGTCTGCTGCTGGTTCTGCGTCGTTAGCGGAGCCGTTCCCGTCGATTCGTTTCCCCGATGCAGATTGAGATCGGGCAGGCTCGAGGATCGTTCTGTTCTCATAGTACGAGCGAGTGGCGTTTAGGGATGGATCACGTTACTTCGCGTGGTGAGTGTATTTCGCGTGCAAACCGAAGTAATCGCGCGCCACGCGAACCAGTGGGCTACGCGACGACTTCGCGTGTTTCTACGATCACGCCGACATCCATGGCTCGTCGCGCTCTCGGGACATGCAACCCGCATCGCATCGTCTGCCGCATAGGGCTATTCATACGTCGCCGCCCTCGCGACCATCCACCCCAACGCGAAAAGCAATGCTCGAACGCCGTCATTAGCAATCGCGGATTAATTAGAACCGCGCGGCGGCAAACTCCCTATAGTCGGAAGCCTTTTAGACATCCTGATCCAACGGGGCTTCCAGATGAACCGATTCCTTCGTCCGCTCGCGGCTGCACTGGCGTCTTTAGCGCTGTCGGCGTCGCTCGCCAACACCGCGCACGCCGACACGCGCGAGGTCGTCATTGCCTATCAGGACATGGTCGTGCCGTGGCGCTATGCGCAGGCCACCGGCGCCGTCGAGAAAGCCACCGGCTACAAGGTCACCTACCGCAAGCTGGGCAGCGGCGCCGACGTGATCCGCGCGCTCGCGTCGGGCTCGGTACAACTCGGCGAAGCAGGTTCGAGCCCGATCGCGGCCGGCTTGTCGCAGGGCGTCGATATCTCGCTGTTCTGGATTCTCGACAACATCAACGATGCCGAGGCGCTGGTCGCGCGCGATGGTTCGGGGGTATCGAGCGTCGCCGGGCTCAAGGGCAAGAAGATCGGTGTGCCGTTCGTGTCCACTTCGCATTTCCATACGCTCGTCGCGCTGCAGAATGCCGGCGTCAATCCCTCGGACGTGAAGATCGTCAACCTGCGTCCGCCTGAAGTCGCGGCGGCGTGGGCGCGCGGCGACATCGACGCGACCTACATCTGGGATCCGGTGCTCGCCAGGGTGAAGCAGAACGGCAAGGTGCTGATCACGTCGGGGCAGGTCGCTCGCGAGACGGGCAAGGCAACCTTCGATGGTTTCGTCGTCGATCGGCGCTTCGCTCGCGATAACGCGGACTTTGTCGCGCGCTTCGTGAAGGTGCTTGCCTCGACCGATGCGGACTATCGCGCGCACAGTGCTGCGTGGAATGCCGCATCGCCGCAGGTAGTCGCGGTCGCGAAGGAGTCCGGCGCCAACGCGCAGGACGTGCCCGCGAGCCTCGCGCTCTACGCGTTTCCGACGCCGGTGGAGCAGGCGTCGAACGTATGGCTCGGTGGTGGCGCGCAGTCGGGCGCCGCGAAATCGCTGGCGGCAACCGCGACTTTCCTGAAAGCGCAGGGCACGATTCAGAACGTGCTGCCCGACTATTCGGTGGGCGTCGATCCGCAGTTCGTGCAGCATGCGACGCCTTGAGCCGGGCATGACATGAGCGGACTCGAAATCCGGCATCTATCGGTTGCTTATCCCGGTGCGCGCGGCACACCGCCGACCGTCGCGCTCCAGGACGTCGACCTGCATATCGAACCCGGCGAATTCGTCGTGGCGCTCGGCGCGTCGGGTTGCGGCAAGACGACGTTGCTCAACTGCATCGCCGGTTTCATTGCGCCCGGTGAAGGCGAGATTCTACTGAACGGCGAACCGGTCGAGGGACCTGGCGCCGATCGCGGTGTCGTGTTCCAGAAGTACGCGTTGATGCCGTGGCTCGATGTGCTCGATAACGTGGCGCTCGGGCTTCGCTTTCAGCGTGTGCCGAAAGCGGAGCGCGAGCGTATTGCGCGTCGTGTGCTTGCGCTTGTCGGGCTCGAGCGGTATGCGCATTCGCGTGTGTATGCGCTGTCGGGCGGCATGCAGCAGCGGGTGGGTATCGCGCGTGCGCTTGCGAGCGATCCGCAGGTGCTGTTGATGGACGAACCGATGGGCGCGCTCGACGCAATGACACGCGAGTCGATGCAGGAGCTCGTACTCGACGTATGGGATCGAACGCGCAAGACAGTATTCTTCATCACGCACAGTGTCGAAGAGGCGCTGTTTCTCGCGACGCGTCTCGTCGTGATGACGCCGGGCCCGGGTCGTATCGCGCAGACGTGGACATTGCCGTTCGCGCGGCGCTTCATCGAAACGCGCGATGCGCGCGCGGTGAAGTCCGCGCCGGATTTCATCGAATGGCGTGAGCGCCTGGTTCGGCATCTACACGAACGCGCGCCGCAGGAAAGTGTGTCATGACGGCATCGCGCGATTCACTCAACCAGCCCGCGCTGGAACCCGCTGCCTACGTCAACACGTCGCATGCATCGCGACATACTCGCACTGCTACGCCCACCGCACGTGCAAGGCGCTCCGCACGCGCATGGCGCATGCCCGGCGAAGGACCGACTGCCGCATTGAGCGCGGCCTCGGTGGCGACGCTGGCCGCGCTGTGGTGGCTCGCCACGCATCTGCACTGGTTACCGCCGCTGTTTCTGCCGACGCCCGAAGCGGTATGGGCCGCGTTTATCGATGCGTGGCACGGCCGCATTCAAGGCGGTCTGCCGTTATCGGAGCATCTGGCGTGGAGCGCGCTGCGCGTGTTCGGCGCGTTCGCGCTGGCCGCGGCAACCGCGGTACCGGTCGGCATCCTGATGGGTGTGAGCCGGATCGCGCGCGGGCTGCTCGATCCGCCGCTGGAGTTCTACCGGCCGCTGCCGCCGCTCGCTTACCTGCCGCTCGTCGTCATCTGGTTTGGTATCGACGAGACCGCGAAGATCGTCGTCATCTATCTGGCCTGCTTTGCGCCGATCGCGATGGCCGCACGCGCGGGAGCGCGCAGCGCAACCGTTGAGCAGATTCATGCCGCGTATTCGCTCGGCGGCCGCTTTGCGCAGGTCGTGCGCCACGTCGTATTGCCGGCGGCGTTGCCCGAGATCCTGACCGGGCTGCGTATCGCAATCGGCTTCGGCTGGACGACGCTTGTCGCCGCAGAAATGGTCGCGGCGACCGCGGGGCTCGGACAGATGGTGCTCAACGCATCGAGCTTTCTGCGCACCGATGTGGTCGTGATGGGGATTGTGCTGATCGGTCTGATCGCGTGGATCTTCGATCTGGGGATGCGTGCGCTTGAACGTCGGCTCGTGCCGTGGAAAGGGCGTGCTTAACGTCACGCAACTACAACGTCACGCACTCGCTTACGCGCCGGATCAGGCAGCACCGAATAGCTCAAGCACCGGCCAGCCACGTTCCTTCGCCACCACACGTAGCCGGTCGTCGGGATTCGTCGCGACCGGATCGGTAACGCGTTCGAGCAGCGGCACATCGTTGATCGAGTCGCTATAGAAGTAGCTCTTCGGAAAGTCCTTCAGCGTGTGCCCGAGCGATGCGAGCCATTCGTTCGTGCGCGCGATCTTGCCTTCGCGAAAGCTCGGTATGCCGGTCGCGGCACCCGTATAGCGCGCGGCCGGGTCGTTGCCCTCGGTGCCGATCTCAATGCCGAGCAGGTGTTCGATGCCGAGCGCCTTGGCGATCGGCGCCGTGACGAACACGTTGGTCGCGGTCACGATGCAGCACAGGTCGCCTGCATCGAGATGCTTATGCAGCAGCGCCAGCGCGGCAGGACGGATGGCCGGGACGATCACCTTGTCCATAAACTGTGCATGCCACGCGTCGAGCTGCGCGCGCGAATGGCGGGCTAGCGGTGCAAGCGTGTAGTTCAGGTAGTCGTTCATATCGAGCGTGCCGGCCACGTATTGCTGGTAGTACGCGTCGATTTCGTCGGCGTGCTGCTGCGCGCCGTCGATCCCCAACCCTGCGATGAAATGCGCCCACGACTGGTCGCTGTCGAGCGGCAGCAGCGTGTGGTCCAGATCGAACAGCGCAAGATTGCGGCTCATTACTTCTCTCCCCTGCAGTGGTCAGTCGGCGCGGCATCGCGCCGCGTTACCGACGATATAGCGTGCCCGTCGCACGCCGTGGCGATCCTATATTTAAATGCACAAAATTACAATATGGCAAAAATGTGCAACACTACTGTCATAAACGCCGGGTCGCTTCAAGCCGGCCGCCGGAGACCGTTGTGGCCGAAGGTATCGAAAGCGTAGTCAGCCATGTTGATTCTTCTTAATCTGCTGTCCGGGGTCGCCCTGCTCGTGTGGGGCTCGCATATCGTGCGCACCGGCATCCTGCGCGTGCTCGGCGCCGATCTGCGGCGCGTGCTCGGCCGTAGTACCGATGGTCGTCTAAAGGCGTTTCTCGCCGGGATCGGTGTGACGAGTCTCGTGCAGAGCAGCAATGCGACCGCGGTGATCGTGACGTCGTTTGCAGCCCAGGGGCTGTTGCCGCTCACGGCCGGCCTCGCGATCATGCTCGGCGCGGACGTCGGTACGGCGCTGATGGCGCGCGTGCTGACGCTCGACCTGTCCTGGCTGTCGCCGATCCTCGTGCTGTTCGGCGTGCCGGTATTCCTGTCGCGCAAGCAGACGCGTCTCGGCCAGGTGGGCCGGACCGCGATCGGCCTTGGCCTGATCCTGCTCGCACTGCATCTGATCGTCGAAGCCGCCCAACCGATGATGAGCGGCGCCGGCGTACGCGTGATGTTCGGCGCACTGACCGGCGACACGATGCTCGATGCGCTGGTCGGCGCGGCATTCGCGATGATCTCGTACTCGAGCCTCGCCGCGGTGCTGCTGACGGCAACGCTTGCATCCTCAGGCGTGATCTCGCTGAAGGTCGCGCTGTGCCTCGTGATCGGCGCGAATCTGGGTAGCGGCATGCTGGCGCTGTTCGGTACGCTGGCGCAGAACGCCGCGGCGCGACGCCTTGCGCTCGGCAGCCTTGCGTTCAAGTTTGCCGGCGCACTGCTGATCCTGCCGTTCGCGCCGTTGCTCGCGCGCGGGCTGCCGGTGCTGATCGCCAATCCGCGCGAAGCGACCGTTGGCTTTCACCTGATCTACAACACGCTGCGCTGCTGCGCGTGCCTGCTGCTGATCGATCCGGTCGGGCGCATCTGCGAGCGCCTGCTGCCCGATCGTGCCGTGCCGAACGGCGAGATCCGTCCGCTGCATCTCGACGCGGCCGCGCTGTCTACGCCGAGCCTCGCGCTCGCAAACGCTGCCCGCGAAGTGCTGCGTGTCGGCGACATCGTTCGCGCGATGCTCGATAACGTCGCCGAGCTGCTGCACCACAACGACCTGCAGAAAGCGCGCGAAACGATCCGCATGGACGACGACATCGATCATCTATATGCAGCTGTGAAGACCTACCTCGCGCAAATTTCCCGCGAACAGCTCGACGAGCCCGATAGCCGCCGCTGGACCGACATCATCGCGCTGACGATCAACCTCGAACACGCGGGCGACATCATCGAGCGCATCGTCAGCGATATCGAAGAGAAAAAGATCTCGCATCGTCTGTCGTTTTCGGAGGAAGGGCTCGGCGAACTCGAGGACCTGCATACGCGGCTCGTCAGCAATCTGCAGCTTGGGCTATCGGTGTTCCTGAACAGCGACCTGCGCTGTGCGGAGCGGTTGCTGGCGGAGAAGGAGCGTTTCCGCGATCTCGAACGCGCCTATTCGTATGCGCACGTCGACCGGCTCGCGGGGCAGACGCTGCGCAGCATCGAAACGAGCGCGCTGCATCTGGACCTGATCAGCGATATGAAGCGGCTCAATTCGCTGTTCTGTTCGACCGCTTACCCGGTGCTCGACGCAGCGGGCGCCCTGCGGCAAACGCGGCTGCGCAAGCGTGCGCTCGACACGATGCACGTGAAGGAATGAGCTAAATGCGCGTCGCGCTCAGGCGATGATCACCTTGCGCACTTTCTTCTTCAGCGGCGCGAAGTCGGGTACGTCGGTCGCCTTGCTGTTGGTGATCAACACGTCGATGCGTTCGGCGGGGCAATACGACACGCGGCTGCGCTGGCCGATCTTGCTGTAGTCCGCGAGGATCACGATCTTGTCCGCGCAGTCCACCATCGCACGCGCGACTTCCGATTCGGCGTGATCGAAGTTCGTCGCACCACTGCGCACATCGACGCCGGTTGGCGACAGCAGCGCGACATCGGCGCGATAGCGTCGAATGTCGAGTATCGTCGTCGCCCCGGTGGTGGCGAACGCGCGTTCGCTGATCGAGCCGCCCAGCAGGATGACTTCGTTCGACATTTCCGCCGGTTCGGCAGAGCCGCGCAGCTTCAGCGCGACATCGATCGAGTTGGTGACGATGGTCAGATTGGCGAGCTTCGCCAGCTCTTCGGCGAGTAGCGCAGTGGTGGTGCCCGCATCGATGAAGAGCGTCTGGCCGCTCGCGATCACTCCGGTTGCCGCTTTTGCGATCGCGTTCTTGGACTTGACGTGGGTATGCGCGCGCTCCGCGATCGGCGCTTCGTCACCGGGCCGTACCGCGCCGCCATGTACGCGCCGCAGCTCGCCCAACGCTTCGAGGTCGAGCAGATCGCGCCGCACGGTTTCGCGCGAAACATCGAGGTCCGCCATGATGCGTTCGGTGGATACCCGTTGCAGCGTCGACAGCAGGGCGCGGATTCGTTGATGACGGTCTTTCTGCCACATGCCTTGGGTCCCGGCGCAAAGTTAGGAAGATTAAGCGTGCTGCGCATACCTATCACTGCCATTCGGGTATGTCAGACAGATGTCGAGCGTACTATTTTATCCGCCGCGTGTTGTATTTTTTTGGCAGCTTGCATAGTTGTGTATTTGAATTTAGCCTTCGCAGATTGGCGATTCGGTGCGCATTTCGAAAATCGGATGTTCGGAAAGGAAGGGATGTGTCTGCTTTCGAACAATCGATGTCGCTTTCGGTAAACTGCGTGTCGTTTTAGCTGGACATACTGCGATGGCGATCGGCGGGGCCACCGGTTGTACCGGTGCGCACGAACGCTTTAGGTGCACTGCAGCGCGGCGCCTGGCCGGCGGCTGCAGGAGGCTGGCAGCGGCGGGGCCGACGGGTCGATCAAGCTCATTGAAAAGGGTGACGGGACGTGAAAGAGGAGAGCACGCAGAATGCACGCGGCACGTGGCCTTATCCGGCGCGCGTTGCTCACCGGATTGGCGGATCGCTGACGCCCGAGAACACGCTGGCAGGATTCGACGCCTGTATCCGTTACGGCTACCGGATGATCGAGTTCGACGCGAAGCTTTCCGCGGATAACACCGTCTTCCTGCTGCACGACGATCTGCTCGATCGCACGACCAACGGCCACGGCGCCGCTGCGCAACATAGCTGGCAGCAACTCGCCGCGCTCGACGCCGGCTCGTGGTACGGCCCGGACTTTGTCGGCACACGGCTGCCCACTCTGGCCGACGTCGCCGCGCGCTGCGCGCGCGAGGGCATAGCCGCCAACATCGAAATCAAGCCGTGCCACGGGCGCGACGCGCTGACCGGGACGCTCGTCGCGCAGGCTGCGCGCACGTTGTGGCAATCGGCAACGCTACCTCCGCTGCTGTCGTCGTTCTCCATCGAAGCGCTCACTGCCGCACGCGATGCCGTTCCGGAATTACCGCGCGGCATGCTGTTCGATGCGCTGCCCGACGACTGGCTGCGTATCGTGCGCGAACTGGATTGCGTATCGCTGCATACGGATCACAAGCGGATCACAGAAGAGCAGGTCAAGGCGATTCACGCGGCGGGCCTGCGCGTACTGACCTATACCGTCAACGATCCGGCGCGCGCGGAAGAGCTCGTGCGCTGGGGCGTCGACATGATCTGTACCGATCGCATCGATATCATCGCGGGCGACGCACGCACCGTTGCGTGAAGTCGTGAAATCCGGACACATTCATCAACGTAGCAATTTTCGGCAGAGGATGGGAACACCATGAACCGCACGAAGTTAAGCCGTTTTGTTTCGCTGTCGGCCGTTGCGGGCGTCGCGGCGGGGGGTATGAGCGTTGCGTTCGCTGCGCCGTCCGACGCGCTGGTGGCCGCCGCGAAGCAGGAAGGTCAGTTGACCACGATTGCCCTGCCGCACGACTGGTGCGGTTACGGCGCGCTGATCGCGGGCTTTCAGAAGAAATACGGCATCAAGATCAATGAGCTGAATCCGGATGCGGGTTCCGGCGATGAAGTGGAAGCGATCAAGGCGAACAAGGGCAACAAAGGGCCGCAAGCGCCGGATGTGATCGACGTCGGCCTGTCGTTCGGACCGACCGCCAAGGCGCAAGGTTTGTTGCAGCCGTACAAGGTATCGACGTGGAATTCGATTCCGGCCGAATCGAAAGATCCGGAAGGCTACTGGTACGGCGATTACTACGGCGTGCTGTCGTTCGAGGTTAACTCGGACATGATCGACAAGGTGCCGACCGACTGGTCGGACCTGCTCAAGCCCGAATACAAGAACGCCGTGTCGCTGGCCGGCGATCCGCGCGCGGCGAATCAGGCGATCCAGGGCATCTACGCTTCTGGTCTGTCGCAGGCAAAGGGCGATGCATCGAAAGCCGCCGATGCCGGTCTGAAATTCTTCGCCGAACTGAACAAGCGCGGCAACTTCGTACCGGTGATCGGCAAGGCCGCATCGCTTGCGCAAGGGACGACGCCGATCATCGTGCGTTGGGACTACAACGCACTCGCCGATCGCGACACGCTGAAGGGCAATCCGAAGGTCCAGGTCGTCGTGCCGAAGACGGGCGTGGTTGCCGGTGTCTACGCACAGGCGATCAGCGCGTATGCACCGCATCCGAATGCCGCGAAGCTGTGGATGGAATACCTCTACTCGGACGAAGGCCAGATTGGTTGGCTGGCCGGCTACTGCCATCCGATCCGCTACAACGAGCTGGTTGCCGCCAAGAAAGTCCCGCAGGCGCTGCTCGACAAGCTGCCGCCGGCTAGCGCGTACAAGAGCGCGGTGTTCCCGACGCTGTCGCAGCAGGACGCGTACAAGGACACGATCACGAAGCAGTGGGACACGGCGGTCGGCGCCAACGTGAAGTAAGCCCCGTCAGGTAAAAGCAGGAGCGGTACCGGGTGTCCGTGCCCGGTACCGGCAAACGCATCAGTCAGATGCATCGACCTGTCTTGCGAACGCAGGCTCGCGCTGTCGGCGAGCCGCGCAGCGCATGGCAGCCGCGGGTGATGTGCAAGAACGCATGCACACCAACCCGCAAGCCCTTTCGGGGTGAGCTATGAGTGCATCATCCGAGGCCGGAGCCGGGCCCGCGGAACTACTGGTTCCGCCCGTGCCGAGTCCGACGCCGCAGGTCAACGGTCCAGGGCGCGCGTCGCCGCTCTGGAGCTGGATCGGCGTCATGCCGTTCTTCATTTTCGCGGTGCTGTTTCTGATCCTGCCGACCGGCTTCCTGATCGTCGGCGCATTCCAGGATCCGCAAGGCCATTTCACGCTCGAGAACTTTCGCGAGTTGCTTCAGCCAGGCGTGCTCGACGCGTACTGGATCAGCGTCAAGGTAAGCGCCGCATCGGCGCTTGGCGGCGCGTTCATCGGTTCGCTGCTCGCGTGGGCAGCAGTGCAAGGCAAGCTGCCTGCGTGGATTCGTCCGACGCTGATGACGTTCTCCGGCGTCGCGTCGAACTTCGCCGGCGTGCCGCTGGCGTTCGCGTTTATCTGCACGCTCGGTCGCGTCGGGCTAGTCACGATGCTGCTGAAGAAGTATCTCGACTTCAACCTGTATTCGACGGGTTTTAGCGTACTGAGCTTCTGGGGTCTCACGCTGACCTATCTGTACTTCCAGATTCCGCTGATGGTGCTGATCGTCACTCCGGCACTCGATGGCCTCAAGCGCGAGTGGCGCGAAGCGTGCGACTGTCTGGGCGGCACACCATCGCAGTACTGGCGCTACGTTGCGCTGCCGGTGCTGTGGCCGAGCGTGCTCGGCGCAGCGCTGCTGCTGTTCGCGAACTCGTTCGGTGCGGTCGCAACTGCATATGCGTTGACCGGCAGCTCGCTGAACATCGTGACGATCCTGCTGTATGCGCAGATTCGCGGCGACGTGCTGCATAACCAGAACCTCGGCTACGCACTCGCACTCGGGATGATCCTCGTCACCGGCCTGTCGAACGGCGGCTACATCTGGCTGCGCTCGCGCGCCGAAAGGGGCCGTCGATGAAACGCCAGTCGCGCGTAGGCGCATGGACCGCGATGATCGTCGGTTCGCTGTACTTTCTGATTCCGCTGATCGCCACTTTCGAATTCAGCCTGCGCATGCGCCGCGGCACCTACAGCTTCGACGCGTACCGCGTTGTGCTCGCCGATCCGCGCTTTCAGGCGTCGTTCGGCTACTCGATGCTGATGGCGGTGCTGACGATCATCGTCGGCATTCTGCTCGTCGTGCCGACCGCGTACTGGGTGCAGTTGCGCTTGCCGAAACTGCGCCCGCTCGTCGAGTTCATCACGTTGCTGCCGCTGGTGATTCCGGCCATCGTGATCGTGTTCGGCTATCTGCGCATCTACAACAGCAGTTCGATCCTGCCGCTCACCGGCAACGAACGCGCGACGGACTTATTGCTGGTACTCGGCTACGTCACGCTGTCGCTGCCGTACATGTACCGCGCCGTCGATGCGGGGCTACGCGCGGTCGATATCCGCGCACTGACCGAAGCCGCCGAATGCCTGGGCGCGAACTGGACGACGATCCTCTTCAAGGTGATCTTTCCGAACATCCGCTCGGGCATTCTCTCGGGCGCGTTTCTCACCTTTGCCGTGGTGATCGGCGAATTCACGCTGGCGAGCCTGCTCGACCGGCCCGCGTTTGGACCGTACCTGCAACTGATCGGCGCGAACCGCGCATATGAACCGTCGGCGCTCGCGGTGATCGCGTTCGTCGTCACGTGGGCCTCGATGGGGCTGATCCAGGTGTTCGGTTCGGCGCGCTCGCTGGCCGGACAGAAGACCTGAAGAACTGGGACGACGCATCATGGCATTTCTCGAGATCGACAACCTGCACAAATCCTTTGGGACGAACATCGCGCTGCATCACTTCGACATGAAGATCGAGCGCGGCGAGTTCATCACGTTTCTGGGGCCGTCGGGCTGTGGCAAGACAACCGTGCTGCGGATGATCGCGGGCTTCGAAGGTCCGACACGCGGCACGATAAAGCTTGATGGGCGCGACGTTACGCATCTGCGGACGCGGCAGCGCAAGGTCGGTATGGTGTTCCAGTCGTACGCGCTGTTTCCGAACATGACGGTGGCCGACAACATCGGCTTCGGTCTGCGCGTCGCGCGTCGGCCGCAGGAAGAGATCAAGTCGCGCGTCGAAGAGATGCTGAAGCTGATCAGCCTGCCTGCGCTTGGCGAACGTTACCCGTGGCAACTGTCGGGCGGGCAGCAGCAGCGTGTGGCGTTGGCGCGCGCGCTGGCCGGCAAGCCGCAGGTGCTGCTGCTCGACGAACCGCTGTCGGCGCTCGATGCGAAGATCCGCATTTCGCTGCGTCAGGACATCCGCGCGTTGCAGCGCGAACTCGGTATCACGTCGATCTTCGTCACGCACGACCAGGAAGAAGCGCTGTCGATCTCCGATCGCATCGTGGTGATGAACGAGGGGCGCGTCGAACAGGTTGGCACGCCGTCGGAGATCTACAACTATCCGCGCACGCGTTTCGTTGCATCGTTTGTCGGGACGCTGAATATTCTCTCGGGTCAGGTGGTCGATCCGGCGAAGGGGCGCATGGCGGTCGACGGTCAGGAACTCACGACTTCGCGCGAACTGCCGGCTAACGATGCAGGCAAGCAACGCCTGCTTGCGTTACGGCCCGAGGCGATCGTGCTGGAGCCGGCGGCACCGGGACGCAACACGCTGAACGCAACGGTCGAGGAAGTGAATTTTCTCGGCGCGGTGGTGCGGATCAGGACGCGTGTGAAAGATGCGGTGATTTCGCTCGATGTGTTCAACGATCCGAATCGCAGCCTGCCGGAACGGGGACAGCCCGTTGCGCTGGGGTTCTCGCACGACAATCTGCTCGTGCTCGAAGAAGGCGCGTGAGCGTCGCGGTGGTTTAACAATAGTTATAAGACCCGCCGCAGGAAACCTCCTAACATCCCGCTGTGGGTTCGGACCGACCTCCGGGCCCACGCGAAAATAAAGTCGCTGAGATCTCCCTGAAATGCCTTTCTCCCGCGAGAAAGGCATTTTTTTCGCCAAGTGCCGGCGAAAGGCACAGGGCCTACATCGTCCGGATTCCCCGACGCTCACGTTCCGGTTTTCCGGAAACCCGGACGGCGCACGCACGTCGTTGCAAAAAAAACCATATAAATCAAAGCGCAACGCACATCATCAAGCTGGCATCACCCTTGCAAAAAGCATAGGCGGCCGCCAAGGCCCGACAAACTAAAGCAAGGAGACAACCGATGTCCAAATTCACTTCCCGGTATCGCTAGAACCATCGTCTTGTCGCGGCCCGACTGCCGTGCACAGGCGTGCGTTGATTCGTTCGCGTGATGCGCAGCGTGGCAGGCCTCTGCTTCGGCTCATCCACATTGCAGGAACCATCGTGAAGAAACCCTTTTATAAAATTCTCTATGTCCAGGTGATCGGCGCGATCATCATCGGCGTCGTGCTCGGCCACTTCTCGCCGGCATTTGCCGTCGACATGAAGCCGCTCGGCGACGCGTTCATCAAGCTGATCAAGATGGTGATCGGTCCGATCATCTTCTGTACGGTCGTCACCGGCATCGCGGGGATGCAGGACATGAAGAAGGTGGGTCGGGTTGGCGGCAAGGCGCTGCTGTACTTCGAAATCGTCTCGACGTTCGCGCTGTTGCTCGGCCTGATCGCGACGCACGTGCTCAAGCCCGGCGTCGGCTTCAACGTCGATCCGACCACGCTCGATGCCAAGGCGGTCGCCTCGTACGCCGCGAAGGCGCACGGCCAGACGACCGTCGACTTCCTGATGCACATCATTCCCGACACGATTTCGTCGGCCTTCGCGCAGGGCGAGATTCTGCAGATCCTGCTGGTGGCGATGCTGTTCGGTAGCGTGCTGGCCACGCTCGGCGAGCGCGGCAAGGTGGTGACGGACTTCATCGAAGGGATTTCGACGGTGCTGTTCGGTGTGGTGCGCATCATCACGAAGCTTGCGCCGATCGGCGCGTTCGGTGCGATGGCGTTCACGATTGGCAAGTACGGTGTCGGCTCGCTGGTGCCGCTGCTGAAGCTGATCGGTACGTTCTATCTGACGTCGATCGTCTTCGTAGTGGTCGTGCTCGGCATCATCGCGCGCGCGGTTGGCTTCAACATCCTGCGCTTCGTCGCGTACATCAAGGAAGAAATGCTGATCGTGCTCGGCACGAGTTCTTCCGAAGCCGCGCTGCCACAACTGATGCTCAAGCTCGAGAAGCTCGGCTGTTCGCGCTCGGTGGTGGGTCTCGTCGTGCCGACGGGTTATTCGTTCAACCTCGATGGCACCAACATCTACATGACGATGGCGGTGCTGTTCATCGCTCAGGCCACCAACACCGATCTCACGCTCACGCAGCAATTAACGTTGCTGGCAGTGACCATGCTGACGTCGAAGGGCGCGAGCGGCGTGACGGGAGCGGGCTTTATCACGCTCGCAGCAACGCTTGCCGTGGTGCCGACCATTCCGCTGTCGGGCATGGTGCTGATCCTCGGTATCGACCGCTTCATGAGCGAGTGCCGCGCGCTGACGAACATCGTCGGTAATGGCGTGGCGACGGTTGTCGTGTCGGCATGGGAGAAGGAACTGGACCGCTCGAAGCTGAACGCCGCATTGCGCGGCGAGGTGCGGGTCAACGAAACCGCCGGCGCATGACGCGATGAAACGCGCGGGGCGGCGCCGGCCTCGAACAGGTCCGTCCCGCGCGCCGGACGGTGGTGCGGCAGCCTATGCCACAATGGTCGACTTCCACCGACCGGACACCGCCACCTTGACGCGCCGTCTGTTGATTTTCTTCGTGCTCGCTGCCGGGCTCGTGGCGGCGAGCGGGCTCACGTGGAGCTTCACGTGGCAGCGCGGCATCGACAACCTGCGGCGCAACGCCGCTGTGCGCGCCGATCGCACCACAAGCGCGCTGAAGAGCACGCTCGAACGCTATGAGTCGCTACCTTATCTGCTCGCCGAGCATCCGTTCGTGCAGGACGTGCTGGCCGAGCCGAATCCCTCGCGCGTGGATCGCGCAAACCGCTACCTCGAAGATCTGAACCGGCACGCACGTGCTACCGCGACCTACGTCATCGGAGCCGACGGTATCTGCGTTGCAGCCAGCAACTGGCACGACGCGGAGAGTTTTGTCGGTGTCGAGTATCGTTTCAGACCGTACTTCGATGTGGCGGTGAAGGGCGGCGTTGGTCGCTTCTTCGGCATCGGCACGATTTCTCACGATCCCGGCTATTACATCTCGCAGCCTGTCTATCGCGACAGCAAGATCGTCGGCGTCGCGGTCGTCAAGTTGAACCTCGAATGGTTTCAGGGCGCTGACGCGTCCGAGCCGCTGATCGTCACCGACGATCACGGCGTCGTGTTTCTCTCATCGGTACCCGCGTGGAAATATCACACGGTACGGCCGTTGTCGGGACCGGTGGCCGAGTCGATCTGGCAGACACGCCAATACGCGCAGCAACAGATCGCGCCGCTGCCGGTGACGATCGAACGAACGCTTGAAGGCGATGCGCAGATCGTGCGTATCGGTGGCGGGCGCTATGCGCCGCGCTATCTTGCGTCGCGTCGTGCGCTCGGCGAACCCGACTGGCATCTGATCACGATGGCACCCGTCGATCCCGTCGACCGCGATGCGCGCAACGCGACCGTCGTGACCGGCTTCGGCTATATCTCGCTGTGTCTGTTTGCGTTCTACTGGCGCATGCGCCGGGCGCGCGTACGCGAAATGATCCGTAGTCGCGCGTTGCTGCAAAAGGCGTATGCGGAACTGAACCAGCGCGTCGCGGAGCGCACCGCCGACCTGTCGCAAGCCAACGAACAATTGACGAAGGAAGTCGGCGAACGCACGCGCGCCGAGCAGGAACTGCGCGCGGCACATGATGAACTCGTGCAGGCGAGCAAGCTGGCCGCGCTGGGCCAGATGGCCGCAGGTATCACACATGAGTTGAACCAACCACTCGCAGCATTGCGCGGTTTCTCGGACAACACGCGCGTGCTGCTCGAACGCGGCGACCACGCATCGGCGCGCGAAAATCTCGAAGCGATTGCGTCGCTGACCGAGCGCATGGGCAAGATCACGAATCAGTTGAAACTGTTCGTTGGGCGGGCGCGGCCGCGCAGTGCGCGTGCGCCGGTTGCGCGTGCTTTGAGCAACGTGCTCGCGTTGTTGCAAAAGCGCCTGCTCGGTGTGGGTGTCGACATCGTGTTGCGGGACCCGCAGACGGGGGCACTCACGCCGTTCGATATCGGCGGCAGTTCCACGCACATGAACGAACAACTGGCCGCGCATTGTGACGAACTGCGTCTCGAACAGGTATTGATCAACCTGCTCGGCAACGCGCTCGATGCAACCAGCGGCGTGACGTCGCCGCACATCGTCATCGATATCGAGGCGGCGGAAAGCACACTGTCGATCGCCGTGCGCGACAACGGCCCCGGCATTCCCGACGACGTTTTACCGCGTCTCTTCGAACCGTTCTTCACGACGAAAGAGATGGGGCAAGGGCTCGGGTTAGGACTCGCGATCTCGTCGTCGATTGCACGCGACTGCGGCGGCTCGCTCGTCGCGCGCAACGCGCCGGATGGCGGCGCGCAATTCATCCTCACGTTGCGTCGCGCCCGCGCGCTGGCCACAGACCCGCTTGTCGCGGGCTCCTGATTTCAGGTGACAACGATCATGGTGAACAACGGTTTGCAGGTGCTGTACATCGAAGACGACGAACTTGTGCGGCGGGCGAGCGTGCAGAGCCTGCAGCTCGCGGGCTTCGACGTGGTCGGGTTCGCATCGGTCGAAGCGGCGGCACGGCTGATCGTCGCGGATTTCGCCGGCGTGATCGTCAGCGATATTCGTCTGCCGGGCGCGAGCGGGCTCGACCTGCTCGCGCAATGCCGCGAGCGTGCACCCGATGTGCCGGTGATCCTCGTCACTGGACACGGCGATATATCGATGGCCGTGCAGGCGATGCGCGACGGCGCCTACGATTTCATCGAGAAGCCGTTCGCGTCGGAGCGCCTGATCGAAACCGTGCGGCGTGCGCTCGAACGTCGCACCCTCGTGCTGGAGAATCTCGCGCTGCGTCGTCAACTAGCGGGGCAGCAGTCGGTGGCGCCGCGCATCATCGGACGCAGTCCGGCCATCGAGCAGGTGCGCCGGCTCATCGCGAACGTTGCGCCGACCGATGCGTCGGTGCTGATCAATGGCGATACCGGAGCCGGCAAGGAACTGATCGCGCGCAGTCTGCACGAACTGTCGCCGCGTCGTGACAAGCCGTTTATCGCCGTGAATTGCGGTGCGTTGCCCGAGCCGATGTTCGAGTCGGAGATGTTCGGCTACGAGCCCGGCGCGTTTACCGGTGCGGCCAAACGCCGCATCGGCAAACTCGAACATGCGTCGGGCGGCACGCTGTTTCTCGATGAAATCGAGAGCATGCCGCTCGCGTTGCAAGTGAAGCTGCTGCGCGTGTTGCAGGATGGTGTGCTTGAGCGGCTCGGCTCGAATCAGCCGATTCGCGTGAATTGCCGCATCGTCGCCGCCGCCAAAGGCGAGATGACCGAGCACGTGGCAAGCGGCACGTTCCGGCGCGACTTGCTGTACAGGCTGAACGTTGTGACGATCGCGCTGCCGCCGCTTGCGGAGCGGCGCGAGGATATCGTGCCGCTCTTCGAGCATTTCCTGCTCGACGCGGCCGTGCGTTATGAGCGCCCTGCACCGCTGCTGACGGACCGGCAACGCAGCGCGTTGATGCAGCGCGACTGGCCTGGCAACGTGCGCGAGTTGCGCAATGCTGCGGACCGGCTCGTGCTTGGCGTCGCGGACGAGCGCACGCCGCTATCGTCTGATGATGACGACACCGTGCAGCCGCTGAAGGAGCGCGTGGAGCAGTTCGAACGGGCGGCGATCGCGCAGGCACTCGATCAGGCGGGCGGCGCGGTTGCGCTCGCAGCGGACCGGCTGCAACTCGGCAAGGCGACACTCTACGAGAAGATCAAACGATACGGCCTGGCGGCGCGTGGAGAAGGAGAACGTTGAGGCTGGGGGAGCTGAAGGGGCTGCGTGATTTGCGGCTTCGGCGAAGTGCGCTGAAGCCGCAAATTGAGTAAAACGAGGGGGAAAATCAGGCCGCGTTCAGCGCCTTTTTGAGCAACTCATCAAGCTCGGCAAACTGCGGTTCGCCGACATAGCGCTTGAGGATCTTGCCGTTCCTGTCGACCACGAACGTGGTCGGCGTCAACTGCACATTGCCGAACTGCTTCGCCGCCGAGCCGTCGTCCATCGCCACCTTGAACGGCAACTGACGCGTTTGCGTGTAGTTCGTCACGTACATCGGCGCGTCGTAGTTCATTGCGACCGCAACGAACTCGAGGCCCTGGCCCTTGAAGCGGTTGTACGTGTTCACCATCTGCGGCATTTCCTTCATGCAGGTATCGCAGTTGGTCGCCCAGAAGTTGACCAGATAGACCTTGCCCTTGAGGTCGGAGGTCGTGACCTTCTGGCCGGACAGCAACGTGAACGACGCATCCGGAACATGCTGCTGGCTGCCGAACGCGAAATAGCCAGCGACCGCAATCGCACCAGCGACGACGATTGCCGCGATGTAGCGCAGCGGGCTCGCGCGTCGGGAAACAGGAGTAGGGCTCATGAACAGGACCTCAGGAAGCGCATTGCGCTGAAACAGCGTGGGGTGGTCGGTATTGTAGCCTCAATCGTGTTGGGCAGCATCGACGTGCCCACGAGCGGATAATGCGGCTTTCCGTTTCTGTCTATCGGCTTTCAGGTCTTATGTTCAGGCTCGCTTCTTATCTGGCTTCTTACCTGGCTTCGCGCCTTTTTCCGTTCGTTCATGCGTTTCGCCGTCATGCCCGGCGCGCTGCTTCTTCTGGCGCGGGTACGGTGCTGCGTTCGGCGGTCTGCGTTGCCGTGACGGGCGCCGCGCTGATCGCCTGCTCGCCAACCTACGACTGGCGCACCGTCGCGAACGACGCGCAGGGCTATTCCGTCGATCTACCGGCCAAGCCGAGCAACGACGAGCGGCAGATCGATATCGGCGGAACGCCGATGAAGATGGCGATGCAGATTGCGGAGGCCGATCACACCGTGTTCGCCGTCGGCAGCGTGACGCTGCCCAGCGACGACCCGCAGGTGCAGCGCGCCGCGCTCGAATTCCTGCGTGCGGGACTGGCGCGCAACCTCGGTGCGACGCCCGATGCACATGCCACGCAGATTCCCCTCGCGGCAGGCGGCCAGGTGCCCGGCATCGAGATGACGTTTAGCGGCAAGGCAGGCGCGAACCAGGAGCCGCGCACGATGCACGCGCGACTCGTGGCGCGCGGCAAGCATGTCTATCAGGCGGCGATTATCGGGAGCAAAAACCCGGCGCCGGAGCAGATCGATCAGTTTTTCCAGTCGTTCAAGCTCGATTGACGGTAGTTCACCGACGAAATGCGCGTTCTGCGAACTCTCCAGAGTGACCGCTACTGAAAGTTCCTTCGCAGGTTATCGCTCTAATAGACGGATTTAATGAGGGTTTTTAGGTTACCCACAGGACTTGTGGATAACTTTGTTGAAAACTCTCGCAAACCTCGCTCGAATGCCCGTCCGGTGGGGGTTCCGTTAATTTGCCCACGAACATGGAAATAAAAAATACTAAATAAAATCAATAAGTTAAAAGATTGACCCGACACAATCCTTTCAATTGTATCGAAATCTATCCGAAGCTCTTCTGTGTGTATAAGTCAAGTCTTGACAGGCCATTTTTTGCCTTTCTTGACCATTCATCGCGCGGAAAAAACGCGCCGATACTGCACGGCCTCGGCGACCTGCCCCCCATTGGGGACATCGTTTCCCGCGAGGTCGGCAATCGTTCGGGCCACTTTCAGCACGCGATAGTAAGCGCGGGCTGACCAGCCGAAACGCTCGCCGGCGTCGCGCAGCAGCGCTTCACCGGCGGCATCCGGCCGGCACACCTCGTCGACTTCGCGCCCACTCAGCTCGCGATTGGTCTTGCCCTGGCGCGCGAGCTGGCGCTCACGTGCGCCGTGAACGCGTTCTGCGATCGGTGCGCTCGCCTCGCCGGTGGTCGACGCGCGTGCCGACAATTCGGCGGGCGTCAGCGCGGGAATCTCGATCTGGATGTCGATGCGATCGAGCAGCGGTCCGGACAGCTTGCGCAGATAACGCGCGGCGATGTCCGGCGTACAGCGGCAACGCCCGTTCGGATCGCCGCGCCAGCCGCAAGGACAGGGGTTCATCGCGGCGACCAGCTGGCACGCAGCGGGGAAGTCCGCTTGCCAGGCTGCGCGTGAGATCGTGATGCGGCCGGCTTCCAGCGGTTCGCGCAGCGTCTCCAGCACGTGACGATCGAACTCGGGCATTAGGCAACTTAAACTGTCTGTATGTTTTCTTAAGTTCCATCGACCAGTAATCTGGTACGAGGAGGTATGAAAATGGAGTACAGGTTAGTGTTGATAGATCCCCGAAAACTTCCGTCTATGTCGGATCATGAGCTTGGGTTGTTTTCCGGGGCGGGGTCTTTCAATCTTCTTGGACGGCCGAAAGTTGGTGTGATTCTGGCGGGGGATGCTGATTTCCAATGGGAGTGCACAGAATTTCTTGCAGACGCCTGCCTGCGCAGTTCAAGTTGGACAGGTGACACCGTCCGGGTCTATGGCGAAGGGATGGTTGCTTGGATGCAGTTTCTTGCGGCAGAAGAGCTGTCGCTGTCCGACGCCACCGAAGAGGACTTGCTTGGCTTCCGCGCGGCGTTACGTCGAAGACGGGCGCATGGTATTTGGGATCTGTCGCCGGCGACGATTCGGCTGCGCCTGGTCGCCGTAATGCAGTTCTACCGCTGGGCGCAAAGGGGGCGAATATTTGCTAGCCCTCTCGGAGAATGGCTACTGGCCGACAACGATGCTAGCGGGGCTTCCAGCTTCCGGGGCCGGCGATATAGAGTCGCCTTGGCGGATTCCTATCTGCCACGCGTACGTAGCCGCTTGCCCGCACATTGTTGATGTCCGCGCAGAACTGACCCACTAGAGCCGCAAATTTTCATCGAATTTT
>NZ_JALPRG010000009.1:0-346967 GCF_030464945.1 Paraburkholderia sp. CHISQ3
GGGGTGGGTCAGATTTAGATGAAATCGGTGGGTTAAGACTCGGTGGAAATCAACATGTGCGCCCCATTGAGCAAGCGACTCCTTCCCGCCCGGGCCTATCGGTGCCGACTGATAGTGCAGCACGCCGCGCTGGGCAGGCCATTTCGGGTTCGAGGTATCGGACTTGAGCCAGACCGTCACTACCGACTCTGAATCGAAGCTGCGGAAGTCCATGCTCAGCGTGTATCGCGGGACGATAAGCAGCAGTGCCTGGCCCGGCTGCAAGTCGTTGCGCAACTGAGCAAGCTTGTCGTTCGAGAAGGCGCGCGGCGTCGTAGTGAATTTACCCACCTTGATCGGATAGGTCGCCAGTCCACGCTCGATTGAATCGTCGAACTCCTTTCGATAGTCTACGTCCTCGATCGCGGCGTAGAAGGGCGCGAGCGCCTGCTGCGATTCGTTCACGCGGTGGTTCGTCACCTTGCTGTCGATGACGGCGCCGATAAGGCCACCACCGAGTGCGGCGCTCACATTGGACGGTTGCACGGCGGCGATCACTTCGTCCTGTACCACGACCACGTAAGCCGTGAGTTCCGTAATCTTGCCGCGCTGTTCTGGTGTGAGACTAGAACGCATCGGGGCGGCACAAGCGCCTAGCAACAGCGCAATGGAAAGTATTGCGCCGAGTCGCAGTTGGTACATAACAGGTTTTCCCCTCGCTGATGTATAAAAGTTCTTTGCTGCACGGTCTGTCGGACCATGTGATTAACATTGCCACCCGGTCCAGACAACCTACTGGTGTTCGTCGCGCGGTCTGACGCACTTCATTCGCAACGTCCCCAGCAATCGCATTGGCGGCAACTCCGTGCCAGTCGAAAGGCGTCACAGGTAGCCGACGGCCATGACCCGGGCGCGATATAGAGGGAACAGACTTTGATTGGAACAATCGCAGTCAGAACACGGAAGGAATGTCAGACCACGATCGGGTTGAATACTGCATAAGCTCACGCGAGATACTGACTAACCGGCCTATTGGCATCGTCAATCCCAAAACCGGCGTGCAGACAATAAAACCCGTCCAGAGCAGGTTGCTCATTATTCTTGACGCCAGATCGAGATGCATGGAATTCCCCGGGATCACGCAGTGTTTCTTTGATTGATTTCTTTTTATGACGAGCTCAGACGTGTGAATCGCTACACTCGTGCTCTCACTCACTATTGCGGCGGAGTCTAGCAGTAATATTTAATCCCAATCAAGAAGACATTATCAAAATGTGCTAAAGATGAAATAGAGAGCCAGCAAGCGGAGGCGCTTGAGATGAGTAGTGTGAAGGATGTGTTCGTGCAGGCTGGTGCGTGGGTGAACAACCGCGCGGAAAGCTGGTATCGGTGGAGCCCGGCGAAAATACAGTCCGCAGGCAAATCTCGTCTTTGCCGCTCTCACCTGTCGATAACCGGGCCGACACATTCGGACTGGTCATTCGTATCTGGCCATCGACGCTGATGCACGCCGGGCTGGGGGATGAGTCGCATCATCCCATCCAGCCATGACTCGTCAACCTAACCCGCTGTAGCGGCCACATTGGCCCGCGCCTTATGCAGTTTCCTGTAACTGTCGATCAGGCGGTGGTGCCTGTCGAGACCTTCCAGTTTCATACTCGTTGGCGTGAGCCCATAGAAACGCACGCTGCCGTCCACTGATCCCATTACCGCGTCCATCCGGGCATTGCCAAACATGCGACGGAAGTTGACCGCGTAGTCGTCCAGTTCCAGGTCGTCATCGAGCAGCACCTCTAGCACCACATTCAAGGCCTGGTAAAACAATCCGCGTTCGACCGAGTTGTCGTTGTACTGCAGGAAGGCACCCACCAGCTCTTGCGCCGCCTCGAATTGCTGCAAGGCGAGATGAATCAGTAGCTTCAACTCGAGAACGGTTAGCTGCCCCCAGTTGGTATTCTCGTCAAATTCGATGCCGATCAAAGTGGCGATATCGGAGTGCTCATCGAGGTCGCTGTTATCCAGTCGCTCAAGCAATGCTGCCAGACCTGCATCGTCGAGGCGATGCAGGTTCAAGATATCGGCGCGGAATAACAGCGCCTTGTTGGTGTTATCCCAGATCAAATCCTCTACCGGGTAAACTTCCGAATACCCGGGCACCAGAATCCGGCAGGCCGCGGTACCCAGTTGGTCATACACCGCCATGTACACTTCTTTACCCATGTCTTCGAGAATTCCGAACAACGTTGCGGCTTCCTCGGCATTGGAGTTTTCACCCTGGCCAGAAAAATCCCACTCGACAAACTCGTAATTCGCTTTGGCGCTGAAAAAACGCCACGACACCACACCGCTGGAATCAATGAAGTGCTCAACAAAGTTATTGGGTTCAGTCACGGCGTTACTGACAAAGGTCGGCTGAGGCAAATCGTTCAGGCCTTCAAAACTGCGCCCCTGTAGCAATTCCGTCAGGCTTCGTTCCAGCGCCACCTCGAAGCTTGGGTGAGCACCAAACGAGGCAAAGACACCGCCTGTCCGCGGGTTCATCAAGGTCACACACATCAGCGGATAAATCCCACCCAGCGACGCATCCTTCACCAGCACCGGAAAGCCCTGCTCTTCCAACCCGCGAATCCCGGCCAGAATGCCAGGGTATTTCGCCAGCACTTCGTGCGGCACATCAGGCAATGCGATTTCACCTTCCAGAATTTCACGCTTGACCGCCCGCTCAAAAATTTCGGACAGGCATTGCACCTGCGCTTCGGCCAGCGTATTACCCGCACTCATGCCATTGCTGACGAACAGATTCTCGATCAGGTTGGACGGGAAATACACGACTTCGCCGTCCGACTGCCGCACAAACGGTAGCGAACAGATACCACGCTGCGTATTGCCGGAGTTGGTGTCGTACAGATGCGAGCCACGCAACTCGCCATCGGGGTTATAAATTTCCAGGCTGTACGCATCCAGAATTTCGGCCGGCAGCGCATCCTTGCGGCCAGGCTTGAACCAGCGCTCGTCTGGGTAATGTACGAACGCCGCATTGGCAATGTCTTCGCCCCAGAACGCACCGCCATAGAAGTGATTGCAATTCAGGCGCTCGATAAACTCTCCCAGTGCCGAAGCCAACGCGCTTTCTTTGGTTGCCCCCTTGCCATTGGTAAAACACATCGGCGAATGCGCATCGCGGATATGCAGCGACCACACATTGGGTACGATATTGCGCCACGAAGCGATTTCAATCTTCATGCCGAGGTCGGCCAACTTGCCCGACATGTTGGCGATGGTTTGCTCCAACGGCAGATCCTTGCCCGCAATATAGGTGCTGACGTCGGAAGCCGGCTTCAACGTCAGCAAGGACTGAGCATCGGCATCGAGGCTCTCTACCTCTTCGATGACAAACTCGGGTCCGGCCTGCACCACTTTCTTCACCGTACAACGCTCGATGGAGCGCAAGATACCCCGGCGGTCTGCTTCCAGGATATCCGGCGGCAACTCAACCTGAATCTTGAAGATCTGTTGGTAGCGATTTTCCGGATCGACAATATTGTTCTGCGACAGGCGGATATTTTCGGTTGGAATATTGCGAGTTACGCAGTACAGCTTCACAAAGTAAGCTGCACACAAGGCCGATGAGGCCAGAAAATAATCGAAGGGCCCCGGCGCCGAGCCATCGCCCTTGTAGCGGATAGGCTGGTCGGCCACCACCGTGAAGTCATCGAACTTGGCTTCAAGACGTAGCTTGTCGAGAAAGTTGACTTTAATTTCCATGGTGGAGCCCTAAAAATGGTGCAGCCGCTATTATCCGTCGCCAGGTGCAGTTCCATCGGTTGTGTTGCGATAGAGCGGCCGGGGCGAGCAAGTCAATCTTGAGTGTGAGGAATTGTCCAACAGAAACCTGGGAGATTCAGACAGAACGTCTGGAATCGTGCTGGAACTGTGTGTGGTGGGCCGGGTGGGATTCGAACCCACGGTGTCATTTCTGAGGCGGATTATGAGTCCGCTGCCTGCAACCAGCACGGCGTCCGGCCCGAAACGAAAAGACCCGGTTGAGTCCGGGTCTGTGTTCATAGACTGCGCGACATCTTACATGAAAAAGGGACCTCCGTGGATCGCTCTGCTTGCGCAAAACGACCGGGAGGTCCCTGGTGCGTGGCGTTATCGCTGATAGACGCCGCGTACGATCAATTGCCTTCGAGGAACGACTTCAGCTTGTCCGAACGGCTCGGGTGACGCAGCTTGCGCAGCGCCTTCGCCTCGATCTGGCGAATCCGCTCACGTGTCACGTCGAACTGCTTGCCGACTTCTTCAAGCGTATGGTCGGTGCTCATTTCGATACCGAAACGCATCCGCAGAACCTTCGCTTCACGCGGCGTCAACGAATCGAGCACATCCTTCACGACATCGCGCATGCTTGCATGCAGCGCGGCATCGGCCGGTGCGACCGTGTTCGTATCCTCGATGAAATCGCCCAGATGCGAATCGTCGTCGTCACCGATCGGCGTTTCCATCGAGATCGGTTCCTTCGCGATCTTCATGATCTTGCGGATCTTGTCTTCCGGCATCTCCATCTTTTCAGCCAGCGTTGCCGGATCCGGCTCAAGACCGGTTTCCTGCAGGATCTGCCGCGAAATACGGTTCATCTTGTTGATCGTTTCGATCATGTGAACCGGAATCCGGATCGTGCGCGCCTGGTCCGCAATCGAACGCGTAATGGCCTGACGGATCCACCATGTCGCGTACGTCGAGAACTTGTAGCCGCGGCGATATTCGAACTTGTCCACCGCCTTCATCAGGCCGATATTGCCTTCCTGGATCAGGTCGAGGAACTGCAAGCCGCGGTTCGTGTACTTCTTCGCAATCGAGATCACGAGACGCAGGTTGGCCTCGGTCATCTCGCGCTTCGCCTGACGCGCCTTCAGTTCGCCGGCCGCCATCTGACGGTTGGTTTCCTTCAGGTCCTTCAGCGGCAGCACGACACGCGCCTGCAGATCCAGCAAACGTTGCTGCTGTTCGCGGATCGCGGGAATGTTCCGCGTGAGGATCGCGCTGTACGCATGTCCTTCGGCAACAATCTTTTCGGACCATTCGAGATCCGTTTCGCTACCGGGGAAACGCGCGATGAACTCGGCACGCGGCATGCCGCACTTATCGACGACCGTATGCAGGATCTGACGCTCGACCTGACGCACTTCGTCCACCTGTGCACGCAACGTGTCGCACAGACGCTCGACGGTACGCGCGGTGAAGCGGATGGTCATCAGTTCGTTCTGGATCGTTTCCTGCGCCTTCAGATACGCCTTCGACTTGTAGCCTTCTTTCTCGAACGCGCGACGCATCTTGTCGAACCATTCGCTGATCGACGCGAATTTTTCGAGCGAGGCACGCTTCAACGCTTCGAGCTGGGCCGCGTTGGCCGTAGCCTGCGCGGTGCCGTCGTCGTCTTCCTCTTCCTCTTCGCTGGCTTCCTCTTCTTCGACCTCGTTCTCGATTTCTTCCGCTTCCTGCGCGGAGAAACCATCCGCGTCTGCAGCGTTGTCATCGATGAGGCCGTCGACGAGTTCGTCGATGCGGATCTCTTCGTTCGCGACGCGCTCGGCATTCGCGAGGATTTCCGCGATTGTCGTCGGGCATGCGGAGATCGCCATGACCATGTGCTTCAGGCCATCTTCGATACGCTTCGCGATCTCGATTTCGCCTTCGCGCGTCAGCAGCTCGACCGTGCCCATTTCGCGCATGTACATGCGGACCGGGTCGGTCGTGCGGCCGAATTCGGAGTCGACGGTGGAGAGCGCGACTTCTGCTTCTTCCTCGACTTCGTCGTCGGACGATGCCGCCGGCGCGTTGTCGTTCAGCAGCAGTGTTTCGGCATCGGGCGCCTGTTCATAAACGGCCACGCCCATGTCGTTAAACGTACTGATGATGCCTTCGATCGCCTCGGTCTCGGCAAAATTATCCGGGAGGTGATCGTTGATTTCGGCGTACGTCAGGAAGCCGCGTTCCTTGCCGAGCTTGATCAGCGCGCGCAGTTTCGCGCGACGCTCTTCGAGTTCTTCGGCGGTGCCGGGTTGGGTGGACGCGAACGCATCCTTCAGCAGCGCTTTTTCCTTCGCGCGGCGGTCGCGTGCCTTGGCCTTTTCGACCTTGCCTGGAACCGCGGCGGGTTCCTCGGTTTGGGGTGCGTCATCGACGGATACTTCGTTCAGCTTTTTCGTCATGGAGTTCGCCGTACTGGCTATAGTCTCGACTCGCGGCTGCTGGACAACAGCCGGTTGAACCGTGGATACTGGAGTCTCGCGCGCTGCCGCATCGTCCTGCGCGGCAGCCGCTTCCCTTGCGCTTCTGGAACTCGGCCGCTTCGTAGCCGGTTGCGCGGCTTTCGCCGACGCTTTGGCCACCGGTTTCACAACGCTTTCCGGTGCCGCTCGCGCGGCAGAAGTGGTCGAGGGTTTCTTCCCCGCAGCAGGCGTAACGCTTGTGGCCGACGCTTTTTTCGCGGGAGTAGCGGGTCTGGCCGATGTGACCTTTCTGGTCGGCTCCTCAGAGCCTTTGCCTGTACCTGTCGCTGTCTTTCCGCCTGTAGTCTTTGCCATTGCAATTCGCCTTTTGCCTTGGAAAACAAACCGCTGAAAACCTTTTATTATAGCACCTCGGTTTCAGCCCCTCTCTGCTTACAGCCCGAGCTGACGTTTCATGTCAGCCCGTTTCTGATTCAATTCCGTCAGTTCCACGAATTCTTCGGGGGTATGTTTCGACTGCCGCGACAGCTGTTCGAGCCGGTCGCAGTACGCGTCGTAACGCATCTTCAGGATCGCCGCCTTCAGTTCCTCGCCCGCCAGCCGCTCGTGCTCGCGGCGCTCTTCAGCAACGTTGGTATCCTCCGGATCCTTTAGCAACAGATCCCGGACGTTTTCATCATAGTCCAGAATTTCGCGAAAGATTTCCTCGAAGGTGGGGGCGTTTTCCCCATTCCGCAACAGGTCCGAAAGCAACTGGAACTCAGCCGCTTCGCCCAGTGCGCGAGCATGTGTAGCCACTTCCTCGAACAACTCGCCGTGCCGGGTAATGGTCACCAGTGCGTGCTCAGTATCGTCATCGAGTGTCGCAACGATGCGCGGATGCATGACCAGATTGCGCAACGCCCGCTGCTCGATCCCGGTCACGCTGCGGCGGTCCTTACGGGCCGGCGCGCTGCGCGCTGCGGCGGCAATCCGCGCATCGACCTCGCACAGCGCCGCCACTTCGTCGAACGGCACATCGAGCCGGTCCGCGAACATATGCATGATCTGCGCCCGCAATGCGTTGGCCGGCAACGCCTGCAGCAACGGCTTAGCGTCGAAGAGCGCGCGTGCGCGGCCTTCCGGCTGGTCCAGCTCCTTGCCCGCCAGCACTTCGTTCAACATGAACTGCGACAGCGGCATCGCCCGTTCGACCTGCTCGGCAAAGCCCTCTGTGCCAAACTCGCGCACATAGCTGTCCGGATCGTGCTCGGATGGCAGGAACAGAAAGCGGATCGTACGGTTGTCCGCCGCGTGCGGCAAACACGCATCGAGCGCACGCCTTGCAGCGCGCCGCCCCGCCGAATCGCCGTCGAAGCTGAAAATCACCGTCTCGGTCTGGCGCATCAGTTTCTGCACATGAATCGGCGTGCAGGCCGTGCCGAGCGTCGCCACGGCGTTCTGGAAACCGAGCTGCGCAAGCGCCACCACATCCATGTAGCCTTCGACCACCAGCACATAATGCTGTTCGCGAATCGCAAGCCGCGCCTCGAACAGGCCGTACAGCTCGCTACCCTTGTTAAATAGCGGCGTTTCCGGCGAATTCAAATACTTGGGCTCACCGCCGTCCAGCACCCGGCCGCCGAAGCCGATCACCTGGCCCTTCACATTGCGGATCGGGAACATGATCCGCTCGCGGAACCGGTCGTAGCGGCGCGCCTCGCCTTGCGTATCAGCCTTTTCACTGACGATAACGAGCCCCGCTTCGACCAGCGCATCGTCCCGATAGTTGGGGAATGTCGCTTCGAGGCTCTGCCAGCCGTCGGGCGCATAGCCGAGCCCGAAACGGGCCGCGATTTCGCCGGTCAGGCCGCGCTTCTTGAGGTACTCGATTGCATTCGGCGCCCCGCGCAACTGCTTGCGGTAAAAGTCGCAGGCGACCTGCATTACGTCTGACAACGCCGTCGTCACCGCCTTCGATGCCGCCGGCGCATAGCCACCGTTACCGCGTGCCAGCGACTCCTCACGCGGCACCGTCAACCCGACCGACTGCGCGAGATCGTTGACCGCTTCGGGGAACGTCAGACCCGCATGCTCCATCAGAAAACCGATGGCCGTGCCATGCGCGCCGCACCCGAAGCAGTGATAGAACTGCTTAGTCGGACTAACGGTGAACGAAGGGCTCTTCTCGTTATGAAACGGGCACAGCCCCATGAAATTCGCCCCACCCTTTTTCAGCTGGACGTACTTGCCCACCACGTCGACGATATCGACGCGGTTGAGCAGGTCCTGCAGAAACGAGTGCGGAATCACGTTATACGACGATGCCCTGAAAACAGACAGGCCACGCGGCTCGCCTGAGTCGCATGGCCTGAAACCGGAAGTTACTTGCTGAGCGCGGCTTTAACCTGCGCGGAGACTGCCGTCATGTCAGTACGGCCCGCCAGCTTCGGCTTCAGCACACCCATTACCTTGCCCATGTCCTGCGGGCCGGCGGCACCGGTCTGCGCGACAGCAGCCTGCACCTCGGCAGCGACTTCGTCAGCGGACAGTTGCGCGGGCATATACGCCGACAGCACGACCAGTTCAGCGTTTTCCTTGGCGACGAGATCGTCGCGGCTGGCCGCTTCGAACTGGCTGATCGAATCTTTCCGCTGCTTGATCATCTTGTCGATCACAGCGGTCACGGCTGCGTCGTCGAGCGTGATGCGCTCGTCGACTTCACGCTGCTTGATCGCGGCCAGCAGCAGGCGGATCGTGCCGAGACGCTCGGTCTCGCGCGCCCGCATGGCCGCTTTCATGTCCTCAGTGATCTGTTCCTTGAGACTCATTGCTCACCTGATGCGTTGGAAGTTGCAAAAAACACGGAAAAGCACCGACAGACACGGAAAGCTTCATGCATCAACACAAAAACCCGCTTGGGAGTGTCCTCAAGCGGGTCGGCGCAATTGCGCGTAGTGGATGCGGCCTTACCATGACGGCCTCGCAGGCCTGGCTGTTCCGCTTGCGGCGCCGTGGGGTGCCGCCGGTTGCCGGTTGGTGGATCCGCCGCCGGAAGCCCGTGGGCTGCGGCAACGCCAGAATCAGTAAAACTTCTTTGGCAGCATCTGGCTGCGCAACCGCTTGAAATGACGCTTCACCGCTGCCGCCTTCTTGCGCTTACGTTCGGCCGTTGGCTTCTCGTAAAACTCGCGCGCCCGAAGTTCGGTCAACAAACCGTTCTTCTCGATCGTGCGCTTGAAACGACGCATCGCGACTTCGAAGGGTTCGTTCTCTTTTAAGCGGACAGTCGTCATTTTTCAATAACGGAGCTTGGCAAAGATTGACGATTATAGCAGACGTTCTGCACAAAGACACGGTCTCGTCAAGCCCCGCGAACCTGCTCCGCGGCGGCCTGGCCCGCTGCTACGCCGGAAGCCCACGCCCACTGGAAGTTGTAGCCGCCGAGCCAGCCCGTGACGTCGACGGCCTCGCCGATAAAGTACAGCCCGGGCACCCGGGCGCTCATCATCGTCGAGGACGACAGCTCCCGCGTATCGACGCCGCCTCGTGTGACTTCGGCCTTGCGGTAGCCTTCGGTGCCGTTCGGCGTGAGCGTCCAGCGCGACAGCGCCTCACCGATACCGCGCAAGGTGCGATCCGGTAGATCGGCCACTCGGGCGTCGGCGGCAACCCGATGGGTCTCCAGCCAGACATGGGCAAGCCGCGCCGGCACCCAGTCGGCCAGCAGGTTGGCGATCTGGCGCTTCGAGCCGGCCTTCGCCTCCAGCAGAGCAGTCTCGGCGTCATGCTCGGGCAGCAAATCCACGTGGATCGGCTCGCCCGGTTGCCAGAAGCTCGAAATCTGCAGCACGCCAGGGCCCGATAGCCCGCGGTGGGTGAGCAGCAGGTCCTCGACGAACTCACCGCCCGTCTTCTTCCCGCCGGTGCTGACCCGGACCTCAAGCGACACGCCCGACAACGCCGCAAACGGCGCCCAGTCGGTGGCCGAAAAGGTCAGCGGGACGAGCGCCGGGCGCGTATCGATCAGCTTGTGGCCAAACTGTTTTGCCAGACGATAGGCAAAGTCGGTGGCGCCGATCTTTGGGATCGAGAGACCACCGGTGGCGATTACCAGTGCGCGGGCGCCAATCTGGCCTGCACCAGTATCGAGCGTGAAGCCGTTGTCCGCGTTGCGCGTGACCTGTTCGACCGCAAGTGGCCGGCGCCATGTGATCCCACCCGCGTCGCACTCGTTTTTCAGCACGTCGATAACGGCGTCGCTCGACTGGTCGCAGAACAGCTGCCCTTTGTGCTTTTCATGCCATGTGACGCGATGGCGCTTGAGCAGCGCCATGAAATCGCGAGGCGTATAGCGGGCCAGCGCCGAGCGGCAAAAATGCGGGTTCGCGGACAGATAATTGGCCGGCCCCGCGTGCAGATTCGTGAAGTTGCAGCGACCGCCGCCTGAAATGCGGATTTTCTCCGCGAGGCGAGGCGCATGGTCGATCAACACGACGCGCCGCCCGAGCTGGCCGGCGACTGCCGCACACATCATGCCCGCCGCGCCTGCGCCGATGACCGCGATATCGAAAGATTCCATGGCGCGCATTGTACCTGCGGCCCTTTTCCCCCACTGCTATACTTTCAGGCTTCTTTCTGACCTTGTGGACGCCCGCTCCGGCGCCCTGCTCCACCCACCGACCATGCTCGTTCTCGGCATCGAAAGCTCCTGCGACGAAACCGGCCTTGCGCTCTACGACACCGAGCGCGGTCTGCTTGCGCACGCGTTGCATTCGCAGATAGCCATGCATCGGGAGTACGGCGGTGTAGTGCCGGAGCTTGCGTCGCGCGATCACATCCGGCGCGCACTGCCGCTGCTTGAAGAAGTGCTCGCGCAATCGGGCCGGGCGCGCAGCGACATCGATGCCATTGCCTATACGCAAGGACCGGGTCTTGCAGGCGCGCTGCTAGTAGGCGCCAGTATCGCCAACGCGCTCGCGATGGCATGGGACAAACCGACCGTCGGCATCCATCATCTCGAAGGGCACCTGCTGTCGCCGCTGCTCGTGGACGAACCGCCGCCGTTTCCGTTCGTGGCACTGCTGGTTTCCGGCGGACACACGCAGTTGATGCGCGTCACAGATGTCGGCGTTTACGAAACACTCGGCGAAACCCTCGACGACGCCGCCGGCGAAGCCTTCGACAAAACCGCCAAGCTACTCGGCCTCGGCTACCCAGGCGGCCCGGAAGTCTCGCGAATGGCGGAATTCGGCACGCCAGGCGCCGTCGTGCTGCCAAGGCCGATGCTGCATTCCGGCGATCTCGACTTCAGCTTCAGCGGCCTCAAGACCGCGGTACTCACTCACGTGAAGAAGCTCGGCACCAACGTCTGCGAACAGGACAAGGCCGATCTCGCGCGCGGTTTCGTCGACGCGGCCGTCGATGTGCTCGTAGCGAAATCGCTTGCAGCGCTCAAGCGCACGCAGCTCAAGCGGCTCGTCGTGGCGGGCGGTGTGGGTGCGAACCGGCAACTGCGCGATGCGTTGTCGGCGGCGGCGAAAAAGCGCGGCTTCGATGTCCACTACCCGGACCTGTCGCTGTGCACCGACAACGGCGCGATGATCGCGCTGGCAGGCGCGCTGCGGCTGCAGCGCTGGCCATCGCAGGCGGGCAAGGACTACGCGTTCACCGTGAAGCCGCGCTGGGATCTGGCGTCGCTCGCGCGATAAACGCCGCGCCGTAAACGAAAAAGCGGCCGCTATAACGGCCGCTCTTCCACTAAAACGAACGCTACGGTTAACGCACGCGCTTGTCGTGTTCGATCAGTGCATACGCGCTGTGGTTGTGGATCGACTCGAAATTCTCGGCTTCAAGTACATACGCAACGATGCGCGCATCCGCGTTCAACCGTTGCGCAACGTCACGCACCAGGTCTTCAACAAACTTCGGATTCTCATAGGCACGCTCGGTCACGAACTTCTCGTCCGGCCGCTTGAGCAGGCCCCACAGTTCGCACGACGCTTCCTCTTCGGCGATACGGATCAGTTCTTCCACTGCTACGTCGCCGGCAAGTTCCGCATCGATCGTCACGTGCGAGCGCTGGTTGTGCGCACCGTACTGCGAGATCTTCTTCGAGCACGGGCACAGGCTCGTCACGGGCACGAGGACCTTCAGGAACACGCGCGTCACGCCGTGGCGCGTTTCGCCGGTCAGCGTCACTTCGTAATCGAGCAGGCTCCGCACGCCCGACACGGGCGCCACCTTGCTGACGAAATACGGGAACGAAACTTCGATACGCCCCGCCTCAGCCTCGAGCTTTTCGAGCATCGAGGCGAGCATCGTGCGAAACGCCGTTGTATCGAGCGGCACGCGATTCTCTTCGAGCAGCGCGACGAAGCGCGACATATGCGTACCCTTCTGGTCGGCGGGCAGATGGACATCGAGGTTCCATGTACCGACAGTAGGCTGCGCTTCGCCCGTTTGCGTGCGGACGGTGACCGGATGTCGCACCGCCTTCACACCGACCCGTTGAATCGGAATCTGGCGCGTATCGAGCGTGCTCTGCACGTCGGGCATCACAAAGGCGGGATTCATCTGGTTCATCTTCATGTCCTCACGAGTCGCGCGGCTATGAACATATAACGGCGCGAACGCCGCTCTATTCCATTGCTCATGCAACGGCAAACGCCGGCACATGCCGGCGCTGCATGATGGGCTGCGCAGCCCATCGATTCAAGTTGGAGTTTGCTATGACCGGGATAGCGAGCGCGTCACGCGACGCGTTTCACCGACTGGCCTGCAACGGCCCCGGCCGCATGATCCTGAAAACGCTCACGGATCGATTTCGCGATACCTGCGCCGTCGAGGCCGCATTCGGCGAGCAACTTCGCAGGATCGCCGTGATCGATGAAGCGATCGGGGAGGCCCAATTGTAGTACGGGGCGGATAACCCCACTCGTCAGCAGGGCTTCCACGCAAGCCGAACCGGCACCGCCCATCACGCAGCCTTCTTCGACTGTGACGATGGCGTCGTGTGTTTCGGCGAGACGGCGAACCAGATCGGCATCGAGCGGCTTCACGAAGCGCATGTTCGCCACCGTCGCATCGAGCTGCTCTGCCGCTGCGAGCGCCGGCGCCACCATCGTGCCGAACGCGAGGATCGCGATGCGCTTGCCAACCGCCTGCGAGCTCTCGCGACGCACTTCACCCTTGCCGAGCGGAATCGCCGCCATCTGCTTGACGGTCGCCACTCCCGTACCAGCGCCACGCGGATAACGCACGGCACTCGGGTTCGGTTGCTGCAACGCCGTGTACAGCATCTGCCGGCATTCGTTCTCGTCCGATGCAGCCATCACCGTCATGTTCGGAATGCAGCGCAGGAACGCGAGATCGTACGCACCCGCGTGCGTCGCGCCATCCGCACCGACGAGACCCGCGCGATCGATCGCGAAGACCACCGGCAGGTTCTGCAATGCGACGTCGTGAATCAACTGGTCGTAGGCGCGCTGCAGGAACGTCGAATAGATTGCAACGACAGGCTTCATGCCGTCGGCGGCCAGACCGCCTGCAAACGTCACTGCGTGCTGCTCGGCAATGCCGACGTCGAAATAGCGATCCGGGAAACGCTTTTCGAATTCGACCATGCCCGAACCTTCGCGCATCGCGGGCGTAATGCCGACCACGCGTGCATCGAGTTCGGCGGCATCGCACAGCCATTCACCGAACACAGTTGTATAGGTCTTCTTGCTAGGCGCTGTCGAAGGCTTGATGCCTTCGGCCGGATTGAACTTGCCGGGACCGTGATACAGCACCGGATCGGCTTCGGCGAGCTTGTAGCCCTGGCCCTTCTTCGTCACGACGTGCAGGAACTGCGGACCGCGCAGTTCCTTGATGTTTTGCAGCGTCGGGATCAGCGAATCGAGATCGTGACCGTCAATCGGGCCGATGTAGTTGAAGCCGAACTCTTCAAACAGCGTAGCCGGCATCACCATGCCCTTCGCGTGTTCTTCGAGTTTGCGCGCGAGGTCGAGCATCGGCGGAGCGACGCGCAGCACACGTTCGACGCCGGCGCGCGCAGCCGCATAGAAGCGACCGGACATCAGACGCGCGAGATGGCGATTCAATGCGCCGACCGGCGGCGAGATCGACATGTCGTTGTCGTTGAGGATTACGAGCAGCGGTACATCGTCGGCGACGCCTGCGTTGTTCATGGCCTCGAAGGCCATGCCCGCGGTCATCGCGCCGTCGCCGATCACGGCAATCGCGTAGCGCTCGTCGTTTTGCAGCTTCGAGGCGATCGCCATACCGAGTGCGGCCGAGATCGACGTGCTCGAATGGGCGGTACCGAACGTGTCGTATTCCGACTCGGTACGACGCGGAAAGCCCGAAATGCCGCCTTGCTGGCGCAGCGAATGCATCTGCTCGCGACGGCCCGTCAGGATCTTGTGCGGATAGGTTTGATGGCCGACATCCCAGACGATCCGGTCGCGCGGCGTGTCGAACACGTAGTGCAACGCGATCGTCAGCTCGACCGTGCCGAGGTTGGACGACAGATGGCCGCCCGTCTGCGATACGCTGTCGAGCACGAAGGCGCGCAACTCGTCTGCAAGCGGTTGCAACTGGCGGCGATCGAGGCGGCGCAAGGCTGCCGGGTCGTCTATGGTTTTCAGCAAGTCGTACATCGTCGTTCCATTGTAGGAAAACTTGCGTGCCCGCACTTCATTCACGCACACCGTAGCGTGATGTGCGCGGCGGCGAGCTTTCGCGTTGATACTGCTTCAGCTCACCCGGTTTACAACCAGATCGGCAAGCTCGGCCAGACGCTGTGCGCGGGCGCCGAACGGCGCGAGCGCTGCATGGGCATCCGCGCGCAACTGCGCGGCCAGCGCACGCGACGCGTCGAGCCCAATGATCGATACGTAGGTCGGCTTGCCGTCCTTCGCATCCTTTCCTGCGGTCTTGCCGAGCGTCGCGGAATCGGTCGTGACGTCGAGAATGTCGTCGACCACCTGAAACGCGAGGCCGACTGCGGCCGCGTATGCATCGAGGGCGCTCATTGCCGCGGCGTCGGGCGCCGTGCCCGCGAGAGCGCCCATGCGGACTGCCGCGCGCAGCAGCGCGCCGGTTTTCTTGCGGTGCATCGTTTCCAGTTGCGGCCGCGTCAGCGTATGGCCGACGCTCGCCAGATCGATGGCCTGACCGCCCGCCATGCCGACCGAGCCGCTCGCGAGCGCCAGTTCGCGTACGAGCGCCGCCTGCTGCGCTGCCGTCAGCACGTCGGCCGTCAGCGCAACGAAAGCCTGCGACTGCAGTGCATCGCCGACCAGCAGTGCCGTCGCTTCGTCATATTTGACGTGTACCGTGGGCTTGCCGCGGCGCAGTGCGTCGTCGTCCATGCATGGCATGTCATCGTGCACGAGCGAGTACACATGGATCATTTCCAGTGCCGCCGATGCCGCTTCGACAGAGGCCGCCTGGGCACCGGTCAACTCGCCCGCTGCGTGGCACAGCAACGGACGCACGCGTTTGCCGCCGCCCATCACGGCGTAGCGCATCGCTTCGTGCAGTTGCGCCGGCTCGATACCCTGTGCCGGCAAATAGTGATCGAGCGCCGTCTCGACACGGTCGAGTACGGCACGCATCCATTCTTCAAAGGTCATAAATCGTCTCCGCTCTCGGCGGCGGTTGTTCCTGCGGGGTTCGTGGACAGCGGCTTCAGCGTCTCGCCATCGAGTACGCGCACTTGCTGTTCCACCTTCTCCAGTTGTTGCTGGCAAAACGCGACAAGCGTCGCGCCTCGCCGGTACGCGCTCAGCGACTCTTCGAGGCTCAGACTGCCGCCTTCCATACGCGCGACCAGTCCTTCCAGTTCCGCGAGCGCTGCCTCGTAATGCTCGGGCAGCGGTGTGCCGTCGACGCCCTGGACAGGCGGAGCAGCGGGGTCTTTCGTTGCGGTCTTCGCCATGAATCGTCGCAAATTTAAAACAAGTCGGACATTCTACGGCAAAAGCGACAATTCCGAGCCGCTCGGGGGCTCACGCCCATTCCACGGGGCTTGTGGAGCGGCGACATAACATCGGAAGAAAATTCTCCATAAGGGCCGGAAGACCGCGAACTTCCTCGATAATTTTGACCCAAATCAGGGACTTAAGTATCCCCAGGAGGGGGAAACAGGTATAATCGCGGGCTCCCTAAATCAATCGAATCTTCGATGGTTGGGTTGTTCACTGCTTTCACGTCTTCACGGGAGTGGGAATGTCCAATCTGAGCAATGCATTGCAGCTGAGATCTGTTCATAGTCAGTTGCCAGTCACGGCTTACTTTGACGAAGCGCTTCTCAAGCGCGAAATCGACACCCTTTTCAAAAAAGGTCCTCGCTACGTCGGGCACGAACTCATGGTGCCGGACGCGGGGAATTATTTTGCCTTGCCCAGCGAGAAAGAGGGCCGGGTGCTCGTACGCAACCAGCAGTCGCAGGTCGAACTGCTGTCGAACGTGTGCCGCCATCGCCAGGCCATCATGCTCAACGGCCGCGGCCAGACGGAGAATATCGTCTGTCCCCTGCATCGCTGGACGTACGATCTGAACGGCCAGCTCCTCGGCGCACCGCATTTCGCGGACAACCCTTGCCTGAATCTCGGCGCCACGCCGCTGCAGAACTGGCAGGGCCTGCTATTCGAGGCGCAGGGCCGCGATGTCGCCAAAGATCTGTCGCGTCTCGGCACGAAGCAGCATTTCGACTTCTCGAACTTCATGTTCGATCACGTCGAAGTCCACGAATGCAACTACAACTGGAAGACCTTCATCGAGGTCTATCTGGAGGATTACCACGTCGTCCCGTTCCATCCGGGTCTCGGCAGCTTCGTGTCGTGCGACGACCTGACCTGGGAATTCGGCGACTGGTATAGCGTGCAGACCGTTGGCGTGCATAACGAGCTCGCGCGTCCGGGTAGCCCGACGTATCGCAAGTGGCACGACGAAGTGTTGCGTTTCCGCGGCGGCGAGCCGCCCGAGTTCGGTGCGATCTGGATGGTGTACTACCCGGGCATCATGATCGAGTGGTATCCGCACGTGCTGGTCGTATCGTGGCTGATTCCGCGCGGGCCGCAACACACCACCAATGTGGTCGAGTTCTATTACCCCGAGGAAATCGCGCTGTTCGAACGCGAATTCGTCGAAGCCGAGCGCGCCGCCTATATGGAAACGGCCCGCGAAGACGACGAGATCGCCGAGCGGATGGACGCCGGCCGACGGGCGTTGATGGAGCGTGGCGAATCGCAGGTTGGTCCGTATCAGAGCCCGATGGAAGACGGTATGCAGCACTTCCACGAGTTTTTGCGGCGCGAACTCGGTGCGATCGCCTGAACCACGCGGCACGCAGACTGCATAGAACGACGGAAAGACGGGCTTCGGCCCGTCTTTTTTGTTTAGACTTGGAACAGGGTTCGGCTACGACCGAAACCGCCGTCTCCAGGAGCCGTCATGCCGCACACCCACTACACCACCCTGATCTCCGCAACGAATCTCGCCGAGCGGCTCGCCGCCGCGCCCGGCAGCGTCTTCGTTGCCGATTGCCGCTTCGATCTCGCCGCGCCGGATGCGGGCCAAGCCGCCTACGCCGCCGGTCATCTGCCCGGCGCGCATTATCTGCATCTCGATCGCGATCTTTCCGGGTCGAAAACCGGCGCGAACGGGCGCCATCCTTTGCCCGAGCGCGCGAAGCTCGTCGAAACGCTGGTTGCACAGGGACTGAAGCAGGGCCAGCAGGTTGTCGCTTACGACGCGCAAGGCGGGATGTACGCGGCGCGCCTGTGGTGGTTGCTGCGCTGGCTCGGGCATGACGCGGTCGCGCTGCTCGACGGCGGACTGCAAGCCTGGCAGGCCTCCAGCGAGCCGCTGATGCAGGACGCGCCGACTCTGGTCCGCGGCGACTTCAAGGCTGGCGCGCCGCTGGCGGTGACGATCGATGCGCAGGCGGTCGAGCGCAATCTCGGCACACGCGAGCGCATCCTCGTCGACGCGCGGGCCGCCGATCGTTACCGCGGAGAAAACGAAACAATCGATCCAGTGGGCGGCCATATTCCTGGCGCGCTGAACCGCTTCTTCAAGGACAACCTCACCGCGGACGGCCGCTTCAAGTCCGCACACACGCTACGCGAAGAATTCGGCGCGCTGCTGCCCGGCACCGCACCGGAGAAGGTCGTTCTGCAATGCGGCTCGGGCGTCACCGCCTGTCATAACGCGCTCGCCATGGAGATCGCCGGGCTGCACGGGGCCGCGCTTTATTCTGGATCGTGGAGCGAATGGGTCGCCGATACATCGCGGCCAGTTGCGACGGGCGCGGCGCCCTGAGACTACGAGGCCCGCAGATAGCCTTCGAGCTAGCCGAGCAAGCAATAGCGGCAGACGCGACCATCGCGTCATGCCGCTACACTCAACTCACAGCGCGCGTGCTCGCTCAAGCCACGCCGTGCTGTTTAAACCACGCTAGCGCGCGCCGCCAGCCGTCTTCGGCATCCGCCTTCTTGTAGCTCGGCCGATAGTCGGCGAAAAACGCGTGGCCCGCGTCGTCGTACACGACGAACTGCGAGCCGCGTCCTTCCCGCGGTCCTTCGGTGATGGCCTGCTTCATCTGCTCGAGTGTGTCCTGCGGAATGCTCGTATCCTGCCGGCCATAAAGGCCCAGCACCGGCGCGTGCAGATCGGCGACACGATCGATTGGATTGGCCGGCGTCATCGCAGTGTGATCTCCGGCCACGCGCCCGTACCATGCGACTGCCGCGCGCACGTTCGGATTGTGTTCCGCATACAGCCACGTAATTCTCCCGCCCCAGCAGAAACCGTTGACACCCACGCGCCGCAGATCGCCGCCGTGCTCACCGGCCCATGCAACGGTGGCGTCGAGATCGGCCAGCACCTGCGCATCGGGTACCTTGCTGACGAGTTGCTCGTTGAGCTGCTGAATGGTTGGATAGATCGACGCATCGCCTTCCCGCGTATACAGGTTCGGTGCAATCGCCAGATAACCCGCTTTCGCGAACCGGCGGCAGACGTCGGCGATGTGCTCATGCACGCCGAAAATCTCGTGGACCACGATGATCACGGGCAGATGCGTCTTGCCCTTCGGCTGCGCGCGATAGGCCGGCACGATGATGCCGCCCGAGGTCACGGCGACCTCGCCGGCTTCGAGTCCGTCGCTATCGGTGTGAATGGTCTGTGCCGACACCGGCAGCACGGCGGCGGCAAAACCGCTGCCGAGTGCGGCCTTGATGAAGGTGCGGCGATCGAATGGAACGTGTGGGACGAGGCTATCGACTTCGGGTTTCAGCATGTAGCGCTCCTTGGGTGGAAGGCAACGACGCAACAGCATACCCCTGGCGGCGAACGCGCGCCGTACAGACCACAGGCAGCGGGCAGCAGCGGCGCTGAACCCGCCACACGCCACGCTCAGTGCAGTTTGACCCGCGGCAACGTCGTGCGCCGCAACCAGTGCGCGACCGTATCGAGCACCATCCGCGCGTAGCCGTGCAGTGCGGCGATATGCAGCCGGTACAGCGACATGTACATGAAACGCGCGAACAGCCCCTCGATCAGCATGCTGCCGCCGATCACCCCGCCCATCAGATTGCCGACCGCGCTGAAGTGCCCAAGCGATACGAGCGAACCGAAATCGCGGTAAGCAAACTGCGGCAAGGCACCACCGTCGACACGAGCCGCGAGCACTTTCAATAGAAAACTCGCCTGCTGATGCGCGGCCTGTGCGCGCGGCGGCACGTTGCCGTCGGTACCCGCCCACGCGCACGCGGCGCAATCGCCGAGCGCGAAGATGTTGTCGTCGGTTTCGGTCTGCAGCGTATTGCGCACGATGAGCTGGCCCTGCCGGTTCACGGCCAGGCCGTCGAGCTGGCTTAGCACCGCTGGCGCCTTGATGCCCGCGGCCCAGACCGTCAGGTCGGCGCGCACGGTCTTGCCGCTCGCCGTACGCACGAGGCCCGGCGCGACTTCGGACACGGTCTCGCCGGTCATCAGCTTGACGCCGAGTTTGACGAGCAGTTCCGTCGTGGCAGTCGATACGCGTTCGGGCAGTGCCGGCAAAATCCGCGCGCCGGCTTCGATCAGCACGATGCCGATGTCGTGACGTGGATCGAGTTTATGCAAGCCGTACGCCGACAGCACCTGCGCGGTGTTGCGCAACTCGGCAGACAGTTCGACACCCGTCGCACCGCCACCGACAATCGCCACCTGAATGCGCGGCTCGCTCGAAGCCGATGCGTCCAGCCCCGACTCGACGGGTTCGTGCGCCTGGTATTCGGCGCGGATGCACGCGGCGATCAGGCGTTTGCGAAAGCGCTCAGCCTGGTGGACGGTATCGAGTGCAATCGAATACTCGGACGCACCCTGTACGCCGAAGAAATGCGTCGTGCTGCCGATCGCAACAACGAGCGTGTCGTATTCGAGTTCGCGTTGCGGCAACAATTCCGCGCCGTCTTCATCCGCGACCGACGAGAGCGTGATACGCCGCGCCGCGCGATCGAGCGCAGTCAGTTCGCCCTGCTGAAACTCGAAACCATGCCAGCGCGCCTGGGCCGCATATTCGAGTTCCTGCGTGAACGGATCCATGCTGCCCGCCGCGACCTCATGCAGCAGCGGCTTCCAGATATGCGTCGGATAGCGGTCGACCAGTGTGACCTGCGCACGTGCGTCGCCCTTGTTCTTCTTTGGAGCGTAGCGATCGCCTAAACGCGTCGCCAGTTCCAGTCCCCCCGCGCCCCCGCCAACGACGATAAAACGATGCATGCGATTCTCCGTATGTCGATCGGTTGTGGGTCGAGACGGCGTGATGCGTGGCTTATGCCGTCGTTATCGATTGTCGGCGACGCCTGCGGCTTCTTGCAAGCCGCAGGTCGGCATGTGTGACATACGCATGACTATATGCGTGCACAGGCGTCAATGTGCTTCTTCCCAGTTGTCGCCGGCGCCGACTTCTGCAACGAGCGGCACCTTCAGCGCAGCAACGCCGCACATCAGTTCGGGCAGCTTCTTGCGAACCTCGGCGAGTTCGCTGTCCGGCACTTCGAGTATCAGCTCATCGTGGACCTGCATGATCATCCGCGTACCAACCGGCGATGCGTCGAGCCAGCGCTGCACCGCGATCATCGACAGCTTGATCAGATCGGCGGCCGTGCCTTGCATCGGCGCGTTGATCGCCGCGCGCTCCGCGGCCTGGCGCCGCGGACCATTGCCACCGTTGATCTCGGGCAACCACAGCCGCCGGCCGAACACGGTCTCGACATAACCCTTCTCTTTCGCACTCGCGCGCGTGTCGTCCATGTATTTCGCCACGCCCGGATAGCGCGCGAAATACCGGTCGATATAGAGCTTTGCCGCATCGCGCGTAATGCCGAGATTCGATGCGAGGCCAAACGAACTCATCCCGTAGATCAAACCGAAGTTGATCACCTTCGCGATGCGTCGCTGGTCCGAATTCACTTCGAGCGGCGTCACGCCGAACACTTCGGCGGCTGTCGCGCGGTGGATGTCCTCGCCTTGGGCAAACGCACGCAGCAGCGATTCGTCGCCGGAGATGTGCGCCATGATGCGTAGTTCGATCTGCGAGTAGTCGGCGGAAACGAGCTTGTGGCCCGGCGTAGCGATAAAGGCTTCGCGAATGCGCCGGCCTTCTGCCGTGCGCACCGGAATGTTCTGCAGATTCGGATCGTTCGACGCGAGCCGCCCCGTTACCGCCACGGCCTGCGCGTAGTTCGTGTGCACGCGCCCCGTCTGCGCGTTCACCATGCGCGGCAGCTTGTCGGTGTAGGTCGATTTCAGCTTCGACAGGCCACGATGTTCGAGCAGCAGCTTCGGCAACGGATAGTCTTCGGCGAGTTTCTGCAGCACTTCTTCATCGGTGGAAGGTGCACCGCTTGGTGTCTTCTTCACGACCGGCAACTGCAGCTTCTCGAAGAAAATCTGGCCGATCTGCTTCGGCGAACCGAGATTGAATTCGCCGCCCGCCAGTTCGTACGCTTCGCCTTCGAGCTGCACGAGCCGTGTCGCGATCTCGTTGCTTTGCCGGCGCAGTTTCTCGGCATCGATCAGCACGCCGGCGCGTTCCATCTTGCGCAGCACACGCGACGTCGGGAGCTCGATCTCCCGGTACACGTATTCGAGACCTTTCTCTGCGGTGACCTGCGGGTACAGCGCGAGATGCAGACGCAGCGTGATGTCGGCGTCTTCCGCGGCGTATTCGGCGGCCTGATCGAGTGCGACTTCATCGAAGCCGATCTGCTGCGCGCCCTTGCCCGCTACTTCCTCATACTTGATCGTCTTGATGCCGAGATGACGCAGCGCCAGGCTGTCCATGTCGTGCGTGCGATGCGATTCGACCACGTACGACTCGAGCAGCGTGTCATGCTCGATGCCATCCATCTCGATGCCGTAGTTGGCAAGCACCTGTTCGTCGTACTTCAGATGCTGGCCGACTTTTTTCTTCACCGGACTCTCGAGCCATGGCTTCAGCTTCGCGAGCACTTCATCGCGCGGCAGTTGCACCGGTGCATCGGGTCCGCGATGTGCAACCGGAATATAGGCTGCATAACCTGGTTCCACGGACAACGACAGACCGACGAGTTGCGCGGTCATTGGATCGAGCGAAGTGGTTTCGGTATCGAATGCGGTGAGTTGCGCGGCGTCGATCTTCGCGAGCCACGCGTCGAACTGCTCCCACGTCTGTACGGTGTCGTAGTGACGTTCGACATCGACGGTTTGCGCAGGTGCCACGTCGATTTGCGGCCCTTCGACGACCTCGGCCGTCTCGACTTCACGCAACCATGTCTTGAAGCCGTGCCGCGCGAACACGTCGCGCAACTCGGTGCGCGCCTCGGGCCGCGAGGCGAGCGACGCTTCAATCGATGCGATGTGCTGCGTCAGATCGCAGGCGGTTTCGACAGTGACGAGCTTTCTCGCCATCGGCAGGAAATCGAGTGCGCGGCGCAGGTTGTCGCCGACTGCCCCCTTGATTTCATCCGCATGCGCGATGACGCCGTCGAGCGAGTCGTACTGCGCAAGCCACTTGAGTGCGGTTTTCGGTCCGCACTTGTCGACGCCCGGTACGTTGTCGACGGTGTCGCCGATCAGCGACAAGTAATCGACGATCCGCTCCGGTGGCACGCCGAACTTCGCGAGCACGCCCGCGCGATCAAGCGTTTCGTTCGTCATCGTGTTGATCAACGTGACGCTATCGGTAACGAGTTGCGCGAGGTCTTTGTCGCCGGTGGAGACGATCACCTTCATGCCGAGCTTTTCGGCCTGTGTGCTGAGCGTACCGATCACATCGTCGGCCTCAACGCGATCGATCATCAGCAGCGGCCAGCCCAGCGCGCGCACGGCGACATGGATCGGCTCGATCTGGCGCACCAGATCTTCGGGCATCGACGCGCGGTTGGCTTTGTAATCCGGGTACCAGTCGTCGCGAAACGTCTTGCCCTTCGCATCGAACACGCACGCGCTATACTCTGCAGTGACTTCCTTGCGCATGCGCCGCAGCATGTTGATGATGCCGTACAGCGCGCCGGTCGGTTCGCCGTCCGGTCCACGCAGATCGGGCAATGCGTGGTAGGCCCGGTAGAGATAGCTCGAACCGTCTACCAATAGCAGGGTCTTACCTTCCAGCTTCGCTTCCAGGTACTGTTCTTCAGGCATTATGACTAAGAGAAAAGTGATTCCGAGTCTGCGATCGCTCGCAGATCAAGAGCGCGCGACAGCCAAAAAGGCCCGCGCATCGTGGCAGATGTTCACGATTATGGCAGAGTTTATCGAGGCGACCGAGTACCTCTCGGAGATCCGCCCGGCTGTCAGCATCTACGGTTCAGCGCGACTGAAACCGGACTCGCCCTACTACAAACTCGCCACGCAGATCGCGCGCAAACTGTCCGACGCGGGCTTCGCGGTGATCTCCGGCGGCGGTCCCGGCATCATGGAAGCGGCGAACAAGGGCGCACATGCGGGCAAGGCCCCTTCGGTCGGTCTGAACATCGAGCTGCCACACGAGCAATCGGGCAACCAGTGGCAGGACATCTCGCTGCGCTTTCGCCATTTCTTCACGCGCAAGGTGACGTTCGTGAAGAACTCGGATGCCGTGATCGTGATGCCCGGCGGCTTCGGCACGCTCGACGAACTCGCGGAAGTGCTCACGCTGATCCAGACGAAGAAGTCGCGGCACGTACCGATCATTCTGGTCGGCGGCGAGTTCTGGCATGGCCTGCTCGGGTGGTTCAAGGATCAGCTGGTGCCGATGGGCCTGATCAATGCCAACGACATGGACCTGATGCAGGTCATCGACGATCCGGACCAGGTGCTCGAAGCGGTGCTCGCGTTCTACGAAGACCGCGAAGAGCATGAAGACGGCGATGTCCACCCGGGCAAGTCGGACGAAGACCGGATGTTCTACCTGTAACGCGTCTGGCTGGCAGGTCGGCGCTTACGCGGAATCGGCCTGCGCCTCGAGCCAGCGGCAGAACTGCACGACGAGTGGCGAATCGGCTACTTCGTGCCGCGCCACCCACCAGTAGCCACGCGCATCGAGTCGCGGTCCGGGTAGCGGCACGACGAGCCGTCCGGACGCGAGTTCGTCGGCCAGCATCGGCAGCGGTCCGAGTGCGACACCGAGTCCATCTATCGCTGCCTGCAATGCCAGATAGAAGTGGTCGAACGACTGCTTCTTGCGGCACTTCGCCTTCACCCCTGCTGCTGCCAGCCAGTTGCGCCACGCATCCGGCCGGGTATCCGAATGCAGCAACACGTGGCGCGCGAGGTCATCGGCCACGACGATCGGCGCGCGCTGCAACAGCGCGGGGCTGCATACCGGAATCTCGTGTTCCTCGAGAAAATGGCCGCTCGCGCAGTTCGGCCAGTGCGCGGGACCGCGCCTGACCGCCACATCGAAACCATCGATCGTCTCCACCGGTGCATCCGACGTCGACAGCCGTAGCTCGACATTGGGCGCCATCCGCTGAAACTGGCTCAAGCGCGGTAGCAGCCACTTCATTGCGAAAGTCGACAGGGCATTGACGCGCAGCACATGCACGACACCGGTATCGCGCAGTTGATCCGTCGCGAGCGCAATGCTGTCGAAAGCAGCCTGCACGCTCGCGAGATAGCGGCGCCCGTCGTCGGTGAGCCGGACCCGCTTGCCGCGACGATGAAACACCTGCACGCCGACCCATGCTTCGAAGGCAGCAACCTGCCGGCTGATTGCACCGTGGGTCACATGCAACTCGTCTGCGGCGGCCGTGAAGCTATCGCACCGGGCCGCGGCCTCGAAGGCACGGAGCGCAGAGAACGGAGGAAGATTGCGAGCCATGCTTGTGATTGTAGATCACAAGCGGATGCCCGAAAAATCGTTTTGCCCGACAACGCTTCGGCGCTACTCTCGACGGTCTGTACCGGACGAATATCACAATGAATCAGCAGCCCACTTCCCCTGACACATCGCTTACACATCGGCCTACGTTGCGCGAAATATTCGGCGGCTTTCTTGGCCTCGGCCTCATCTCGTTTGGTGGTGCGTTGCCGCTTGCGCGACGTGCGGTCGTCGAGCGGCGCCACTGGCTAACCGCCGCCGAATTCACCGATCTGCTCGGGTTGTGCCAGTTTCTGCCGGGCGGCAATGTCATCAACCTTTCGGTTGCGATCGGCATGCGTTTTCGTGGACTGCCTGGCGCGCTTGCGGGGTTGCTCGGGTTGATCGCGGGGCCGTCGCTCGTCGTGATCGGTCTCGGTGTGCTGTATGAGCACACGCAAAACGACCCGCATGTGAAGCACCTGTTCGCCGGGCTCGCGGCAGCCGCGGCCGGTCTGCTCGTCGCGATGGCGGTCAAGATACTGCTGCCGTTGCGGCACGATCCGGCAGCGGCGATCATCGCCGCGCTCGGGTTCGTCGCCATCGCAATCGTGCGTGCGCCGCTCCTGCCGACCATGCTCGTGCTCACACCGCTCAGCATGCTTGTCGCGGCACGCGCGCGGAAAATCGCCGAAGCCGGGAAGACAGCACCATGAACGACACACTCGTTTCGCTTGCAATTATCTTTAGCCAGTTGTCACTGCTCGCATTCGGCGGCGGCAATACGATCCTTCCGGAGATGCAGCGGCAGGTGGTGGACGTGCATCACTGGATGCCCGCCAGCGAATTCAGCGCGCTCTTCGCGCTTGCGCAGGCCGCGCCTGGACCGAACCTGATGATCGTGACGCTGGTCGGCTGGCACGTGGCTGGATGGGCCGGCATGCTGGTGACGTCGGTGGCGAAGTTCGGGCCATCGTCGATCGTGACGATTCTCGCGCTGCACGCGTGGGAACGCTTCAAGGACCGGCCGTGGAGAAGCATCGTGCAGAAGGCGCTCGTGCCGGTCACGGCGGGCCTCGTCGGCGCGAGCGCGGCGCTGATCGCGCAGGCTTCCGATACGACGGCGATCGCGTGGGCGATCACCGCCGTGTGCGCGGCACTTGCGCTGAAGACGCGGATTCATCCGCTGTGGTTGCTGGCTGCCGGGAGTTTGATTGGGTTGACGGGGTTTGGGCAGTTTTGAGGGGCGCTTACTGAAACGCCACTTCCGCAAAACTCCGCAACTTCCGGCTATGCAACCGATGCAACCCGTTCGTGCGCAAAATCTCCATCGCCTTCACCCCGATCTGCAGATGCTGATCGACCTGCGCGCGATAAAACTGATCGGCCATGCCAGGCAACTTCAGTTCACCGTGTAGCGGTTTGTCCGACACGCACAGCAACGTACCGTACGGCACACGGAAGCGGAACCCATTCGCCGCAATCGTCGCGCTTTCCATATCGAGCGCAACCGCGCGGCTTTGCGACAACCGCTGCACCGGCTCACGATGGTCGCGCAGTTCCCAGTTGCGGTTATCAACGCTCGCCACTGTCCCGGTGCGCATCACGCGCTTCAGTTCGACGCCTTCGAGCTGCGTCACCTGCGCGACCGCACCTTCCAGCGCGACCTGCACTTCGGCGAGCGCCGGAATCGGCACCCATAGCGGCAGATCATCGTCGAGTACGTGATCCTCGCGCACATAGCCGTGCGCAAGCACGTAATCGCCAAGACGCTGCGTATTGCGCAGCCCCGCGCAGTGACCCAGCATGATCCACGCATGCGGACGCAGCACGGCGATGTGATCGGTAATCGTCTTCGCGTTGGACGGCCCGACGCCGATGTTGACCATCGTGATGCCGCTGCCGTCCGCGCGCTTCAGGTGATAGGCAGGCATCTGCGGCAGACGCGGCGGCGGCGTGCCTTCGTCGTCCTGCTCGCCGAGATTCGCGTTGTACGTGATCACGTCGCCGGGTTCGACGAACGATGTGTATTCGCTGCGATAGGCACGCAGCTCCGCGTCGTCGGTATGGGCCATCATCTTGCGGCCGAGCGCGACGAACTCGTCGATATAGAACTGGTAGTTCGTGTACAGCACGTAGTTCTGGCAATGCGTCGGCGACGTCGCCGTGTAGTGCTTCAGTCGATGCAGCGAGAAATCCACGCGCGCGGCCGTGAACAGCGCAAGCGGATGCGGCTCGCCGGGCGGCGGTTCATAGGTACCGTTGACGATGCGATCGTCGAGCAGCGCAAGGTCGGGCGTATCGAAGATATCGCGCATCGCGAACAGCCGCTCGCGATCGAGATCGCCTTCCAGATGAATGCCCTCCGCAAACGCGAAATGAATCGGAATAGGCTGGTCTGACACACCGACTTCGATCGACACGTGATGATTCTTCGCCAGCAGTCGCAACTGTTCGCGATAGTAGTTGCCGAACAGATCGGGCCGCGTCACGGTGGTCTCGAACACGCCGGGGCCGGCGACAAAACCATATGAGCGGCGCGAATCGATGTGTGTGTTGACCTCGGTGCGCACCCGCACGAACGGGTAACACGCGCGCACGCGGCGCTCGAATGCCTCGTTGCGCCGGTAGCGGGCAAACGCGTCGCGCAGGTACGACGTATTCGCTTCGTAGATCGCGGAAAGCCGGGTGACGGCGTCGGCGGCGTCGGCGAACGCCTCAGTCGGGAAGGTGTCGGCGGGTGTCTGCACCGCGCGTGATTTGAGTGGATCGTTCATCTTCATTGGCCTCGGTTGATGCGACGACATTACCATGGAACACGCGCCGCGGATGCCCGCGGCAGACCGGACGGGGCACGGGCTGGTTCCGCGCAACCTGCGCGAAAGCGGCGCAAAATAACCCTTGGTAATCCGTGCCCGGAGCATGGATTTGCTAGAATCTGGGCACCCAATCGGAGAATCGCCATGAAGTCGTTCCTTACCGTCGCCGCGGCAGCCGTTGCAGCGACGCTCGCCTTCGGCGGCGTCGCACTGGCCGCCCAGCCCACCGACGACGCCACGGCTGCCACGAACGCTCAAGCTGCCGCTGCCGACGAAGCGCAATCCGCCAACGAACGCGCCGGCCTGCCGGACCTGAAGGCGATCAACCGTCCGGCAGCCGAAGTCAGCTCGAAGGTCGACATCGACGTGCCGCGCACGCCGAGCTTCTACGAACGCAGTGGCAGCGGCACCGAGATCACCGAATACCGCGATAAAGGCAAACCAGTCGAAATCGACGTGCGTTCGAACTTCGGCACGCGCTACCAGATGAGCGCACCGACCGACACATCGCCTACAGTGCGCGACAACGGCCGCGCAAGCACACGCCTGCCGTCGATCAACCTGCATTATTGATCCCGCATGATGTAACACGATGTCCGCGCGGGACGGCAACGTCGCGCCACAGCATCGCCGCAGTACTGCGATACCAGGACCTACCCAAACCGCACGATTTCGCCCGTGGCTCCCTACCCGGGCGGTCTCACCCGCCTGCCGCACTGGCCGCCTCGAGCCAGTCCGACCAACCCGATCCGACGCTTCCCGCATGGCTGTCTTCACTGCTGTCACTGAACTGCAACTCGCACAATGGATGCGCCACTACGATCTCGGCGATGTCGTCGGGTTTCGCGGCATTCCGTCGGGCATCGAGAACAGCAACTTCTTTCTGACCACGACGCGCGGCGAATACGTCCTCACGATCTTCGAGAAGCTGACGGCCGGGCAGTTGCCGTTCTATCTCGATCTGATGCGGCATCTGGCCGCACATCGCGTGCCGGTCCCCGATCCGGTTCCGCTCGACGACGGCAAGCTGTTCGGCATACTGCACGGCAAGCCGGCCGCGATCGTCAGCAAGCTCGAAGGTAGCCCTGAGCTGGCGCCGGGCGTCGAGCATTGCGTCGAGGTTGGCCAGATGCTTGCGCGCATGCATCTCGCGGGTCGCGATTTTGCGCAGCATCAGCCGAACCTGCGCAGCCTGCCGTGGTGGCAGGAAACCGTGCCCGCCGTGCTGCCGTTTCTGGCCGGCGCACAACGCGATCTGCTAACCGCCGAACTCGCGCATCAACAGGCATTCTTCGCCTCCGACGATTACGCCGCGCTGCCCGCAGGGCCGTGCCATTGCGATCTGTTCCGCGACAACGTGTTGTTCGCGCATGCGGCGCCTGACACCGGCCATGAAGTCCGGCTTGGCGGCTTCTTCGATTTTTATTTCGCCGGCACCGACAAGTGGCTGTTCGACGTCGCGGTTACGGTCAACGACTGGTGCGTCGATCTGGCTACGGGCCGGTTCGACGCGGCCCGCACCGACGCGCTGCTGCGCGCCTATCAAACCGTGCGCCCGTTCACCGCGGCGGAAATCCGGCACTGGGGCGATATGCTACGGGCCGGCGCGTACCGCTTCTGGGTTTCGCGCCTGTATGATTTCCATCTGCCGCGTGCGGCCGAACTGCTGAAACCGCACGACCCAGGCCATTTCGAACGCATTCTGCGCGAGCGCCTGTCCGGCGCTGTACTTCCTGGCATTCATACCTCATGCAACTGATCGAAGTCCCGGCGAAAACCGGCTATGTGTGGTTCCGCCAGGGCATCTGGCTGTTTCGCAAGAATCCGCTCGCTTTTCTCACGCTATGTTTTGCCTACACGCTGGTGATGACGTTGATTGCGCGCGTCCCGTATGTTGGCGGCCTGGTGTTTCTGATCCTCATTCCGGGTGTCTCGGTGGGTTTCATGGCAGGCTGCCGCGATACGATCGCTGGCAAACCAGTGTTTCCGACTATTCTCGTCGACGGCTTTCGTTCGTATGGCAATGCGGCCGCGAAACGCCTGCTCTTACTCGGTGCGCTATTCATTGCTGCGATGACGGCGGTGGCGACCGTTGCAACGTTCGTCGACAGCGGCATGCTGGCCCAACAGATCGCGAGCGCCGAAGACGTGCCCGTGAAAGGCATGCTGACATTCTTCGCGTTCTCCATACCGGTCGCGATGCTGTTCTGGTTCGCGCCGATTCTTTGCGCATGGCACGACATGCCTGTCGCGAAGGCATTTTTCGCCAGCTTCGTCAGTTGCTGGCGCAATCGCAGCGCATTCATCGTGTATGGCGTGCTGTGGATCGTGCTGTTGCTCGCAGTCGTGACTATCCTGGCAATCCTGGTTCAGCAGCTCGGCACAGACGAATCTCTAACGTTCGCGGTCGTGACGACGGTGTCGACGATCTTCACGGCGATGATCTATTGCTCGGTCTACGCGACGTATCGTGGTTGCTTCAGCGTCCCGGCTCCGGACGCGCCCGACCTCCCTTCGGCACCATCGGCCTGATCCACTACGTGCCGGCGCCCGGCACGCTCGTCGCCCTCGCGAAGTTACGGCACAATGGTTAGCGTGCAATTCATTTGCACGCTTTCCACCGACGAGACCCATCATGACCCAGCGCCCCACCCTGCCATTCACGCTCGACGAGCAACTCTGCTTCGCGCTTTATTCGACGTCGCTTGCGATGACGAAGGTGTATAAGCCGCTACTCGACAAGCTCGGGCTCACCTATCCGCAATATCTGGCGATGCTGGTGCTGTGGGAAAGCGATGACCTGACGGTGAAAGACATCGCTGGCCGGTTGAATCTCGATTCGGCCACGGTAACGCCGCTATTGAAGCGCCTCGAGGCCCAAGGCTATATCGAACGCGTGCGCGGCACCGAGGACGAACGCCTCGTCTATATCCGGCTCACCCGTTCCGGCACGACGCTCAAGCGCTCGGCACGCGAGGTGCCCGCAGAACTATTCTGCGCGGCCCAGCGCACACCCGACTTCCTGATGCGCCTGCGCGACGACCTGACCGCGCTGCGCGGCACATTGCACGAGTATCTCGACAAGTAACCCCGCGCGGATTCCACATTGCGGACGTGCCACAGAATTTAGTTTGCACACTAACAATTAGTGTACTATTCACTCGTTGCACACATTTTCGATGCCCGACGCGACAGTGGCAACCGCCGGTTATCGCAGCACTCATCCACGCCACGAAACAGGAGCAGCAACCATGAGCGTACTCTACAAGGCAACCGCCACCAGCACCGGCGGCCGCGACGGCCGGGCCGTTTCTTCCGACAAGGCACTCGACGTACAACTGGCCGCCCCGCGCGAACTCGGCGGTAACGGCGCAGCGGGCACGAACCCCGAGCAACTGTTCGCCGCCGGCTATTCGGCATGCTTCCTGAGCGCGATGAAGTTCGTCGCGGGTCAGCATAAGCAGGCGCTGCCGGCCGACACGACTGTCACTGCGGATGTCGGCGTCGGTCCGAACGATAAGGGCGGTTTTGCGCTGGATGTCGAACTGCGGGTATCGCTGCCGGGTCTCGACGAAGCTGCCGCGCGCGAACTAGTCGATACCGCGCACACGGTGTGCCCGTACTCGAACGCCACGCGCAACAACGTCGACGTACGCGTGCGGATCGTCTGAAGCGGCGACCGGCGGCGGGCGGTGTTATCTTCGGCGGCATCGACTGCCGCCTGCCGCGACCGGATGGGCGTGTCTTCTACGTCCATCCGCACACATGACTCGCACCCAACATCTACAGACTGACTTTGATACCGGCCTCGTCTGGTTTCGCCGCGATTTGCGCAGCAGCGATCACGCCGCGCTTTACTACGCGCTCAAGCATTGTCGTCGGGTCTGGTGCGTGTTCGTGTTCGATACGACGATCCTGCAGCCGCTCATCGAGGCATCGCGCAACACGTCCGAGGACCGTCGTGTCGAATTCATCCTGGCATCGCTTGCGGAACTGGACAGCTCACTGCGAGGATACGGTGGCGGTCTGATCGTTCTGCACGGCGATCCGCGAGCAGTCGTGCCGGCGCTAGCGGAGCAACTCGCCGTCAATGCGGTGTTCGCCAATCACGACTACGAGCCTGCCGCGATCGAACGCGATGAAGCCGTACGCGAGTCGCTTGCCGACGCACAGCGCGAACTGGTCACGTTCAAGGATCAGGTTATTTTCGAGCGCGACGAGATTCTGACAGGCCAGCAGAAGCCCTTTTCGGTCTTCACGCCTTACAAGAATGCGTGGCTCAAGAACCTCAGCGCATTCGACCTGAAACCCTATCCAGTCGACGCATACGCCGATCGTCTCGGCACGCCGCCGCCACGTCTCGATCACGGTCTACCGACGCTTGCACAACTAGGTTTCACACCCGGCAACTTCGCCGATCTGAAGTTGCCCGCCGGCATGAGCGGTGCCCAACAGCTCCTCGACGATTTCGTCACGCGTATCGACAGTTACGCGGAGTGGCGCGATTTTCCGGCAGCGAAAGGCCCGAGCTATCTGTCCGTCCATCTGCGCTTCGGCACAGTGTCGATCCGCACCCTGGCGCGGCTTGCGTACGAGCGGTCGCTACAACCAGACGGTGCGGGTGCCGCAACGTGGCTGTCGGAGCTTATCTGGCGGGAGTTTTACTTCATGGTGCTCGCGTACCATCCGCGCCTCGCGGCTGGTGCGTCGTTCAAGGAGGAGTACGCCGCGCTCCGCTGGGAACACGGGCCTGCAGCAGACGCGGCCTTTGCAGCATGGTGCGAGGGCCGCACGGGATATCCGTTGATCGACGCGGCGATGCTGCAACTCAATCAGACGGGCTATATGCATAACCGTCTGCGGATGGTGACGGCGAGTTTTCTGGTGAAGGATCTGGGTATCGACTGGCGGCGCGGAGAGCGCTATTTCGCCGAACGGCTCAACGATTTCGACTTCGCGGCAAACAACGGCGGCTGGCAATGGGCGGCATCGACAGGTTGCGACGCGCAGCCATGGTTCCGGATTTTCAATCCGGTCACACAGTCGGAGAAATTCGATCCGCAGGGCCGCTTCATCAAGCGCTACCTGCCGCAACTCAAGCACGTACCGCCAAAGCGGATACACGCGCCGTGGCAGGCCGATGCGGGACAGCTAGCGGAGTGGCATGTGGTGCTCGGAAAGCACTATCCACAACCGATTATCGATCACGCCGATGCGCGACAACGCACGCTCGAGCGTTTCGGCAAGTGATCGCTTTGCAACCAGTAGATTAGAACTGGTTCATCCACGACGGATGACGGCTCGACGCTTCACGGTCGAGCTTGCGCATACGGAATTCGAGATCGTAGAGATCGGTGGCTTCGGACAGGTAAGCATCCTGGCGCTCTTTAGCGGCCACATCGGACGACTTCGTCAGGAATAGAAACAGGCGGCTCAGCAGGTACATGATCAAACCTCAGGGAGTGACTAGGGTTATTACCTAGTTGATAACCCTGATTATAGGGAAAACCCTAGTCTTTGGCTAGCCCCTGCTTGGAGTGCGACCTCTATCTGCGCTTTTAGCGTCCCGCCGGCACGCTGGCCGCCGCGGCGTCGAGCTCGGCCGGCACGCCCGAGCGCCGCTGGTGCTTGAAGAATTCCCACAGCAGCGCGCTCGCATCGGGTCCTTTCGATGAATGGAACGGTACCGCGTCGTCGCCGCCGCTCCACGCGTGGGACAGCCCGGCCACGTGGCACAGGCGGATCACGCGGCGGCCGCCGCGCACGTAATCGCGTGTCACGACGCTGGCTTTGCGATCCTCGCGAATCTCGCCGGTTTTCCACGCGCCGTCCGCACCCACGAAGCCGTTCAACCGCGCAAACTGCAGCGCCATCTGATCCGCATTGACCGGCGCAACCACCTGGTCGGCGTCGCCATGCACGATGATTGCGGGCATGCCCGGATAGGCCGCGACGTCGACTGCCTGGTCGATCAGTTCGACCGGGTCCTGGCGTGTGCCGCGCCGCATGACATCCATACCGGCGATGCCGGAATGCGCCTCGCCGAGCGCCGGACCGGAATGCAGCGCCACGGCTGCGAAACGCCACGGGTAATGGATTGCGAGCAACGACGCGAGCCCCGCGCCCGCGGAGATGCCGGCCACATAAACCCGCTCGCCGTCGAATCCATGTTCGGCAACGAGTTCGTCCACCAGCGAAGCGACCGCGCGGATTTCCGCGCCGCCTGCGTGATCGCTGGTGTCGTACCAGTGCCAGCAGCGGTGCGCATGCACGTGTTTCGACTGTTCGGGATAGACGACGGCAAAGCCGAACCGGTCGGCCAGCAGGTTCATCCGCGTGCCTTCGGCGAATTCATCGATTGATTGCTGGCAGCCGTGCAGCATCACGACGAGCGGCATCGGCGCAAGCGCCCGGCCGGCCGGAATGTACAGGCCGTAGTGAAGGTGGTTGACGAGGCGCCCGGCAGCGGCCGGCGCCGAATGGAACGAGCGCGTCCATGCGCCGCCTGCCCACGCGGCTGCCCGCGGACGAACCCGCGACTCGCGCGCCGTGGCCGCCGGTTTCTCGCGCGTTTCCGCGGCTCGTGCCTTCACCGCCGGCCGGGCGACTGGTTTGGGCCGGGCTTGCCGCAGTGGCTTGCGCTTCTTCGAGGCGGACTCGACATACTCGGTCTGCACCGCCAGTAGCCGCTTCAGCCCGCCCAGCCAGAGTTTCGTCAGATTCTTTGCCATCGGGGGCCTCGCAAAAAAGGGCCGATACCCATAGGTTCGCGCCGGGTAATCGACGCCATTGTGCAATGCACAATAACATCAATTTCGCCGCGATGCTGGCATCCTGAAAATGGCGGTTTATGCTCTGTTTCGCGTGGCGGCACACAGTTGGCCGCCCCGCCGAACCAGCAGCCCCGTTTATACTGGCAGGCAGAAAAGATGTTCGACGTGTTGTCTGCCTGACTATGCGGCTCGCGCGTTAATCCTGTATCCGGATCCTTCGACCCGATTCTACGCGGCCTGTGTCGCATCGCTCCCATGCCTGATTTGCCCACCCATCTGTGGTATTCGATCACCAGTCTCGGCGGTGCCGGTCTGACTCTGCCGCTCGCGATCGCCATCGCGCTCTGGCTCGCCGTCGGCTATACGTGGCGGATGGCAGCCGGCTGGCTGCTGCTGCTTGGCGTCGCCGTCGTCCTCGTGACGGGCACGAAGCTGGCGTTCCTCGGCTGGGGTGTGGGCGTACGCGTCTGGGACTTCACCGGCCTGAGCGGCCACGCGATGCTGTCGACAGCCGTCTATCCGGTCGCGCTATTCCTGATGCTGTTGCCTACGCGGCCAGCCGTACGGGTGATCGGCGTGGTGATCGGTCTCGCTGCGGGCGTCGCGGTCGCGCTGTCGCGCGTGGTACTCGATGCGCACTCGCCTTCTGAAGCGATTACCGGTTGCCTCGTTGGGGCGCTGACCGCGCTGGTATTCATCCGCTGGTCCTGGCATGCGGCGCCAGGCAGGCTGTCGGCGGCAGCGGTGGCGCTGAGCCTCGCCATTCTCACGTTCGCGCTGCACGACGTCCGCCTGCCGACCCACCGCTGGGTCACGCATCTCGCACTGAAAGTGTCCGGCCACGACCGGCCGTTCGTGCGCGCCCGCTGGAAGGCCGGCCATGACAGCCTGCCGGCCGGCACACCAATCTCGCAGACCCGCAACGGCCTGTCGCCGCTCGCTCCCACGAAAGCCTGAACACCCGCCCCATGCGGGTGCCGCTATGCCGATCATCGATGGATCGGAGCGACCGTTGTATCGCCCGCTATATTACGATGGCGCTTTCCACCCACCGACCGGTCCGCCCGGCCTCCGCATCATGTCCCTGTCCCGCCGTCGTCTTCTGCAGCATGCGCTCCTCGCCGTCAGCGCCGTATCGCTCCTTATCAGCGCCAATGCGCGTGCCGACGATCTCGTCGTGTCCGCAGCGGCCAGCCTCACCAATGCGTTCAAGGCGGTGAGCGATGCGTTCGAGCAACAGCATCCCGGCACGAAGGTACTGCTGAATTTCGGCGCATCCGACGTACTGATGCAGCAGATCGCCAAAGGCGCACCCGCCGATGTCTTCGCCTCCGCTGATCAAAAGGCGATGGACAAGGCCGCCGCCGAAAAAGTCATCGTGCCCGCCACGCGCAAGGATTTCGCGGCCAATTCACTGGTCCTGATCGTGCCGTCGGATAGCCATTTCGCGCCCGCTTCGCTTAACGAACTGACCGCGGCAAGCGTGAAACGCGTCGCCTATGGCGATCCAGCGTCGGTACCGGTCGGCCGGTATACGGAAGGCGCGCTGAAAGCGGCGGGCGCGTGGGATGCAGTCAGTGCGAAGGGTGTGCTCGCGGCCAATGTGCGGCAGAGCCTCGACTACGTGTCGCGCGGCGAAGTCGATGCAGGCTTCGTGTTCGGTACCGATGCGGCCGTCATGCCGGATCGCGTGAAAGTCGCGTTGACGGTGCCGACGCAGACGCCGATCACTTACCCGATCGCGCAAGTTGAAGGCAGCAAGCACGCGGCGGACGCGCAGGCGTTCATTGCGTTCGTGCTGTCGCCGGAGGGCCAGGCGGTGCTCGGCAAGTACGGCTTCAAGCCGGCTCACTAGACCCCGCCCGTCGCGCTCTGCCATGCAACAGGCCTGGGTTCCGCTGCTGCTGTCGCTGAAGGTTGCCGGCTGGGCGACCGCGCTCAATCTCGTGTTCGGTGTCGCCGCGGGCTTCGGGCTCGCGCGCTGGCGCTCGGGCGCGCGCGATCTCGTCGATTCGCTGCTGACGCTGCCGCTCGTGATGCCGCCTACCGTACTCGGCTATTACCTGCTCGTGCTGCTCGGCCGGCGCGGCGTGTTTGGTGCGTGGCTCGACCGGCTCGGTATCCAGTTGGTGTTCACGTGGCAGGGGGCGGTGATCGCGTCGATGGTGGTCGCGTTTCCGCTCGTGCTGAAATCTGCGCGCGCCGCCTTCGAAGCGGTCGATCCGCAACTCGAGCGCGCCGCGCGCACGCTTGGCATTACGGAAGCCGGCATCTTCTTTCGCGTGACGCTGCCGCTCGCGGCGCGCGGCATTCTCGCCGGCACGCTGCTCGCATTTGCGCGCGCGCTCGGCGAGTTCGGCGCGACGCTGATGATTGCCGGCAATCTGCCGGGGCGTACGCAGACGCTGTCGGTTGCGGTCTATGCAGCGGTTCAGGCCGGCGACGATGCCACCGCCAATTTCCTCGTGCTCGTCACCTCGGTCACGTGCGTGGTGATTCTCGTGCTGGCGGGTCGGCTCGTGCCGCAACACTCGCTGCTCACGTCCCGCTGATATGCCGCTCGCCGTCGACATCCGCAAAACCCTCGCAAGTGCCGGGCATCGCTTCACGCTCGACATCTCGTTCGCCGCGACCGAACAGCGCGTCGTGCTGTTCGGTCCGTCGGGCGCGGGCAAGAGCCTGACGCTGCAGGCGATCGCCGGTCTGCTGCGACCCGATGAAGGATCGATTGTGTTGAACGACGCAGCGCTCTTCGACAGTGCACGCGGCATCGATCTGAAACCTCAGCAGCGCAAGGTCGCGTATCTGTTTCAGGACTACGCGCTGTTTCCGCATTTGAACGTGCGGCAGAACATCGGTTTTGGTCTGCAGCCGGGTTGGCTGAACCCGCGCGCGCGGTTCGATCATCCGGATGTCGATTACTGGGTGAATGCGCTCGATCTGCGGAGCGTTGCGCGCAATCATCCGGCGCAGTTGTCGGGTGGGCAGAAACAGCGTGTTGCGCTGGCGCGGGCGCTCGTCGCGCGGCCGCAACTGCTGCTGCTCGACGAACCCTTCTCCGCACTCGATTACGCGCTGCGCGAACGCATGCGACGCGAACTGTCGGATCTGCAGGCGCGCCTCGATATTCCGATGCTGCTGATCACGCACGATCCCGACGATGTCGCCGCGTTCGGCGATCAGGTCGTGCAGGTGGGCGACGGACGGGTGCGGCCGAATCGACCGTTCGCGGGGTATGCGCGTAGTAGCGCGTGATGTAAGCCTCGTGCGGGGCCATACGTGGTCAGTTGCACCGGGTCGATCGCATCGGGAATCGCGCTCGCAGTCCTGAACGCGGCACATGCTGCGCAACTGACTACGCACCGACAAGCTGGATCATCGGCCGTCGCGAAGCTTCGGCTTGCCTAGGGTGCGCAACAAACGCTCGCCTTCCTTCGCCGTATAGCGCTTCACCGCTTCGCACCAGCCGCGCGCAAAACCCAGTTGATACGCGTCGACTTCAAGCTGTTCCAGGTAACCTAGCGCAACGACAGCATCGTTGCCGTCGCCCAGCACGCCCTGCATGCGCGATAGCGTTTTTACTACCTCGCCGCGCGTCTGTTTCGTCGTGAGCGATTCGATGAATTCAAGCATGTAGCGCAGGCGCTTCGCGCGAATGCGTTCTTGATGGCGCGACGCGTCGTCGAGCGTGGTGAGCTTCGGGGTCGCCATCAGTTGCTTGAATGCCTTGCGCACACGCTTGCCGGCGTGCGTGTTCAGCGAATCTGCAGCGACATCGCCTGCGGCCGCGCGACGATCGTCGTGTAGCAGTTCGCCCTGCCATTCGAGCCACGCAAGTGTGAGTTGCGCGTAGCGCGACGAATGCATCGCATGCTGGATACGTTCGCGCATCGCGAGCCGCTGCACATTGGCTGCGTCGAACGTAGCGCTCCAGCGTGCGGCGTCGGTATCGGCGGCGACTAGCGCGGGCAACGTCGAATCGATGAACACGTCCCAGTCGCGCGCATCGCCGAGCAGCTCGCCGAGCCACTTGAGCCCGGGCGCGATCTGCGTCGTCCACGCATCGTCCTGCCAGTGCCTGAAAAGGCGCATCGCAGTTTTCAGGCGGCGCTGCGCGACGCGCATCTGATGGACCGATTCGACGTTCGCCGCATCGCGCACGCTGGCTTCGTTGCCGAACCAGTGTCGCGCAAGATTGCCGCCAATCGCGATCAGTGCATCGCGTTGGGTTGCGGTGCCGGCCAGATCGATCGGTTGGGCGTAAACCGGTTCGAGTTGAGTTTGAAAATTGTCGCGGTATGCGCGGTCGACCGCGCTGTCGAGAACCGCAAATGCGGGCAGCGCGGCAACGATTTCACGAGCGATGGCGAAGAGTGCGCGACGCGCGGCGTGAGGGGCTTCCGCTGCGTCGTGTACGTCATGTACATCGGATACGCCGGGTATGTTCGCTATATCGGCGACAGGAACCGTCAAATGGATTTCGCGAACCGGCGGCGCGCCATCGAAACCCGACGAGTCCAGCACATCGATACGCTCGAACACGACATCGACCGGCAAGCCAGCCTCTGTCGACAAGGGCCGCCACCGCGTCCGGCTGCATTCGAAAGAAACGGTCGGCTCGATCCGGTTGGGATCGGGCAACGCCTTTCTGAACGCTTCAGGCGCGCCATCGAACGATACCTCGTGCAACTCCTGTGCATCGAGTGGTGCCTGAAATGCGGCGTTGCGAATCGTGATACCGGGCGAATGTGCTTCGCCATGAACCGCGATCACGCGCCGCCCGGCGCCGGACGCCTCGACTGCGAGCCGCCATCCCGCATCGCCGAGGGCTCTCTTCGCATCGAAGTCGCGCACTGCGATGTGTGCAACGCTGCGCCGCCTGCCCGCGATGCCAGGCAGCGCGGCCAGCGCTTTGACAAGAAGCGCGTCGGTTTGTGCAGCGGCTATATCACCATCCGCGTCACCATCCGCACCATCCGCCGACGCGCGCCCAGCGCACCATTCGCGCGCCGCAGCGCCGGGAATCTCGAGCACGAGTTCGAAAACGCGAGTCATGAACGCTCCGTGTACGACCGTCAAGCGAGCACGCAAACCGCGCACCCGCTATCCGCAAGACAGCCTGTTTATCGTACACGAACCGCCATACACGGCTCTTTCGTTCCTGCAAACCTGCGTAAGGTAGAAAAACCGTTCGCCCTCACGCGCGCGCCGCCGCGCAACCACCGCTTACGTCGCGTACTGCGCGATGCCGTTACCGAACGACCAGTTCTCCGTCTGCACTTCGACCAGGTTGATGAACACGTCCTCTTTTCGCACGCCCGGGCTCTCCGCGAGTTCGTCGGCGATACGGCGGTACAGCGCCTTTTTCTGTTCGACGGTGCGGGTATTGCTCACAGTCAACTGGATCAGCACGAGGTTGTCGCTGTGCTCGATACCGAGGTAGCTCGGCTTGAAGAAGAAGCTGTTTTCGTCGTGTTCGCTGACGACCATGAAGATGTCGTCCTCGGGCACGTTGAAGGTGGCGACCAGCGCGCGCTGAATGCCTTCCGACAAAGCCGCCTTGTAGGCAGCGGATTGGCCAGCGCGTATTGCGATACGAGTGAACGGCATGATGACCTCCTTGGGTCAGAACGATTTCTGGTACCCAGAATAAGCCGTATCATCCATAATTAAAAGATATGACTACCTATTTCAATTATTTTCATTGGAAATGATCATGCTCGATCTCGATGCAGTGCGCGCGTTCGTTCTGGTCGCCGATCTGCACAGCTTCACACGCGCGGCGGATGCGCTCGACACTACGCAATCGGCGGTCAGTCTGAAGCTCAAGCGGCTGGAGACACACCTCGGCAAGCAACTGGTCGAGCGCACGCCGCGCCTCGTCCGGCTGACCGGCGACGGCGATACGTTCCTCGTTGCCGCGCGCGATTTGCTGAGTGCCCACGAACGTGCGCTCGGTGCACTCGCCGTCGAACGACGCCGGCTGTCGCTCGGGCTCAGCGAGCACGTCACCGGAGCGGGTCTACCGGCGCTGCTCGCGAAGCTCAACGCATACGATCCCGGTCTGTTGATCGAGCTTCATATGGGTCCTTCGGCTGCGCTGCGGACGCAGTTCGACGAGCGGCGGCTCGATGCGGCGATCGTGCGCCATGAGCCCGACGATGTGCTGCGTGACGACGCGCAACTGCTGTTCGGCGAAGCGCTCGGCTGGCTTGCCAGTCCGGACTGGTCGCCGCGCCCCGGCGAACCGCTTCCGCTCGCGCTGCTGGCACCGCCCTGCAACGTGCGCGCGGTGGCGCTAAAGACACTGGACGACGCCGGGATCGGATGGCGTGAAGTGTTCATCGGCGGTGGCATGGTCGCGGTTGGCGCAGCGGTCGCAGCCGGTCTCGCGATCTCGCCGCTCGCACGACGTGTGGCGCCGCGCGGCCTGATCGATGTCGGTGCGCGTCTCGGCTTGCCGACGCTGCCGGAATCGCGCGTGACGCTCTACACGCGGATCCGCGACCCGCGCTCGATCGAAACGCTGAGGCTGGTGGCGAACAGTCTCGCCGTGCAATGAACTGCGCGTACGGCCCGCTGATTCGAGGTGCGCACAGAGAAAGCGTGCGCCCCAGACCGCGACAGTGTGCGGTTAGCTCAATCGTTCGTTTCGAGCGGAATGACTAGAGGCTAGAGAATCGGCGGCTCGGTGCCCGCACGTCCCGCGGCATTCGTTGCCGGTTGCCGGCTCGCAGTCTGCGATGTGTTGCGCTTCATTGGCGCCGCAGCGATTTTTTTCGCTCGCCCCGTGGCGCGCGACGTTGCGCTCGTCGAGGCAACGGACTGTTTTGTCTTGTGGCTCGCGTGCACCGTTGCCGGCGGCACCGGCGCTTTAGCGGTTCGAACAGCTGGCTTCGGACGCGGCGCTGCGTGTGACGCTACATGTACCGCCCCACGACGTTTCGTCGTGCCTGTCGCCGTTGTCTTGGGTTTGGCGATCTTGCGCGCCGCACCGCTGGTCCGCTTTGCTGTCTTCGCCGTTTTGGTTGTTTTCACCGCCTCCGGCGGATTCCATACCTCGGCGTACTGCTGCGCCGCCATCGTCACACAGGAAAAACATCCCACCATGACGGCTACCACTACTGCGCGTACCTGCATCTCCTGCCACTCCTGCGTTCGATTTGTTTTGCGGGTCGCGATTATACCCAGCGCCACAAATCCAAACGTCAAGAAATGTCTCGCCGTGGCCAGCGTTCGCCGCGTACGACCGAGTTGAACACGAGCGCGATCAGCAGCAGCGACAGCACGCCGGCCAGCACCGGAAACAACAGGAAGGTGCCCGACGCGCCGCCGCCCAGCATGATGACGAGCGGATCGGCGCCCGCGGGCGGATGAACCGTACGCGTGAGTTGCATCAACGCGATGGCCGCGCCCACGGCGAACGCCATCTGCCACAGGCCCACACCGACGAGCCAGAACACCGCCAGACCAACCGTCGATGCAATCAGATGCCCCCACACCAGATTGCGCGGCTGGGCGAACGCGCTGTCGGGCGCGGCAAACAATAGAACGCTCGATGCGCCGAAAGGCGCGATCAGCAGCGGCGCATCGACCAGTCTGCCGAGCAGGCCGGTCAGGCTGATAGCAAGCGCACCGCCGACAAATCCACAGACTGCCTGCAACACCGGCGTGCGGGATACGGAACGCGTGAGGCGTCCCGTCGCTTCGGAAGAATTCTTCATGTTTTGAATGGGCAGGAGCAGACACGCCGCAGGTTTGCGGCGTGCCTGTATCAGGTGTTAGCGGGAAGAAATCGCGACCTCGAATTGAAAGATCGCGATGAAATTGCAAATCGCTTAAGCCGCCTCAAGCAGGCTCAGGCAGTCTTGAACCGCGCCGCTTCTTCAGAACCCGACGTCGCATTACCGGCCGAATACGAGTGCGCACCAACACCGGCCAGCTGCCCGCCATCGACGATCAGATACTCGTCGCGAATCGGCTTGCCGCCGAACCAGCACTCCAGAATCTCGCGCGTACCGGCCGCGTAGCGCGTCTGCGCGGACAGCGTCGTGCCCGACGTATGCGGTGTCATGCCCTGATGCGGCATCGTGCGCCACGGATGATCGCGCGGCGCCGGCTGCGGGAACCACACATCGCCCGCATAGCCGGCGAGCTGCCCGCTTTCTAGCGCACGCACGATCGCGTCACGGTCGACGATCTTGCCGCGCGCCGTATTGATGATGTAAGCGCCGCGCTTCATCTTCGAGATCATCCGTTCATCGAACAGATGCTCCGTTTCCGGATGCAGCGGACAGTTGATCGTCACCACATCGCACACCTTCGCCATCGATTCGACATCCGGATGCCACGTTGCACCGAGCTCGCGTTCGACCTGCTCCGGCAAACGGTGGCGGTCCGTGTAATGCAGCTTCACGTCGAACGGCTTGAGGCGGCGCAACACCGCCGCACCGATCCGTCCAGCGGCGACCGTACCCACATGCATGCCTTCGAGGTCATACGCGCGCTCGACGCAATCCGCGATATTCCAGCCGCCCTTCTTGACCCATTCGTGCGACGGCAGATAATTTCTGACCTGCGACAGGATCATCATCACGACGTGTTCGGCCACGCTGATGCTGTTGCAGTACGTCACTTCGGCGACCGTGATCTTGCGCTCGATCGCAGCCGCCAGATCGACGTGATCGGAGCCGATGCCGGCTGTCAGCGCGAGCTTGAGCTTCGGCGCTTTTGCGATGCGCTCGGCGGTCAGGTAAGCCGGCCAGAACGGCTGCGAGATCACCACTTCAGCATCGGCGAGTTCGCGCTCGAAGATCGAGTTCGGACCATCCTTGTCGGAGGTGACGACCAGTGTGTGGCCGTGCGATTCGAGAAACGCGCGCAGGCCGAGTTCGCCAGACACGCTGCCGAGCAGCTCGCCCGGTTTGAAATCGATAGCTTCCGGCGTGGGTGCCGTCTGACCGTCGTGATAACGGTTGATCGTCGGGATGTCGTCGCGTGCGTATTTTTTCGGCATGCCACCGACAGGATCGTCATACAGAACACAAAGAACTTTTGCCACGATGTTTCACTCCGCTCTGACTCAGTCGAGATGCGGCATGTGCTCATGCCGGCCGGTCATCCGACTGCAGAAGAACCGACAGATTCAGTGTCGGTGCGGGAGGCAGCGTGGGTCCAATCGTTTGGACGGATCGGTTGATAACTGCGCCTTATCAAACTCGCCGGACGAACGGCTTCGTTGATTTCGCTATGCGTGCGGTAGCAGTGAATCGAATGTGTGTTGCAGGTCGAGTTGTGCAGCCGCGCGCCACATCGCGGCGGCAAGCGCGGGCATCGACGGCTGGTTGCGCGCGATCAGGCCGATCTCGCGGGTCAGTTCGGGAAGCAGCAGCGCCGCGTTCACGCCGTCGTGCGCATCGAGCACGCTGAGCAGGCTGTGCGGCAACACGCTGTGCAACCCCGCGTGCTGGACGTGCGAATACAGCGCGAGCAGCGAGTCTGCTTCGAGCACGACGGATGGTTGCACGCCGCCGCGCCGGAACGCAGCGTTGATCACCTGACGGTTCTGCATCGCATTGCTGAGCAGACACAACGGCAATGCGCCGACCGCGTCCCAACGATTCACGCCGGCGCACACACCCTCGCTCGATCCGGCCGGCGACAACAGCACATAACGCTCGTGATACAGCGGCAACACATCGAAACCGGCCTGCACGCGATCGTCGAGGTACGTAAAACCGATATCGAGTTCGTAGTCGTCGAGCTGACGCAGGATCGCATCGGAGCTGAGCGAGCGCAGCGAATAGCGCATCGCCGGATGCGCGTCGCGACACGCGCCGAGCAGCAGGCTCACCACAGGCATCGTGGTCGGTATCACGCCGATGCGCAGCGTGCCGGTCAGACGAACCTGCGCCGCCGACGCGTCCTGGCGCATGTGATCGAGCGCGGCAAGCGTCTGACGCGCCCACCCGAGCACGCGCTCGCCGTCTTCGGTGAAGCCGAGAAAGCGCCGGCCGCGCCGCACGATCACGAGCCCCAGTTCGGCTTCGAGATTGCGTATCGCCGACGACAGCGCCGGCTGCGACACGTGACACAGTTCGGCGGCGCGCGCGAAATGCTGCTCGCGCGCGAGCGTCACCAGATAGTCGAGCTGACGGATGAACATGGCGCGCTCCGAAGTGCCGCGATCAGACGAGGGTTAAACGCAGGTCTTCACGCGAGCAGGTCTTCGTAGAACGAGCCGAACGGGCGAGTCGGATGGGCGAGCTGGATTTCGAGTATCCACAGGCCTGCCGACGGACACGCTTCGAAATCACCGAGGTTGCCGGCCTTGTAGATGGCATGCGGAAAATCGCTGATGCGGTGCCCCTTGATGTCGACGTTGAGCCGCCATCCATGCGCTTCAGCGCGCTGCGCCGCATAGCGGTACAGCTCTTTGCCGCCAGCGCCGGTGGTACGCCAGTGATGCGCGACTTCGTCGAAGACGACCTTCGCGGCGTCCGCACAGGCCCGCATCTCCGCATCGTCGCCAGTGACGAACGTCGCACCGGCATCGCCTTCATGACGATCCCAGACTGCACCGAGATCGACGAAGAAAATATCGTCCTCGCCGAGTTGCGGATCGACGGTGGATGCCTGCTTGAACGTCTTCAGCGTGTTCTCGCCGAAGCGGATCAGGATCGGATGCCAGATGCGGTCCATCCCAAGCTCATTCAATACTTCCTTGCACCGTGCGACGGCTTCCGATTCGCGCATGCCGGGCCGGATTTCACGCGCGACGGCTTCGACTGCTTGCCACGTCATATCGCTCGCATGGCGCATCGATGCCACGGAAAATCCGTCACCGACGGCCTGCTTCGATGCACTGATTGCATCTTGCTGATTCATTGCTTCGCTCACTGCCATGCTCTCCTGCGGCCCATGCCGCGTTGTGCGTTGAGTCTGAATCGTGTCATGAAAACGGCGCTCGCGTGTGGCTCGACGCCTGTGCATTCGCAGACCACCGCTAGGGTCATCGTTATATTCTGTCGTATATTACGCTGTGTGTTTCGATGCAGCAGTGCCAGGGGAAGAGATGTCCAACGACCAGAGCCGTCGTTCAGGCGGATTCGCGGGAAAAATCATGCCGTTGCGGCCGACGGGCGACCGTCGCCGGGCCGACTCGATCCGCGATGTCGTCGATGCGTTCACCCGGCTGCGCGGCAGCGTTGCGCGTTTCGTGGAGACACTCGCGCGCAGCCGCGGCGTCGAACTGTTCGTGGACATCAAGGGCTCGCAGCCTTTCCCGGTGTTGCTCTCTTCGCTCAGAAGTCAGGCTGAACAGGCAGACTTTCCGCGTCTGTCCGATCTGAACGCGTTCATCGAACGCGCCGCGCTTGCCGAAGCGTTGCGCGACGTCATCTTCCAGTCCCCCGCCGTCGATCAGTCCGCGCTGCGTGAGGCCGCTGCCGCCCTCGACCGGCTCGACGCCGCGTTCATTGCGCTGTGCATCGGGCACGTGCTCGAGCGCTACGCGCAAAGCGGCGCACCGGCTGCCTCGATGGTCTGAAGCGGCCACCAAGCCCCTTTGTTTTGCCTGAAGCACGCCCGGTCACCGGGCGGGAACCCGCGCGGGCGGGAATTTCATGACCAATCGGTATACAGACCTTGCATTAATCCACAAATGGACTAATATCACATGGAAGTTCAATTAAGGACTAAATCATGTCATCTGCCGCCCATGCTTCCGCTTCGCGAGAGCCGCAACGCCGGGCTGTCGCGGAACCGTCCGTCGCGGACATGTCCGCTGCGGGCCTGCGCGCGTTTTTCAACATCGCCCGCGACTGGGATCTGAGCGCCGAAGAACAAATCGTGTTGCTCGGTTCGCCGGGCCGGTCGACGTTCTTCAAATGGAAAGCCGTGCCGGAAACCGCGCGGCTCGGCCGCGACACGCTCGAGCGGCTGTCGCTGATGCTCGGCATCTACAAGGCACTGCAAATCCTGCTGCCGCAGCCGCACGCGGCCGATGCCTGGGTCAAGCGTCCCAACAGTGCGCCGCCATTCGGCGGCCGCCGCGCGCTCGACCGCATGCTGGCCGGCAACCTCAGCGACCTGGTCGCGGTGCGCCAGTACCTCGACGCAATGCGAGGCGGCTGGGCGTGACTGAACCGCACTGGCAGGACCGCTGGCGCACGTCGCCGCTCGCATGGTCGCCCGCGTATCGCGTGATCCCGACGCGCTTCCCGGCAGTGAACCTGTTCGACCGCGTCGCCTCGCCCGAAGACTTCGAAGCGCTCTACAAGCTCGAAGAGATGACCAACGACCGCCTGCGCACCGAAGTCGGCGATCTCGATCTGGTGCCGCGCGAGGAACGCCGTTTCGGCAAGGGCTGGGGGCCGATCATGGCCGCCTTGACTCATTTGAATCCGGGCGGCAGCCGCTTTTCGGACGGCACCTACGGGGTGTTCTACTGCGCGCGCTCAAAAGCCACCGCGATTGCGGAAACGCGCTATCACACGGGCCTGTTTCTCTCCGCGACGCAAGAACCGCCGCTGCGGCAGCAAATGCGCCTCTACACCGTGAGCGCGCACGGCAATGTGGTCGATCTGCGCGACGACCCATCGCTCGATCCCGGCGTGCTATCGCCGGTCGACTATCTGCCCGGCCAGGCGCTCGGTCGCGCGGTGCGCATGGCCGGCGCACCGGGCATTGCTTATCCGTCGGTGCGCGATCCCGGCGGCGAATGTCTCGCGGCGTTCCGCACGGCGGTGCTGCGGGACTGTCATCACGCCGCGTACCTCGAATACAACTGGAACGGCAGTGCCGTCGACGTGGTGTTCGAGCTGAATCAGGTGGGATAAAGAGGAAGTAAGCCGTCAGGGCAGCGCCAGCGCAGCCGCGCCATCCGCACGCGCGGCTTCAACGGAGACCGACCAGCGATGCGGCTTGCGCGCCTCGACAACGGTCAGCTTGCCGCCTGGCCCGAACGCGCCGGTATCGATGAACACCTGCGCGCCGATCTGCTGCAGTTCGCGCATCGGCGTATGGCCGCAATAGGTCAGCGACAGCCCGGGCTGGCCATGCGTGTCGCGATTGCCCGTCGCGAGTGCGCGGCCCCATAACAATTGATGGCGCTGCTCGTCGGAAAAGTGTTCGGCATCGAGTTGTGCATCCGTGCCGAAAAACTCCGCATGCAGCACATTGAAGCGCGTCGCGCCGCTGCCCACCACGCGCACGAGCGGCAGCGTCCTCAGCCTGCGCGCGTGCTGCCGCAGGCGCTCCTCCGGCACCGCGGCCGCCCACTCGCCGCCTATGCCATACCACCACTGGCGCTTCAACCGTCCTTCGGCAACCGCGCACAACGTGTCCTCGTGATTGCCGAGCACCGCGTGGAACCACGGCTTGTCGAGCAGCGCGAGCGCTTCCTCTGATTGCGTGCCGCGGTCGACCAGGTCGCCGACCGAGAACAACCGGTCGCATGCGGGATCGAAAGCGATTTCGCGCAGCAGGTAGCGCAGCGCATCCACACAACCATGCAGATCGCCGACGACGTAATCGCGGCCCTGCGCATTGGCCGGGTGGTGCTGAACGACGGGCGCAACTGAAATGGCGGAAGGAGTGTGCATAGCAACATCATAGTGCGCCGCAAATCGCCCGTATGCGCGCTCGCCATCTTTTCTGCGCCGGGCAGGTTCTTGTAAGCGCTTGCAAGCCTGCGGGCGGCGCATCCGGCAATCGCTACCGGGTACACGCCGCCTGCGGGGTCATTGTTGCTGTGCGCGCAGCTTCGCGATCTGATCGACGGTCACGGTCGACTGTGGATTGCCGAACTGCCTGGTCACGTAGTTGGTGATCGCGGCCACCTGGTCGTCGGTTAGCTGATCGCCGAATGCCGGCATCAGCACGTCGGCCTGTTTCGTCGTGCGGTTCACGCCGTGCAGGATCACCATCGCGAGATTGTTTGCGTCGCTGGCGCCTGCCACGCTGTTATGAACCAGCGATGGGTACGCGCCCGGTGCGCTCGCGCCGACGCCCTGCCCGGTCCAGTTGTGGCAGGTCGCGCAGTTCGCGATAAACAGCTGTGCGCCGTTCACGCTCGTGATGGTCTGGCCGCGCAATGCGGTGACATCGTCGGCGGGCTTGCCCCACTGGTCGCGCGGCCGCGCTTCGCCGCCGCTCACCGGCGGCACGCTGCGCAGGTACGCAACAATTGCGTGCAGGTCTTCGTCGTTCAGATACTGCGTGCTGTCCGCCACCACCTCGGCCATCGGGCCCGCCGCATTGGCACGGCCCGGTGCGACGCCGGTCGACAGATAGCTGACCAGTTCGTCGTCGCTCCAGTTGCCGATGCCGCTGTTCTTGTCCGGCGTGATATTGAACGCGTGCCAGCCGGCCTGCACCGCTCCCGAGAGGCGGTCGCTCGACTTCAGCCCCTGCATGAAATTACGCGGCGTATGACATTCCTCGCAGTGCGCGAGCCCCAGCACCAGATACGCCCCGCGATTCAATTCCGCGCTCTGCTTCGGATCCGGCACGAAGCGCCCTTCGGTGAAATTGACGAGATTCCAGAACGTCATCAACCAGCGCTGATTGAACGGAAATTTCAGGTCGTTGCGCGGCGGCGTGTAATGCACGGGTGCAAGCGTATTCAGATACGCGCGAATTGCGAGCACGTCCTGATCGGTAACCCGCGTGTACTCGACATACGGGAACGCCGGGTACAACCGCTCGCCGCTCTTGCCGATGCCCTCGTGCATCGCGCGCAGGAACTCCGCGTCGCTCCACTGGCCGATGCCGGTATCGGGATCGGGGGTGATGTTCGGCGTATAGATCGTGCCGAACGGCGTGGCGATCGGCAGGCCGCCCGCGTATGGGCGGCTCTTGTCCGCGGTGTGGCACGCGACGCAGTCGCCCGCGCGCGCGAGGTACTCGCCGCGCTTCACGAGGTCGGGGCCGGCCACCGCGACCGCCTGGTCGGACGACGCATCCTGCGCGATCGCCTGGGTGATCGGCAGTTCGTCCTGATGTTGCGATTGAGGGTCGTGCCACGCATGCCAGGCGAGGTACAACGCGAACAGCGAGAAGCCCGCTGCCAGCGTCGCGATCCGCAGGCGGCGGCGTTTTACCTGCATCAGCGCGGCGACGTCGCCGGCCGGATGCACGCGAGACGTGGATTTCGTCATGGTGGCTCTCCGTCGGGTCCGGTCAGATTTCACGCTTGAGCTTGTCGGCCAGCTTGAGCGCCAGCGCGCCGATCGTCAGCGTGCAGTTCACCGAAGCGGCCGTCGGCATCACGCTGCTGCTCGCGATGAACAGGTTCGAATGATCGTGCGTACGGCAATCGCTATCGACCACCGAATCGGCCGCGTCACTGCCCATGATCGTCGTGCCCATGATGTGATTGTTCGGCGCGAAGGTATCGTCAAAGGCCACCTCGGTACCGCCGAACAGCCCCGCGATCTGCGCATACAGTTCGTGCGTGTTGGCGGCGCTCTTTTTCACGTAGTCGTTGATCGAGTAGTAGATCTCGGGCTGCGGAATACCGAGCGCATCCTTGTGATCGGACGAAGGAATGATGCGATTTTGCGGCTCCGCGAGATGCTCGTGAAAACTGTTGATGTTCAACGTGCGCGCGGTGCGGTCGCGGATCTGCCGGTCGAGCTCGCCACCCGTCACGCCGTTTTTCAGCAGCGCGGCCGTGACGCTCATGGTCGGCACACCGTTCGACAAATGCAGTTTCTTCGCCGCGTAGTCGGAGCGGAACGCGCCGTCGCGGAAATTGACGATCGATGTCATTTCCATCGGCCCGCGTCCGGGCCATAGCGGCTCGTTGGCGAGGAACGTCACGCCGGTGCCCGGATGATCCATCAGGTTGCGACCGACCTGGTCGGAACTGTTGCCGATGCCGTGCGGAAATTTGTCGGAGGTCGACATCAGCATCAGCTTCGGCGTTTCGATGCCGTTTGCGGCGAGCACGAACAGCTTGCCGGTCACACGCGTGCTGTTGCCGTTCGGGTCCTTGTAGTGGACCGCGGTGATGAGCCCTTTGTTGTCTGCCTCGACCTTGTAGACGACCGCTTCGGCGATCAGCTTCGCACCCGCCTGTTCCGCTTTCTCCGCGTGTACGACGCCGTTGTACATCGCGGCAATCGGACAGATCGGCATGCAGTTGTTGTTGCCGCAGCAGGTCGGTCGCGCATCGTACGGCCGGCTGTTGCGCGCGACCGGCTCGGGCACGACCTTGAAGCCCTGCGGGTTCAGCACGTCCATGAAGCGCTGATCCATGTACGACAGCGGCAACGCATTCATCGGGTACGGTTTCGAGCGCGGCGAGCCGAGGTCCACCTTCGCATCGGGACCGGACACGCCGAGTTGAACTTCGGCCGCGTAGTACCACGGCTCGAGCGTCTCATACGGATACGGCCAGTCGCGGCCCACGCCGTATAGCTTCTTCAACTGGAAATCGGACGGCAGCAGGCGCCAGGTCGCCGCGGCCCAGTGCCATGTCGTGCCTCCAACGAGCCGCACGTACTGCGAGTTGTACGGATACTCGCCCTTCTGGATCAGATAGTTGTTCTCCGGCGAATACTCGGGATGCGGCGCGTACGGTGTCGACGGATACGGCGTCGCGAAGTCGGACTTCGCGGGCGAGTTGCGGAAGTTCTCGACGATCTGCCAGCGCGGAATGCGCGGCCCCGCTTCGAGCACGATCACCGACGCGCCGGCCAGCGCCATCTGATGCGCGACGAGACCGCCCGCCACGCCCGAACCGACGACGACGACGTCGGCGGAAGTTGAATTTGCCATTGTTGCCCTCTCCTGCTGGCTTATCGTTGCTTGCTGAGGTACACCGTCACGTTCGCCACGGGCGGCGCACGGCGTGCGAGAGACCGGTGCCATTCAGACACTGGCGGGCTTCTGGGTCCAGTAGAACGGCACGTCGCGGCAATACGACGGGATCGTGAGGACATCCTTCACGGGCTCGAACATCAGGGCTCGCTCATAGGCGACCACCTGCACGTGCGGCATGTCGCCGACGAGTCCGAGGTACCACGCGCGCATGATCGCGCCGATGGTTTTTGCGAGCGCCGGCTGGTCGGTCTGCAAGGCCTGCGTCACGGTATCGGACGGCACACCCGCATGGCCCTGCAGCCAGGTATTGAGCGACCCGACGTTCTGCGTGAACTGGCTGTCGGATTTCGCAAGGGCATCGTAGATGCGTTTGCTGAGTACGGGATCGAACGTGGTGTGGCCGGTGAGCCGCTGCGACAACGCGAGGAATGCGTCGAGGCCGCCGCCCGCGGGCGCATCGGCGAATGCGGGGGAGATGCCGAAGAAGCCGGCTCCGACCTGCATGCCGGGGCGGCCGGCAACCGCGAAAGCGAGCGCCGCGCCTGTCGCGCACGCGCCGAGCATCCATGCCCTGCGGCTGGCGGAATGCGTCGCCACGTGGCGCGCATCGTTCTCTCTAGCATCTGTCATGGGGGCTCCAGATGATGTTGTATTGTGTCGACCGGTGCTGCACTCACGGCATGCCGCCATGAAAACCGCACCGGCGGTCCGCCCCAAACCAGGTCTTGCTGTGCCGCTATCGCGGTCTCTGTTATATCGTTGCTGCGTACCCACGCCAGCCGGTGTTGCCCAGGCCTTCGAAAGCTCCATGCAAGGCGGCGTGCAAAAAACTATAGCCTCCGCGCGAGGTTTCCACAAATCGCCCGGACCCCGCGAGTAGAATCGCCGCAGCCGGTCCCGCAGCTTTCCTTTCTATCACATGCCCATGAACCTCTATCCGCAAGTGCTCCGCAACCGGCCGCGCATGATGATCGCACTGGCCGTCGGCATCGTCGCTGCGCTGCTCGTGCCGTCGTCGCTGAAACCGATGGTGCGCGTGCTGATCGCGTGGGATGTCACAGTATGGACGTATCTGGTGCTCATGTGGATTCACATGGCCGGTGCGCATCACGACCAGGTGCGCGAATTCGCCATGCGCGACGACGAGAACGCGGGCGTGGTGCTGGTCGTGATCTGCGTCGCGACGGTGGCAAGCATTGCGGCGATCATCCTCGAGCTTTCGGCCGCGAAGGGTAGCAGCAGCGCTTCGAGCGTGCTGCACTCGCTGCTCACCGGTCTCACGCTGATCGGCGCGTGGTTCCTGATCCCGACCATCTTCACGATGCACTACGCGCGGCTCTACTACAGCTCGGGCACGAACGAAACCGCGTTGCAGTTCCCCGATAGCGCGCTCGAGCCGAACTACTGGGACTTCCTGTACTACTCGTTCACGATCGCGGTTGCGTCGCAAACATCGGATGTCGTCCTGCGCTCGCGCACGATCCGGCGCGCTACGCTCGCTCAATCGATCCTGTCGTTCTATTTCAATGTCGCGGTGCTCGGTCTGTGCGTCAACATCGCTGCGGGGCTGCTCGGTTCGTGAAGGCCGGGTGAAGGCCACATGAAGCCCACATGACAGCCGCAACCCGCGGCCTGTAAAACGCGCCCGCGCCGTGCCGGTTTTACCCACCTCGCTCATCGCCCCCCCGGGCGACCATCGTGTTACCCGGCCGCAACCGCTGGCACAGGGTTTGCTGCGGTGCATCCATCCACCGCTCGGGCATTGCGCGGAACATCCTCGCTATCGCACTGCCCGCTGCGGACGAGATCGCACGTCGCCGGATACCTTCGCACACGACAGCGTGTCGATCTTTGCGCTACATTGACTAACAGGTGCTCGCGCTCGCCGCGCGCCCCACGTCATCCGGCTCTGGAAGCCCAATGGGCGGCTGTGATCGCACCTCGCGTGCATCCACGCCGCAGCAGGACGAATCTGGAAACGATCGATGGAAGCTGCTCACGCGTATGCGCCACGGATCTACTTTGTCCACGCTCCCCTCATCGGGCCGCTTGCTGCGTGGCCCGCGCAGTTCGCCCACGCGGCGGCGCTCGGGTTCGATCATCTGCTGATCGGCGGGCTGTTCCAGCCGGGCCGCTCCGGACATGCGTTCGTTACTGCCGATCACGCGCGGCTGCACCCCGTATTTGCCACCGAGCGCCCAGCCGCCGAAGTTCTACGCACACTCGCCGCCGAGGCTCGCGCCCACGGCCTGACGCTGCTCGCCGATCTCGCCGTCGACCGCGTCGCCGTTGATAGCGCACTGTACGCAGCGCATCCCGACTGGTTCCAGCCGCTCGACAGCGAGGCAGCGCGCCTCGATCCGCGCCACGCGCATCGCGATGACAGCGTCGCGTTGTTCGACTTCACGCGCGACTTCACGCGCAATGATCTGAACGAAGCGCCGCTCATCGACTGGTGGACCCAGACGCTGCTCGCGCTTGCCGACGCAGGTCTGGGCGGTTTCCGTTTCGATTCGCCGCATCGCGTGCCGCGTGCGGTCTGGCAACGGCTGCGCGCCGCAGTCCGCGCGCGGTACCCGGCGCTGCGCTTTCTCGCTGCCACGCCCGGTCTCACACGTACCGATCTCGCCGCGCTCGAAGGTGCGGGCTTCGACAGCGTGTTTTCGTCGGTGCGTTGGTGGGACTTCCGCGCTGCATGGATGACCGACGAGCACGCGGCACTGGTGCCGCTCGGCGGGCCCATCGCCTTCCCCGAAGCGCCATACGACACGCGGCTCGCAGCGGAATTCGCCGGCCGCGATGACGTGGCGCTCGTCGAGCGTGCATATCGTCGGGCACTCAATGTCGCCATCGCCACCGGCACCGGCTGGCTCATGCCGATGGGCTTCGAATACGGTATCGACGAGCCGCTGTCGCTGACCGCGCCCGCGTCACCTGGACATGCGGCGCAGTACGTGACGCATGCGCGCTTCGATCTGTGCAAGACGATCGCCACGGTCAACGCATTGCAACGCGACACCTGGCCGCTCAATGCGTCCGGCGAACTGCGCGTGCTGAGCGGCCCAGGCGCCCCTGTCGCGGCGCTGCTGCGCGGCGACACACGCGATCTGCGCAGCGCTAGCGACGCCGTCCTCGTCATCGTCAATCCCGATCTCACCACCTCGGTGCATGTCGAGCCCGCTCGTTTTCTCGATGGCGTGCCAGGCAATTTCACGCGCTTCCAGTCCATCGATACCCCGGCGCGCCACGCACCGTTGCCGCTCGGTGCGTTCACGCTCGCGCCGGGCACCTGCCGGCTGTTCGCTGCGATCGCCGAGGCGCCGGTGCAGATCGCACCGGCGGTCGACACAGGACGCGGCAAGGACAGCGGCAAGAAAACCGTGAACGATGCGCTGACAGCGCCGCGCGTCGTGATCGAAAGCGTGTCGCCCGCGGTGGATGGCGGGCGTTTCCCGGTGAAGCGGGTGGTTGGCGAACGCGTCGAAATCCGCGCGGCGATTTTCGCCGAAGGCCACGACAAGATTGCCGCAGCAGTGCACTGGCGCGCCGGCGGCGAAACCGGCTGGTACGTGGAGCCGATGACAGTCGCGCCGCCCGCCGGCATGGACATGTGGCACGCGCACATCCCACTCGAGCGGCTCGGGCGGCACGAATTCAGAGTAGTTGCATGGCGCGACGACTTCGCTTCGCTAGTCGACCATGTGCAAAAGAAACTCAACGTGGGCCAGCCAGTCGATCTCGAACTCGATGAAGCGAAGCAGTTGTTCGAACGGGTACTCGCGTATCGGGAAACACTGCTGACCGCCTCGTTCAGAGGACCGGCCACCGCACAGTACGCCCCCTTCGTCGCACAGTTCGCGCAGGCCGACACGGCCAGACGCCTGGAGATCCTGTTCGCGCCCGAGACGGCCCGTCTGATCGCCACTTCCGGCTACCAGCCGTTTCTCAGCCACGACCCCGTCGTCTACCCGCTCGACGCCGAACGCACCGCCGCCCGCTTTGCCAGCTGGTACGAAATCTTCCCGCGCTCGATGAGCGACGACGAGCAGCGTCACGGCACATTCGCCGACGTGATCGCCAAGTTGCCGCGCATCCGCGACATGGGCTTCGACGTGCTGTATTTCCCGCCGATCCACCCGATCGGTATGGCGAACCGCAAAGGCCGCAACAACACGCTGACCGCGCAACCGGGCGACGTCGGCAGCCCGTATGCGATCGGCGGAGCCGAAGGCGGGCATACGGCCGTGCATCAGGAACTCGGCACGCTCGCCGACTTCCATGCGCTGCTCGGCGCCGCGCGCGAGCACGGCCTCGAAATCGCGCTCGACTTCGCGATCCAGTGTTCGCCCGATCATCCGTGGCTGAAAGAGCATCCGACGTGGTTCGCATGGCGCCCCGACGGCACGCTGCGCTATGCGGAGAACCCGCCGAAGAAGTATCAGGACATCGTCAACCCCGACTTCTACGCCGACGATGCCAAACCCGATCTATGGCTCGCGTTGCGCGACGTGATCCTGTTCTGGATCGAAGCGGGCGTGCGCATCTTCCGCGTCGACAACCCGCATACGAAGCCGCTGCCGTTCTGGGAGTGGATGATCGCCGACGTGCGCGGGCGCTATCCGGACACGATCTTCCTCGCGGAAGCGTTCACGCGACCGCGCATGATGTACCGCCTCGCGAAGCTCGGTTTCTCGCAGTCGTACACCTACTTCACGTGGCGCGAATCGAAACGCGATTTCGTCGAATACCTGAGCGAACTCACGCAGACCGAGCCGCGCGACTTCTACCGCCCGAACTTCTTCGTCAATACGCCGGACATCAACCCACGGCATCTGCAGTCGTCGGGGCGGGCGGGTTTTCAGATCCGCGCGGCGCTGGCCGCCACGTTATCGGGACTGTGGGGCGTGTATAGCGGCTTCGAGTTGTGCGAAGCCGCCGCACTACCCAACAGCGAGGAATATCTCGACTCCGAGAAGTACCAGCTGCGTGCGTGGGACTGGAACCGGCCCGGCAATATCGTCGCCGACATCACAGCGCTGAACCGCATCCGTCGTGCGAACCCCGCCCTCCATTCGCATCTCGGCGTCACGTTCCTGCCTGCGCATAACGATCACATCCTGTTCTTCGAGAAAGCCACCGAAGCGCGCGACAACGTGCTCGTCGTCGCGATCAATCTCGATCCGTTCAATGAGCAAGGCGCGGACATCGAGCTATCGCAGACAACGTTCGAGCGCTGGCACCTGCACGATCACGCCGCGCTCGAGGTCACCGACGAAATCAGCGGCGCGCGTTTCGAGTGGCATGGCCGCTGGCAACACGTGCGGCTCGACCCGGGCGCGCGACCGTTTGCGATCTGGCGCATCGCGCCCGCAGGCGGACTGCCGCCTGCAGAACCCGATGATTCAGGTGCACCCAACCGCCCGCATGCCGCGGACTTCGACTCTCCGAACGAAGGTGCGCAATGACCCGCGAACCACGCGACGATCTTTCCGTCGGGCTGCCCGATGACGACAGCGACATTGGCAGCGCCGTCGGCACGGCAACCCACGGCAGCACAGCCGGCGGCAACGCAAAGCCACGCACCGCGCGCCGCGGCAAGCCCTCGCCGCTGCCCGACGATCCGCTCTGGTACAAGGACGCGATCATCTACCAGGTCCACGTAAAGTCGTTCTTCGATGCGAACAACGACGGCGTCGGCGACTTCCCCGGCCTGCTCGCGAAGCTCGACTACATCGCGGAACTGGGCGTCAACGTGGTCTGGCTGCTGCCGTTCTATCCATCGCCGCGCCGCGACGACGGCTACGACATCGCCGACTATCGCGGCGTGCATCCGGACTACGGCCAGCTCGCCGACGTGCGCCACTTCATCCAGGAAGCGCATGCGCGCGGCATCCGCGTGATCACCGAGCTGGTCATCAACCATACGTCGGACCAGCACCCGTGGTTCCAGCGCGCGCGCCGCGCCAAACCCGGCTCGAATTACCGCAACTACTACGTGTGGTCCGATACCGACAAGAAGTACGAAGAGACCCGCATCATCTTCATCGATACCGAGCCGTCGAACTGGACCTACGACCCGGTAGCAGGCGCGTACTACTGGCATCGCTTCTATTCGCACCAGCCCGATCTGAACTTCGACAACCCCGCCGTGCTGCGCGAAGTGCTGCAGGTGATGCGCTTTTGGCTCGATATGGGTATCGACGGGTTGCGGCTCGACGCGGTGCCGTATCTGGTCGAACGCGAAGGCACGAACAACGAGAACCTGCCGGAAACGCACGCGGTGCTGAAAAAGATCCGCGCGACGATCGATGCCGAATATCCGAACCGCATGCTGCTCGCCGAAGCGAACCAGTGGCCGGAGGACGTGCAGGAGTATTTCGGCAACGAAGACGAATGCCACATGGCGTTCCACTTCCCGCTGATGCCGCGCATCTACATGGCGATCGCGAGCGAGGACCGTTTCCCGATCATCGACATCATGAAGCAGACGCCGGATCTGCTACCCACCTGTCAGTGGGCGATCTTCCTGCGCAATCACGATGAACTGACGCTCGAAATGGTCACCGATTCCGAGCGCGACTACCTGTGGAACACCTATGCAAGCGACCGCCGCGCGCGCCTGAATCTCGGCATCCGCCGCCGGCTCGCCCCGCTGATGGAGCGCGACCGCCGCCGCATCGAGCTGATCAACTCGCTGCTGCTGTCGATGCCCGGCACACCGGTCATCTACTACGGCGACGAGCTTGGGATGGGCGACAACATCCACCTAGGCGATCGCGACGGCGTGCGCACACCGATGCAGTGGTCGTCGGATCGCAACGGCGGCTTCTCGCGCGCCGATCCCGAGCAGCTCGTGTTGCCGCCGGTGATGGGCGCGCTGTACGGCTTCGATGCCGTCAACGTCGAAGCGCAGAGTCGCGATCCGCATTCGCTGCTGAACTGGACCCGGCGCATGCTCGCCACGCGCCGCGCAAAACATGCGTTCGGGCGCGGCAGCATCCGCTTCCTGCGACCGGACAATCGCAAGATTCTCGCGTATCTGCGCGAAATGCCCGGTGAAGCGCCGATCCTCTGTGTCGCCAATCTGTCGCGCGCGCCGCAGGCGGTCGAACTCGACCTGTCCGAATTCGCCGGCGCGGTGCCGATCGAGATGACCGCAGATTCCGTGTTCCCCGCGATCGGCCAGCTCACCTATCTGCTGACGTTCCCGCCGTACGGCTTCCTGTGGTTCCTGCTCTGCGAAGGCGGCGCGCGGCCCACGTGGAGCCAGCCGGCCTCCGAGCCGCTGCCCGAATTCGTCACTATCGTGATCCGCGAAGGCCAGGCCGGACCGACACCGGAAAACGTGCGACTGCTCGAATCGGAGGTACTGCCTTCGTGGTTGAGCCGGCGCCGCTGGTTTGCATCGAAAGACCAGAAGCTGAACGCCGTGCGGCTCGCCGCGCTCACGACCATTCCGAACGGCGGCTTCGCGTTCACCGAGATCGAAGCGGACGTCGGCGATCACACCGAGCGCTATGTCGTGCCGATCGCGATCTCGTGGGGCGCCGATACTACGACACCGCTCTTCATGCAGCTCGCGCTTGCTCGCGTGCGCCGCAACCGTACGATTGGTCACCTGACCGATGCGTTCTCGCTGCCGCTGTTCGCGCATGGCGTGCTGCGCAAATTGCGCGAGCGCGCGGTTGTGCCGACCGTGCAGAAAAGCGAAATCTGCTTTGTACCGACCGACCGCTTCGACGAACTCACGCTCGAAGAACGCCCCGAGATTCGCTGGCTCGCGGCCGAGCAGAGCAACAGCTCGCTCGTAATCGCCGACGTCGCCGTGCTGAAGCTCGTGCGGCGGCTGCTGGACGGTGTGCATCCCGAAGCGGAGATGAGCCGCTATCTAACCCAGCTCGGCTACGCGAACACCGCGCCGCTCTACGGCGAAGTGGTACGCGTCGATCCGGCCGGTGTACCGCACACGCTTGCCATCCTGCAAGGCTTCATCGATAACCAGGGCGATGCGTGGAACTGGGCGCTCGACTATCTGCGCCGCGCGATCGACGAACTCGCGCACGTCGGCGATTCGCACGACCAGGCGCCGGATCGCACCCAAGACGAAGAGGACGCGACAGCCGGCTACAGTGCATTGGCCGGCATCATCGGCAAACGGCTCGGCGAACTGCACGTGGCACTCGCGTCGCCGTGCGACGACCTCGCGTTCGCGCCCGAACCCGCGGATGCCGCGCAGATCCGCGCGTGGATCGACGGTACACAGTCGATGCTCGCTTCGGCGCTCGACGTGCTCGCAAGACAGCTCAACCACCTGAACGACGACACGCTCGATCTCGCGCGCGCCCTGCTCGATCGCCGTGCCGCACTGAGCGAAGCGCTCGAGCATCTGGTGAGCGCCGATGCGGGCGCGTTACGCACACGCATCCATGGCGACTTTCATCTGGGCCAGGTGCTGGTCGCGCAGGGCGATGCGTTCCTGATCGACTTCGAAGGCGAGCCGGCCCGCACGCTTGCCGAGCGGCGTATGAAGTCGAGCCCGTTGCGCGACGTTGCCGGGCTGTTGCGCTCGCTGTCGTATGCAAGCGCCGCCGCGCAATCGACCACGGAAAGCGCGCCGCAACAGACCGCCGAGCGCAAGCGCGCGCTGTTCGAGCGCTTCCGCGCCAGTGCTGCCGAACGTTTTCTCGATGAATACCGCATCGCGGTCGCACCAGCGGCGCAGCCGCTGGTCGCCGCAACAAGCGAGCAGGCGCTGCTCGATCTGTTCCTGATCGAGAAAGCGGCCTACGAAATCCGCTACGAAGCGGCCAACCGGCCGACCTGGATCGGCTTACCGGTGCGCGGACTCGCGGCACTGGCAAGCCGCCTGCTCGGCGAGCCCCTGCATGCACCCGATGCGGCACCACCCGTGTCCGAAGGCGACCATGACTGACCATAACGATCGACAGACCGCCGCCGGTCTGCCTGCCATCGACATCGACGCACTCGTCGAAGCGTGCCACCCCGATCCGTTTGCACAGCTCGGGCCGCATCGCACGGAGGCGGGCACTGTCGTAGTGCGCGCGTTGCTGCCGAACGCGGCAGGTGTGAGCGTAATCGCGCGCGACGACGGCAAACTGCTCGGCGAGTTGCAGTCGCTGCATCCTGGCGGTCTCTTTGCCGGCGTGATCGAAAGCGATGTGCCGTACCGGTTGCGCATCGACTGGCATGGCACGGTGCAGGAGGTCGAAGACGCTTATGCATTTCCGCCGGTGCTGCCTGACGAACCGTTGCGGCGTGTCGCACAGGGCGATCCGTATGCGGTGCTCGAATGCCTTGGTTCGCGACCGCTCGTTGTCGACGGTGTGCCCGGCGTGCGCTTCGCGGTATGGGCACCGAATGCGCGACGTGTGTCGGTGGTGGGCGACTTCAACGCCTGGGACGGACGACGTCATCCGATGCGCGTTCGTCACGAGGCCGGTGTGTGGGAACTGTTCGTGCCGCGCATCGGTGCGGGTGCGCGCTACAAGTACGAGATCCTCGCGCGCGACGGTCATGCGCTACCGCTGAAGGCCGACCCGTGCGCGATGCAGACCGAACGGCCACCGGCGACTGCATCGGTGGTGGCGGATGTCGATGCGATCGAACGTTTCGCGTGGACCGACAGCGTGTGGATGCAATCGCGTGGCGAGCGCCAGACCGAACATCAACCGCTGTCGATCTACGAAGTCCACGCGGAGTCGTGGCTACGTGTCGATGAAGGCGGCCAGCGCAATCTCGACTGGGACGAACTCGCGGACCGGCTGATTCCCTATGTGAAGGAAATGGGTTTCACCCATGTCGAGTTCATGCCGATCGCCGAGCATCCGTTCGGCGGTTCGTGGGGTTATCAGCCGCTGTCGCAGTTCGCGCCGTCCGCGCGTTTCGGCGCGCCGCAGCGCTTCGCGCATTTTGTCGATCGCGCGCACGAAGCGGGGCTCGGCGTGATCCTCGACTGGGTGCCCGCGCATTTTCCCAACGATGCGCACGGTCTGGTCGAGTTCGACGGTACGCCGCTTTACGAGCATACCGATCCGCGCGAGGGTTATCACCCGGACTGGAACACGATGATCTACAACCTCGGCCGCAACGAGGTGAGCGCATTTCTGATCGCTTCGGCGTTGGCGTGGCTGAAGCGCTATCACGTCGATGGACTGCGTGTCGACGCGGTGGCCTCGATGCTGTATCGCGACTATTCACGTGCGGCCGGCGAGTGGGTGCCGAATATCTACGGCGGCCGCGAGAATCTCGAATCGATTGCGTTCCTCAAGCGGTTGAACCATGAAGTCGCTTACGTGCCGGAGGTGCGCGGTGCGATCACGATCGCCGAGGAATCGACTGCCTGGCCCGGCGTGACGGCGCGTATCGAGGACGGGGGCCTCGGCTTCCAGTTCAAGTGGAACATGGGCTGGATGCACGACACGCTGCACTACCTGCACGAAGATCCGATCCATCGCCGCTACCATCATCACAACATGACGTTCGGCATGGTGTACGCGTATTCCGAACGCTTCGTGTTGCCGCTTTCACACGACGAAGTCGTACACGGCAAAGGCTCGCTGCTCGGCAAGATGCCCGGCGACCGCTGGCAGCGCTTCGCGAATCTGCGTGCGTATTTCGGGTTCATGTGGGCGCATCCGGGCAAGAAGCTGATGTTCATGGGCGGCGAATTCGCCCAGATGGCGGAGTTCGATCACGACGCCTCGCCGCACTGGCATCTGCTTGACGATCCGCTCCATCACGGTGTGCAGAAACTCGTGCGCGACCTGAACCGGCTATATGCGGAAGAACCGGCACTGCATGCGCTCGATAGCGATCCCGCCGGCTTCGGCTGGCTGATCGGCGACGACGCCGACAACAGCGTGTTCGCGTTTCGTCGCACCGACGGGCTTGGGCGCGAAGTCATCGCGATCAGCAACTTCACACCGGTGCCACGCATCGGCTATCGGCTCGGCATGCCGCGCGCGGGACGTTGGGTCGAGGTGCTGAACACCGATGCGAGCTTCTACGGCGGCTCGAACGTCGGCAATGGCGGGTTGATTCACACGGAGGACATTGCAAGTCACGGCAGGCCGCAATCGGCTGCACTGGTCTTGCCGCCGCTCGCGACTATTGTGCTTCGGGCCGATTGAACGATTGAAGAACAACGCGCTGCGTCGCAGGTCGCAGCGCGTGAATGACAACAGGGCGAACAGAACAACTGATGAGAAAAACCGGAACGGGATTCATGTCGCACGTTTTGCCCGATCGACTTGCGCCGGGCGTACCTTATCCACTCGGCGCGAGTTGGGACGGCCTCGGCGTGAACTTCGCCGTGTTCTCCGCGAACGCCGAGAAGATCGAGTTGTGCCTGTTCGACCCGACCGGCCGCAAGGAGCTCGCGCGACTCGCGCTGCCCGAGTGCACCGACGAGGTCTGGCACGGCTATCTGCCGAACGCGCATCCGGGCACCGTCTACGGCTTTCGCGCTCACGGCCCGTATCAACCGCAGCACGGGCATCGCTTCAATCCGCACAAGCTGCTGCTCGACCCGTACGCACGCAAGCTGGTCGGCCAGTTCCGCTGGTCCGACGCGCTGTTCGGTTACCGCATGCATTCGAACCGGCTCGATCTGTCGATCGACCGGCGCGATTCGGCGCCGGCGATGCCAAAGTGCGTCGTCGTCGACGAAGCGTTCGACTGGTCGCACGACACACGCCCGAACGTGCCGTGGGGCGAAACCGTGATCTACGAAACGCATGTGCGCGGCACGTCGATGCGGCGGCACGATCTGCGCGCCCATGAACGCGGCACGTTCTCGGCGCTCTCGTCGCCGGACTTCATCGATCATCTGCGCAAGCTCGGCGTCACCGCGGTCGAACTGCTGCCCGTGCACGCGTTCCTGAACGACCGCTTTCTGGTCGAGCGCGACCTGCGCAACTACTGGGGCTACAACACGGCAGCGTTCTTCGCGCCGGAACCGTCGTACCTGTCGACGCACCGTCTCGACGAAATGCGCATCGCCATACGTCAGTTGCACGCGGCCGGCATCGAAGTGATTCTCGACGTCGTGTACAACCACACGTGCGAAGGCGGCGAAATGGGACCGACCATCTCGTGGCGCGGCCTCGACAACGCGAGCTACTACCGGCTGATACCCGGCGACGAGCGACACCACATCAACGATACCGGCTGCGGCAATACGTTGAACGTGCCGCATCCACGCGTGCTGCAGATGATCACCGACTCGCTGCGTTACTGGGCCACGGCGTTCAACATCGACGGTTTCCGTTTCGATCTCGGTGTGACGCTTGGTCGCGAGCACACGGGTTTCGATCCGGGTTCGGGTTTCTTCGACGCGTTACGCCAGGACCCTGTGCTCGCACAACGCAAGCTGATCTCCGAGCCGTGGGACATCGGCCCTGGCGGCTATCAACTCGGCAACCATCCGCCAGGCTTCGGCGAATGGAACGATCGCTATCGCGACACCGTGCGACGCTTCTGGCGCGGCGACGCGGGGCTGCGGCCCGATCTGGCGGCTCGTCTGACCGGGTCCGCGGATCTGTTCAACCGGCGTCATCGCAAGCCATGGGCGTCCGTGAATTACGTCGCCTCGCACGACGGCTACACGCTCGCCGATCTCGTATCGTACGAGCAGAAGCACAACGAGATCAACGGCGAGAACAACAACGACGGCCACAACGAGAATTGCAGTTCGAACTGGGGCGCCGAAGGTCCGAGCGACGATCCGGCCATCGTCGCCACGCGTGCCCGTGTCGCGCGTTCGCTGCTGGCCACGCTGTTCGTCTCACTCGGCACGCCCATGCTGCTGGCCGGTGACGAAAGCGGTCGCACGCAGCAAGGCAACAACAACGCGTACTGCCAGGATAACGATATTTCGTGGATCGACTGGGAGCGCGCAGCGACCGACGACGGGCGACGCATGACTGCCTTCGTCGCGCGGCTGATCGCATTGCGCAAGCAACATCCGCTGCTGCGCGAGACGCGCTTCCTGTTCGGCGACCGCGAGGTGCTGCCGGGAGTACATGACATCGGCTGGTTCGACGAACGCGGCGAACCGCTCTCCACCGAAGCGTGGCAGGACCCCGAAGGACGCGCGCTGACATTGCGCCGCGCCGGTCCGGGACGCGATGGAGAAACGGAAGTGTTGTTGATGATGTTGAACGCGTCGGCCAATGCGCTGCAGTTCACGCCGCCTGCGCCGCAGCTGGAATGGCACGTGCTGCTCGATACAGCGCAGTCCGAAGTGGCACCGTATGCGCTCGCCGCGCCGCAGCTGTCTATTGAAGCGCATGGTTTCGCGCTGCTGGCCGCGCAACCGACAGGCACCGCGGACTGGTTCGCCGCATGGCGCGCCGCCGAACGCGTGCTGGCAACGCCGCCTGCCGAGGAGCCGACTGTCGAACCGGCCGGAATCGTAGACAGTGCAACACTGGATGAAGCCAGCGGAATCGACGAAGTTGACGAAAGCGACGAAGATCCGCCGCAAGCTTGACGATGCGGCGGCATTCAACCGAAGGGTTACGAATCATGTCCGACCATCCGATCGATCCTCACGCGCATCATCATGCGCATTGCCTGCCGTTCGGCGCACAACTGGTCGGCGCGGCGAGTGCGAAGCCGCGCACGCGGTTTCGCTTCTGGGCGCCGTCGTGCAACGCCGTGCAGGTGACGATCGAAAGCGGTCCGCAGCAGGGCGCGCTCGACATGACGCCGACCGGTAACGGCTGGTTCGAGGCCGAAGCCGCCTGCGGCGCGGGCACGCTGTACCGGTACCAGCTCGATAGCGGTCTCGCGGTGCCCGACCCCGCGTCGCGCTTCCAGCCGCAGGACGTGCATGGCCCGAGCGAAGTGATCGATCCGCGCGCGTACGTGTGGCAGCACACACGCTGGCATGGCAGGCCGTGGGAAGAGGCGGTGCTGTATGAACTGCATGTGGGCGCGCTCGGCGGTTATGCGGGCGTGATGAAACGGTTGCCCGCGCTCGTGGAACTCGGCGTCACCGCCATCGAACTGATGCCTCTCAACGACTTTCCGGGCGCGCACAACTGGGGCTACGACGGCGTACTGCCGTATGCGCCCGACTCCGCTTACGGCCGCCCCGACGAACTGAAAGCGTTGATCGACACCGCGCATGGCCTCGGCCTCGCGGTATTGCTCGACGTCGTGTACAACCACTTCGGCCCGGACGGCAACTATCTGAACCAGTATGCGAAGCCGTTCTTTCGCGACGGCACGCACACGCCGTGGGGTCAGGCCATCGATTTTTCGCGGACCGAAGTGCGCGAGTTCTTCTTTGACAACGCGCTCTACTGGCTCAACGAATATCGCTTCGACGGTTTGCGTATCGATGCGGTTCATGCGATCGCCAACGACGACTGGTTGCGCGAACTATCAGAGCACATCCGCGCGAGGATGCAGCACGGCCGGCACATCTACCTCGTGCTCGAGAACGAGCGCAACACGGCGAGCCTGCTCGACGCCGATTTCGACGCACAGTGGAACGACGATGCGCACAACTCGCTGCACGTGCTGCTGACGGGCGAACACGACGGCTACTATCGCGCGTATGCCGAGCAGCCGATTCGCAAGCTCGCGCGCGTACTCGGCGAGGGGTTTGCGTATCAGGGCGAAGGCTCGCCGATTCACGACGGCGCACCGCGCGGCGAACCGAGCGCGCACCTGCCGTCCACTTCGTTTGTAATGTTTCTGCAAAACCACGATCAGATCGGCAACCGCGCGTTCGGCGAACGGTTGCGCACGCTGTGCTCCGACGATGCGCTGCGCGCGGCCACCGCGCTGTTGCTGCTGTCGCCGCAAATCCCGATGCTCTTTATGGATGAAGAGTACGGTTCGCAGCAGCCGTTCCTGTTTTTCACCGACTACACCGGCGACCTCGCCGAAGCGGTGCGTGAAGGACGTCGTCGCGAGTTCGCGCGCTTCCCCGCGTTCAGCGACGAAAGCCGCCGCGCACAGATTCCCGATCCGAACGATCCGCGCACGTTTGCTGCATCGTCACCGCACGATACGCCCGACGTAGACGAACGGCGTAGCTGGATGCACTTCTATAAATCGGCGCTAACGGTGCGCGCAAAACTGATTGCGCCGCGACTCGCGCATGCGCGCGCACTGGGCGCACGCGTGCTCGCTGCAAAGGACGGCACCGACGCTAATGCATTGGTCGCGCGCTGGCGGCTCGGCGATGGGCAAACGCTGTCGATTGCGTTGAACCTCGCGCAAGACGCCGTGCTGCTACCGGTAGACGCCAAACCCGACGGCAAGGTCATCTTCGAAACGCCGGCCCGCGCACGCGAGCGCGCCGACGCGCACGAACTGCCGGCGTACGCGTGCGTCGCGTGGCTGACCGGCGACGTCGGCGAATACGCGTTGCGTCACGACGCGCGCAAGTTCGCGCATCCGGAGCAACACGCATGACCGCCACCCGACGCCCTACCGATACGATCGACAGTCTCGCGGCACGCGCGGGCTTCGAGGTCGAATGGTTCGATGCGCACGGAACGACGCAGCGCGTGCCCGACGCAACGCTCGCGTTGCTGCTTGAATGCCTCGGTCTGTCGTGCGGCACCGCCGCGCAGATGCGGCACAGCACGGCGTTGATCGACAGCGAACAGTCCGGCCGCAGGCTGCCGCCGCTGCTGACCGCCGAATGCGAGCGCGGCATCGCGTTGCCCGCATCGTCGATTCGCTCGGGCAGCCGCTATCGGATCGAGCTGGAAAGCGGCGCGGTGATCGATGGTCGCTTTACTGCGCCGAAGGGTGAGATTGCGCTGTTGTCGCCAATCGGTGAAGCCGGCTATCACACGCTCGTCATCAACGAACAACGCATCACGCTGGCCGTTGCGCCGCCGCGCTGCTACACCGTCGCCGATGCGTGGCAGACGCTGCATGGCGCGGATTCGCAGCCGCCGCCGTTGTGGGGCATCGGCGCGCAGTTATATGGATTGCGGCGCAGCGGCGATGGTGGCATCGGCGACTATTCGGCGCTGGCCTCCGTTGCGATCGATAGTGCGAAACATGGTGCGCATGCTCTTGCGGTCAGCCCGACGCATGCGATGTTCAGCGCGGCGCCGCAGAACTTTAGTCCGTATTCGCCGTCGTCGCGGCTCTGGGTGAACGTTGCACACATCGATCCCGCTGCAGTGTTCGGCGCCGATCTCGCACGCGCGGCGCTCGAGTCCACGCACGCCGCCGACGCGTGGCAGACACTCGAACAGCTACCGTTGATCGACTGGCCGCAGGCGGTGCCGCTCAAGCTCAAGGTATTGCGCGCGCTGTTCGAGCGTTTCTGTGAACACGAGCGCACGCCGCCGAGTCCACGCGCGCTCGAATTTCATGGCTTCTGCGAACGCGGCGGCCGCGCGCTCGAAGATCACGCGCGCTTCGAAGCGCTGCATGCGCATCAACTGGCGCAGGAAAACGGCTCGGGCTACTGGCGCGACTGGCCCGACGCGCTACAGGACCCACGCAGTGCAGAGGTGGAGGCATTCGCGCAGGCGCATCGCCACGAAGTCGAGTTTCATCTATTCCTGCAATGGCTCGCGGCCAAAGGGTTGTCGCATGCGCAGCACGCCGCGCGCGATGCCGGCATGGCAGTCGGCTTGATTGCCGATCTCGCCGTCGGTTGCGATAGCGGCGGTAGCCACGCATGGTCGTATCGCGACGACATGCTGCAACGCGTGTCGGTTGGCGCGCCGCCTGATCTGTTCAACCAGGCCGGCCAGGCATGGGGCCTGACAACGTTTTCGCCGCGCGCGATGCGCAACCAGGGCTTCACCGCGTTCATCGACATGCTGCGCGCCGCGTTCGCGCATGCCGGCGGCATTCGCATCGATCACATCCTCGGCTTGCGACGACTGTGGCTCGTGCCCGAAGGTGCGCATGCAAAAGACGGCGCCTATCTACGCTATCCGCTCGACGACCTGCTGCGTCTGATCGCGCTCGAATCGTGGCGGCATCGCGCGATCGTGATCGGCGAGGATCTCGGCACGGTACCGTCGGGCTTTCGCGAACGGCTCACCGATCACGGCCTCGCCGGCATCCGCGTGATGTGGTTCGAATGCACCGACGGGGGCGCCGGCTTCAAGGCGCCGCGCACGTGGGACGCAAACGCGATCGCGACGACGACGACGCATGATCTGCCAACCGTTACCGGCTGGTGGCGCGGCGAAGATATCGCGTGGCGCAATCGCATCGGTCAGACGCTGCCGCGCGCGGACGGCCGCGACCCGGTGCAGCTCGCGCTCGACGAACGCGCAGCCCAGCGCGATGCGTTGTGGCGCGCGTTCCAGCAAGCCGGCGTCGCCGCGCACGATGTGCCCGCGCCATCGCAGGACAACGCACCCGTCGACGAAGCGCTTGCGTTCGTCGCAGCCACGCCTGCGCCGCTCGTCGCGTATCCACTCGAAGATCTGCTGGCACTGACCGATCAACCGAACCTGCCAGGTTCGATCGACGAGCATCCGAACTGGCGTCGCCGTCTGGTATTGCCGGTCGACGAACTCTTCACGGACCCGACATTCTGCGACCGGCTGCTGGCGGTCGATCGCGCGCGTCGCGCTTCCTCGCCGGCTTCCGCTCCCGCGCAGTCCGACACGCCATGACTGCCCCACGCTCCACACTCAGGCTCCAGTTCCACCGGGACTTCACGTTCGGCGACGCGCTCGCTCAGCTCGATTATTTCGCCATGCTCGGTGTGAGCCACCTGTACGCGTCGCCCATCACGACTGCGCAACCTGGCTCGCTGCATGGCTACGACACCATCGACTACAGCCGGGTCAGCGAGGAATGCGGCGGCGAAGCGGCGCTCAAGCGGCTCGCCGACGCACTGCATGCCCGCGGCATGGGACTGATCGTCGACGTCGTGCCGAATCATATGGGCGTGGGCGGCGCACACAACGCATGGTGGCTCGATATTCTCGAATGGGGACGGCACAGCGCGTATGCGCGGCATTTCGATGTCGACTGGCACTCGCCCGATCCTGCGCTGCGCGGCAAGGTGCTGATGCCGTTTCTCGGCGGGTCGTATGGCGACGAACTGAATGCGGGCAACATCGTGCTGCGCTTTGCCGCGGACAGTGGGCGATTTGTCATCGGCTACGGCGAACATATTTGCCCCGTGTGCCCAGTCGATTACCCGTCGATCCTCCAGGCCGCGAATCATGCGGACTTGAATGCGCTGGCCGAACGCTTCGCTGGGCTCACCACGCAACCCGCCGATCATCCACGCGCCGCCGCGGCACGCGATGCATTGCGCGAATACGCGGCGCAACACGGCACGGCAGCGATCGATGCAGCATTGCAAACGTACGCTCCGGCTAGCGGAGAAGCCGCCGACTCCCCCAACGCACTGGCAGCGCACGACCGTCTGCATCGTCTGCTCGAACGTCAACATTTCCGGCTCGCGTGGTGGCGCACCGCATCCGACGAGGTGAACTGGCGGCGCTTCTTCGATATTGGTGCGCTTGGCGGGTTGCGCGTCGAGCGATCCGAAGTATTCGAGGCGGTGCATGCGCTGATATTCCGGCTGTACGCGGAAGGCACGATCGACGGTGTGCGGATCGATCACATCGACGGGCTCGCCGAACCGCGCGAGTATTGTCAGCGGCTGCGTCAGCGGCTCATGGAACTGCGTAGCGACGCGCCTTACCTCGTGGTCGAAAAGATTCTCGCGCGCGACGAAACGCTACGCGAGGACTGGCCCGTCGATGGCACGACCGGCTACGACTTCATGAACGACGTGGGTGCGCTGCTGCACAATCCCGTCGGCGCCGAACCGCTTGCGGCAACGTGGGCCGAACTGAGCGGGCGCAGCGCGGTATTCGCCGACGAAGCGCTTGCCGCGCGACGCAAGATTCTCGTGGAGAACCTCTCGGCGGAACTGGATCGAGCTGCCCGCGCGTTGCACCGCATCGCGCGCGAAAGCACGACCACGCGCGACTTCACGTTCACCGCGATCCGGCGCGTAGTCGCGGAACTGGTCGCGCATTTTCCGGTGTACCGGATCTATCCGCAGAACGGTGTGCGTAGCGAAACCGACAACGTATGGTTCGATGCGGCGCTCGATGCAGCGAAGCGCGTGCTGCCGCTGGCCGATCACGCGGTGCTCGAGCATGTCGATACATGGCTTGGTCGAACCGCTCTGGATGGCGATGACAATGGCGCCACGCAGAACAGTCATGCGATCATCTCGCGCCGCACGGCCCAGACAGTGTTCGCGCAACTCACCGCGCCCGTCGCAGCTAAAGCAATCGAAGATACCGCGGGCTACCGCTATGGCCGTCTGCTGTCGCGCAACGAGGTCGGCTCCGATCCCGGCGAATTCGCACTGACGGTCGAGCAGTTTCATGCGGCCAACCTCGCACGTGCGCGGCGCTTTCCGCACGCGCTGCTGGCTACCGCGACGCACGATCACAAGCGCGGTGAAGACCTGCGCGCGCGGCTCGCGGTGTTAAGCGAGATCGCACACGACTGGAGCGCGACGCTGCGGCGCTGGTCGACGCTGAATGCGCCGCATCGGCGGATGCCGGATGCGCATATCGCGTCGGGTAACGAGGGCGACTACTGGGCACCGGGTCCTGCTGCGGAAGCGGTGCTTTACCAAACACTGGTGGGCTCCTGGCCGCTCGATCTCGCACCCGACGACGTAGCCGGCGTCGAGGCGCTTGCGCAACGCGTCGCCCAATGGCAACTGAAGGCGCTGCGCGAAGCCAAGCTGCGCACCGGATGGCGCATGCAGGATGGCGCATATGAGAACGCCTGCCGCGACTTTCTGTTCGACATCCTCGCGCCGCAGCGGCGCGACGGATTCCTGCGTGAGTTGTCGGAGCTCGTCGTGCGCGTGGCGCGCGCGGGGGCGATCAATAGCTTGCAACAGACCGTGCTGCGGCTGACATCGCCAGGCGTGCCCGATCTGTATCAGGGCACCGAACTGTGGGACTTCAGCCTCGTCGATCCGGACAACCGCAGGCCGGTCGATTTCGCACAACGTCATGCGTGGCTCGCCGAATCGGTCGATGCGCCGCCCTCGGCGCATCTCGCCGACTGGCGCAGCGGTCGCGTGAAACTCGCGGTCGTGCAGCGTGGCCTTGCGTTGCGCACTCATCTGCCCGCGTTGTTGAGCGACGGTACCTATCTGCCGCTCGATGTGCAAGGCGCGCATGCCGAGCATGCAATCGCGTTCGCGCGGCGGCACGGCAATGCGTGGGCTGTTGTCGTCGCGACACGGCTCGCCATGTCACTGCTCGATTCCGCTGACGATACGCCGTGGGTCGACAGTAACGCATGGGGTGACACCGCGGTGGTGTTGCCTCGCGATCTCGCCTCGCGCGCGTTGTTCGATTGTCTGAGCCCCGCTGCGCCAAAAGCCGACGACACGGGTCTGTTGTATCTGCGCGATGTGCTTGCGGCGATGCCGGTGGCTATACTCGTCGAAGATGGTGTGCCGCGTACGTAGCGCCGCTGTCGCCTCTTCGGAAACTGACAATGACGAAAGAAACGATGCCGCCGGACTGGCAGGCGTTGGGCAGCGGCGCGGCCGACGCGTTCGATGGCACCACCATCGAACTGTCCGGATGGATGCTACCGCTCGATGTTGCGACCGAGGCCGACTACTTTCTATTGACGCGCGATGCGCCGTGCTGCGGCGGCTGCGTCCCCGCCGATCCGCGTGCGTGCGTCGAGGTGTTCGCTACGCAACCGATACCGGTGCGGGCGCAGGCCGTCGCGATACGTGGCCACCTGCGGGTTCTGACCGACGATCCCGCAGGCTGGCGTTATCAGCTTGTCGATGCCGCGCCGGCCGCCATTGCGACCACCGCCGCCACGCTGAGCCGTCGCGCGTTTCTTGCGTCGGGTGCCGCGCTCGGACTCGCGGCATGCGCGCCCGGCCGCTTTGCGAGCTACACCGACGCTACCGACCATACCGCCGAACCCGCCAGCGCACCTGCCGACGACACCTCAAATGCCTGGCGCACCGTGTCGACGCTGACCATCGACATGCACAGCCACGCCGGCCACGTCACCGTCTCACGCGACCCCGCGATCGGCGTGAATCGCCCGTTCTTGCCGGTCGCCGCGCCGATGCGCGCAGGCGGCATGAACGTCATCTGCCTCGCGATCGTCGCCGATACCACGGCCACCCGCATCTCCGCCGACCGGCGCCGCTTCGAAGCATGGCGCGAACCGCAACCCGGCGAGCTGTATGCACTTGGACAAGCTTCATTCAAGCGCGTCGACGAACTGATCGAGCGGGAACAGTTGCAGGTCGTGACCGACACGGCTTCGCTTGCCGCGCTCGGCAAGACGGGGCCGTGTGTGATCGTTGCCGCCGAAGGCGCGGATTTTCTCGAGGGACGTGTGGAACGGGTCGATGAGATGTACAGCGCGCACCGGTTGCGCCATCTACAGCTCACGCACTACCGGGTCAACGAACTCGGCGACATCCAGACTGCGCCACCCGTACACGGCGGACTGACTGATTTTGGCGCGGATGTCGTGCGACGTTGCAACGCGCTTGGCATTGTGGTCGACGTGGCGCACGGGACCTACGATCTCGTCAAACGCGCGGCGACGACAACGACCAAGCCTCTAGTGTTGTCGCACACCGCGCTGTTGACGCATCCCTCGACCTACAGCCGGTCGATTTCACCCGACCATGCGCGGGCGATTGCCGACACCGGAGGTGTGATCGGCGTCTGGCCGAGTTCGGGTAGCTTCCACGATTTGCAGGGCATGGCGGAAGGCATGAAACGAATGGCCGACGTTGTCGGCGTCGAGCATGTCGGGCTCGGCACCGACCTGTACGGCTTTATCTCGCCGCCGGTGTTCCGGCGCTACCAGCAGTTGCCCGTGCTGGCCAACGCGTTGATCGGCACGGGCTTCAGCGCCGGCGAGGTCGGGATGATACTGGGTGGGAATTATCGGCGGGTGTTTGAGGCGAGTGTGGGGTAGGTGTGCCGCTACTGGTATCGCGATGAACAGGGTCACCGCACCGTGCGTACGGCACTACCGCCCCGCCGCCCACAACAACGACAACCCCGACGACAGCATCAACCCATCGACCACGAGCCGGAACGTCTTCGGACTCATCCGCAGCACGATGTGCCGCGCCGCAAACGACCCCGCCATCAACGCGGAGCCAATGATCAAACCGCTGAACACAACGCTCGGTGGCAACGCGCCAAAGTGCCGGAAAACAGCAACCTTGGCGACATACACAGCGACCGAACCCGCGGCCTCGGTGGCGAGAAACGCGCCTTTAACAAGACCGTACGACATGAACACGGGCACGGTAATCGGCCCCGTCGACACAACGATGCCCGTCAGAAAACCCACCACACCGCCAATCAACGCCAGTTGCGGCAGCGTGAAACGAATCTCGCGGCGCGCGAGCCAGCGCCGTGTCGGCACCATCGCGACGAAAAACACGCCAAGCGCAAGTTCCACCGCATGCGGCGGCAGCGCGAGCAACGTGCGGACTCCGAGCGCGGCGCCCGGTACCGCAGTCGCGCAATAAGCCCCGCAGGCGCGCCAGTCGATCTCGCGCCACCACGCGAGCACCTTGCCGAGATTGCCCATGATCGCGGCGATCGCCATGATCGGCACCGCTTGCTGCGGGCCGAAGGACATGACGAGGACGGGCATCAGCAGCATCGACGAGCCGGTGCCGATCACACCGCTCAACACGCCGGCGACGAGACCGACGCTGAGTACGAGGAGGTATTCCATGTCGTCCCTGAAGATCCTCACAAACCATTGAACTAGCGCCTGAGTTCAGACCAGATCCACAATTCCGCAATGAAGGCGCAGGCGATGCCCGCGAAAGTATTCCCGATTCCCGGCGAGTTGTCATCGAACGTGCAAACTGCAAACGCGCAGAGCCCAAGAAGCTCGGCATCCATGTGCACGCGCTTCAAGGCAACCTGGCAATCTATCCGCAAGGAAACTCCTGCAGAATCGCAAGCATCGCGCGAGGAGCATCCATGAACGCAGTCGAAGCACAAGCCTCATCCATCCCTTCCATTCAGTCCGGCTCCTATCCGCTGCGCACCGGAAACCTGCTGCGACCATTGGTCGATAGCGGACCCACCTTCCGCAGACTGTGCGAGGCAATCGATCTCGCGCAACACAGCGTCTGGCTCGCCGTGACCTTCATCGACCCTGAATTCCAGATGCCGGACAACCGCGGCACGATATTCGATGTGCTCAATCGCGCTGCGGCACGCGGACTCGATGTGCGGGTGATTTTCTGGCGCCCACTCGAGCAGAGCAGTCGATACGGCAAAACATTCGCCGGAACACCGGAGGATCACGCGCGACTGCGTGCAAGAAACATCCGCTTCAAGGCGCGATGGGACTGCGCAACCGACCGTTTCGTCCAGCATCAGAAGTTCTGGTTGATGGACGCAGGCGCAGAATCGGAGACAGCGTTTATCGGCGGTATCAACCCGACGTTCGGATGCTTCGAACCGGGCCACGACGGCGCGGGCCATCGCCACGACTTCTATGTCGAAGTCACGGGGCCGTGCTGCAGCGACGTACATCACAACTTCGTGCAGCGCTGGAACGGAGCGAGCGAGCGCCACAAGGCCGATGGATGCTGGAACAACGATGACGGCGACAGGTTGCCCTTTCCCGTGCGTATCTCCGCATCGCGCGGTGAAAGCGTCGTGCAGATTCAGCGGAACATGCATGCAGGTCTTTACGACGAAAGGACGCCGACGCCCGACGGCTTCGCCTACGATCTGTCGAAAGGCGAGCGCTCGATCACCGATCAATATCTGCTGGCCATCGCTGCGGCTCGCCATTCGATCTACATCGAGAACCAGGCGCTGCCGGTTCCCGACATAGCCCGCCCACTCGAGCAGGCGCTAAAACGCGGTGTGGAAATCGTCATGCTGGTTCCCGCGGAACCGGAGGACCCATACGGCCAATGGCGGCGCGACCCGACAAAGCAAGGACTCTTCGATCACATCGATGCACTCGGGCAATACGCAAACTTCACGCTGGCTGGAATCGCAGGACGCACTGCGGAAGGCACGCGCAGCAGCGTCTACGTCCATTCGAAGATCATGCTCATCGATGACGAATGGGCGACGCTCGGGTCCTGCAATCTACATTCGAATTCGCTGTTCGGTCATGGCGAACTGAACGCGACGGTCTGGGACAGGAACATGGTTCGCGCTCTGCGCTGCCGGTTGTTGTCCGAGCATCTGGCCGAGGACACCGCCCAGCTTGAGGGCAAGGCCGCATTGCGCCTCTTCAGGCGCATCGCTCAGGAAAATACCGCACAGCTGAAGCTCGGCCGATACGACTGGCAGGGCCTCGCCATATCGCTCGATCCCACCACGTATGGAAGCACGCGCACGCTGTGATCGCGATTCGGCAAGGCAAGGCAAACCGAAACGATGCCCGCCTAACCGCCCTCGTCGTCGAACTGCTTCGGATACACACGCACGAGCACGATCCGCGGGCCGCGCATCTTCTTGACGACGACATCGAAGCGATCGAACGAGACACGCTGGCCTTCTTCCGGCAGATCGTTGAGCGCCTGAATGACGAGACCACCAACGGATTCCGCGCGACCTTCGTCGATATCGATGCCGAGCGCGCGCTCCAGCGACACCACCGGCAAGCTGCCCTTGCCCATCAGCGTGCCGTCGTCCATGCGAGTCCAGTCGGCGTCGCCTTGACGGAACTCGTCGTGAATCTGACCGACCAGTGCGCCAAGCAGATTGTCGAGCGTCAGGAAGCCGATCGGCTGCGCATTCTTGTGACCGACCAGCGCAAAGTGCGGTGCGCCCTTGCGAAAACGCCGGAACAGTTCGAGTGCGGGCATCGTCGGCTTCACGTACTGAACCGGCCGCGCGTACTGAGCGAGGTCTTCGAGCGTGCTGCCCGCGTGTCGTGCAAGCAGCAGGTCCTTCAGGTGGATCATGCCGTCCACGCGCACGCCGGACGCATCGTCGAACAGCGGATAACGGCTGAAACGATGCTGCGCGACCACCTGCATGTTGTCGCGCAACGGCAGATCGCGGCGCAGGCCGACCATCTCGTGGGCAGGCCGCATCAGATCGGAGACGGTCATGCGCGAAAAATCGAGTGAGTGCGCGATCGTGTTCCATTCGTCCTGGCTATAGGCACCTTCGCCAAGCACGTTGTCAGGATGACCGTCCTTCTGTTGCTCGACGCCGGCGCGCCGGCCGCGCAGGATCAGCTTCAGTTCGTCGTTCGAGTAGTGCACGTCGTCACCGTGCCCCGACGAAAGCCCTGCGATACGCAACACCGCGTTCGCACTGCCGTTGAGCAACCAGATAGCCGGATACATCGCCCAGTAGAAACCGTACAGCGGCATCGCGGTCCACAGCGAGATGCGCTCGGCCTGGCGGATCGCGAGCGACTTCGGCGCCAGCTCTCCGACCACGATGTGCAGAAACGAAATGCAGGTGAACGCGAAGAACAGCGAGATTGCATGCGTGAGCGGCAGCGAATGGATACCGAGCACTTCGAACAGCGGCGACAGCAGTTGGGCGAATGCGGGCTCGCCGATCCAGCCGAGGCCGAGCGATGCAAGCGTGATGCCGAGCTGGCAGGCGGACAGATACGCGTCGAGACGGCCGTGAACCTTGGCCAGCAGGCGGCCGCGCAGGCCGTGTTTTTTCGCGAGCGCCCGCACGCGGGTTTGCCGCAGTTTGACGAGACCGAATTCGGCCGCGACGAAGAAGCCGTTGAGCGCAACGAGCAATAACGCGCCGATGATGGCGACAACCTGGATCAAGAGGGGAGGCTCCGGAAGCAAAAGTTGTCAGTATAGAGGGTGCAAGCCAGCTGAAAGCCGATCCGGTCAAAAACCGGCGGTTACGGGCTTGCGGCTTTTTGCCGTAGCGCACGCTGCGAGTATTCATGACGCAACCCGCTGCTGGCTACGGTCTAGGGTCTACGCCCCGGCCCCGGCCAGCGGCACCCGTAGCGCAAGCGTCGCGGCGCCACCGGACTGCGCTGCATCGTTCTGCTCGAACGTGCCGCCGTGCGCCTCGGCCACGCGCCTGCACAGCGCCAGCACCCACGCAATACGACCCGCTTCGCACGGCGCCTGGGCTTGCCTGCGCGCAAAGGCTTCGAGCAGGTGAGGCGCATCGGCGGCATCGAATGCGGCGGGCGTCGGGTGGAACGTGACGGTGCTGTGCCACGCGGTTCCATCGACGGCCGTCGCGAGCGTCACCTGCGACGCCGCAGCGCTCGCTTCGACCGCAAACGTCAGCATCAGCCACAGCGCTGCGGAAAGCCGGTCGCGGTCGCCGCTCAACTGGTCGGTGGATAGCTGCGTATCGACTTCGATCGACACCTCGCGCGGCCCGGCCAGCGTCGTGCGGACCTCGCCGAGCGTTTCGTCGACGAGCGGCCATAGCGCGAACGGCGCATGGTCGAGTGCGAGCGTGCGAGTCTCGGCGCGCGTCGTATCGACGATCTCTTCGAGCAGTTTCACCTGCTGTTCGACACCGGTGCGGATGCCGCCTAGCGCGCGTTGCCCGGCGCTATCGGCAGCATCGAGCTTGCGCTCCAGCACGTAAGCCCAGCTATGAATCGCGTTCAATGGGCCGCGCAGATCGTGCGATACCAGCGACAACACATGGTCGCGCATGAAGAGCGCAGTTTCGACGCGCCGGCGGGCGGTGCGTTCGTAGGCGGCGGAATCGGGGCGGCCGGGCTGTGCAGCGCCAGGCCCAGCAGAAGACGTGCTCACGTTTGAAGCCCTCTCGGTGCAGGGATGGTCGTCATGACGGTCATTATGGCAGGCCGTTCCGGCGCCCTGGATCGCCGGTCGATCGGAATCGGGGTAGCACGTAGCGGGCCCGGTCGGCCAGGAACCCGCGCACGGCAGGAAGCAGCCGACCAACCTCGCCTACAATACCGGTTCTCAACGATTTGTCTGAAGGAGTGTGTCATGTCTAGCGTCACCACCACCGAGTCCGGCCTGAAATACGAAGATCTGACTGAAGGCAGCGGCGCTGAAGCCGTTGCGGGCAAGACCGTCAGCGTGCATTACACGGGCTGGCTGACCGACGGCCAGAAGTTCGATTCGAGCAAGGATCGCAACGATCCGTTCGACTTCGTGCTGGGCGGCGGGATGGTCATCAAGGGTTGGGATGAAGGCGTACAGGGCATGAAAGTCGGTGGCGTGCGCCGCCTGACGATCCCGCCGCAACTCGGCTACGGCCCGCGCGGCGCAGGCGGCGTGATTCCGCCGAATGCAACGCTCGTGTTCGAAGTCGAACTGCTCGGCGTCTGAGCGGCGCTCACCGTCGTTAGCCCATGCTGCCGATACCCCTCGCACCGAGCGTTTCGTTGCGCCGTTTCGGCGCCATCGAGGCGTCGGATGTACACGACTTCCATCAGGTCGTGCTGGGGCTCGACGGCTCGATGGTGATGGCCGTGGATGGCGTCGGCGAGCAGATCGCCAGCGGCTCCGCGTGGCTGGTTCCGGCCGGCTCGCGGCACGACTACTCGGGGCTTGGCGAAAACTGCCAGCTCGTGCTCGATTTACCTGCTGCTTCGCTGGCCGTGCCCGAGCGTCTGTTCGACCGGGCGCGCGCTGTGAGTGTCGATCCGTACATGACTCAGCTCGTGCGCCAGATCGCTGCGGGCGCCACAGTCGGCATACCCGCCGAACCCACCACGCTGGCGCCGTACCTACGGCGCTTCAACTGGGATGCGGCCACGCGCCTGTGCGCCGCAATCCTCTCGAACACCGGCGCTGTGCCGGCAAGCCGCGCCGGACTGTCCGGCCCCGGTCTCGATTTCGCGCGCATCGATCGCTGGCTGCGCGCGCACCTCGCGGAGCCGCTGCGCATCGCCGATCTCGCCGCGCATTGCGGCTTCGGTATGCGGCGCTTTCATCAGTTGTTCATCGACGCGTTCGGCGAGACGCCGCATCGCTATCTGCAGCGGTTAAGGCTCGATACTTCAGTGACGCTACTCGCCGATCCGCGCCGCTCGCTGACCGATATCGCATTCGACATCGGCTTCGCCGACCAGAGCGCGTTTACGCACGCGTTCACGCGGCGCTTCGGTCTCGCTCCAGGGCAATGGCGTGCGCTGCGTCACTGAACGAAGCGCCACGCCGCCCGGGCAATAAAACGCGTACTCAGACTAGCGTGGCGGTTAGAACAGGACTGCTGGCAAGCGGCTCATAGAGACGGGTGAACAGCGAGTCCTGCATGCAATACGTCGCGTCTCCAGGCGGCGTGATCACCCAGTCGCCCGGCTTCACGTCGCGCCATCCCTCGGGTGTGGCAATCGACCACACGCCATCGTGTTGTTCAACGGCGGGATGATCGCCTGGCGAAAACCATCGAGTGGCTTCGACAATGCAATTGCGTTTGGCAAATTTCAACCCGGCCTCCTGATCGGGGTGGGCGCACCGGCACTGATCCGGATGTGCAGTTCACGTGTCTCGGTTTCGCGTTCACGCCGGGAACGGCATCGGACGGAAGTACAAGAGTTGCCGCAGCGATCCCGGCGTAACAAAGGGCGGCCGAGAAGGGGCGAGCGTCATACTGACATCGCGAACCCGTTTGTACTGTTCAGTTTTGTTCGGGTTTTGTCCGGTTTTGTGCGGCTGGCCAGTTTTGCTCGTCTAATGGCGGACAGCGCTGTCGATGCCATTAGTTCTGCCCCCCATGACCAGCCTGCTTCCTTCCGGCCATGGGGTTCTCATTCCGGCCCGGCTACGCCAGACCGCGTGCGAGATCGGCGCGAATATCGCCGGCGTTTTCGAGCCCGACTGCAAGCCGGATCAAGCCCTCTGTAATCCCTGCTGCTGCCCGTGCTTCAGGTGTGATGCGGCCGTGCGTGGTCGTCGCCGGATGCGTGATGGTCGTGCGCGTATCGCCAAGGTTGGCGGTAATCGAACAGACCTTCGTGCTGTCGATCACGCGCCACGCATTCGCGCGTTGCGCCTCGGGCGTGTCTCCCTTCAGCTCGAACGAAACGATCGCGCCACCGGCCTTCTGCTGACGCTTCGCGATCTCGTACTGCGGATGCGATTCGAGTCCCGGGTAAAACACCCGCTTCACGGCCGGATGACTCTCGAGCCAGCCCGCAATTTCCAGCGCATTCGCCGACTGCTTCTCGACGCGCAACGACAGCGTCTCCATACCCTTCAGCAGCACCCATGCGTTGAACGCGGACAGCGTCGGACCGGCGCTGCGCACGAACGGAAACACTTTCTCCATGATGAACTGCCGCGAACCAACCAGCGCGCCACCAAGCACGCGACCCTGGCCATCGAGAAACTTGGTCGCCGAGTGCATCACGACATCCGCGCCGAGCTTCAGCGGTTGCTGCAGCGCCGGGCTGCAAAAGCAGTTATCGACGACGAACAACGCATTCACCGCCTTCGCAATCTTGCCGATCGCTTCGATGTCGGCGATTTCAGTCAGCGGGTTCGACGGCGTTTCGAGGAAGAACATCTTCGTCTCGGGGCGCACGGCGTTTTTCCACGCATCGAGATCGGTCGGATCGACGAACGTGGTCGTGATGCCGAAGCGCGTGAAGATCTGCGAGAACATGCCGAGCGTCGAACCGAACAGGCTCTGCGAACTGACCAGGTGGTCGCCCGACTGCAACGCCGACATCACCACCGACAGGATCGCGCTCATTCCCGACGCCGTCGCCATGCACGCCTCGCCGCCTTCGAGCGCGGCCAGGCGGTCCTGGAACATCGAGACGGTGGGGTTGGTGAAGCGCGAGTAGGTGTAATAGTCCTCGGAATGCTTGAAGCGGTCGGCGGCTTCGGCTGCGTTCGCAAAGCAGAAGCTCGACGTCAGGAAGATCGCTTCCGAGTGCTCGTTGAACTCGCTGCGCACCGTACCGGCCCGCACGGAGAGGGTGTCGAAATTGAGGGAGTCGTCCATGGTGATTCGGTTCCGTTATTCAGTCGGCGCAGCCTTGGTCGAAACCGCGCCGGCAACAAAAAAGCCCGCTTTGCGTCGGCATAAGCGGGCTTCATGTGCGGGGAAAGCTGGAGCGCTGGCGGCATAGGCAAATCCCACCATTCGCTTTAGCTGTTTTGGGTTGCCCCGCGTCCGCAAGCTGATATCAAATCGACGCAAGTCCCGATGCTAGCACATACGCGCATCGAAGAGGCGGCGAGGCCGCCTCCTGCTGCGCATTACCGTGTTACTCCACCGACAGCTGCAGATGCAGTTGCGAACGCGCCGCGCCGCCGTCGATCGCATCGCTTGCCGCGTCGCGGTCCGACAACGCGGACGGTGCGAGACGCGCGAGTTCGACGCCATCGAGGTACGCGCTCGTGATATCGCCGGTGATGTACTTACCGTCGAAGCACGACGCGTCGAACTCCTTCAGCGCCGGGTTGATATCGCGAATCGCCTGCTTCAGTGCATCGACATCCTGATACACGAGATGATCCGCGCCGATCATGCGCGCGACTTCCTCGTCGGTGTGGCCGTGCGCGACCAGTTCGCCGCGCGTCGGCATGTCGATGCCATAGACGTTCGGGAATTTCACCGGCGGCGCCGCCGAAGCGAAGATCACCTTGGCTGCGCCAGCGTTGCGCGCCATCTGCACGATTTCATGCGACGTGGTGCCACGCACGATCGAATCGTCGACGATCAGGATGTTTTTGCCCTTGAACTCGATACCCATCGCGTTCAGCTTCTGGCGCACCGATTTTTTGCGCACCGCCTGGCCGGGCATGATGAACGTGCGGCCGACATAACGGTTCTTGAAGAAACCTTCGCGATACTCAACGCCGAGCTTTAACGCGACCTGCATCGCCGCGGGACGCGACGAATCGGGAATCGGCATCACGACGTCGATTTTCACGTCGGGCAGCACACGCTTGATCTTTTCCGCGAGGTAGTCGCCCATCCGCAGACGCGCGTTGTACACCGGCACGCCGTCGAGCACCGAGTCGGGCCGCGCGAGATACACGAGTTCGAAGATGCAGGGGTTCAGGCTCGGGTTGGTCGCGCACTGCTGCGCATGCAGATTGCCGTCGAGGTCGATGAAGATCGCTTCACCCGGCGCCACGTCGCGCACGAATTCGAAACCGATACCTTCGATCGCCACCGATTCCGACGCCACGATCCATTCGACACCTTCCGAGGTCTCCAGCTTGCCGAGGCACAGCGGACGAATCCCGAACGGATCGCGGAACGCGAGCAGCCCGTAGCCGGCGATCAGCGACACGATCGCATACGAGCCCTTCACCCGATGATGCACACCGGCGACTGCCTTGAAGACCGCGGCCGGGTCGAGCTGCAAGCCGGAGCTGGACAGTTGCAGTTCGTGCGCGAGCACGTTGAGCAGCACTTCGGTATCGGAATTCGTATTGATGTGGCGCCGGTCGACGCGGAACATCTCTTCTTTCAGCTGCGGCCAGTTGGTCAGGTTGCCGTTGTGCGCGAGGATGATGCCGAACGGCGCGTTGACGTAGAACGGCTGGGCCTCCTCCTCGCTCGAAGCGGAACCTGCCGTCGGGTAACGCACCTGGCCGATGCCGGTCGTGCCTGGCAGACTGCGCATGTTGCGCGTGCGGAACACGTCGCGCACCATGCCGTTGGCTTTGTGCATGTGGAAATTACTGCCGTTGGCCGTCGCGATGCCGGCTGCGTCCTGACCGCGATGCTGCAGGAGCAGCAGGCTGTCATAAAGCAGCTGGTTGACGGGGGAACGGGAAACTACGCCTACGATGCCGCACATGGCATGTCCTTCAAAGGTACGAAATTCGTAACGGCGGCCGGTGCCAGGGCGGCATCCGGGTCGCGCCGGTGTCCTGCATGCTTCGCCGGTGGGCTGCCTCCGCCTGGTCCTGGTGCGCCTGATTCTCCTGAGGAGAAATCAAACGCGGACGTAGGCGGCGAGCATCGCGGGAAGCAGCGGTTTCAGTTCGCGCACACCCTGTTCGGCGTAGGGCCGCAACAGCGCATCGCGCCAGAATTCCTGCTGGGGCAGCTGGGTCAAGCCTGCAAGGGCGACCAGCAGCAGCACCAGCACGACCCCGCGGACGAGGCCGAACAGCAGGCCCAGCGAGCGGTCCACACCGCTCAGGCCGCTCGCCTGGACGAGGCGGCTTAATAGCGCATTCGCCACGCCGGCCACCAGCACCACGCCGACGACGATCACGAGAAACGCGATCAGCCACTGGGTCAGCGCGCCGCCCGGCCATGTAGCCGGAATCCACGGTAAGACGTTGCCGACGAAGCGGCAGGCGACCACGAAAGCCACGACCCAGCCGATCAGCGCAAATACCTCGGACAGAAAACCGCGCCACGTGCCCCGTAGCGCCGATAAACCGATCACTGCCATTACAGCGTAGTCGAAGGCGGTGAACATCGCCTGGTTACTGTGTGCTGCCGTTCGCGCCCGCCGTCAGACCGGCGTCGCGCACCTTCGCAATGGCCGCCGATGCCGCCGCCCGATCCGCAAACGGACCAGCGCGCAGCAGCGTGCGGGTCGAACCGTCAGGCTGCTTGCGACGTTCGGTATATGCGGGCACACCGGCCGCTTTCAATTTGGTCGCCCAGGTTTTGGCACTGATTTCGTCCGGGAACGAGCCGAGCTGTACCGCGAAACGGCTGCCGGGAGGCGACGCGGGCGTGCCTGAATCGGCGTCTGCGGCGGCGGCGGGCGGCGGGTTGTCCGCGGTCTGCTGCGTGGCTGGCGCCTGGCGGGGCGGCTTTGCCGCGTTTGCCGGTGCGTTGTGCGTTGTCGTGGCTGTCGTCGCCGGGGTCGGCTTCGCAGCCGGTTTCGTCGCGGTCGAGGTTGCTGCCGTTGCCGTTGCTGCCGTCCCCGGCGCCGTATTCGCAGCGGCCAGCCCGGAAGCCGCAAGCGTTGCGTCGGGTGCGGGACTATCGGGAGCGACACCGGCCTGCGTGTCGTCAGGCGCGGTACTGGCCTTCGGTACAGGGCGGTTCGGAATGTCGATCGAAATATCGTCGGTGACGGGCTTCGGGTGCGAATCGAGCACCATCGGCAGGATCACGACCGCCGCGATAACCAGCGCAATTGCGCCGACGAGGCGTCGTCGCGCCCGCTGTTTCTCGGGCAGGGTTGGGTCGAGCAGCATTGCGTCGGCGTCGCCGGCCCGGTCCGTGCGGCGGCTGCGCCGCTCGACACGCGCCCCGAAGGCGGTCCCCTTGGACTCGATATGGGTGCCCCGGCTGGAGCCGGATGGTGCGCCGCGCCGGGTAGACGCGTCGTCTTTCTTGCCGAACGAGAAAATTCCCATGAATGGCTTGGTTCGAGCTTCCGCGCGGTCAGTGTTGCTGCGATTTACGATAGGACATAACGCCGGCTACCGTATAGAAACTTCCGAAAACCACGATTCTATCATTGTCGGACGCTCGTTTTAGCGCGTCCTGGAACGCTTCTGCAGGCGACGCATGACGTGTGACGCTGGTATCCGGCCCATCGGCCACGCCGGCTTCGCGCAGCGCCCCCTCGATAGCTTCCGCGGAAGCCGCGCGCGGCGTCGGTAGCGCGGTGACGCACCAGTGGTCGATCTCGCCCTTCACGTGCTCCAGCACCCCGGCGATATCCTTGTCGCCCATCGCGCCAAATACCGCGTACGTGTAGGGAAAAAAGCCCATATTGCCGAGATTCTGCGCGAGCACGGCGGCCGCGTGCGGGTTGTGACCGACGTCGAGCACGACTGCGGGCTTGCCCGGCAATACCTGGAAACGCCCCGCCAGTTCGACGTTTGCGAGCCCGAGGCGAATGTCCTGCGCGGACACGGGCAGACGGTCGCGCAGCGCTTCGAGTCCGGCCAGCGCGGCTGTCGTGTTGATCAGCTGGTTGGCGCCGCGCAACGCCGGATAAGCGAGCGCGGAGCGGCGCATTGTTGGGCCGATGTAGCTCCACTGCTGACGCTCGCTGCCCGCCTGCCCTTCATAGCGGAAATCGCGGCCGAACAGCCACAGTTCGGCGCCGATCTGCGCGGCATGATCGATCAACGTCTGCGGCGGTACCGGGTCGGCGCAAATCGCGGGTTTGCCCGGCCGGAAAATACCGGCTTTCTCGAAGGCGATTTTCTCGCGCGTATCGCCGAGGTACTCGGTGTGATCGATATCGATACTGGTGACGATCGCGCAATCGGTATCGAGGATATTCACTGCGTCGAGCCGGCCGCCGAGACCCACTTCGAAAATCACCGCGTCGAGCCCGCGCGAGGCGAACAGATGCATGATCGCGAGCGTCGTGAACTCGAAATACGTGAGCGAGACGGGTTCTGCGAGACTCAGGCGAGCAGCTTCGACGGCGGCGAAGTGCGGTAGCAGTTCGGCATCGGTGGCGACCTCGCCGTTGACGCGCGCACGCTCGTTGAACACCAGCAGATGCGGCGACGTGTGGCAGCCAACGGTATAGCCGGCTCGCAGCAGAATCGATTCGAGGATCGCGCAGGTCGAGCCTTTGCCGTTCGTGCCGCCCACCGTGATGATCGGGCAGGCGAACTGCAGGTTCAGCGCGTCACGTACGAGGCTGATGCGCGTGAGACCCATGTCGATGCCGACCGGATGCGCGGATTCGAGGTGCGTCAGCCACGCGTCAAGGCTGGGGAAGGGGTAGCTCATCGGATGGATCGCTTAAGACGGGGATAAACCGGTACCGCGGAACGGCATTATCCCGGAAACGGCAGCGTACCGCATTGTTTGCGGTGTGGTGGATGCGGTTTTCGATCGCCGGCGCTGGCGATGCAGCCTGCGCCGATAGCGCTCTAGCCAACGGATGCTGGGGCATTTACGCCGTTGCTGGGACTGCTGCTCCTCGCTCCCTCATCGATGGCGTCCCCGTGATTGGGTGCGCCGTGTGGCTAGAGCATGTCAGTGACGTGGCAAAGTCCAGCGTGCTGGGTATCGACCGGGACATGCAGGAAGATCGGCTTTTTGCGTAACGTGTCCTGGTCGATCCTGGTGAGGTCGGCGGTACAGCGTGATCCTATGCCCTGGTCGAAGAAGACGATCTCATAGTCCATGCCACGCTCGGGAACGAAGGAGATCGCGCTTGCGCAACGGTAGATGTTGCCGCCCTGCGGGGAGCCGTCGCTAATGAAGTTCAGTGTGATCGGTTGGTCTGCGGCGATGCGAAGTTCGGTGCTGCGTTCGCTGCTGATCACCGAGTACACCCTGCGGGATAAGTCCTTCGGACTGTAGTAGACCTTCTGGGGCATGCCCAGGTCGCGGTCGTTGAGATTGGCGAAGCCCTTGCGGTGCGCCAGCATGACCCCGGCTCCGGGCGTTCGCCAATCCACGCAGGTTTTGCCCGGTACGGCGCGCACCATGCCATTGGACCGAACGCGCAGCCGCGCCAGGTCGCCGGTGGTGGGTTCGACGTAGGCGGTGGAAAAGGAACGGACCGTGGCAATAGTGCCGCAGCCTGCCAACGCGATGATGGGGGCGATAAGCACCACAAAGATGGATCGAATGTGCATGTTCGTTACCGGCAACGGTATGGGCTTTCGCCTTTCAGTTCCTGGCCGGTTTCCAGGTCGGTGATGATGATGGTGGCCTTGGGATAGTTCGAACAGAGAGCGTTGCGCGCCGTGTAAATGTGGCGCCCCTGTGCCATCATTTTCAGGCCTTTGCCGAGTTCGTTGCCGTTGGCGTCGACTGCCTTGACGTTGTAGCTGCCGCTCATGGTTAGGCAACCGGACAGCGGTACGAGTGCGGCGACAAGTAGAAGATTTCGTAGGTGCATGGTGAAGCTCTGTGGTTAAGACAAAGGTGATGGCCTAGGTCAAGGTAGGCATTCGGGCGGCGGGTTGTTGAAATCCATCGTCTCGCAGGCTGCGGGGTTGATGGCGGTCTGCTTGCAGAAAGCGTAACTTCGCTTTCGTTCGCAATATCCACTACTGAGTCGACGGTTGATATCCGGGAGCGGCACCGACGCGTCTGGGCGGCACTCCGGCAAATTGAGGCTCGGCTGGGCGGCACAAATCATTCGGGATGTGCCGTACTTGTATGCGTACCCCGCGTCTAGCATGCAGCGTCCGAAGGCAGCTGATTCGTTGGGAGTTAACGGGCTAAGTCCATCCCCATTGGGATGAGGGAGGCCGCACTCCAACAGCGCTTTCTGCACCTCGAGCATCGATTTCCCCTCCTTGGACCAAGTCAGAAACGTTGGAGGTAGTGGCTGGAAAGGTGCCGACATGCACGCCGATATCGGCATAGTCAGGATCAGTAAGCCCACGACTCGCACAACCATTTCTTCCCCCTCGTCTGGATGGCCGCTCCCGGAAAATGCAGAAGGCACAGCTGACCCTCGCGATCGCCATGGTGTTGCGTCGCATAGTGGCCTGCCATCGTCTCATCGTTAATGAGGTCGTTCATGACCCCACACACTTTGGCGTTGTGCTGCGAGGCGTAACGCACCGCAGCCGATGCTTTGTTGAAGATGCCGCTGGTACCGACACGCACGGTACCGTCCTTATCAGGCCGGAGGTTTAGTTTTTCCTCCATGGAAAGTGATCGCATTTCCATAGCCTGCAGTCAGGGCAGACATTCGGGAGGCGGGTTGTCGAAATCCATCGACTCGCAGGCCGCAGGATTGATGGCGTTTTTTTTGCAGAAGGCGTAGCTTCGCTTTCGCTCGCAATATCCACTATTGAGTCGTCGGTTGATATCTGGGAGCGGCACCGGAGCGTCCGAGCGGCACTCCGGTAGATTGAGGCTCGGCTGGGTAGCGCAGATCAACCGAGATGTGCCGTATTTGTAGGTGTAACCGGCTCCCAGCATGCAGCGTCCGTAGCTGGCCGACTCGTTTGGTGTCATTGGTCTATTGCCCGAACCCGCAGGGTGAGGTAGGCCACATTCCAGCAGTGCTTTCTTTACATCCAGGTAGCTCTTTCCCTCCTGCGTCCAGAGAAAATCTGTCGGCGGAACCGGCTGGAACGGAGTCCAACCGCATGACGACGTTGTCATCGTCACAATCAGTGGTGTCAGGATTCGTGTATTCATTTTGAGGTCACCGTGTTCGTCGCGTGCGATTTCACCGTCGTCATCTCTCTCGACGATGAACGTCGCTTCATAGGCATCGTCGCTAAACTTAAGCGCCCGTTGAGTGGTCGCGTTCTCATCATGAATTCAAGGCAGACACTCGGGCGACGGGTCGCTAAAATTCATCGTCTCGCAAGCCGCAGGATTGATGGCATTTTTTTGCAGAAGGCGTAACTTCGCTTTCGCTCGCAGTATTCACTATTGAGTCGACGCTCCGCGGTCGGGCCGGGTATGACGGCGTCAGGAGCACAACTCGGGAGATTCCATTCCGGGTGGTTAGTACACCATCCAACAGGTTCATCTATGTGGCGATAACCCGCTTTTTCCATACAAAGAGATGCCTTCGCTTGATCATCGTAGCTCCTCCCTGATCGAAATCCAGAAGGCGAGTCATGGCCACATTCCAAGAGCGCTTTTTTAATTTCAAGCCTGTCTACTCCCGACTTGATCCAAGCCAAGAAAGACGGAGGCGGTGGCTGGAATATATTGCTTGAACAACCCGCATTCGTTGTCGTAAGAAGCCCAATCATCGAACCAAGAACAAGCTTCATTTCTGCTCCTTTTAAATAAGCTGGGTGGTTCGTGCATCGCCGTAGCGAAAAAGGCATGCTGACGCTGCGCTCCCATAGCAGCTATGGACGGTACGGGGGTTAGAGAACATGCGGATCCATTCGCCAACTTTGCTACGTCACGCTCCCTCGCTGGGACGATGGAGATGCCTCGGTCAGGGCAGGCATTCGGGCGGCGGTTTGTCAAAATCCCTCGTCTCGCATGCTGCGGGATTAACAGCCGTCTGCTTGCAAAACGCGTAGCCGCGCTTTGCCTTGCAGTAATTGCTGTTGAGGCGACGATCGATGTCCGGAAGGGGAACGGGAGCATCCGGGCGACACGTGGGAAGATCGGCATCGGACCTAATTGAGCAAGCCAACTCGTCGCTTCCATACTTAAGCGTGTAACCCGATCCATGCATGCAACGATCCACGGCAGCGATTTCGTTCAGGCTCATTCGGTTCTTCCCTTCGAAGTTGCCAAATGGAGTCGTAAGGCCGCATTCCAACAACGTCTTCTTCACATCGAGGACGCTCCTGCCCGCCATCGCCCACTCCATAAACGCGGGCGGGGGCGGTTGGAACGGAGCCCAACCGCATGACGAAGTTGTCATTGTCAGAATCATCGGTGCCAGGATTCGCGCATTCATTTTTGATGTCATCGTGTTCGTCGCGTGCGATTTCTCCGTCGTCATTTCTCTCGACGATGAACGTCGTCTTATAGGCGTCGTCGCTAAACATAAACGCCCGTTGAGTCGCTGCGTTCTTCATGGTCTGTGTATCTCTGCCTGTGCTTGCCGCGCGCTCACGTCCGTCATCACATGGCTTCAAGGCAGACACTCGGGCGGCGGGTTGTCGAAATCCATCGACTCGCAGGCCGCAGGATTGATGGCGTTTTTTTTGCAGAAGGCGTAGCTTCGCTTTCGCTCGCAGTATTCACTATTGAGCCGACGACTATTATCTGGACGCGGCACCGGAGCGTCCGAGCGGCACTCCGGTAAATTGAGGCTCGGCTGGGTGGCGCAGATCAACCGAGATGTGCCGTACTTGTATATGTACCCCTCACCCAGCATGCAGCGGTCGAAGGCGGCTAATTGGTTTTCGGTCATTTCGCGAATGGCTCGCCCCATTCCGGTGACATTCGGGAGGCCACATCCCAATAGCGCCTTCCGCACATCGAGAAGCGTCTTCCCTTCCTGCGACCATAGAAAATCCTCAGGCGGTACTGGCTGGAACGGTGTCCAGCTACACGACGTGGTTGCCACTGCGAGCAGCGTGACGATCAGGAAGGGTGGTCGTTTCATGGACACGTTTTCACGGCCCGCCGTCAGGGCAAACACTCGGGCGGCGGGTTGTTGAAATCCATCGTCTCGCAGACCGCGGGAAGGATGGCGGTTTTCTTGCAGAAGGCGTAGCTTCGCTTTCGTTCGCAATATCCACTATTGAGTCGACGGGTGATATCTGGGCGCGGCACCGGCGCGTCCGGGCGGCACTCCGGTAGATTTAGGCTCGGCTGTGATGTGCAGATCGTGTGAGAACTGCCGTACTTGTAGGTATAGCCGGCTCCTAACATGCATTTGTCGAACGCGGCTGACTCGTTTGGTGTCATAGGCCTGTTTCCATCCCCTGAAGGGTGGGGAGCCCCGCATTCCAATACAGCCTTCCTAACATCAAGGAGGGTTTTTCCATCCTTGGTCCAGAGTAAATCCTCAGGTGGAACTGGCTGAAACGGTGTCCAGTTGCACGACGACGTCGCGAACGAAATTGTTAACGTCACTAGGAGTCCTGCTCTCATTTGCTTCCTTTTGCCTTGATAGGCATAGTCGCAGGCTGTCCATAGTCCTTCTGACACGCTTTGTCGCTCTCGCCATAGCAGCCATGCACAGTCGGGCTCGACATGAACATGTTGAGCCACTCTTTGATTTTGTAGCTTCCTTCCGGTCGTTTTTCGTACGTGTAAGGATTCCTGCCGATCAACGACCCCACAAAATCGTCACGATGGTTTTGCAGATAGACAGTGTCTTGCGCTCCACCGCTCAAGTCATAGAGCAAATCTGCCGCCTTCTGCGCGTTGTAGGCCGGTCCATAGAAGTAGATCTGCGTAGCGCTCAGAGACCCGACCGCGCCCCTGCGCTGTCGCGACTCCATAGAGTTGCCGAGGGTCATCGCGGCGCGGCTATGGGTGTACAGCACCAGTCCCGTCGCGCCGTAAATCGTCTGTAGGTTGTCTGCGTCGCGTCCGGAATTGGTCAGCCCAAAGAAGTCGTTCTCCAGGAAGTTCTGGTAGCCCGCCACCATCAGTTCGGACAGGCCGTTACCCGCTCTTGGGAAGTGAAGAAAGTGCAGCGGACCTTCGCGATCGCCATGGTGTTGCGCCGCATAGTTGCCTGCCGCGGCCTCGTCGTTAAAGATGCCGTTCATGGCCACGTACACGTTACCTGCGCCATCGGGTTGAAGGTTCTTTACTTCCTCCGACGTTAGTCGGTGATGCTTTACGTCACCGTGTTCGTCGCGTGCGATTTTTCCGTCCTCATCTCTCTCTACGATGAACATCGGATGTTCATCGACAAACATCGTCTTATAAGCATCGTCACTAAACTTAAACACCTGCTGCACCGTCGCGTTCTTGATGGTTTGCGCCGCCTCTGCCTGCGCTTCCAGGGCGCTCACATCGAGCCTGCTTGCGGCCTGATGGGCATGAAGCGTGTCGCGATTCAAGGCAGCAACGGCATCATCTGCATCGAGACCGGTCAACTCGCGCTGCCTGACCGCATCGGTGATCTGCACAGTGCCCGCACTGACAGCACTGCGGGTAACGCCGCCCGATGCATCGCCGGCCCCGCCGTTATTGAGCGCGTTACCGATGGCCGCCTTGGCGAGGCCGTACTTACCCTGCGTGAACATGTCGGTGGACAGGCCGATGCCGCTGCTGCCGGCACTGACCTCGGCGCGGTTCTCCAGATCGCTGGTGGTCAACGTGGCGGTGACGAGACGATTGCGCTGCGCATCGACGGCGGCCTGGCTGCTGGCGATCAGGCCGCCCTTGAGATCGGTATTACCCTTCACGCGCATATCGAAGCCGCCATCGCCGGCGATGATGCCCGCCTGCTCGTTAACGCTGTCGTAGCGATTGCTCGCCCTGGATCTGGCGATGTTGACACTGCCCTTGACGGGCGTGCCAGTGCAGATAGGCGGGACGCACACGCTGATGCCGGCGCCTGCGCTCGATTGCCAGCTGGCATAGCGGCTGGTGTCCTGCAGGCTCTCAATATTGAGTTCACCTGCCACATCGGCGACGACGGTATGGCCGGCGACCTGAGCGCCACGCAGGTTCGTGTCGCCGCCGCTGACAAGCGTGGCGGTGTTGCCGGCCCGTACGCGGCTGTCGGTGTGCCATCGGTCTTCGCCATCGGACGAACCGCGCCCCCTCGACGCAGCAGCGGTAATAGCCACGCCGTTCTGGTCACCGCCGAAGTTAATCCCGACGCCGACGCTGCCCGAGCTGTTGCGCTGGGCGCTGCGCTGTTCGGACCGATTCTCGGCGGCGAGCAGGTCGATGCGATTGTCGGCCATCAAGGTGGCGTTGTGGCCCGCAGTGATCTCGCTACCCCGGACGCGGATGTTGCTGTCCTCGCCGGCACCGGTCGCCATCAGGGTAACGTTGCCGCCGGCGCTGACGGATGAGCCGCGCGCGGTGTCACTGGCGGTAGTGCTGCGGCTGGTACTTTCCGCTTTGCCGAGTGCCACGTTGATGCCGATGCCCGGCTGGGTCGGCTTGCCATCCGCGTCCTTGGGCGGGTCGACGACTTCCCTGGTCGCGTCATAGGCATCCTTGGCGTTGAGTGCTGCCATGGCGGCTCCCAGCGCCTTCATGCGACCGCCGTCGGCTTTACCGACCGCACCCATCAGATCACGCGTGGACTGGACGTAACCGATAACAGGTGATGAGAGGCTCACGGAAAGTCCGCTTTGCTTGAAGCGGGTTTCTTCGTCGGCACGCAGCGATTCCCGCGCCTCTTCGATGACGATATTTCTGGCGAGAACGCTGACATCGCCCTCAGGCGCGAGCACGTCGCTGCCGACCTGGCGATACTGGTTGCCTGCCAGCAGCGTGACGTTTCCCGCTACGCTGGCAACGGTGCTGCCGGCGGCGAACGTCTGCGTGGTTTTCTGATCGTTGCTCAGCATCTGCGTGCCGATGGTGAAGCCGACCCCGCCGCCACTTAGCAGGCCGCTCTTGTCCGTACGCTTGAAATGGCTTTCGCTAATGGCTTCGGTGGCCGCCCCGATAGTCAGATCGTTACTGGCGACCATGGCGGTACCGGCATCGGAGACAACGTTACTACCGGCGACGGTAACGTTACGACCCTGTACGGCGACGGTATTGCCGCTGAAGGTGCTGGCGACCGCGCGGTTTTCTTCCAGGCTGTCGCGGGTGGTTTTAGTGGTGGCGCCGAGCAGGCCACGCGAGGTGTGCTTGCGGCCTTCGCTCCAATTGCTGCTGGCTTCGCCGGCCAGGATGTTCACGTCACCCGCGGCCATGGCGGTGAGCGCGCCCTGCTCGCTGGTGACACTGGCCGCACGTGCGTTGATGTTGCCACCGGCTTGCAGGCGCACGTCGCCCCGCGTCTGAACGGTGGTGCCGATGTCCCGCATATGCCCCTGCTTGAGGTAGTTGCTGGCATTGCGGACGTTGTTCTCCTGCTCGGCGAGGATGACCGTACCAAGGTTCAGGTCGCGGCCGGCCACGAGGGCGCTCTGGCCGTCCTCGCCTGCGTTGATGACCTGGGCGGCCAGCAGGTTGGCATCGCGCCCGGCCATGGCGACCAGCGTCCCGCCTGGGTTGGTCACGTAGAGCCCCGCCACGCGGTCCATGTTCGTGCGCGAAAAGTCGCTCAGCCCGGCCTGTCGGACGTCGCTGCGGGTGGTGCTGGTCACGTTGAGGTCGCGACCGGCCTTGAGGATCATGGCACTGCTGGCATCGAGTATGCCGCCGATCGTATCGATATCGGTACGCGCGTTCAGTGCGAGTGCATCGCCGGTGATGTGGCCGCCCAGGTTGCGCAGATTGTCGCCGGTGAGCTTGACGACGGTGCGACCCGCCACGGTGCCGGTGTTGATCAGGTCGCCCTTGAACTGGAGCTCGACACTATCGGCAGCTATCAGTGTGCCGTTGCCGTCGAGGTCGCCCGGCTTCACACGCACATAGACTTGCGGTACCAGCGCGCGGCTAGCAGTTCCGTCGGCCAGGGTCACGTCGCGCTCCACCAGCCAGACGATGTCGCTAGTGAGCTGTGCCATCTGCTCCATGCTCAGAGCCACACCGGGACGCAGGTCCCAGGCCCGAGCGTAGCTGGCGCCCGCGTCCAGCAGCGCGCGGTACTGCGCCTCGTCGCTAGCGTAGTTGCCGAGGAAGCGGCGGCCAGTGAGCTGGGTGATCTGGTCGCGGACCAGCCGTTGCTCATAAAAGCCGTCGCCGAGGCGCTTGTGTACGCTGGTCGGGTCGTAACCAAGCAGCGTCAGCATGTAATCGGAACTGAGCCAGAGGCGATAGCTAGTGAAGCGCGGGTCTGTTTCGACGAGGTAGTTGCGGGCCGCGGGGCTGGCACGAAACAGACTGTTGACCGGGATGTCGGTGACAACCTGCATGGTGCGGATGCGGGTGGGCGTGTTGCCCGCAACGTGATCGACGATGCTGCTCTCCGCCGCGCCGGGGCCGCTGGCCAGGGCATCGTCCGTAACCGCCGCGGCTGCCTGTGAGCCGAAGGCGGAGCTGCTGTCTACGTTGGCCGGCACTTCGACGATGGGCCGTGAAGCCCCATCGCTGCTGGCCCGCTGGTTGCCCGCCACCATGCCGCTGAGCTTGCCGGGCGAGCGCCCGTCAATGGCGACCCCGTTGCCTGCGCCGGCCGCATGCGACTCGACCCTGGCGACGTTGAGGTCGATGGTCCGCACGGTGTCGGCCGGCGTGTAGGCGATCTTGTTGTCCCATTTGCGCTCGTGGTAGCGCTTGAAGCCTCCGCGCCACTTACTGAAGGTGAACTGGCTAGTACCGCTCTCGCGAGTCAGGTGTTCGCCAAACGCGGCCTCGTTCTTCAGGTGGTCCAGATCGCCTAGCAGCGCGCCGCCAGCGATGATCTGACTCTTGTCGTTGACGAACCCGTCACCATGCAGGGTGATGTCGCCGCCAGCGCGGATCAGCGCCGGCGCGCTGGTGGCGACCTGGCTTTCATATTCGGCGCGAGTAACCTGGTATTGGGTCCACTTGCGTGCTTCCTTGCCGGTCTCTTTGTGACGATAGCGGCCGGCACGGCTCCAGTTTTCCCAGCGGTAGTCGCTGGCGTCGTGCCTGTTCGGATCGCCCTCGGGTTGGAGGTACAGGTGCGTCGTGGGCGTGCCGACCTGGGCGACGGCAGTGCTGAAGTGCAGGTTGCGGTTGAGAAGGCGGCTGGTGTCGATCGTGAGACCGCCAAGCGATTCGATGGTGGCGCTATCGTTGAGCACCTCGTCGGCACGGCCGTCTGCGTGATGGTTGGCATCGAGGTCGCCGCCGATGTTCAAGGCGCCGGGCCCGCTGCCGGCACTGAAGATCAATGCCTGTTCCCGGTTGTGGATAGCGCTGGCGCCGATGTCCAGGCGCTCACGGGCTGCGATGACAGCGGCATGGCCGCTCTCGTCGCGGTTTTCAACGGTTTCAGCACGAACGGCCAGGTGGTCGCCGTAAAGGCGGCCGGTGCCGGTGTTGTCGAGGACACTCGCGTCGAGGTAGGTCTGACTGCCGTCGATGAGGCCGCGGTTGGTCAGCGCGTGGCTGGCAACAACAGTCGTACGTCCACCACTGATCTGGCCAGTGGCGGTGTTGTCGATGTCGGTACCGCGAACGTCGAGATCGCCTGCCTGGAGCAAGCTGCGGTTGGTCAGCCGGCCGGCGGTGTGGATAGCAGCCCGGCGGTTTGCGGTGACCTCACCATCGTGGGTGAAGTCCTGCTGCAGCGCGAGCGTGAGGTCGCCGTGCGAGAGCACGCGACCATCGCCGCTGAGGTGATCGGCAGTGAGGGCCAGGGACTGGCCTGCGAGCAACGTGCCGGCAGGGTTGAGCACGCGGTTGGCGGCAACTTCGATGGTGTCGCCGGAGGAAACGCTACCGCCTGTGTTGTCCAGCACGCTTTCCGCACCAACGCCGTGGATGCCGATGTGACGGTCGGCGGCGACGGTACCGGCAGTGTTGTCTACGTGCCGGGCGCTGAGCATGACGCTTTCGCCGTGCAGGCCGAGCGCCTCGCCGGCGTGGGTACCGAGGGTGTCGCGGTTGAGTATCTGGCCGGCAGTGACCGCCAGTGCGTTGCCGGCAACCATGAGCCCGCCGCTGTTGCTGGCAGTACCGCTGGCACCGATGATGAGGTTATGACCGGCCTGCAGCTGGCCGCTCCCATTGCGCAGGGCGGCAGCGTCAAGGTGAATATGGGTACGACCGCCGAACTGGCCGGCAGTGTTGTCCAGCATGCCGGTGCGCGCTGTGATGTCGGCCTGGCCGTGAATCACGCCGGCGTGGTTGTCCAGGTCGCCGGTGTCGAGGGTCAAGGTAGTACCGCTAACTATGCCGCCGGTGACGCCGGAGTGGGTATTGACCAGCGCGTGGCCGTGGGTGTTCACGCGCAGCGCGGTGGCCGATTGCAACAGGCCGCTGCTGTTGTTCAACGTACTGCTGTCTACCACCAGGGTACCCGTGGTGCTGGCAAGAGTGCCGCCGTTATTGTCCAGCGAAGCGTGCCGGGTATCGACCGAGACGTTGGCGCCCTGCACGATGCCGCCGGCATTGCCCAGGCCAGCGCTGGCGATACTGACATCGCCGTTGCCCTGCAGGGTGCCGCCTGCGTTGTCGGTACGGCCTCGGGTATCGACGATGAGCCGGCCATCGGTGGAAAACAGCTGGCCGGCAGCGTTGTCGAGCGTGTCGGCACGGACACGCATGTCGCCAGCACTGACGAGTCGGCCGTCGCGGTTGTCCAGCGACTGCGCCAAAGTCACGCTGAGTTTTCCGGCAGCGTTCACGGTCCCGCCGCGGTTGTCGAAGGTCTGCGCGACCAGATCGACCTGTTTCGCAGTGAGCGTCGCCTTGCGGTGATCGGTAGCACCCATGCGAAGCATAGCCTCGCCAGCGGTGACCATCTCCCCACCTTCCCCGCTGAACACGCCAGTGTTGACAGCGAAACCGCCCTCGCCGGCGTGGATCAGCTGGCCGCTGATGTTGACCATCTGCCCGGCATCCACGGTCAACCAATTGGCGTTGCTGGCCAGGGTCCCGCCGCTGTTGTCCAGGCTACCCTGGATCTGCAACTGGGTGTCCTGCAGGTCGCTGTGCCGGAAGGTGCCAGCGCGGTTGGAAAGGTCGTGCGCGTTCAGGATCAGCTTTCCGCCCAGCTGCATCTGGCCTGCATCGTTGGTCAGTTGGCCGGTCTGGATGCGGGCGTGGCCCGACACCTTCAGCTCGCCTTTGCGGTTGCCCAGATCGCCACCGCTGACGTCGAGCTGGCGTACGCCCAGGTGGCCGCCATCGTTGTCCAGGCCGGCCGCGGCAGTCACGTCGATAGCGCCACCGCCGAGGATGCGCCCGCCGTCGTTGTTCAACGTGCTCGTGATGTTGAGTGTGCCAGAGGCAAGCGGCGCAACGCTGGAGCCGATGGTCATCCCCGTACCACCGTTGCCGTCACCCTCACCCGCTGGATTTTCTGCAGCGTTGTTGCCACCCCTGCCTGGCCGATCACCGCCGCCCGGTTGGACGCCGGCGTCGATCGCCGCAAGTCCGATGCGACCGCCGTCCCGGTTAACGAGGTGCGCAGTGCGCAACGCCAGATCCTGTGTGCCTGTTTGTTCGATGGCACCGCCGCGGTTGACCAGCGACTGCGCGTTGACCTCCAGACGGCGGCCGTTGATCGTGCCCTTGCTGTTGTCGATATCGTTCGGCGTGCTGACGGTAAGCTCGCGCCCGGCACTGAGCGTGCCGGCGTTCGCGACGCCACCGGTGGCCACTAAGTGAGTATCGGTGCTGGCCTGCATGGCACCGGCGTTTTCCAGCCGGCCGTCGATGGTGACAGCCAGTTGGCCGGCCTGGGCACCGAGATGACCTGCGTTGCGCACGCCGACACCGTGCTCGGTGCCCAGCATGACGATCTTTTGCGCGTACATGCCACCCAGTGCACCGACATCGAGGGCGAAGGCTGGTGCATTGCCGTTGGCCTGCCTTTGCTGGACGTTGTCAGGGTCGACGCCGACCTCGTTGGTACCGGTCGTCACCTGCAGTTGCTGTGCCCATAGACCCGCGTTGACCTCGACGGACCGTGCGATCAGAGCGGTGTAGTCGGTGCTACCGGCGTTCAGCCCCTCGCTCTGAATCTGGATCGCCCCGCCGTGCACGCGATAGCCTTGAAGGGCACCGTCAGTGATGATCGGCGTGCCAGTGGTGAGGGTCGCCCGGTTGGCGTTGATAAAGCCGCAGCCATCGCAGGCAATGCCGGCCGGGTTGGCGATGACCAGTTGAGCGCGCTCGCCCGCCACTTCAACGAAACCGTTCAGGCGACTTGGGTTGCTGGCGTTGACTTCGTTGAGAATGATCCGGGCTGGGCCTTTGGCAAGCCAGGGGTTGCCTTGTACCCAACCACCCTGTTGGGTCTGGATGTTGGTGCGCGCGTTATTGAGGATGGCACCCTGCGAATCGACGTCGAATTGCTGATAAGTGTTGCGCGAGACACCCGCTGCGCCTGGTGTCTGGATGTTCACCAGCGGCACACCGTTGGCCGCTTCAAGCACAGTCGGGCGTTGATGACCCGGCGCGTGGGGATCAGCAACGATCTGCGCACCGGCCAACGGCGTGATGACGGCCTGGCCCCCTACCAGGAAGAGTGCGACGTAGACGGAGCGCAGGGTGGCAATGAGGCGGCGGCCAGCGGCCTTGGGACCGACGACCGCCCTGCTGCCGCGTGTGGGCACGATGTCGGCAACCTCCTGGAACAGGCCCAGCGCGCGATTGAAAACGATACGGTAGAGGTACCTGCTCATCTCATCACTTCCTATAAATGCAATGTGGCCGCGCGACTCAGTAGGTCCAGTTCAGGCTGAAGCCGGTGGTGAACGAAGCGGCCTGGAAACCAGCGGGCTTGCTTAGCGGCGTACCAGCAAACAGATCCCAATAGACGCCGTATGTGCCGCCACGCAAACCAGCGACGGCACCGGCCAGATGTCGGCCGCTTAGCCACTGCGTGGAAGAGCCGTCGACACGGCCGAGGTCGGCACCGACGTACAGCTCCTGACCCGCGCCGAGCAGCAGACCTAACTCGTTGCGCCAGACCCAGCCCCGCTCGCCGATCAATGTCAGCTCGCCATCGAAGCCACGCACGGTGTAGCGGTTGCCGATGGAAAACCGGTCTTGCGGTACCAGAGGCGTGCGATTCCACTGCCCGCGCCAGCTACCGGTGTAGCGAGCGGACTGCGCGCCGACCGGGAACGGCACCATGACCTGCGCATCGGCGGTGATGACCTTCATGCGTGAGGTGCCCTCGCCAAAGCCCTCTTCGGGAGCAGCAAGCGAACCGAAGCCGCCCGTACCCCTTCGATACGCCACGGTGGCATCGAGCCTGCTTGCGCCAAAGTGCTCGCTGTGCGTCAGCCCCAACTCCCAACCACCGGTGCGGCGACGCTGCACTTCGATTTCGGTGTCGTCGATGGCATTGCTGGATTGGCGCGCCCAACCGCGGACATAGGCGGTCGTTTTGCGCGCGGCGTCGCGATGCAGCAGGCGCGACAGGCGCACTTCGGCGTTGTCGCTGCTGCCCTTGTAGACGTAGTTCTGGCTCAAGCCGGCGACGGTCTGGCGATAGCTGTAGCCGCTGACGGTAGCGCCTAGTGCCCAGTAGCCGTAAGGCACGCTGTAATGCAGGGTATAGCCGCGCGTACCCTTACCATTGCCGTTGAAAACGTCACGGTTGACGTTGGCGTAGAACAGGTCTTGCAACGTCAACACGTCATCGAGCGAGAGCGTGAGGGCGCCCTGATACTTTCCGGTGGCCTTGCTGCCTGCGTCATCCAGCGAAACGCTGATGCGTATGGGGAGCGAGCGCTGCCGCCACGCGATCACCAGATCGCTCTCGCCGGGTCGGGCGTCGTCGCCCTCGGCGGGGATGATCTGAATGTCAGCATCTACGGTGGGCACACGCTTGAAGTTCTCCAACGCCTGCTCGATGTCACGCAGGTTGAGCAGGTCGCCGCGCCTCGCCGGCACCGCACTCCAGGTCGTGGCGCGCGTGCTGGTGCCCTCGGCAAAGCGGATATCACGGATACGCCCAGGCACGACGGTGAGCGTTAGCATGCCGTGCTTGAGATCCTGAGGTGCGGCGAGAACACGGGTGGTGACGTAACCGCGCGCAATCACAGCGTTCTGCACGCGGGTCATGACGGTATGGATACCGGCTGTGCCAAGGCACCGGCCTGTCGCCGGATCAGCCGATGGGTCGGCGGCTTTGAGCGCCCAACCAAACCGGGCGGCATCCTCGCCGGTCAACGCGATCCGATCGATGGTGAAACAGGGGACTTCATGCTCGGGCAGGCGCTCAGATGTGACAATAACCGGGGACGGCATGCGTACATCGGGCGCCACCTCCTGCCGCTCGCGCAATACCCTCTCTCGCTCCTGCTGCCGCAGCAGCTCTTGTGCCGCCGATTCGGCGGTTTGAGCCAGTAAATGCAAAGGCAACAGCAGCAAGCCACTGGCAACGCTCCACGAGCGCCTGGACGATAATCGGCACTTCCGATGCGGCATACGATCCCCGAATTACCCGTCTTTGTATTTGCTTTTCGCGGCGCCATTCGTTCGGCGCCGAGCGCACCCGCCGCACATTGCGAGTGATATCCCATGCAGTGAAGCATCGAGGACGGCGTCTGTTTTTTTGAGCCCGCTGCCGTCTCGCCCTACCGGGTCGCGGCGTATCGAGGGACAGCGCTCGCCAGTGAGCAACCTCGAACGTCCACGCTGATACATGGACCATGGCGGAAGGCCATGGCATGCAACGGCCTCCATGGTGGACGCAACTGTTTCGAGGGGTCTATGAGAGAAATCTGAAATTTACGGCTGCAGGGCGCGTTTGGCGTTTATCCCGACAAGGGCCGCTGACTACGCGTCGTATGAAACCATCTGCATCGCGATCTATGCCGTGCCCCGGGGCGAGCTGCCGCGCAAAGTTATTGAATTTCTGTGTCGTGCCCGTGGGAAGCGTCGGCGCGCGCCCCATCAGTCCGGAGACTCACGGCAAGCTATCCAGACATTAGAAGTGCTAAGTTGAATGGTGCCGGTCACATTGAGGTCGCAACCGACCTTGAGGATCATGGCGCTGCCCGCATCGAGCGGGCCGCCAATCGTGTTGATATCGCTGTGCGCGTTAAGCGCGGGCGCATCGCCGATGAGGCGCTCGCCCAAGTTGCGTAAGTTTCTCGCCGGTGAGTTGGGCGACAGTGCCGTTGGCCAGGGTCCCGGCGAGAACGCCAGCTGTCGCTCAGGCGACCGCGTCCACCGGCTGGCGCGTCAACAGCGCCATCAAACGCGCGATCTCTTCGCGCAGCTTGCGACGGTCGACGATCATATCGATCGCGCCTTTCTGCATCAGGAATTCGGAACGCTGGAAGCCTTCGGGCAACTTCTCGCGAACCGTCTGCTCGATCACGCGCGGCCCGGCAAAGCCGATCAGCGCCTTCGGTTCGGCGATCACGACATCGCCGAGGAATGCAAAACTCGCCGACACACCACCCATGGTCGGATCGGTCAGCACCGAGATAAACGGCAGCTTCGCTTCGGCCAGCTTCGTGAGCATCGCGGTGGTCTTGGCCATCTGCATCAGCGACAGCAAGCTTTCCTGCATCCGCGCGCCACCCGAAGCGGTAAAGCAGATAAACGGCACCTGCTGCTCGAGCGCGTTCTGTGCCGCGCGCGCAAAACGCTCGCCGACCACGGACCCCATCGAGCCGCCCATGAACGAGAACTCGAAGCACGCGACCACCACCGGCAGCGTGTGAATCGCGCCGCCCATGACGACCATTGCGTCGGTTTCGTCGGTTTCGTCCATCGCCTCTTTCAGGCGATCCGGATACTTGCGGCTGTCCTTGAACTTGAGCGCATCGACCGGGAGGATTTCCTGGCCGATTTCATAGCGGCCTTCCGGATCGAGCAGACCATCGAGCCGCTCGCGCGCACCGATCCGCATGTGGTGGTCGCACTTCGGACACACATGCAGATTGGCCTCGACGTCGTTGCGGTACAGCACCGCTTCGCACGACGGGCATTTGATCCACAAGCCTTCCGGAATGCCCTTGCGGTTCTTCGGGTCGGTTTGCTTGATTTTCGGCGGCAGCAGTTTGTCGAGCCAGCTCATGATGTTTCCTTCCTGAATCGCGACACGGGCGGCAGCGGGAACCCCAGCTGCCGCCCGAAGCGACAAATTAAGACGACAAGATAACGGTTAGCGGGTCGCCGCCCCGATGCTATCCACCGCCTGACGCACTTCCGCGATGAAGCGCGTCAGCGTGTCTGCAGCAGTGTCCGGAGCGGCGGTTTCCAGCAATTGCACGATACGACTACCGATCACGACGGCATCGGACACTTCGGCCACCGCACGCGCAGTCTGCGCGTCACGGATGCCAAAACCGACACCTACCGGCAGTGGAACGCGCGACTTAATGGCCGGGATTTTACCCGCGATACTGTAAACGTCCAGATTTGCCGCACCTGTCACCCCTTTCAGTGACACATAGTAGACATAGCCGCTAGCAATCTTGCCGACTTCGGCAATGCGCTCATCGGTCGAGGTGGGGGCCAGCAGGAAGATCGGATCGATGCCCGAAGATCGCATCTTTTCGGCGAAATTAACGGATTCTTCTGGTGGGTAGTCGACAACCAGCACACCATCGACGCCTGCGTCCTGGGCCGCTGCGGCGAACGCATCGGCGCCCATCCGTTCGATCGGATTCGCGTAGCCCATCAACACTACCGGCGTCTTCTGGTTGCTCTCGCGAAAGCGCTTCACATCGGCCAGCACATGACGCAACGACACGCCGCGTGCGAGCGCGCGCTCCGACGACTGCTGGATCACCGGGCCGTCGGCCATCGGGTCTGAAAACGGCACGCCGAGTTCGATGACATCCGCCCCGCCGGCGGCGAGTGCATGCATGAATTCGACGGTGCGTTCAGGATCGGGGTCGCCCGCCGTCATGAACGGGATCAGCCCTTTCCTGCCTTGTGCGGCCAGTGCCGCGAACGTGCTTTTGATACGGGACATGAATTTTCTCTCGAGTGAGACTGCGCGCCGACGGTTTTACGTCGTCGCCGTGGTCGGGGCCGGCACGGAATCGTCCGGCTCGACCGTCACGGGCACTGCGATCGCGTTGACGCGTTCGCGCGCTATCGCGCAGTAACTTGCATTGATTTCATAGCCAACGAATTCGCGCTGCTGACGGGCACAGGCAACGGCGGTGGTGCCGCTTCCCATGAACGGGTCGAGCACGCGGCCGCCCGGCGGGCAGCTCGCGAGCACCATCCGCTCGACGATTTCCAGAGGCTTCTGGGTCGGATGGTCGACGCGCTCGGCATGTTGCCGGTGCAGTCGCGACACGGACCAGACGTCCTTCGGGTTATAGCCGAGCTCCAGCCATTTACTGCCCTCGAACAGCTTGCGCGAACGGGCCTTCTTGGTCGCAGCGTCGTACGGGATGCGGATGGGATCGAGATCGAAGTAGTAGTCCTTCGATACCGCGAAGAAACCGATGTTGTCGTGCACCGACGTAAAGCGGCGCGTCGTGCCGCCCATGCTCGGCACGCGCCGGTCCCAGATGATCTCGTTGACCATCGTGAGTCGGGTCTTCAGGAAACTGAAGATTTCCGGCGCGTATTGCCAGGTGCAGAACACGTACAGCGAGCCAGTCGGCTTGAGCTTCGGAATAGCCAGCTCGAGCCAGCCACGCGTCCAGGCGATAAAGTCCTCGCCCGAGCGCATGTCCGAATCGTTGCCGTAGTCCTTGCCGAGCCCGTACGGCGGGTCGGCGAGGATCAGGTCGATCGACGCATCCGGAAGGTTCGCTACCTCGGTCAGGAAATCGCGGTTCCAAAGTTCGATGCCGGGAGGCAGCGGCAGCTCGGCCGCGGGACGTACAACAACTGACGCGTCTGCTTCCTCTGCTGTTGCCTCGGCCAGCACGGCCGTCCCCGCAGGCACCGTCGTTTCGGCGGTGTCTGCCGGTTGCGGCTCGTCGAACTCGTCGCGCATCGTCGCGGCGCTCAGAACGTAATGCCCGATCGCTCGGCGACCGTATGCATGTCCTTGTCGCCGCGGCCCGACAGGTTGACCAGCAGGTTCTTGCCCTTCGGCAAGGTCGGCGCGAGTTTGGTGGCATACGCGAGCGCGTGACTCGATTCGAGGGCCGGGATGATGCCCTCGATCCGGCAGCAGTCGTGGAACGCCTGGAGCGCTTCTTCGTCGGTGACGGAGACGTATTGCGCGCGGCCGTTGTCCTTCAGCCATGCATGCTCGGGACCGACGCCAGGATAATCGAGGCCTGCCGAGACCGAATGCGTCTCGATGATCTGGCCGTTCTCGTCCTGTAGCAGATACGTGCGGTTGCCGTGCAGCACGCCAGGGCTGCCGCCCGTCAGCGAGGCCGCGTGACGACCGGTTTCGATACCATCGCCGGCGGCTTCGACACCGATCAACTGCACGGAAGTGTCGTCGATATACGGGTAAAAGATCCCCATCGCGTTCGATCCACCACCGATACACGCAATCACCGAATCCGGCTGCCGGCCGGTCAGTTCGGGCATCTGCACCTTGCATTCGTCGCCGATCACACGCTGGAAATCGCGCACCATCATCGGATACGGATGCGGGCCCGCCACCGTACCGATGATGTAGAAGGTGTTTTCGACATTGGTGACCCAGTCGCGCATCGCCTCGTTGAGTGCGTCCTTCAGCGTGCGCGAACCGGACTGGACCGGTACGACGGTCGCGCCGAGCAGCTTCATCCGGTAGACGTTGGCGGCCTGGCGGTGGATATCTTCGGCGCCCATGTAGACGACGCATTCCATGCCGAACCGGGCCGCGATCGTCGCGGTCGCGACGCCATGCTGACCGGCGCCGGTTTCCGCGATCACGCGCGGCTTACCCATGCGTTTGGCGAGCAGCGCCTGGCCGATCACGTTGTTTATCTTGTGGGCGCCCGTGTGGTTCAGGTCCTCGCGCTTGAGGAAGATCTGCGCGCCGCCGAGCGTCTCGCTCCAGCGCTGCGCGTGATAGATGGGAGACGGACGACCGACGAAATGCTTCAGTTCGCGCTCATATTCGGCGACGAAGTCGGGATCCTGTTGATATTTGGCGTAGGCCGCACGCAGCTCGTCGAGTGCGTGAACCAGGGTTTCGGCGACGAAGATGCCGCCATATTGGCCGAAATGACCTCTTTCGTCTGGCAAGTTGTACATTGTGTCACTCTTCTCAGTGGGCGGCGCCGCTGCCCCGGACGGGGAGCTGCACCACCGGAATCATCCGGCGTCTGCGTCGCGCACCGCGCGCACAAACGCCGCCATCAGGGCGTGATCTTTCACACCCCTGGCACCCGCCACCTCGATGCCGCTCGAGACATCGACCGCGTACGGGCGCACGCGATGAATCGCATCACTGACGTTTTGCGCGCTCAACCCACCACTCAAAACGGCCCGACGCGCGAGCTCTGCTGGAATAAGTGACCAATCGAAGACCTTCCCGCCACCGCCATAGCCTTCGACATGTGTGTCGAGCAGAAGGCCACTGGCAGCTGAATAGTTAAGTGCCGATTCTACCAAATCGGCCGGCTGAGTATCCGCCGCAACACGCAACGCACGCAACCAAGGCAAACCCGCAACGCTGGCGAGCGACTCGCACTGCACCGGCGTTTCGTCGCCGTGGAACTGCAGCAGCGTCAGCGGGACGTTCGATGTCACCTCGGTGATCCAGTCCGGCGACGCATTGACGAACAATCCGACCACCGACAGGAACGGCGGAATCTCGCGCGTCATGTCGAGCGCCTGCACGACGCTGACCGAACGCGGGCTCGGCGGATAGAACACGAGGCCGATCGCGTCGGCACCGAGATCGATTGCGTGGGCGACATTGGCGGGCGTCGACAGGCCGCACAGCTTGATGCGCGTTCTATGCGGTACGGCGACGGACGGCGAGTTCTGGTCTGCGGTCATGTTCTGGTTTCGGTCAATCGGTCCAAACGGTGCTCCATGGCACGCTGCCGGACTGCGCGGGCGGCACCGCGAATGCCTCAGGATAGCCCACCTGCGCGAGATACAGGCCGTCCGGCATGAAGGTCGGCGCGGCGCGGCTGCGGTCCTTGCCCGCCAGTACTTCAGCCAGCCATTCAGCCTTGTGACGACCGCGTCCGATCGCCACAAGGCAGCCCATCAGGTTGCGCACCATGTGATGCAGAAACGCATTGGCACGAAAGCGGAAGTGGATGAAGTCGCCCTGCGGCCGCACGTCGATCTGATGCAGATGCTTGACCGGCGTCTTCGCCTGGCATTCCGATGAGCGGAACGCCGAAAAGTCGTGCTCACCGATCAGATACGCGGCTGCGGCGCGCATTGCGTCGACATCGAGCGGCGTATGGATCCAGCCCGCCCGGCCCGTCAGCATCGGCGAGCGAACCGGATGCACATACAGCGCGTAGTGATAGGTTCGCTCGAACGCGGAAAACCGCGCGTGAAACGTGTCCGGCATCGGCTTCGCCCACTGCACGGCGACGCTCGGCGGCAGGAACGCATTGGTGCCGCGTACCCACGAGAAATCGTCGCGTGTCAGTTCGGTGTCGAAATGGACCACCTGTCCGAGCCCATGGACGCCCGTATCCGTGCGCCCCGCCACCACGGTCGGCAGGGGCGTCTGGGCAAACTCGCGCAAGGCGCGTTCGAGCTCATCCTGAACCGTCTTGCCGTGCGGCTGCGACTGCCAGCCGCAAAACGCCGAACCGTCGTACTGGACGCCGAGCGCGACGCGCATCACGACAGCGGCGCGAGCGTCGACAGCAACGCGTGCGCTTCGGAGTGCGTGCCGGCGTCGTTGGCTTCGATCACTTCGTTGATCAGCGTTCGCGCGCCCGTCAGATCGCCCAGCTGGATGTACTCCCTCGCGAGATCGAGCTTGTTGCGGGCGATGCGTGCCAGTTCGTCCGGGGTGAACGCGGGGATCGGCTGTGCGGGGCTCGGCGGCAATTCGAGGTCGAAGTCGAGGTTCAAGGCGCCGAAATGGGCGGCGCCGAGGCCCGCGACTGACGCTGCGCCGGCGGTACCGGCGGCGATGTCGGCGGCGACGGGGGTGGGTGCGGCAGGTTCAGCGGTCGTGTAGCCGGTGGTGGGTTCGTGTTGTGTGTTCTGCTGCGCGAATGGCGCGGGTTCGGCGGGCACGTGGGCTTGCGGTGCGTCGTGTGCGGGCGGTTCGTTCGATTCGTGCGGTACGTTCTGCTGCACGAATGGCGCGGGTTCGGAGGGCACATAGGCGTGCGGTGCTTCATGCCCAGCCGGTTCGTTCGATTCGTACTGTACGTTTTGCTGTACGACTTGCGCAGGCTCGATGGGCACGTAGGCTTGCGGTGCGTCGTGTCCGGCCGGTTCGTTCGATGCCGGTTCGAAGGTTGCAGCCGGTTGTTGCGGCTCAACGCCGTCGTGCGTAGCAGGTGGCGGTGTGGCTTCCACGCGCGGCGGCAGCGATAGATCGAGGCTGCCGAGCGCCGCGATTGCCTCAGCAGGGAACGGCAGTGCGACAGGTGCCGGCCGGGTGGCTGCGGCGGACGCTGCAGGTTGAGCGGCGGTAGATGCGGCGGGTGGTTCCGTGTCGGCGTGATCGCCGTGATCGCCGTGGTCGGCGGCCGGCTGGATCGGCACCAATGGCAACGCTTCGGCGCCCAGCTCTTCAGCCGCTGCGCGACTCGCCGTGGTCGTCGCACTATCAAGCGAAGCGGGCCGTGCATTTGTCGAAATGTCGTCGTTGGCAGTTGCTCCAGCGACACCTGCCGCATCCGCGACGTGATGAGCGGCCGCGCCCGCCTCTGGCGCAGCACTTTCCGCCGATGCCGGAGAAAGCGCATTCATTCGCGCAAGGTAAGCCGCGGTGTCCTTCTCCAGTTGCGTCGGCGGTCGTACAGGAGCGGTGGCCGGCGACGCGGCACGCGCTTTGGCCGCCCTGCGGCGACGCATCGACAGCCCGGTCAGCAACACGACCAGCGCCGCGCCGATGGCTGCGGCGATACTGAGTTGCGTTTGCGAGAAGCCGAACTGGCCGTCGGTAGCCGATGACGTGGATGCGCCAGGACCCGTCGATGCATTCGAGGCAACACCGCCACTGCCCGCGGACGCCTGGGTAGCCGCCGACTGCTGTGTACCGGGCGCCTCGCCCGCGTTGCCGCTGCCCGCGCCGCCCGCCGATGAGCCGATGCCGTGCTTCTGCAACGCCATCAACACGCGATTTTTCAGCGCCAGCAGTTGCTGGAGACTCGAAACCTGCTCATGCGGCTGCGAGGCGGCCGAATCGGTCGATGCTGTATCCGCTGTCGTATTGCCTGCCGCGCTACCTTCCGGTGCGCTCGCGGATGGGCGGATCGCCCCCGCCCAGACGTGGGCGCCGCTCGCATGCTCGTCCTGCTGCGTGTCCGAAGCTGTGTCTGTCTGTGTCGCGTCGGCGGCCGAGGCCGATGGCGATGTGGCCGCAGCGGCGGTTGGCGTGCTGGCGGACACCGCCGCACCAATGCCTGCCGCCGATGCGCCATTTGCCGAAACACTCGCCGCCGACGCCGTGGCGTCAGAAGCCGCCGAAGACCCCGAAGGCGCCCCCGATGCATCGAGTGTCGGCACATCCAGCACTGCACCGAGCTTCAGCCGGCTCGGGTCATGTCCCATGAACGCGTTGGGATTCGCGTCGAACAGTGCACGTGCCGCGCGCGCGAGCGTCGCGCGGTCATGCGACTGCGTGATCTCCATCGCGATGTCGTTAAGCGACTGCCCCGGACGAATGGTGTACTGCGCGGCAGGCAGGCCGATCGCCGACACGGCCTGCTCGGAGGCCGGTATTGGCGTGGCGGGAGCATTGGCGGTGGTGGAGGCGCTGGTGGCGGCCGATCTTGCGGCGGTGGCGCCGGCAGTATTGCTAGCGCCGGCGTCAGCGCTTGTAGCCTTGGCGCGGTTGCTAGCACCGGCGGTTGCGCTTGTGACCTTGGCGCTGCTACCCACGCCAGCGGCTGCGCTCGCAGCCGTGGCACTGCTGCTACCGTCGGCTGCAACGCTCGCAGCATCGGCAGTCGCCGCACTCGCAGCCGGAACAAATGCAACTTGCGCGACACTCGTGCCGGCAACGAGACATGCCGCCGCAGCGAGTACCGTCATTGCGCACACCCGGTTGCGCGAGGCCACTCGAAAACCATTCAGTCGTACTGTCATCGGGACTCCTGGCGCGTCGTCGCGCGGCCCTTGTTGGCGATGGATTGAAGACAAGATTCGGAGCACACAATGAAAAAAGCGCCGCGTGAAACGCGACGCTTTCGGACTTCTTACGCGTCGTAACCGCGTAGTTTACTTTACTTGTCGAGCAGAATGCGCAGCATGCGGCGCAGCGGTTCGGCGGCGCCCCACAGCAGCTGATCGCCGACCGTGAAGGCCGACAGATATTCGCCGCCCATTGCCAGCTTGCGCAGACGGCCGACCGGCACGGTCAGCGTACCCGTCACGACGGCCGGCGACAGCTCGAGCATCGACGCTTCGCGCTGGTTCGGCACGACCTTCACCCAGTCGTTCGCGGACGCGAGGATGCCGTCGATTTCGTCGAGCGGCACATCCTTCTTCAGCTTGATGGTGAGCGCCTGCGAGTGGCAGCGCATTGCACCGATCCGCACGCACAGCCCGTCGACCGGAATCGAACCCGGCTCGCCCACCGCCGGCTTGCCGAGGATCTTGTTGGTTTCGGCACCGCCCTTCCACTCTTCCTTCGACATACCGTTGCCGAGATCCTTGTCGATCCACGGAATCAGCGCGCCGGCGAGCGGCACACCGAAGTGCTCGGTGGGCATGCGATCGCTGTTCAGCGCGGCCTGCACGCGGCGGTCGATGTCGAGAATAGCCGACGACGGATCGGCGAGGTCTTCCTTCGCCGCGCCGTACAGCGTGCCCATCTGTTGCAGCAGCTCGCGCATGTTCTGCGCGCCCGCGCCCGATGCAGCCTGATACGTCATGGCCGTCATCCAGTCGACGAGATTTTCGCGGAACAGTCCGCCCAGCGCCATCAGCATCAGGCTTACCGTGCAGTTGCCGCCAATGAAATTCTTCGTGCCGCTGACGAGCGCGCTCTTGATCACGTCGAGGTTGACCGGATCGAGAATGATGACCGCATCGTCCTTCATGCGCAGCGACGATGCCGCGTCGATCCAGTAGCCATTCCAGCCGGCTGCGCGCAGCTTCGGGAAGACTTCGTTGGTGTAGTCGCCGCCCTGGCAGGTGATGACGATGTCGCACTTCTTCAGATCGTCGATGCTGGCTGCGTCTTTGAGCTTCGTCTCGTTTTTGGCGAACGACGGCGCGTTGCCGCCCACATTGCTGGTGCTGAAAAACACCGGTTCGATGAGGTCGAAATCGCCTTCCTGCTGCATCCGTTGCATCAGGACGCTGCCGACCATGCCGCGCCAACCTACGAGACCTACGTTCATGACACTTACCCTTGGAGTGGAGCCTTCCCCGCATCTTTGCCCGCAGTGACCGCGCGGGGAAGACAGGCGGGCACGACGGACGATCAGCGAATCGTGATCGTTTTCGGGGTAATCGTTTTGATCAGCGTTTGGCTGACGATGGCGAGTTCAACCGCACGGGCTGTGTTGCCGTGCTGGTTCGAAATCGAGGAGATTTGTGGAATCTTCGCCATCGCGCCAGTCTACACGAAACCTGAAATGAGCGGTGTAAGCCGCCGATACACGTCGTTTTTGCATAAACAGGCCGGTATAGCGGCCTGTTTATGCGCTTATTGCCTGTTTACTTACGCTTACACCGGCATCTCAGAGCGCCGCGAGCACCGCATCACCCATCGCTGCCGTGCCGACCTGCTGGCAACCCGGCGTGAGGATATCGCCGGTGCGGAAGCCCTGCTCCAGCACCTTTTTCACCGCACTTTCGATGCGGTCAGCCTGCTCGACCTTATTCAACGAATAGCGCAGCATCATCGCCGCCGACAGGATCGTAGCCAGCGGATTCGCCACGCCCTTACCGGCGATGTCCGGTGCGGAACCGTGCGACGGTTCGTAGAGCCCCTTGTTGTCCTTATCGAGCGAGGCCGACGGCAGCATGCCGATCGAGCCGGTCAGCATCGCCGCTTCGTCGGACAGGATGTCGCCGAACATGTTGCCCGTGACGATCACGTCGAATGATTTCGGTGCCTTGACGAGCTGCATCGCCGCGTTGTCGACGTACATGTGCGACAGCTCGACGTCGGTATATTCCTTCGCGACGTCGATCATTACGTCCTTCCAGAACTGCGACGTTTCGAGCACGTTCGCCTTGTCGACCGAAGTCAGCTTGCGGCTGCGCTTGCGCGCCGCCTGGAACGCGACGTGCGAAATGCGGCGCACTTCGGTCTCCGAATAGCGCATCGTGTCGAAGCCTTCCTTCGCGCCGGCGAACAGGCCGTCCGGCGCTTCGCGCACACCGCGCGGCGAACCGAAATAGATGTCGCCGTTCAGCTCGCGCACGATCAGGATGTCGAGACCCGACACGATTTCTTCCTTCAACGAAGACGCGCCGGTCAACTGCGGATAGCAGATCGCCGGACGAAAATTCGCGAACAGCTGCAGATGCTTGCGCAGCCCGAGAATGGCTTGCTCCGGCCGCAACGCGCGTTCGAGCGAATCGTACTTCCAGTCGCCAACGGCGCCGAACAGGATCGCATCGGCTTCCTTCGCGAGCGCGAGCGTCGAGTCGGGCAGCGGATGCCCCTTCGCCTCGTAACCTGCGCCGCCGACGGGCGCCTCTTCGAGTTCGAACTTTTCGCCAAGTGCGTTCAGCACTTTCACGGCTTCTTTAACGATCTCAGGACCGATGCCGTCGCCCGGCAGTACAGCGATCTTCATGCGAAATTCCTTGCTGGGTGTTTGATAGAAGTTGTGCCTGACTGATGCCTGCAGCCTAGCCGACGATGCGGTGATTCAGCCACGGCTGCTTCGCCAGCCGCTCCGCTTCGTACTGGCGAATCTTGTCCGCGTGACGCAACGTGAGGCCGATATCGTCGAAGCCGTTCAGCAGGCAGTATTTGCGGAAACCTGCAACCTCGAACGGATATTCGGCACTGCCGTCTGCGGTACGCACAACTTGCGCTTCGAGATCGACGGTCAGCTTGAAGCCGTTGAACGCATAGGTCTCGTTGAACAGATGGTCGACCTGTTGCTCGGTCAGCACGATCGGCAGCAGACCGTTCTTGAAGCAGTTGTTATAGAAGATGTCTGCGAAGCTCGGTGCGATCAGTGCGCGAAAACCATACTGCTGCAGCGCCCACGGTGCATGTTCGCGCGAGCTGCCGCAACCGAAGTTCTTGCGCGCGAGCAGCACGGAAGCGCCCTGATAACGCGGCTGGTTCAGCACGAAATCCGGATTCAACGGACGGCGCGAGTTGTCCTGACCCGGTTCGCCGTGATCGAGATAACGCCATTCGTCGAATGCGTTGGGGCCGAAGCCGCTGCGCTTGATCGACTTGAGAAACTGCTTCGGAATGATCGCGTCGGTGTCGACGTTCTCGCGATCGAGCGGCGCCACGACGCCCGTATGTACGATGAATTTATCCATGGTTCATCACCCGCCAGAGTTGAGACCCGCACGCGCGATATCTGATCGCGCGTGCCGGTGTAATCGAAAAGCGCCGTGCCCGGGCGACGCGCACGCGTCGTGTGACACGGCAGCGCTGCATTAGTCGGCTGCTTTCTTGATTGCGTGTCCGGCGTCGTCCATGTCCTGGCCAAAGCCCGCGACCGTATTGCAACCCGCCAGTCCCAGCAGCATGCCGGTCAACGCCAGCAGCACGGTACGACGCCAGAGTGTCGATGTATTCATGGCAGTCACCCCAGCTTGCGAATATCGACGAAGTGTCCTTCGATGGCCGCCGCCGCTGCCATCGCCGGGCTGACCAGATGAGTACGACCACCCGCGCCCTGGCGCCCTTCGAAGTTACGGTTCGATGTCGACGCGCAGCGCTCGCCCGGTTCGAGCCGGTCGGCGTTCATCGCGAGACACATCGAGCAACCGGGCTCGCGCCATTCGAAACCGGCGTCGGTGAAGATCTTGTCGAGCCCTTCGCGTTCGGCCTGCGCCTTCACGAGACCCGAGCCCGGCACCACCATCGCGAGCCGGATGCTCGGTGCGACGCGCCGGCCCAGTTTCTTCACGACGTACGCAGCGGCACGCAGATCTTCGATGCGCGCATTCGTGCACGAGCCGATAAAGATCTTGTCCGGCTTGATCGATTCGATCGGCAGGTTCGGCTCGAGCGCCATGTATTGCAGTGCACGTTCGATTGCACCGCGCTTCACCGGATCTTTCTCGCGTTCGGGGTCCGGCACGCGACCGTCGATCGGCGTGACCATTTCCGGCGACGTGCCCCACGTGACCTGCGGCACGATCTCGGCCGCATTCAGTTCGACCACGCGATCGAACTGCGCGCCCTCATCGGTCTTGAACTGCTTCCAGTATTCGACGGCCTGGTTCCACTCGACGCCTTGCGGCGAGAACGGACGGCCCTTCAGGTAGTCGATCGTCGTGTCGTCGACGGCGACCATGCCGGCGCGTGCGCCGGCTTCGATCGCCATGTTGCACACGGTCATGCGGCCTTCCATGCTCAGCGCGCGAATCGTCGAGCCGCCGAACTCGATCGCATAACCGGTGCCGCCCGCGGTGCCGATCTTGCCGATGATCGCGAGCACAATGTCTTTCGCGGTGCAGCCGCGCGGCAGCGGCCCTTCGACCTTCACGAGCAGATTCTTGCTCTTCTTCTGCAGCAGCGTTTGCGTGGCAAGCACGTGCTCGACTTCCGAGGTGCCGATGCCGTGCGCAAGCGCGCCGAACGCGCCGTGCGTCGATGTATGCGAATCGCCGCAGACGATCGTCATACCAGGCAACGTCGCGCCCTGCTCCGGTCCGATGATATGCACGATGCCCTGACGCAGGTCGTTCATCTTGAACTGCGTAATGCCGTACGCGTCGCAATTCGAATCGAGCGTATCGACCTGCAGCTTCGAGACGGGATCGGCGATGCCGTGTGAGCGGTCGGTAGTGGGGACGTTGTGATCGGAGACCGCGAGATTCGCGCTGATGCGCCATACCGGACGCTCGGCCAGTTTCAGCCCTTCGAACGCCTGCGGGCTCGTGACTTCATGCAGCAGGTGACGGTCGATGTAGAGAATCGTCGTGCCATCGTCTTCCGTGTGGACCACATGGGTGTTCCACAATTTGTCGTAGAGGGTCTGTGCCATGGTATGCGGGTAGTAATGACGTCACTGCGGACTTCGCATGCAGATTTCGCTGGAAATTGCCTGCTGTCCGTGTCGGTCGATTATGCCACGCAGCCTTTCTGTTTTGCTGACCCGTCAAGCGAAAAACCGATAAAAAACAGTGGGTTGGGTAGTAGTGCCGATACCTGTATCGGCGTTACCCGTCACTGCGCGATGACTCTGCCGGTGCGTTGTTCTTGTCTGCTCTCGTCAGTCGAGGCCGAGTTGCGCTCGCCCCAGTGCTGTCAGATCGCGCTCTTCGGCGCGCCCTGCGAAGTCGGTTTCGAAGTGATCGGCGGGAAAATCGGGCGGGCTCTCGCCGCGCAGGAAAGCCGGTAACTGCCGCTGCAGATACGCGTCGTTTTTCGCGCAGCCCGGTGCCGACGCGATGTACATCACGTTGCTGTAGCCGGTACCGCTATGTACGTCTTCGACCGAATGCACGACGTCGCTGTGCCAGAACACGGCGTCTCCTGGCTGCATCTGCGGAATCGGTGTCACTGCTTCGAGCAGCAACGCATGCCATTCGGGCATCACCGACAACGCGCGTGCCGGTTGCGCGCCACATAGCGAGTCGTCGGGTACGTCGTCCTGCAGCGCGCGCAATAGAACCCAGGCCATCGCATTCGCGATCGGGATCAGTTGCAACGTGCCGTCGCCGGGACCTTGCGCGGTCAATGCGGTCCAGCCCTGGAAGGTGCGGAACATCGAACACACTGCCGGTGACGCAATCTCCTGTACGTCGGGTCGAAACGCTGCATCGTACGGATCGTAGTCGCGCCAGTTGCCCGACAGCACATGGCGATACACATTGCGATAGTACGGATCGAGCCAGCGTTCCACCGATCCACCGTCGACATGCGGCGACAACCCCAACGATGCCGAACCCGGCGGCCGCCTGCGAATCCGGTCCGCGTACGTGGGTACGACGTCCGGATCGAAATGCTGGCGCCCTTCGCTGTGCGCACGCCACAAGCGATTCAGAAACACCCGCGTGCGCGTGAGCGCCTCCGATTGCCGCGCCGCGATCTGCGGCTTCGACCAGTACACGCCATAGATCAGCGGTTTGTTCGATGCCAGCGTGCCGAAGTATCGGTCCTCGGCGCGACGGGCCAGCACTTCGTCGAGACGATTGCCCTCGACGTACTCGCCGAGTTCATCGTTCCAGTCGCTTGCCTGCTGCGGATCGAACACGCGACGCACGACGCACGCGCCGCGCGTCTTCAGTTGCGCAATGGTGTGCGGATCGACATCGTCCGCGGCAATCGACGCATAGTCGAACACCGGAATCGTGTCGGCGCCGCGCGCGCGGTCGCGCTGAATCGCATCGACCTGGGCAGCGATCGCGCCTTCGACTTCGCGAAACACGCGCTTGTAGTCGGGCAGCGCGGCGCGCAGCGAACGCCGGGTGGCGCGGATCGTGTCCTGCGGGTTGTCGATGGTGAACGGCATCGGTTGTCTCATGGTTGTTGTTTATCGTGCAGCTAGATTAGGAGCGTTTCAGTGCTGACAGACATACTTTTCAGCCAACCATCGATACAATCCGGACATTCGCCATCCCCTTCCCCGGCGGCCGGACGATCCCGATGAAACCCCAGTACGAACGCGTAACGATCCCCGACGGCTGTTCGGTGCGGGTGTATCGCCGGCAGATTGCGCAGATCCCATTCGAATGGCATCACCATCCCGAGTACGAACTGACGCTCACGATGAACAGCCGCGGCCGGCGCTTCGTCGGCGACCATATCGGCGAGTACGCGTGTGATGACCTCGTACTCGTTCCGCCCGACATGCCGCACACGTGGGCGTCCAGCGAGAGCCCCATTGCAAATGAGCCGCAGGTGGCGATCGTCGTGTGGTTCAGCGGCGACTGGGTGCGGCGTGTCGCCGATTGCTGTCCGGAATTCGCGCCGTTGCGCTCGTTGCTACGACGTGCGGCGCCTGGTCTGCATTTCAGCGAGGGCGCTACTGCCGCGATGCGTTCGCGTGTGCCCGCACTGCTCGATGGAGCACCGCGCACGCGGCTCGCGGCGGTACTCGACACGCTTGCCGCGCTCGCCGAAGCGCAGGCACAACCGCTCGCATCGCCGACCGCTCACAGCGGCGTGGCAACCAGTACAGCCGTCGAAGCCGAGCGTCTGAACCGGGTGCTCGATCTGCTCGATCGACGGTTCGCCGAACCGCTGCGCATCGCAGAGTTGTGCGCGGTCGCCAACCTGTCGGAGCGCTCGCTGCATCGTTACTTCGTGCGGCATGTCGGCGAGAGCGTCGGGCGTTATCTGAGCCGCCTGCGCATCGCTTACGCCACCCGACAACTGACCAACACCGCGTGGCCTGTCGCAGTGATCGCGGCGAAGGCCGGCTTCCCTAATCTCGCGAATTTCAACCGCCAGTTCCTCGCTGCACGCGGCATGACGCCGGGCGCCTGGCGACACTGCTTCGAAACGCAGGGGCAGGTGCCATCGCCGGGTTTGTCACCGGGAGTAGAAACGCGGCCGACGTCACTTGAAAAAGATCTGCGGACGCCGCATCCCAGTGGCGCGAAAGACACAATCGGTAAGTAAAGCTCAATCGACTGAATCCGGACCCGACAAAAAGCATATTTTTACCGAACGTAGAAACAGGCTTTGATTCATTGTGAGCAATTGGCCGAAACGGACAGATAAGTGGCCGCCGAAGAGCTTGGCATTTAACCTTTGACGATCCGCCTTTAATCACCGCGCATTGAACGCAGATAATCCCTCGATCATTTTGTTTCATTTCTGAATCAATAATCTTTTATGCACACAGCACGGAGTGAGTACGTTATATCGATTTATATTGACACCGCTGCGGGCGCTGATACCATCCCAACGTTGATTGAATCAGTGCTTACTGACAAAGAAATTAGTTGTACAAATGGCATAGGTCGCGGCCGCCTGATCTGCACGATGCCGCTATAGCCCAAGCAGTCTTCCCGACACCTTGTTGAGACGCCATGTGATACCTGGCGTGTGACGTACGACGTGTGGCGCTGGCAACCAGATTGCCAGCCCGCCAAAGGACCGATTCATCCTCCCTTGAGTTTTTGCACACGCTGAGCCGGGCGTTAAAACGCCCGCGCAGTGCGTACTAACTGTCGACGCAGCGAACCTGCCGTCGCTGGGCGACTTCGCCCTTTTTATCGCACCACCTTGCTCAATCCTGGTGCGTGCGTTGCATCGTCTCGAATAATGTTTTCACTAAACAGTACAACTAAATAAAGGCCAGAGTATCCGAGGGCCATATTTAACATTTCAAAAACCTCTACCAAAGATTTAAGGAATTGTCAGCCATGAATCGAGCCTACCGTTCTATCTGGAATGAAGCGCTTCAATCCTGGATTGCGGCGTCAGAACTCACCTCGTCAAACGGGAAACCCAATCAGTCGGCGGTCAAGCGAACCGGCACTGAAACGGTTCTGTCCGGCGGCGGGAAGGGGCAAGCGCCTGCTCCGGGTTCAATCAGGCTGAATAGCATTGCGTTTTGCATAGCGGCTGCGCTGGGGCTGGGATACACGCTTCCCTCTTTTGCCCAGACCACATCGACCACGCTGTCCGGAGTGCAATCTCCGGCTGGCACCGCATCGGTGGACTCGGCCGTATGCTCCTCGGCGGTTAATCGTCTGAACCCCGGTAACTCTCCGACCACGACACCGGGGGCGAATTTTGCGGCCGTCAATTGCGGTGTGGCGATTGGCGACAAAGCCACCGCAACCAATTCGGGCGCGCTTGCCGTCGGCTCCAACTCGACGGCAACGGGAGCACTATCGGTGGGCGTGGGACCTGCAGCAGCGGCCCTGCAGAACGGCAGCGTCGCCATCGGTGCCGCTGCGCTATCGAACGGCGCCGCAGGCATCGCCATTGGCCGGCAGAGTGCTGCGAATGGTGACTTTTCTCTGTCGCTGGGTTCGGTATCGCTGGCATCCGGCACAGCGGGCATTGCGATCGGTCAGTCGTCGCTCGCTTCGGGCACACGCTCCATCGCGATCGGTTCGGACAATACCGCTACCGCCGGTATCAACTACGACGCGACCACGCAGACCCGGGCGTCCGGCAATCTGTCCGTCGCACTCGGCGCGGGTGCCGTCGCCGGAACGGACAACTCCGTTGCGTTGGGCGCGCAATCCACCACAGCCGCAGCCAACCCGGTGACCAATGTCACGATCGGTTCGACCACCTTCGGCCCGTTCGCCGGCACTACGCCTGGTGGCGTGGTGAGCGTCGGCGCGCCTGGCGCCGAGCGGCAGATCACGAGCGTCGCGGCAGGCCGCGTGACTTCGACCAGCACCGATGCAGTGAACGGCAGTCAGCTATTCAGTGTCGCGAACAATGCGGTATCGCTGTCGACCGCTACGGCAGCCAGCGTGGCCAGCCTTTCGACTGGATTGAGCACAACCAGCAGTGGCGTGGCGAGCCTGTCGAGTTCGACGTCGACGAGTATTGGCTCGCTTTCTACGTCTACTTCGACCGGCATCAACAGCCTGTCGACCGGGTTGAGCACGACGACCAGCAGTGTCAGCAGTCTGTCGACTTCGGCTTCGAGCGGTATCGGTTCGCTGTCGACCGGTCTGAACACGTTGTCCACTTCGACGTCGACGGGCATCACATCGCTGTCCACCGGACTGAGCACGACGGGCAGCAGCGTATCGAGCCTGTCCACCGTCGTCTCGGCGACGCGCACGCACTACTACAGCGTCAACGACAACGGCACGCAGCAAGGTAACTACAACAACGACGGCGCAACCGGTGTGAACGCGATGGCGTTGGGTCCGAATGCCAGCGCGTCGGTGTCCAATGGCGTGGCGATCGGCAACGGCGCGGTGGTCAGCACCGCGAACAGCGTGGCCCTGGGTAGCAGCTCTATCACGGCGGCGGCCAATCCCACGCCGACTGGGACGGTTGGCGGGCAGTCCGCTACCTACGCGGGGGGAGCGCCGGTAGGCGTGGTATCGGTGGGTGACCTGAACAAGGAACGCCAGATCACCAACGTGGCTGCAGGCCGGGTCACAGGAACCAGCACCGATGCAATCAACGGCTCGCAGCTCTTTGCGACGAATGGCGCGGTCAACTCGCTGTCAACCGGCGTCGGCAATCTCTCGACAGGTTTCAGCAGTCTGTCGACCGGTCTGAGCACGACCAATAGCAATCTCGCGAGCCTGTCGAGTTCGACGTCGAGCGGTATCGGTTCGCTGTCGACGGGTGTGAATTCGCTGTCTACTGGGCTGAGCACGACCAATAGCAATGTGACGAGCCTGTCGAGCTCCACGTCTAGTGGCATCACCTCGCTGTCGACTGGGCTCAGCACGACCAACAGTAATGTGACGAGTCTGTCGAGCTCCACGTCGAGCGGAATCAGCTCGTTGTCGACGGGCGTGAGTTCGCTGTCGACCGGCCTGAGTACGACCAACAGCAACGTAACGAGCCTGTCGAGCTCCACATCGAGCGGGATCAGCTCGCTATCGACCGGCGTGAACTCGCTGTCGACTGGCCTGAGCACGACCAACAGCAACGTCGGTAGTCTCTCGACGTCGGCCTCGACGGGTATCAACTCGCTGTCCACGGGTCTGTCGACGACCAACGCGAATGTGGTGTCGCTCTCGACGTCGGCTTCGACCGGTATCAACTCACTATCCACCGGCTTGTCGACCACCAACCTGAACCTGACCTCGCTCTCGACGTCCGCTTCGACCGGCATCAACTCGTTGTCTACCGGTCTGTCTACGACCACGAGCTCCGTCGCGTCGCTATCCACCTCGACATCCAGCGGTCTGTCCACGACGAACAGCAACCTCGCTTCGCTGTCGACGTCGACATCGACCGGACTCGTAACGCTGACGAGCAACGTCACATCGCTGTCTACTGGCCTGAGCTCGACTAACAGCAGCCTGACTACGCTGTCGACCTCGACATCGACTGGGCTTAGTTCGTTGTCCACCGGCATCAGCTCCATCACGTCCAACACAAACGCTCTGGGCACTTCCACGGCCTCGGCGCTTGGCGGTGGAGCGAAGTACGATCCGACGACTGGTCAGGTCTCGGCGCCGGCCTACGTCACCTACAACGCAGACGGCACGACCACTACCAACAATAACGTCGGAGACGCCCTCAACAACATCAGCACCAAGGGCACCAAGTACTTTCATGCCAACTCGACGTTGCCGGACAGCATCGTGACCGGTCAGAACAGTGTCGCTATCGGCCCGAATGCAGTCGCCAGCGACGACAACTCGGTTGCCATCGGCAACGGCTCTACTACTGCGCCGTTTGTCCCGGTCTCGTCGGTCACGATCGGAGGGCTGCTCTTCGGCGGGTTTGCGGGCGCTAATCCTAGCGGCGTGTTCAGCGTCGGCTCCGCTAACGCGCAAGGGCAAATCATCACGAGGCAGATCACCAACGTCTCCGCCGGCCAGATCACGTCGACCAGCACCGACGCGATCAACGGTAGCCAGCTGTTCGCGACCAATAGCGCTGTCGCTTCGCTGTCGACGGGACTCGGTGCCACCAACGCCAGCGTCGCGTCGCTGTCGACCTCGACGTCGACCGCAGTCGGCTCGTTGTCGACCGGCCTCAGCACCACCAACAGCAACCTGACATCGCTGTCCACGTCGACCCAGACGAGCGTCAACTCGCTATCGACAGGTCTTTCGAGCACCAACAACACCGTCGCGTCACTGTCGACCAGCGTGAACAACCAGGTGTCGTCGCTTTCGACCAGCATCAACAACAGCTCGACGACAGCAGCGAACAACAATGGCGTCGCGACGGACATGAACGGCAAGGGCACCGACAAGCCGCACGTCACGGCTGGATCCAATTCCGTGGCAATCGGCGCCGGCTCGGATGACGGAGGCCGTTCAAACGTCGTTTCGATGGGTAGCGCGAACCAGCAACGCCAGGTCACGAATGTGGCCGCCGGCACGCAAGGCACCGACGCGGTCAACCTCAACCAGCTCAACGCCACGCTCAGTCAGGCGAACAATTACACGAATCAGGCGGTGGGCCAGTTGCAGCAGAGCGTCAACAGCACGGCAAGAACCGCTTATTCGGGTATTGCCGCCGCGACAGCGCTCTCGATGATCCCGGAGGTGGATCAAGGCAAGACGCTTTCGATGGGGGTAGGCGTCGGGTCCTTCCAGGGCTACCAGGCGGTCGCCGTGGGAGCGACCGCGCGCATCACGAATAACATCAAGATGCGCGCCGGCGTCGGTACGAGTTCGGCAGGGACTGCATACGGGATTGGTGCCTCGATGCAGTGGTAAAGGACGCGGGACGAGGCCGCTAAAGCGGTCTCGTTTCTGTGCAAACCACCGCACCAGTAAAAACGCCCCGACGGCTTTTACCGTCGGGGCGTTCTCTTTGCAGTTACCGCTACTTATCGCCTTAGCGCTGCGCGATCGGCTTCGCTTCGCGCGACGTATCGCCCACGAACAACTGGCGCGGACGACCAATCTTCTGTTCCGGATCGGCGATCATTTCGTTCCACTGCGCAATCCAGCCCACCGTACGCGCCATCGAGAAGATGCAGGTGAACATCGACGTCGGGATACCGAGCGCACGTTGCACGATGCCCGAGTAGAAGTCGACGTTCGGGTACAGCTTGCGCGACACGAAGTATTCGTCTTCGAGCGCGATCTTTTCGAGTTCCATGGCGAGCTTGAAGAGCGGGTCGTCATGCAGGCCCAGTTCTTCCAGCACTTCGTAGCAGGTCTCGCGCATCAGCTTCGCGCGCGGATCGTAGTTCTTGTACACGCGGTGACCGAAGCCCATCAGCTTCACACCCGAGTTCTTGTCCTTCACCTGCTTGATGAACTCAGGGATGTTGTCGATCGAACCGATTTCTTCAAGCATGTTCAGCGCCGCTTCGTTCGCGCCGCCGTGTGCCGGACCCCACAGGCATGCGATACCGGCCGCGATACACGCAAACGGATTCGCACCCGACGAACCCGCCAGCCGCACCGTCGACGTCGACGCATTCTGCTCGTGGTCCGCATGCAGGATCAGGATACGGTCGAGCGCGCGCACCAGCACGTCATTGACCTTATATTCCTCGCACGGATTCGAGAACATCATGCGCATGAAATTCGCGCTGTACGACAGGTCGTTGCGCGGATACACGAACGGCTGGCCGATACTGTACTTGTAGGCCATCGCGACCAGCGTCGGCAGCTTCGCGATCATGCGAATCGCCGATACGTCGCGGTGACGCGGGTTATTGATGTCGAGCGAGTCGTGATAGAACGCCGACAGCGCGCCGACAGCGGCCACCAGAATCGCCATCGGGTGCGCATCGCGGCGGAAACCGCGGAAGAAAAACTGCATCTGCTCGTGCACCATCGTGTGCTTCGTGACGGTGTCGACGAACTCGTCCTTTTCCTGCTTGTTCGGCAGTTCGCCCTTCAGCAACAGGAAGCAGGTTTCGAGGAAGTCGGCGTTCTGCGCGAGGTTGTCGATCGGGTAGCCGCGGTACAGCAGCTCGCCCTTGTCCCCATCGATATACGTGATCGCCGAGTTGCACGACGCCGTCGACATGAAGCCGGGGTCGTACGTGAACTTGCCGGTCTGGCCGTACAGTTTGCGGATGTCGATCACGTCCGGGCCAAGGGTGCCCTTGTAGATCGGCATTTCAACGCTCGGCGAGTTGTCGCTGAACGATAGCGTGGCTTTTACATCAGACGGGGTCATGGCACATCCTCAATCGAAGTATGGAAACAGGGTTTCGATAATCTGCACGCCCGGCAGCACCGGCAGCACCGCACGCGTGCGCTACTTGCGCTGCGTGCGTCTACTCGCGACGCTTACACGGTACGCAGCAGCTGCAGCACCCGTATGACATCCGGGTCAGCAAGTTCGCCTTCGGGTTCCTTGCGTGCAAGCAGCAAGTCCATCAGGTCGTTATCGCTCAGCTCGAGCAGGCGCGTAAGGGCGCCGACATCGGCATCGCTGAGGTCATGCTCGTATTTGCCGAAAAAACGCTCGAAGATCAGATCGTTTTCCAGCAAGCCGCGCCGGGCGCGCCAGCGAAGGCGTGCGCGGCGAAGCGGGTCGGACTGGTGCGAAGCTTCTTCCATGCTATACGGCGCGGCGAACCATCAATTCCTTGATCTTGCCGATCGCCTTCGTCGGGTTCAAACCCTTCGGGCACACGTCGACGCAGTTCATGATGGTGTGGCAGCGGAACAGACGATACGGATCTTCCAGGTTATCGAGACGCTCGCCGGTCGCTTCGTCGCGGCTATCCGCGATGAAGCGATAGGCTTGCAGCAGACCAGCCGGCCCGACGAACTTGTCCGGATTCCACCAGAAGCTCGGGCACGACGTCGAGCAGCTCGCGCACAGGATGCACTCGTACAGGCCGTCGAGCTCGTCGCGCTCTTCCGGCGACTGCAGGCGCTCCTTCTCCGGCGGCGGCGTGTCGTTGATCAGGTACGGCTTGATCGAGTGGTACTGGTTGAAGAACTGCGTGAAATCGCAGATCAGATCGCGCACGACGGGCAGGCCCGGCAGCGGACGCAACACGATCTTGTGCGGCAGGTCGTTCAGGTTCGTCAGGCAGGCAAGACCGTTCTTGCCATTGATGTTCATCGCGTCCGAACCGCACACGCCTTCGCGGCACGAACGGCGGAACGACAGCGTTTCGTCGACCGCCTTCAGCTTGATGAGCGCGTCGAGCAGCATGCGTTCGTGCGAGTCGATCTCGATCTCGTAGCGCTGCATGCGCGGCGCTGCATCCTTGTCCGGATCGTAGCGGTAGATTTCAAAAATTCGCGTGGCCATTTCCAGTTCCTTTGATTTGGCTTGGGCTTAGAACGTCCGCGCTTTCGGCGGTACCGATTCGACCGTCAGCGGCTGCATATGCACCGGCTTGTAGTCGAGGCGATCGCCTTCGCTGAACCACAGCGTGTGACGCAGCCAGTTTTCGTCGTCGCGATGTTCGAAGTCGCTCTGCGCGTGCGCGCCGCGGCTTTCCTTGCGCGCCTCGGCGGAGACCATCGTGGCGCGCGCCACTTCGATCAGGTTCGCCAGTTCCAGCGCTTCGACACGTGCCGTGTTGAACACCTTCGACTTGTCCTTCAGATGGACGTGTTCGACCCGCTCGGCCAGTTCCTTGATCTTGTCGACACCTTCGGCCAGCAGCTTCGATGTACGGAACACGCCTGCATGTGCCTGCATCGACGCGCGGATGTCGCCGGCGATGGCCTGCGTGTATTCGCCCGAGGTCGACTTCGTGAGCTTGTCGAGACGTGCCAGCGAGAACTCGGCTGCATCGGCCGGCAGCGGCTTGTGGTCCTTGATCTCGCGTACGTGCTTGACGATGTGATTGCCGGCCGCGCGACCGAACACAACAAGGTCGAGCAGCGAGTTCGTGCCGAGACGGTTCGCACCGTGCACCGACACGCACGAGCATTCGCCCACTGCGTAAAAACCGTTGACCGGATCTTCGTGACCCTTCGACGTTCCCACCACCTGCCCGTGGATGTTCGTCGGAATACCGCCCATCTGGTAGTGGATGGTCGGCACGACCGGGATCGGTTCCTTGATGCAGTCGACGTTCGCGAACTTCAGCGCGATCTCGCGAATGGACGGCAAACGCTTCATGATCGTCTCGGCGCCGATATGCGACAGGTCGAGCAGCACGTGATCCTTGTTCGGACCCACGCCGCGGCCTTCCTTGATTTCCTGGTCCATCGAACGCGAGACGAAATCGCGCGGCGCCAGATCCTTCAGCGTCGGCGCGTAGCGCTCCATGAAGCGCTCGCCGTCCGAGTTACGCAGAATGCCGCCTTCGCCGCGCACGCCTTCGGTAATCAGCACGCCGGCACCGGCCACGCCGGTGGGGTGGAATTGCCAGAATTCCATGTCCTGCAGCGCGATGCCCGAGCGGGCCGCCATGCCAAGACCGTCGCCGGTGTTGATGAACGCATTCGTCGATGCCGCGAAGATCCGGCCCGCGCCGCCTGTAGCGAACAACGTGGTCTTGCCTTCGAGGATATAGACGTCGCCGGTTTCCATTTCGAGCGCGGTCACGCCGAGCACGTCGCCTTCGGCGTCGCGGATCAGATCGAGCGCCATCCATTCGACGAAGAACTGCGTCTTCGCCGCGACGTTCTGCTGATACAGCGTGTGCAGCAGCGCGTGACCGGTACGGTCAGCTGCCGCGCAGGCACGTTGCACCGGCTTTTCGCCGTAGTTCGCGGTATGACCGCCGAACGGACGCTGATAGATCGTGCCGTCCGCATTGCGGTCGAACGGCATGCCCATGTGTTCGAGTTCGTAGACCGCATTCGGCGCTTCACGGCACATGAATTCGATCGCGTCCTGGTCGCCGAGCCAGTCGGAACCCTTGATCGTGTCGTAGAAGTGGTAGTGCCAGTTGTCTTCGCTCATGTTGCCGAGCGAAGCACCGATACCGCCTTGCGCGGCGACCGTGTGCGAGCGCGTCGGGAACACCTTCGACAGCACGCAGACCGACAGACCTGCGCGCGCGAGTTGCAGCGACGCACGCATGCCCGAACCGCCTGCACCGACGATGACGACGTCGAAGCGGCGACGCGGCAGAGAATTCTTGATTGCAGCCATTCTTTTACACTCTCCAGAGAATCTGCGCAGCGTAGCCCGCACACGCGAGCAACCAGACGATCGTCAGCGCCTGCAGGAAGAGCCGCGTGCCGACGGGCTTGATGTAGTCCATCCAGATGTCGCGGATGCCAACCCAGGCGTGATAGAACAGCGACAGCAACGCGACGAACGTGGCGAGCTTCATCCACTGCGTGGCGAAGATCGACGACCAGCCTTCATAGGAGAAGTCCTTCGCACCGAAGAACCACGCGAGCAGGATCACGGTGTAGACCGCCATCACGACGGCGGTAATGCGTTGCGCGAGCCAGTCGCGCAGCCCGTAATGCGCGCCGACGACGAGGCGCTTCGGGCCGATTCGATTGTGGGATGCCATTTTTTTAGAAGACTCCGAAGAGTTTTGCTGCAAAAGCGAGGGTGAGTAGCGACGACAGGACCAGCACGACGATCGACGTCTGCTTGCCGCCTTCCTTCGTCACGCCGCGGTGTGTGTCCATCACCAGATGGCGAACGCCGGCGCAGAAGTGAAACAGGAAGGCCCACGCGAGAACCAGCGTGATGAGCTTGACGACGATGTTGGAGAGGAAATCCTTGAACAACTCGAAGCTGATTTCTGATGTCAGGCTTTGCGAGAAGAGGTACAGCAGGAACGGGAGGAACACGAAGAGCAGACCACCGCTCAGGCGGTGCAGGATCGACACCCGCCCCGCTAGCGGGAGACGGTATGCCGTCAAGATCTGTCCGATACCGATGTTCCGGAACTCCGGCCTCGGTTTTTTTACGGCTTCAGCCATGCTAGACCCCTACTTTGTAGTCACACTAGTCCGCGATTTTAGCGCCTTTTCATATCGCGCTGCAGCGAAAAACCGCGCAGGAGCTTTACGGAGCGGGCAACAATTGCGTGTTTGAGCGGCCTGGCGCGTGCTTCGCACAGGTCCTCGCGCGTTGTCTTGAGCCAGATCGTCAGCTCAAATCGTTCTGATAGTAATACCCGGTTGTGACATACCAGCCACGACGCACTTCGACCGGTCGATCGCCGTACGTATAGGACACGCGCTCCACCGAAAGTAGCGGAAAACCAGCCGGCACGTGCAGCAGTTCGGCCACGGCCGGATCGGCTGCCACCGCGCGGATTTTCTCGGATGCGCGGATCATGCGCGTGCCGAACTCCGTCTCGAACATCGCGTAGAGCGGCCCTTTGTACTCCGACAGGCGCTCGAGCGTGAGGCCGCGAAACATGCCACCTGGCAGCCAGATTTCGTCGAGCACCGTAGTTTCGCCATCGAACTGCAGCAGGCGCTTGATCAGCACGACGGGATCGGCGGGCTTCAGATCGAGCTGGCGGGCAATTTCCGCCGGGGCGCGCAGCCGCCGGCATTCGAGCAGCCGGCTGACGTGCGGATGTTCGTCGCCGTCATCGGCAAGCAATCTGAGGAAGCGAAACTGGGCACGGTCTTCGTTGTGCGTAGCAACAAAAGTGCCCTTGCCCTGGCGCCGGACCAGCAGGTTATCGGCGGCGAGTTCGTCGATTGCCTTGCGCACGGTGCCCTGACTCACCTTGTAGCGGGCGGCCAGTTCGACTTCGCTGGGAATGATTTCGCCGGGTTTCCATTCGCCCGACTCGAGGCTCTGCGTAATCAGCCCCTTGATCTGCTGATACAGCGGGCTGAAGGTCGGCGAGGTGGGCAATGCGTGGGCTGCGGCGGGTGCTGAAGCAGCAGGCGCGGCCCCCGCGGAAGAAGTGGGTGCGCCAGCGGGCACGCCGTCGCCTGAGCCCGCCGGGCCGATAGGATTCGCAGTGCTCGCCTGGTTCGAAGTCATCCGCGCATTTCATCATAAAGGCCCATCTTGCGTCCAGCCCTTTCCCGGCGATACTTATGTCTTATATAAGACATAAGATAATGTTGACTTTGCGTCTGCCGAATCCTACACTCCTTGTCGAGCAAGGGTTTGCGGGTTGTCGTACGGCGCTTTTCCCGATGGCTGTCACGCACCAAAAGCCGCCCTGCACCATGCTGTTCTCTCATGCAGTCCAGGTTTCGACTGGCCCGCCGGCGCCCCGCCGGACGCGCGCCGAAACGCGCTGTAGCAGGAGCCGGCAGGCGCAACGGCCGCTACGGTACCAACAGCGTCCCGCACTCCGCTCGGTTGTACAGATTACCCGGCACGACGGCCGCGCAGCGGCGCTCCCCGGCTTCCGCCCGGTTCAGCGCAAGCCCGCGCGCAGCGAATTCCGCCGTGTTTCAACGACGCTTTGTCTAACGCGCATATAAAATGGCGTTTTTCCCTAGCGTCTAACGCACTAACGCATCGTCCTGGAGATTTTCAATGGCTAAGCCCGCAAAGCGTGTTGCCGTCACCGGCGCCGCAGGTCAAATCGGTTACTCCCTGCTGTTCCGCATCGCGAACGGCGACATGCTCGGCAAAGACCAGCCCGTGATCCTGCAGTTGCTCGACCTGCCGCAGGCGCAAGGCGCCGTCAAAGGCGTCGTGATGGAGCTCGAAGACTGCGCATTCCCGCTGCTCGCGGGCGTCGTGGTCACCGACGACCCGAAGGTCGCGTTCAAGGACGTCGATGTCGCGCTGCTGGTCGGCGCCCGTCCCCGCTCGAAGGGCATGGAGCGTAAGGACCTGCTGTCGGCAAACGCCGAAATCTTCACGGTGCAAGGCAAGGCGCTGAACGAAGTCGCGAGCCGCGATGTGAAAGTGCTGGTGGTCGGCAACCCGGCCAACACGAACGCCTACATCGCCATGAAGTCGGCACCCGATCTGCCGAAGAAGAACTTCACCGCGATGCTGCGTCTCGACCACAACCGCGCGCTGTCGCAACTGGCTGCGAAGTCGGGCAAGCCGGTCGCATCGATCGAAAAGCTCGCTGTGTGGGGCAACCACTCGCCGACCATGTACCCGGACTTCCGCGTTGCAACGGCAGAAGGCCAGGACCTCACCAAGCTGATCAACGACGACGAATGGAATCGCAACACGTTCATTCCGACGGTCGGCAAGCGCGGCGCGGCAATTATCGAAGCGCGCGGGCTGTCGTCGGCGGCATCGGCGGCTAATGCGGCGATCGACCACGTGCATGACTGGGTGCTCGGCACGAACGGCAAGTGGGTCACGATGGGCATTCCGTCGGACGGCTCGTACGGCATTCCTGAAGACATCGTCTACGGCGTGCCCGTCACGTGCGAAAACGGCGAATACAAGCGCGTGGAAGGTCTGGCCATCGACGCGTTCGCCCGCGAGAAGATGGATCACACGCTGAACGAATTGCTCGAAGAGCGCGACGGCGTTCAGCATCTACTCGGCTAATAGTCGCGAGCCGCGCGGCAAGACCGGGCTCGTTGAAGTACGACGAGCACCGGTTTTTTCACGCAACTGGTTTTGACATGCGAATTCGCGCACGGCGGTTTTTTTCGAATCGTCGTGTGCCGGGTTCGCGCCTGATCCGGGCGCGTTTTGCCCACCGCACTGTGTCATCGCAGCGCTCCCGCAGAACGCACCCGAATCAGGTTTCTCCCTAAGACGACCCACGCTCCTGACGCCGACGATGCGCGCTCTCACACCCGCCGAAGTGCTGTTTGACGGCGAAGCGCCCCCAGCCGTTCTGCCTGCCTGCGATCACTACGCCGGCAGCGAGAAGCTGATGCTGAAATCGCTTGCACTACAGCAGGAGCTTGGTGCGGTGTTCGACGTTACGCTCGATTGCGAAGACGGCGCCCAGGTCGGCCACGAAGCGGAGCACGCGGAACTCGTCGCGTCGTTCCCCGGCAGCGAGCACGATCGCTTCGGCCGCGTCGGCGTGCGCATTCACGATTTCGCTCATCCGCACTGGCGCGACGACGTGCGCATCATCCTGCGTGCTGCACAACGTGCGCCCGCCTACATCACGCTTCCGAAAATCCGCAATGTCCCGGACGCCGCCGAAATGTGCGCGTTCATCGAAGCGACGCGCCGCGAACTCGGCATTGCCCAGCCTGTGCCGGTGCAACTGCTGGTCGAAACGCACGGTGCGCTCGCGCGTGCGTTCGATCTCGCTGCGCTACCTGGTGTCGAAGCGCTGAGCTTCGGTTTGATGGACTTCGTCTCCGCACACGATGGCGCGATTCCCGATAGCGCGATGCGCTCGCCGGGCCAGTTCGATCATCCGCTCGTGCGTCGCGCGAAGCTGGAAATCGCCGCGGCGTGTCACGCACATGGCAAGGTGCCGTCGCATAACGTATCGACAGAAGTGCGCGACATGACCGTGGTCGCCAGCGATGCCGCTCGGGCGCGCAACGAGTTCGGCTATACGCGGATGTGGAGCATCCACCCCGCGCAAGTGCCGGTCATCGTTGCGGCGTTCGCGCCGCGCGACGAGGAAATCGCCACCGCCGCCGATATCCTGCTCGCCGCGCAACACGCGCAGTGGGGTCCGACGCGGTACCACGATACGCTGCACGATCGCGCGAGCTATCGCTACTACTGGTCGGTGCTGCGCCGTGCGCGCTCGACGGGTCACACGGTGCCCGCTGAGGCCGCGCCGCTGTTTGCGCCAGTGGATTCACAGCAGGGGCGCACGTCGTGAATATGCATGGTCAGAAGCCGTTGCGCATGCTGAACCAGGCCGCGGCCAGGACGATGGCGACCCGCACCGAAGCGCTGTCCGGAAGCATCAGCTGTCACGCGTACGAGCTTAAGCTCGACGTGCCGTTCAACAGGAAGTGAGCAGGGCCACAAGGAGATCGCAGGAGATGAGCGAAGCGCCGCAATCCGCCGCGCAACCAGGCGCAGCTGGCTTCAAACCGAAAAAGTCCGTCGCCCTGTCAGGCGTGACGGCAGGAAACACGGCTCTGTGCACGGTCGGCCGTACGGGCAACGACCTGCACTACCGCGGCTACGACATTCTCGATATCGCCGGTGCGTGCGAATTCGAGGAGATCGCTTATCTGCTCGTGCACGAGAAGCTGCCGAATAGCGCCGAACTCGCCGCCTACAAGACGAAGCTCAAGGCATTGCGCGGCCTGCCCGCCAACCTGAAGGCTGCGCTCGAATGGATCCCCGCCTCCGCGCATCCGATGGATGTGATGCGCACCGGCGCATCGGTGCTAGGTACGGTACTGCCGGAGAAGGACGACCACAATCTGCCCGGCGCACGCGATATCGCGGACCGCCTGATGGCCTCGTTCGGTTCGATGTTGCTCTACTGGTATCACTACTCGCATAACGGCAAGCGCATCGAGGTCGAGACCGACGACGATTCGATCGGCGGTCACTTCCTGCATCTGCTGCACGGCGTTGCTCCGTCGAAGTCGTGGGTCGATGCAATGCATGTGTCGCTGAACCTGTACGCCGAGCACGAATTCAACGCCTCGACCTTCACCGGCCGCGTAATTGCCGGCACGGGTTCGGATCTGTACTCGGCGATTACCGGTGCGATCGGCGCGCTGCGCGGTCCGAAGCACGGCGGCGCAAACGAAGTTGCCTTCGAAATCCAGTCGCGCTACACGAACCCCGACGAAGCAGAAGCCGACATCCGCAAGCGCGTCGAGAACAAGGAAGTCGTGATCGGCTTCGGCCATCCTGTGTACACGATCTCCGATCCGCGCAACAAGGTGATCAAGGAAGTGGCACGCAAGCTGTCGAAGGAAGCGTCGAATCTGAAGCTGTTCGATATCGCGGAGCGGCTCGAGAGCGTGATGTGGGACGTCAAGAAGATGTTCCCGAATCTCGACTGGTTCAGCGCCGTGTCGTACCACATGATGGGCGTGCCGACGGCGATGTTCACGCCGTTGTTCGTGATCGCGCGCACGGCAGGCTGGAGCGCGCACATCATCGAGCAGCGCATCGACAACAAGATCATCCGACCCAGTGCAAATTACACCGGTCCCGAGAATTTGAAGTTCGTGCCGCTAAATAGGAGAAAATAGCGTCCGCTGCGCGCTTTGTCACAGTGCGTGGAGTCCAATCCCGACGGTTGCGCTGCCTGTACCCGTCAACTGTTTAACCAAAAACGATAGAGAGGGTTTTCTCCCATGAATAAGCTGCTGATTGCCGCCGTTGCCGGTGTTTTGTCCACCACGATGCTGATCGCCGTACCTGAAGCGTCCGCGCAAACCGCCAACGCACCGGCTGCAACCGCCAAGGCCAAGCCGAAAGCACCGGCACCGAAGCGCCGCCTGATCAAGCGCAAGGCCAATCCGTCGAAGGAAGCGAAGGTCGATGCGGTGCCGGACGGTTCGGAAAAGTGGTCGTGCAACGAAGGCCTGTCGTTCGATCTGAAGGGTGACATGAAGCGCGACCAGATCGTCACCGTGCACTGGGGCAGCAAGAACTACAACCTGCCGCGCGAAGCCACGACGACGGGTGCCGACCGCTTCCACGACGCCGCTTCCGGCATGGATCTCGTCGTGATCCCGACGAAGGCAATGTTGTTCTCCGACAAGGACAGCTCGCGTCTGGCCGACGAATGCAAGACGGCCGCGATGAGCCAGGGTGCTCCGGCTCCGACGCAATCGAACGAGCTGATCAAGAACCCGAACAATTAATCGTTCTTACCAGGAAGCTTCGATGTCCGCACCGATTTCCAACGTCAGGCCCGAGCCCGATCAGGTACTCGTCGATATCGTCGACTACGTGCTCGGCTACGCGGTCGACAGCGCGCTCGCGCTGGAAACCGCGCGCAACTGCCTGATCGACACGCTCGGCTGCGGACTCGAAGCGCTTTCCTACCCCGCCTGCACCAAGCTGATGGGACCGCTCGTGCCCGGCACGATCGTGCCGCACGGTGCGAAGGTGCCCGGCACGCAGTTCCAGCTCGACCCCGTGCAAGCCGCCTTCAATATCGGCGCGATGATCCGCTGGCTTGACTTCAACGACACATGGCTTGCCGCCGAGTGGGGTCATCCGTCGGACAACCTGGGCGGCATCCTCGCGACCGCCGACTGGCTTTCGCGCAACGCCGTCGCCACCGGCAACAAGCCGCTGACGATGAAAGACGTGCTGGTCGGCATGATCAAGGCACACGAGATCCAGGGCTGCATTGCGCTCGAGAACTCGTTCAACCGCGTCGGACTCGACCATGTGCTGCTCGTCAAGCTCGCCTCCACCGCCGTGGTCGGCCAGTTGCTCGGGCTTACGCGCGACGAGCTGATCAATGCGGTGTCGCTCGCCTTCGTGGATGGCCACTCTCTGCGCACCTACCGGCATGCGCCGAACACCGGCTCGCGCAAGTCGTGGGCCGCCGGCGATGCAACCTCGCGCGCAGTACGTCTCGCGTTGATCGCTAAGACGGGCGAGATGGGTTACCCGTCGGTGCTCACCGCGAAGACCTGGGGCTTCTACGACGTGCTGTTCAAGGGCAACGCGTTCAAGTTCCAGCGGCCGTATGGTTCGTACGTGATGGAGAACGTGCTGTTCAAGATCTCGTTTCCAGCCGAGTTCCACTCGCAGACTGCAGTCGAGGCAGCGATGACGCTGCACGGCCAGCTGAAAGCGAAGGGCAAGACGGTCGAAGACATCGCGAAGATCACGATCCGCACCCATGAAGCAGCGATCCGCATCATCGACAAGAAAGGGCCGTTGAATAACCCCGCCGATCGCGATCACTGCATCCAGTACATGATTGCGGTGCCGCTGATCTACGGCCGTCTGACGGCCAGCGATTACGAAGACGCAATCGCGCAGGACCCGCGCATCGATGTGCTGCGCGAGAAGATGACCTGCGTGGAAGACGCGCAGTTCACGAAGGATTACCACGACCCGGACAAGCGCTCGATTGCCAATGCGCTGACGGTCGAGTTCAACGACGGTACGGTGCTCGACGAGGTGGTGGTCGAGTACCCGATCGGTCATAAGCGCCGCCGCACCGATGGCATCCCGCTGCTGGTCGAGAAGTTTCGCACCAACCTCGCGCGACGCTTTCCGGTGAAGCAGCAACAAGCCATTCTCGACATCTCGCTCGATCAGGCACGGCTCGAGGCCATGTCCGTCAACGAATATGTCGATCTGTATGTGATCTAGTTTGAAGAAAGTAGCACCGTTATCTCCACGACCCGCGATTCAACCAGGGAAAAACACCATGGCCCACAATCTCCACAAAACGCTCAAGGAATTCGACAGCGGTTCCGGTAAAGGCAAGTTCTACTCGCTGCCGCAACTCGGCAAGGCGCTGAACATCAAGATCGACCGCCTGCCGGTATCGATCCGCATCGTGCTGGAATCGGTGCTGCGCAACTACGACGGCAAGAAGATCGCTGAAGAGCACATCGAGCAACTCGCGAACTGGAAGCCGAGCGCATCGCGCGTCGACGAAATCCCGTTCGTCGTGTCGCGCGTCGTGCTACAGGACTTTACCGGCGTGCCGCTGCTCGCCGACATCGCTGCAATGCGCGGCGTCGCGAAGCGCGCCGGCAAGAACCCGAAGGCGATCGAACCGCTGGTGCCGGTCGATCTCGTCGTCGACCATTCGGTGCAGATCGATTACTTCCGCCAGAAGGACGCGCTCGACCTCAACATGAAACTGGAATTCCAGCGCAATAACGAGCGCTACCAGTTCATGAAGTGGGGTATGCAGGCATTCGATACGTTCAAGGTCGTGCCGCCGGGTGTCGGCATCGTCCACCAGGTGAACCTCGAATATCTGGCTCGCGGCGTGCACAAGAAGGCTGACGGCAAGGACACCGTGTACTACCCGGATACGCTCGTCGGCACGGATAGCCACACGACGATGATCAACGGTATCGGCGTGGTTGGCTGGGGCGTGGGCGGTATCGAAGCGGAAGCCGGCATGCTCGGCCAGCCGGTGTACTTCCTGACGCCGGACGTGGTCGGTGTGCATCTGAAGGGCAAGCTGCGCGAAGGCGTGACCGCCACCGACCTCGTGCTGACCGTCACCGAACTGCTGCGTAAAGAGAAGGTCGTCGGCAAGTTCGTCGAATTCTTCGGTGCAGGCACGAAGTCGCTGTCGCTGCCAGACCGCGCGACGATCGGCAACATGGCGCCGGAATACGGCGCAACGATGGGCTTCTTCCCGGTCGACGAAAAAACCATCGACTACTTCAAGGGCACCGGCCGCACCGACGCTGAAATCTCCGCGTTCGAAAACTACTTCAAGGCGCAGGGTCTGTTCGGTATTCCGAAGGACGGCCAGATCGACTACACGAAGGTCGTCACGCTCGACCTCGGTACGGTGGCGCCGTCACTCGCCGGTCCGAAGCGTCCGCAAGACCGTATTGAAATCGGTCACGTGAAGTCGACCTTCAGCGACCTGTTCTCGAAGCCGGTCGGTGAAAACGGCTTTGCGAAGAAAGCCGCTGACCTCGACGCGCAATACACGACGAGCAATGGCGTGAACGTGAAGAACGGCGACATCCTGATCGCCGCGATCACGTCGTGCACGAACACGTCGAACCCGAGCGTGCTGCTCGCCGCCGGCCTGCTCGCGAAGAAGGCTGTCGAAGCCGGTCTGACGATCGCGCCGCACATCAAGACGTCGCTGGCTCCCGGCTCGCGCATCGTTACCGAATACCTGACGAAGACCGGCCTGCTGCCGTTCCTGTCGAAGCTCGGTTTCGAACTGGCCGCGTACGGCTGCACGACCTGTATCGGCAACGCGGGCGACCTCACGCCCGAGCTGAACGAAGCAATCACGAAGAACGACATCGTCGCGGCCGCCGTGCTGTCCGGTAACCGTAACTTCGAAGCGCGTATCCACCCGAACATCCGCGCGAACTTCCTCGCGTCGCCGCCGCTCGTCGTCGCATACGCGATCGCCGGCAACATCACGCGCGACCTGATGACCGAACCGGTCGGCAAGGGCAAGGGCGGCAAGGACATCTACCTCGGCGACATCTGGCCGACCAGCGACGAAGTCAACGCGCTGCTCAAGTTCGCGATGGACGCCGACGCGTTCCGCAAGAACTACGCGCAGCTCACGAAGAAGGGCGACCTCTGGAGCAAGATCGAAGGCGAAGAAGGTCAGGTCTACGACTGGCCGAAGTCGACCTACATCGCCGAGCCGCCGTTCTTCGGCGACGACTTCTCGATGACGCCGGCCGCCAGCATCGCCGCAGTGACGGGTGCACGTGCGCTCGGCATCTTCGGCGACTCGGTGACGACCGACCACATCAGCCCGGCAGGCTCGATCAAGGAAGACTCGCCGGCCGGCAAGTGGCTGAAGGCTAACGGCGTGCAGAAGGCCGACTTCAACAGCTACGGCTCGCGTCGCGGCAACCACGACGTGATGATGCGCGGCACGTTCGCCAACGTCCGGATCAAGAACCTGATGATCCCGGTGAAGGCGGATGGCACGCGCGTCGAAGGCGGCCTGACGATTCACCAGCCGGATGGCGAACAACTGTCGATCTACGACGCAGCGATGAAGTACATCGATGCGGGTACGCCGACCATTGTGTTCGCGGGTGAAGAGTACGGCACGGGTTCGTCGCGCGACTGGGCGGCGAAGGGCACGCAACTGCTCGGCGTGAAGGCCGTGGTCGCACGCAGTTTCGAACGGATTCACCGTTCGAACCTGGTCGGTATGGGCGTGCTGCCGCTGCAGTTCAAGGGCTCGGATAGCGTGCAATCGCTCGGTATCACCGGCGAGGAAACCTACGATGTCGAAGGTCTCGGCGACGACTTCAAGCCGCAGCAGGAAGTCACGCTCGTGATCCACGGCAAGGACGGCAGCACGAAGCGTGTGCCGGTTCTGCTGCGTATCGATACGCCGATCGAAGTCGACTACTACAAGCACGGTGGGATTCTGCCGTTCGTGCTGCGGTCGTTGCTCGCGGCTTGAGTGTGATGTAGTTGCCGCGTTAGCAGCCGCGTCTCTGTTGAGATGCGGTGGTGTGGAAAAGCCCGGTTTTGTGCCGGGCTTTTTTATGTCCGATCGAAACGGAGCCGTTACTTCGTCAGACGCACCACGTACAGACCGGGGACCTGTGCGTTTGCAGCCAGGGTGTAGTTCGGCGCCCCCGCAAACGATGCCCCCTGAACCAGCGGCTTGTAGACCACACTTCCATTCGTGACATCAGCGAACTCGATGACCGGCGGGTTCGGATCGGGGACGACGTCGGATGCGAAGTTCAGCGTCAGTGTCGAAGACGCCATCACACTCAGATCACTCGAGGACTTCACTTCATAGACGTAGTTTGCTGTCACGCCAGCAGGCACCGGATCGGGTTTGCCGAGACAGATGATCAGATCGCCTGTCTTCCCGTCTGCAGGTGTCTTGACTGTCAGGGTCGCAATGCCGTCGTCGCTTCTGATATTCAGACTCACGTTCGCGATCACGCTGTTGTTCGAGAGACTTATCCTCCTGTAGTCGGCCGGACAGGAGAACGGTGCCGTAGGAGTCGTCCCGGTTTGCGCAGTCGAACCGGTTGAGCGGTTGCTGTTCGCCGCACTTCCGTTGTTGCCATCTCCACTACCGCCACACGCTGCCAGAAGGACCGTAGAGCTCAGAAGACTCATCACAAACAGTTTGTTTTGCATTTTCCACCCCTTTAATCTTTAAACATAACTAACAAATTACGTCACACCATCAATTTGATTTTCTTAAACGACCCGGCGTGGTTATTAACCCTCCTTTCCGTTGACGAACTTAACAGTCGGCGCAGGTCAATGGCACGACAGGACTACGACTCCACCAAACGATACTGTCGAGTAACCGACGGCGACCATCGGCTGCGTCGCATCGCGGCCCACGACAACGGACTGAACCAGCAACGGCCCGTTCGTCGAGACGCCATTCAACGGCGCCTGTGTGCTCGTTACCGTGCGATGAGTGTCCGCCCAATCGATCGACAGGTTCAGATTGTTGAGCGTGCGCGTCGCGAGATCGAGCGTAGCGGAGCTTGTTCCAAGCGTGCCGCCCGGGCTACCGTCGTCGCTCGCCACCGCGTCTGCGATCAATTGAGTACACGCGAGCGTGCCGCTCGTCGCGGACAGCGACAGCGGCCTACCGACCGCGTAGTGAACGCCTTGCTGATCGTTATAGGTGTTGCCATCCGTGTCCATGGCCTTGTTCCACCGGCCGATCGCCACATCGCTGCCGACACTCTGAATCTCCGTCACCGCCCCGTGTTCGAGCCCAAGACAGTCCGTCTCCGTCGCCGATGAGGCAAGCGTCGTGAACGCGCCACCCGGTTGCTGTACGAGACTCGATGCGGGTACGTCTGCGGCAGTCATGTTCCTGTTCTTCGCATAGGCATTGGGTAGTGTGGGGACCACCACCACAGCCAGTTGTCCGTTGTTTGCCGCTACTTGAGAGGCGGACCCCGAATAGGTAAAGCTGCCGTCGGGCCGGCATGCTGCGTGGACCGAAGGCTGTGGTGTCGAAGAATTGGGCGGAGCGGTAGTTGGTGTTTCGGCCGCGTTATCGTTTGAGGTGCTCGTTCCTCCATTGATGTTCCCGCCGTTGCTCCCACCACACGCCGCGAGCAAGACGGTTGAACTTACCAGGCTTGCCAGAAGAAATTGCTTTCTCATTACTAATTCCTTTTATTGCTAAATATTCCTAACAAGTTACGACGTTCAATTTTTCGACTTGATCTCAATTTCCCTTGCGCGATTACTGTATAAAAGACGCGACGCAAAAGCTGCCGCACGGAGAATCTAGACTTGGGATAGTCTTGACACAATCGACCTAGAACTGCGAGGTCGCCAGGAAGGCGACCGTAACGCGCGCAGTCGGAAATCCAGACGGCTTGTAGATCGGCGTGCCCGCAAACAGGTCATACGCATACGTCCCCAGTCGATTGCCGGCATTGCCCCTTACGCCGATCACCGCGCCCGCGAGTTGCGTGCCAGCCAGTGCGATCGGCTGCGCGCCCAAGACCCGGCCATAGTCCAATCCCGAATAGAGCGCGTGTCCGGTTTGGCCGATCGGCATTTGCAGTTCGTTGCGCCAGTAGAACCCGCGCGTAGCTGCCAGCAGCGTTTCCCCGTCGAAACCTCGTACCGTGTAGCGGCTGCCGATCGTCAGGTTATCGATGTAGTACAGCGTGTCCCCGGTGTACTGGCCGTGGAACGTTCCGACATAGCGGAACGGCTGCTTCGCGATTGCGAATGGCACCGACAGGTTCGCGTCGAGCACGGCCATCCGGTAGCGATAGGTCGGACCACCGGCCGCTGCAAACACGTCGTCCTGTGCGCCGAATGCTCCGACGCCCTGCCGGTACGCGAGTGCGCCATCGAACTGCGCACTGGCGAAGTAGTGCCGATCGGTCATGCCGATTTCAATGATCGTGTTATTGCGGCGCTGCTGGGGAATCTCGGTATCCTCAATAAAACTCCGACCAAAGCGGCGCGATAGTCGGAGATACCCGCCCAATACGTCATATTGGTTGCGCATCAGCACACGGGCCAGCTTGAAATCGACCGTTTTCGAGTTACCGCTCGCGACGAACGTCTGATTCACACCGGCAATCTGCTGGTAGTAGGTGTTCGTGTACCCCGACAACGTGGCGGTCCAGTAGCCCCACGGAATCGAATAGAAGCTATTCCAGCCGTGTGAACCGAGGCGTCTGTCGCCGAATTCAAGATCCTGGCTCGCGCCGATGTTGAAGATGTCGTTCAGACCGAGTGGGTTGTAGACGCCGATCGAGAGATTGCCTTGCAGCTTGCCGGTGGCGCGCGCGCCGGAGTTGTCGATCGATGCGACGAGTGTCCACGGCTTGCTCCGCTTCACATCGAGCACTATGTCACTTTCGCCTGGCTGCTCGCCGGGGACGATCTGCATCGATACGTCCTGGTTCGAGACGCGCTTCATCTGCTCCAGGCCCTGTTCGAGGTCGCGCAGGTTCAGCAGGTCACCATCCCTTGTCGGGAAGGCCGGTTTCCATGTGCCGTATAGTTTTTCGTCGGCAAAGCGAATGTGATGAATGACGCCGGGGATCAAGGCGAGCTTGAGTGTGCCGCTCGATAAGTCCTGCTCGGGGACGAGTACGCGCGTGGTGACGTAACCGCGTGACAGAATCGCTTGGGAGAGACCTTTTACTAGTGCGTCAACGCCTTGCTGGCCGATGCACTGGCCCGCGTAGTGGTTCAGCCATTCGTGGGCGAAGGCGAAACGGTCCATTGGCAACGTTGAGGCTCCCGATGATTTGACGGCCGCAGGTAGCGAGTCAGGCACGTCGAGTGTGAAGCGGCTGATGTGGAAGCACGGTTGCTCAGAAGGTAGCGGTGGATACGTTTCGGGCTTCGGTAAATCGGAGCGTGCTGAAGGCGCGCGTACAGTCGCGTCGCGTTGCTGTGCGTCGTGTTGCTGTTGTGCCTGGCGATCCCTTTCTGTGTTTGCCCGCGCAGCAGCGGCCTCGTCGGCGGGCGTAGGAGTCTGTTGCGCGTGCACCCCGAGCGATACCAGGGCTGTGATAGGCAAGGCCGCCAGCCGTGTGGTTCGTTTCATTGCTTTTTCTATCCCCGATTCGACAGATTTCAAGATTTCCGGTAATGGCTTCCCAGCACCTGTAAGCCGACCGCTAATAACTAATGAGGCATCGCTTTGTTGGCACTACTCCTCTATTGATTTCAAGTCGTTTCCAGCAATGACCGACGGCGCCCTACTCGTCCGTCGAGATTCGAAAACTCTACCTCGCGGTTGCCAACGCTGTAACCTTCAATCGCGTATCCGACGTTGGTCGGATTGATCGGCGCCTGCGTGTTCCTGTGAGGGCTCTTGTCGGTAAGTTGCTTTGTTAGTGTCGTTTCTCCGGGATGCAACTGGAGGTTGTAGAGATCAACGTATCGCTTCCGGTTCTGCACGGGGTCTCATTACGCTTCGACTTCTCCAGACCGAAATCGCCCCAGAGATCGACAGACAAAACGTCAAGACCGGGTATGGATTTGGCCTCGCTGCGAATGCAAGTACAGCGACGCCTGCGTTGATGAGAAAAACGCACATCGCGATCTGCCATACCAACGTTGTACATCGATAGAGACAACGGGCGAGCAGCACATACCCAACAGCAAAACTGAGGATGTTGATGATCGCGTTGGTCGTGGCCGACACCCGTTGCATCATTGAGCCTTGCGGGGGAATCTCCACTGATGCTCCTCCGATACCTGTGCCCAGCGCCACTAGCACCTGGAGGAATGCGAATAGATACAGAATTACCTGGGCAACAGCGAATCTGTCTGCGTTCACCGTTTTGTCGAGAGTTGTTTCATTCATTTTCCCTCATCCAGTTTTTCGTCTTTCACTTTGTAGCTGTCACGAGCTTTCTTATAGCTGTTGTCGAACGGCTTTATTTTCAGCATGCGAGCACGACTAGCATAGCCACCTATGGCCGCAAGTAATAATCCGACCGACATAAGCAGCATTGAATGTGCATACTGGACGCTCCAATAAACAATACCCGCCCCCATCACACAAAGGACCGTGCGCAACCAGCCGCTTAAATTCCCATCGTCCATGACACGGATTTTCTTCATTCTTTGGGATCACCCTTTCCCTTCAACTGATTCAACCAATCCGAGTTCTTGATTGAGTTTCCCATCTCGTTAATCGCCGGCCCCCAAAGCGGGAATCTCTCAGCCGGCCTATACAGTAGAAGATCGACTGTGCTATCTACACTAAACTCAATTGGATTAGGCCTAACAAGCTGCTCCACGATATTCGCACCATAGCCCAAGACCGTTCCGCCGAACGCTGCGGCGGCAAACCCTAGGGCATATGGCGACGGAATTGCGGCTGCAGCCCCACTTGCCGCGCTAAATCGCCCCGCGTTCGTCGAAACCATCGACGCCGCGTCCGCCGTCGTACTCCTCATAAAATCAGCGTCCACCTTATTGAATTGCGTGAACGGCCCCGTCACACTGAATCCCCAACGATTGTTCGGCGAACGATCATACTGAAAGACACTCGGTGCCTCGTTTGGTGCAGCCGAGTTCGCGTTCGCCAGGATATACGCCTGCAACTGCGGATCGGCCTGCGCGGTGACCTGCGTCAGAATCGGCTTGCCATCGACCGTGGTGCCGCTATATATCCACCCCGCCCCCGCATCCATCGGCGCCTGCCCGATCAACGTATCCGGCGCGCCCGATTCATGCTGACCGTTGGTGGACACGCCCATGATACGAAGCTGTTCCTCGACCTGCACCTGCGTGTACCTGCCACCGCTCTTGTCAGCGAGTTGCTTCGCTAGCGTTCTTTCGTCGCGGTACGGGTCTTTATCGACGTGAAGCTGCCGGTTGTAAACCTCGTTATTACTCCCAGCCCCCATCCCACCCACCGCCCCACCCGCCCCAGCCACCAGCCCTCCCCCCACTGCCCCTCCACCCGCAGCCACCACCGCATTCAGCGCATTACGCACCGACACCTGCGCCTCCACCGGCAACTGCGCCACCGCCTGCTCGATGATCGGTTGCGCCAGCCGTGGCAGCGCATCGCCCGCCACCGCCGCCCCCAGATTCCCTCCCGAGATCGCCGCACCCATCGCCGCCACCGCCACATGCATCGCCCCGCGCCCCACCCCTCCTTCCTTAAACAGCGCAGCCATCTCCGGACTACCCGCCGCCAGCCGCTCCGACACCTCCGCCATCGCAAACGTCGCCGTACGCCCAAACACCTGGCTCAACGCCAGATCGTTCTGTATCCGCTGCAGGTTGAACGTGTTCTCCACCGTCTGGTTCGCGTGCGCCGTATCCCGCGACAGGCCCGCCGTACTGTCCTTCCCGCTCCCCTCGTCTGACCTCACCGCGATCCTGCCCGCGCTCACTGCCGCACGCGTCGTTCCGCCCGCCTCATCGCCGACCTGCGCACCGAGCACGCCGCCCAGCAGCCCCCCCATGCCGCCTGCCAGCAAGCTCCCTGTCAACGCGAAGCCCTGCGACGGTGCCGAGCTCTTCGGATGATTCTCGATATTGCTGAATTGAAGGTCCATCAAGTCAACATCGCAACAAAATACGCCCTCCCGAATGTGAATACGCCGGCAAGACAGACACTTATGAGGGCACCCAATGGACTCATAGCGGCCACATCGCAATATGAAAACCACGCAAACAATATCGGCGCCAATACAAGTGTTGATTTCAGCCAATAGCGGAATTTTGCAGAAAATGTCTCCCCAATCTTTCGTCCGAAAGCAAAAAATGTGATAAGCAGAGAAAGAAGTGTTATGGCGATTGCACCTAGTTGCATTGTCATTTCGTGCCGTCTTTTATCTGGTTCCATGTGTTTTTTGCTCCCCACCACGGATTTGTCGACGGATCGAACATTGGATCAACGGACTGACCTAGCCCAGTGGTGTTGCCTAGCGATGTGCCAATTTGTTTGCCCGCGGTGATCGTTCCTGTCTTCGATACGAATAGAACGGCTGTTTGCATAAAGGAACTGCTACCAGTCGACCAGGCTGCCAAGTTTTGTCCGTATATTCCACCAAGCGCTCCGCCATAAAGACCACCCATCGTCTCCGCCGTCGTTAGCGGTGTGCCACTCAGATAACTAAGTCCTAGTGTTGCTCCAAAGCTTGATAGCGCAGCTTTGCATGCGATGGGGCCCGATACTAGACAAGCTGCTCCGGCAATTATGAGTTTTCCTGTTCGTTCATAGGGCAGGTTCTGCTGTCTCAACTCCGCATCATTGCGTCCGGTCCCGAGGTGTTGCTGTCCGAAGTCATATGCCTGCTGATTCAGCTTGACGTACTGGCTGTTGAAATCGTGATTCGCATACTGCGGGTCATCCTTATAGCCGTCGCAGTTCAGGTTCTGACAACCCACGATGCTGCGGATTTCGTAATCGTGTTTGCCTCCCGACGCTTCCGCCGTCTGCTTGTCAGAATTGCGCAGCATCTCGGCAACGATGCGACCTTCGGCATCCTGTTCACTGATGCCAAGCTCTTTGGCTACTGCCTTCGCATGCTGCCTGGCCTTGTCATACTCGCTCTGGTGAAGCTGCCGGTTGTAAAGGTCAGTCTGACGCCCACGAATTTGCATATTTCCTATCACTCGCGTCTGCTCCCCACCGACATCGCATCGGCGACGGAGGGAGTGCATGTCGCGGCCGGATACGAGTTTGGTTGTGCAACTATCGCTTGTGCAGCGACGCCGCTGTTGAGCAGGAATACGCTAAGCGCGATGCGCCACACCGGCGCGATCCAACGATTCAAGCACCACACGAGAAGCAGGCCGCCAACCGGCAAGCACAAAACGTCGACAACTGCATTTGTAGTTGTCAACATGCGCTGCGTTGTTGAGTCCCGCAGCGGTGCGCCGAGAGGACAAACCCTGCCGGCCATCATGAGCGCGACCACCACTTGCAGAATCGCAAACAGGTAAAGCGAGATTTGTGCGATGGCGACGCTGTCTTCCGACGTTACTTTGTCGGATATTGTTACGTTCATTTTGGTTCGTCCTGTTTGTCGTCCTTCGTCTTGTAGCTGTCTCGTGCTTTCTTGTAGCCGTTCTCAAACGGTCTAAGGTCCAACGTCTTCGCCCACGACGTGAATCCACCAACAACCATGAATAGCAATCCAAGGAGAAAACATATTCCCCAAGCAACCGGCGACGTCACGTACTTCGTGGGAAGGTAGATTAGCAAGGCTCCAAGGACGAACGATCCAACACGAAAGGGCCGCGTGAAATTGCCCGTCTCAATGAGTCGAAATTTCATCATTTCCTGTGACTGCTTTGGTAAATCCGCTCCATCGGGTATTGATCTGGTTCTCGAAAATAGCCCCCTCGGCAACTGTGGCGCCACATTTCCCGCTTGCGCGATTGCCGGCCCGGCTAACGGAAACTTGTTGCCGAGGACGAACGTGGCTACATGACTGGGCCAAAGGCCGATACCATGCGTGCAAAGATGCAGCAAACGGAACTGAACAACACCTATAGACAGCAAACCCGGCCACCACCTGGTTTGCTGTCTATATATCGCTATGGTTGGCGAATCTTCGGCCAAGCAAGCAGCGTAAAAGTGATCGCAAGCAGCGTTCCCTTTACCAGAATGCTTTTTATACTGACTGCCCCGAGCACGCCTGCCATTCCCAATTTCTGATAGCAGCCACTAACGAAGAAGCAACTCACGTAAGCGCCGACCATCCAAATTATCGCCATTCCCGGAATGCAGATGAGAAGGAACAAGGCCAGTGCAGAGAGTAATCGCTTTATCATTTCTTTGCCCTAGACGGCTGAGACTGCATCTGCTGATAGACACCGTCAATTACCTCCTGTCCTGATGCGCCACCAATAGCTCCCCCGATAGGGGCAAAGGTATTCGGAGCAAACAAATTCCATCCGCTACCAGACCACGATCCTGGCGATACCCAGCTCGGACTATTGATGCCGGGCTTACGGACGGCATTGACCCCAGACTCACCAAGCTTCCCAATACCATAACCAAGACTGGATAGCAGGCCACTGGCAAAGGCCGATCCTGCAACGCTATCGTTCTTGCCAGACACTGCATTATTGACCGCCGTACCTGCCGCACCGCCCACGCCATTCACAAATACATTCCACCCAAGTCCGCCATATGCGCCGGCCATGCCGGTACCAAAGCTGGTCGCCACATCCACCGGATTGACCGTCCCGCTCTGGAGATACTGCGCACCTGCATTGATTCCCGCGCTAATCGCGCCGGTGCCCACCGGCGACGCCCACGCTCCTGAACCCAATGCCCCGCCCGAACTGAAGATTGGTACGCCCGGTAACGCTGCAACCGGTCCCGCGACAGCAATACCGCCCGCGAGTATTGCGGCTCCAATCGTCCCCTTCGTATAGGCATCACGATACGCAGCGTCGCGATTGACCGAGTTCGCTATATCACCTGCAGCCGGTCGGTTCGGCCCTGCGCCGTTCGAGTAATAACCCGCATACATGTTCGGATTCGCCTTCTGGTCGGGCGTCGCATAGAACATATAGCCCGGTCCACTGCTGCCATCAGCCGGCAGCATCCCATGCGCCTGACTCAGGAACTCACTCGCGCTCTGATTCCATGCTCCCGGCGAGCCGTTTTGCACCTGACGGTCTGCCTGTGCCGTCAGATCCTTAATCGCCTGGTCAACCGAAACGCCTTGCTGCCTTGCGTATCGCGTTGCATTGTCTTTGATCCACTTCTGCTCATCCGGATGCAACTGCCGGTTGTAAAGATCAGCACTCAACGCCCCACCCGCACCACTTATCACCCCCGCCGCAGCACCCACTACCCCACCAGCCACCGCACCGGCCGCACCCGTTACAAGATTCGTCAGCAGCGTGCCGCCTAGCGTGTTCCCCGCCATCTGCCCCACAGCCGCACCCGCATAGTCTCCAGCAACCGTCCCGACCACCGCACCCGCCACATTCCCACCACCCAGCGCCGCCGCTGCAGCCGAGACGATCGAATGAGCACCGACCCGGCTCGCGCTGTCCCCGTTCCACATCGCGTATTGCCGGTTAGCCGTATCCAGTTCCGCCTGCGCCTTCGAAATCGCCGCCGCGTCACCGGACGCCTGCGCCGCAGTCAGCCCGTCACTCGCCTTCTTCACAGCCTCAGCAGCCTTATCCGTGAGGTGCTTCCCGACTTCACCCACCACCTGCATCCCGACCTGACCCGCCGCCTGCTGTACCGCCAGATCGTTCTGCACCTTCCGCGCATCGAACGTGTTCTGCACCGCGCCGTTTGCAATCGACATGTCACGGTTCAGGCCCACCGCGCTGTCATGACCCGTACCGGCATCGCCGCGAACGGTGATGCTGCCCGGGCTCACCGTCGCGTAGGTCGTACCGGTCACATCGCTGCCCGTGCCTGCCGCCGAGAACCCGACCGGCCCCAGACCATTCGCCGTCACCGGCCCCGGACTCATCGCCCCGGCCTGTGTCACCGGCGTATTCAGATTGATCCCCTTCGACGAACTGTTGCCAACACCGCCGCTCGCGCTGAACCCCACCGCACTGCCTGAATGGCTCGCACGGTTCTCGATGTCCGTATAACCGAAGCTCTGCGTAGAGAAGCTGTTCCTATCCCCGCCCGCCGTCGCAGCGATCGCGCCACCATCCAGTTGCGTATGGTTACCGACATTGACCTCATACCCGCCATCGCCCGCAAAAATCCCGCTCTGCCGGTTCACCGATGCGAACGTCGCCCTGATGTTCTGCTGGCTGACATTCACGCTGCCGTTCACCGTCTGACCCAGGCAGAACGGCGGCACGCAGACACTCATCTGGAGTCCAGCGCCTGTCTGCCTGCTCTCGTACGTCGCCGTATCCTGCTGACTCTCGATGTTCAGATCGCGACCGACATCCGACACCACACGGTTCCCTGTCGCCTGCGCACCGCGCAGGTTTGTATCCCGGCCGCTCTTCACCGTAAGCGTATCGCCCGCCGACACCACCGTGTCGCGGTTCGTCACGCTCTGTCCGCTGACGTTGCCGCGCGCCGCGCTTGCGGCCAGCTCCAGCGTAAAGCCGTTCTGCTGGCCACCGAGGTTCGCGCCGATCCCGATACTGCCTCCACTGCTGCTGTTCCAGTTCGATATTTGCGTCGTGTCCTTTGCACTCTGCAGGTTGATGTCGCGTGCCGCGTCCAGCACCACGTTCCTGCCGGAGATGCGCGTGCCTCGCGCGTCGATATCGCCGTCGGTCGCAAAGCCATCGGCATCCTTCGCACCGCTCCCCGTCGCAATCAGGCTGACTTTCCCGCCCGCCGTGAGCGTACTACCTGCGTTCGCCAGCGCGCTGCTGCGCGACTCGCTGCTGGACACCCCACCACCCACACTCGCCGTCGCCTTCACGAGCGGCTGCGCAGTCGACTTGCCCGCATCGAATGCCTGCGCCACCCTGGTTGCGTTGTAGGCGGTGAGCGCCGCCTGCGTCTTGTCGAGCGCTCCAAGTCGCGCATCGTCGCCGCGCGCCGGATTGCCCATCGTCTGGTTCACGGCAGACATTGCATTGCCCACTGCTCCGCCCAGCGCGAGGCTGACACCAAACTGGCTCGCGTGCTGACTCATGCTGTTCTGCGTCCTGTCTGTGCCCGAATCGAGATGCAGATTCTCACCTTGCAGCTTCAGGTCCTTGCTTGTCATGAGGTCGGAGCCTGTCACCGTAAGATCTTTCTTCGCATCGAGCGTTACGTTTCCGCTCGCGCTTGCGATCTGGCTGCGCATCGTGCCCTGCATCTGGTTCGCGCTGTCCTGCACGCTACGGCTGTTCGACACGCCAACGCTGAAGCCCGTGGACGTACCGTTGCTGCCGAGATTTCCGATCCGGCGGCTGCTCGATTCCTCGTGGCTCCGATTCGTCTCCAGTCCCGCGAGCACATTGACTGCGCCCTGGTCTGCTGTGACCTTCACGTCGTGTGTGCCGCTCACGCCCGAGCCGATGACGTTCACGTCGCCCGTGCGGCCGCGGATCGTCACGCTGTCGCCGGATACAACGGTTGCGGTCTGGCGCGTTCCCGACAGGTTGCCGTCCGAATTCTCGCGGCTCGCGTTGTATGGCGAGAGGCCGACGCCATCGTTATTCGCCGTCCCGCTGATCCAGCGCACAACATTCCCGAGGCTGGGCGACGACAGGAGCGCGAGGCTCGTGCTCGAGCTACTCGAGTGCGTGTTCTGCTGATACTGATCGGTAGACGCTGCCAGCGTGACACGCCGGTTCGCGTCCAGCAGCGTCTTGCCACCTGCGCTGATCGAAGAACCCACCACTGTGATATCGCCGTCCGTCGCATGCCCTTGCGTGTCCCTCTCCGAGCCACCGGTGGCGATCACGGTAACGTTGCCCGCACCACGGATCGCGCTACCGGCATTCGTCCGGCTCGATCTGTCGGTCACGCTGCTGCTTTCACTGCGACCATAGGTCAGCGCAATCGAAGGGACGTCGAGCATGCTCGCGCCAGCCTCGGTCACGACGCCGTGAGCACGTTGAAACCCGTTACCACTCGACGCGTTATCGCGCACATTTCGGACCGCATCGAACGGCGTGCCCGTAATGGCAGCCGTGAAGCCGCGCGACTTCGACTCCTGCTGGTCGTGTGCACGGGCGTCGTCCTGGCCCGGATCAATCGTGACCTTCTGGCCAGCAATCCTGATGTTACCCGTCGCATCCGCCGGATCGTCCGCCGCCTTGCCGGCGATAACGTCGCTGCCGCCGATGTGAACGTTCTCCCCGGCCTTGATCGACACGTTGCCTTGCACACTCCCCACCGCGCTGCGCCGCTGGCTCTGCTGAACGCCCTGATTGTCCGACTGTGCCTTCTGTTGCGTCGAACCGATCGTAAAACCCAACCCGCCCGAACCCATCAGACCCGACCGCTTCCTGTCGTAATACGCGGACGAATCGTTGCGGTCTTCCGCTGCGAGGATATTCACGCGCCGCGCGGCGTCCAGCGAAACATCGCCCGTACCAACGACCGCGCTACCGGTCACGTTGATATCCTTGCCACTATGGATCGATACGCTGTCGCCCGACACCAGCGAGCCGTTCGCGTTATCGCCCGCATAGCCGCGTGCGCTATCGGTCGACCTGCGTGACAGCGGATTGCGCGACTCGGCGTGGCTTGCCGAGTTACCGTCTGCCCGGGTACGCATCTCCGCGATCGTCACGTCGCCGCTCGCACCGAGACTAACGGCGCCATTTCCCGCGCCGTTTGTTCCCGCCGCAATGCCCGATCCCGTCACCGCCAGGTTTTTCTGCTCGCCAATAGATGCTTCAGGCAGCACCAACATGCCATCCGATGTCCTTTGCACACCCGCGAGCACCGTCGCGCTCCCGCCCGCCGACAGCCGGCTGCCCACGCCCGTTTCGAGCGTCCGGTTATCGACGCTCCAGTTCTTCCCGGCGGCGGCATTCAGACGAGTCGACGTGCTGTCCTTCGCCGCCTGGATCGTCACATTTCCTGAGCCGGCCACCAGCATGTCGCCACCCGACTTCAGCGTGCTCCCTGTGATGCCGATATCGCCACCGCTCGTCACGCCCAGATTACCGCCTGTCTGCAGCACACTGCCAACCTGCGCCGTATCGATCTGCTGCCGGGTATTGCGTGCATCGGTCTGCGTCGACACGCTCGAACCTGTCGCGACCGTCCCGACGTTGACCGCGTTTCCGGCCATGACACTCAGGTTCTGCCCGGCCGACACCCGCGCGCCCCGAACGTCGATATCGTTTCCGGCCTGCATCATTAGATTGCTGCCCGCCGTCAGCTGACCCAGCGCCGCAATCGACGTGTGGGTCGATGTCCCCGTCGCGAAGTGTGTCGTTTCGGTGCCGGTGATCGACTGGTTGACGATATCGCGGCCGGCGACCAGCGCCAGATTGTCACCGGAGATCGTGCCACCGAGATTCTGGATGTCGTTCGAGGCCAGCAGCACCGTATCGCGCGTGCCGGCGACCGTTGCGCCCTGATTGAGAATGTCGCGGGCCTTGAGAGCGACCGCGTCGCCCGCGATCAACGCGCCGGTCGGCGACAGGTCCAGGTTGCCCGGCTTCGACAGATACACCTGCGGCACGAGGGCGGTCTGCTCGCTTCCGTCGGGCAACGTGACAGTCTGATTGACGAGCCAGACGATATCGGTTGTCAGGGCCGCCATCTGCGCATCGGTCAACGCGATGCCGGGCGCGAGGCCGAACTGTCTGGCAAATACAGCGCCGTTGGTCATCAGTTGCCGGTATCCGGCTTCGTTGCTCGAGTGGCCTGCGAGATACCGCTTGCCGGTCAGGTTCGTGATCTGGTTCATCACGAGTTGCGATTCGTAGTAACCGTCGCCCAGACGCTTTGCTATTGCGCCAGGATCCAGTCCCAGTTGCGACAGCATGTAGTCACTCGAAATGAAGCTGCTATAGCGTGTGAAGCGTGGATCGGTGACGACCGCATACGGTTGCTCTGGAGCCGTTACGAGCGTGAACAGGCCGCCAGGCGGCAACGCCAGGTTCGGCATGGTAGTGCGTGCGCCGTCGACTGTCCTGATCGCTCCGCCCGGGCCGGTCGACTGTCCACCCGCGAGCGTCGCCGCTGTCAGCCCCAGCACAACCGCACTCGCGCCTGTCGGGCCAGTCGTTGCCGGCACACTCGTATTCACAATGCTGCCGGCATCGATGGTGACAGTCTGATTGCTCGTGATGGTACCGCCCGCGATACCTGTCGGCAGCGTGATCGATGGTCTCGTCCATGTGGTCCACTGGGCGGGCGCCGTCGGATCGCTCGCCCACGGGCTGCCGTATCCAGAGCTGTTCTGGAACGAGTAGGTGGTCGACAGCTGCGTCGACGTGTTTCTGATCATGGCGTGACTGCCGTCGTCCGGCACCGCCTGATCGTTGACGCGCAGGTCGCCGCCCGCTGCAATCGTCCCATTGTCGTTGTGCAGTTGCGTACCGACCGTCAGATTCATTGCGGCGCCCGAGGTCAGCAGTGCCGCAGCACCGTTCGTCGGTGACAGCGTGGTCTGCGCCACCGTCCGGGTCGCAATCCGTTCGACTTCGACCGGGTAGGAACCCGGCCCGCTGCCACCCCGGCGTTGCTCAGTGTCCTTCTGGATCAGCGTCGTCGGATCGGTGTATTGCGGATAGGTCTCGATGCGCGTACAGGCCGACGTGCAATTGCCGTACTGATTCGAATAGGTGGTCGTCCCCTGCTGGTTGTCCGTCGTCGTCTTCGAGAATTGCGGCCATGCCGTACCGCCCGCGTGATCGGGATTCGACTGCCCGGTCTGAACACTGTATGCGTACAGCACGACCTGGCCTGCGTCTGGTGTAAGGCGGGAATCCTTCTGGAACTCGACGCGCGAGCCACCATTGGGTTGTGAATACGTCAGGCCGCTTTGCCGCCACTGGAATGCGGAAACACTGGAAGGCAGGTTTGCCACGACCTTCTGGACGACAAAACCGTCCGGCGTCACGACGGGCGTGATGGACACGATGTCGGCCGGATTCAGGTAGTACGCGTCCCGCATCACGATATTGGCGTTCTGCGGTGTCCACCACGGCAACTCCGACATCGTCGATGTCGAACTCGATGTATCGGTTTGCGTCTGGATATCCTGCCGGACGTTGTTCAACTGGTTCGCCGCGACGTTCAGTTGACCGCCCGCCTCGATCGTCGACGAGAGATTGTTGACGGTGCCGGTCTGGTTGACCAGCTTATCGTTCGCATCCTTCTGCCCGTCCCTTGCAATGTTGATATCGCCCAGACTGACGATCGTCGCGCCGTGCTGACTGGTGAGCGTTTCCGATGCGTAGAGATTGACCTGGTTCGCACCCGCAATGACCGCCTTCGCACCGTCGTTGACGATGGTGCCGGCGGTATGCGTCAGCGTGCCGCCGATGATCGCACCGGTATTGGTCAGTATGTTGCCGCTCGTCGTGACAGCATTGCCGTCGATACTGCCCGCGTTGTCGATGTCGCCCGGACCTGCATCCAGCGTCGTCATGCCGCTGGAATCGTCTCCTGGGTTACCAGACGCGAGCATCGCGCCTGCCTGGTTCACGATCCCGTTTGCGTTGATCGTCATGTTGCCGGCCGATGCAAGCCTGCCGGTATTGGTCAGTTGCCCGGTCGTCGAAAACGTCAGATGGCGATTGGCGGTGATCAGGTTCGCAGCGTCGTTCGTATAGTTGCCCTGCAGGCTCACGGTCGTATCGCGGCCACCGGTCAGTCTGCCGTCGCCCATGAGCACACCGGCCGTAACGATAAGGTCCTGTGTACTGGTAATCGCGCCGCCCGGATTCGTCAGGGTCCCCGTCTGGACAGAGACGTTACCTGGGGAACCGGCCAGATTGCCGATCTGGCCGCCGGTGTTATCGAGGCGCGCGGTATCGAGATTGACGTGTGCCGCGTTGACGGTGCCGCCGACGTTGGAGAAGGTCGACGTAGGGCGATGCATGCTCAACGTACCGCCCGCCGTCAGGTTGCCGCCGTCGTTCACGATCTGGTTCGCGTTTCCGAACGTCAGGTTGTCCCCCGCGACGAGTTGCCCCTTCGCGGTGTTCATGATCGACGCGCCGTGCACGGCGACATCGCCGTTCCCGCCCGCCGTACCACCTGTATTGATGAGTTGCGTGCCCGCGTCGATCTGCGTTGTGCCGGTGCCCGCGTTGACGATTCGTCCGGACGTGTTATCGATGCTCGCGCCCGTGACGCTCAACGTACCGTCGTCGCTCAGGCTTTCGAGCTTGCCGCCCTGATTCGAGATCGCACCGGCGGCGGTCGCTTTGAGTTCGTTGCGAGCCTGGATCACACCGTGAGCGTTCGACAATGCCCCTGCGACAAGACCGATCTGCGTCGCAGTGAGCGTGCCGTTGCTGTTGTCGATCGTACTGCCTGTGACAGTGAGCGCCCCGCCGCTTTGCACGGTGCCCTGGCTGTTCGAGAATGCGCCGGTCTGAAGCTGCATCGCACCTTGCGATTCGAGCGTGCCACCGACATTCGATATGCGTCCGGAGGTCGCGTTGACATCTTGCTGACCCGACACCTTGCCGTAGTCATTGACGAGCGCACCTGCCGCGTTCACCGTGACGCTCCCCTGGGCACTCGTCGTCGCATTCGTGAGATTCACGTCGCCGGTCGTGGAGGTCATCGACAGGTTGCCGTTCACGGCCGTCGTGCTGCCAGCAAGATTCACCGCGGAGCCTTTTAGCGTCGCGTTACCGCCCGCAAGGTTCCTGCCCGTCGCGCTCAACCGACCCGCTGTTGTGAGCTGCAGCTCCCCGGCTTGCGTGAGCACGCCATCGCTGTCCACACCCGCGCCGAGCGACCCCGTCGAATTGAGCGAACCTGCATTCAGGCTCACGTGGCGCTGGGCGGCGAGTGTGCCGGAATTCACCGCATCCGCGCTAGTGTTCAACGACACCGACTGCCGGCTATACGTGGTACCGCTGTTCTCGATACCACCCGCCGCCGATACCGCAACGTTGCCGAGCGCACTGATCGTGCCCGTCTGCACGAGCCGGCCTTCGGTTGTCAGCGTCAGGCCCATCGCGTCTGCTGCGATCGTGCCGGCGTTGCGAACACCGACACCACCCTCTGTACCGACCAGAAAAATCCGGTTCGCGTACATCCCGCCGAGCTGGCCGATATCGACGGAGACGGCGGGCACCGCACCTTCGCCCTGAATGCGCGAGGTCGCCAACGTGCCATGGTTGACCTGATTCGCGCCCGTAACAACGCTCAGGTGATTCGCGTAGATCGCGGCATTCGCTTCTACTGCCCGCGCAATGAGATCGACACGATCGACACCCGACGCATTCAGCCCCGAGCCCACCACCGTGACGAGACCACGATTGACGTTGAAACCAGCAAGCGAGCCATCTACCCCATAGAACGGTATCCCGGTCGTCAGCGTCGCGCGACTTGTATTGATGAATCCACCACCGTCCACAACCAGTCCCGACGGATTCGCGATCACCACGTCCGCACGTTGACCTGCAACCTCAACAAACCCTCGCAACTGCGACGGATTATTGCTGTTGACCTGGTTGACGATGATCCTGGCCGCGTCATTCGCTCCGAAGTTCGGATTCCCGTTGATATAACCCGCTTGTTGCGTCTGCACGATCGTAGGCGAGTTGTTCAGGATCGCGCCGGCCCTCTGCACGTCGAACTGATTGTAGGTGTTGACCGATACCCCCGCACCCGAGGGACGCGCCACGTCGACCTGGGGCAAGCCGTTCTGTGTCTGGATTACGTGCGCGCCGGAACCGGGCGCGGCAACGATCTGGGCCACCGCGCTTGCTGGCACGCCCAGAAGCAGCATGGCAGCCAGCGCTATCGGGCACCGTGTTGCCTGCAGTATCGCGGAAACAACCAGCGCACCAGATGCACGGCGACCGCCCGCGGCGTGCGGCGCCAGGCCATTCTCCTGCACCACCATGAGCGCGCCCCGAGCGCGATTGAAGATAACCCGATAGCAGTTCTTGTTCATTATTCACGGCGTGCGATTCACGCGCAGGTTCTGGTCTGCGCGTAAGCGTATCGAAGCCGCGAACGGTATTTGTGAACAATTGCCAACGCGTGAAGTACCGTTAGCAAACGAGCATCAGCAGGGGGATCTATGAATAAGGCTGGAAGTGCGTTTACGCCATTTTTCAGACAGCAAAGCGGCGCACGACAACTTGCGGAGTGTCGAGCGAGTAAAGCAAGCCTCAATGGCGCCCGTCCACCAGATACGCTGCAATACACGCCGCCGTCTCTTCAGCAGACACGCCGGCGTTATCGAGAACAACGTCGCTGAACGCCCGCGACCGATATCCCTTCGCATACATCTCGACGATGCGCTCACGCTCCTCGTGCGTCAGCACGCGCGAGCCCAGATCAAATCCGCCCACTAATCCCGCATCGCATGCGGATCCGCATTCGCGACCACACGGTTCTTGCCATCCCGTTTCGCCTGATACAGCGCAACGTCGGCGGCTTCGATCAGCGAAGTCGTCGCCGCTTCCACTTCGGGCACGACCGTTGCACCGCCGATACTGATCGTCACGTAGTCCCCCGTCGACGATTGCCGGTGCGGCAACTGCAGTGCCTCGATCCCGGCGCGGATCTTCTCGGCAAGCAGTTTCACGCCACCTGTCGACGTCCCCGGCAACACCACCGCGAACTCTTCGCCACCAAAACGCGCCGCCAGATCGCCGGCACGTCCAAGACACCCTTCGACCGTCGCCGCGATCTGCTTGAGCACTTCATCGCCGGCAACGTGCCCGTACGTATCGTTGTACAGCTTGAAGTTATCGACATCGATCATCAGCAGCGACAGCTCCGATTGATCGCGCAGACCGCGTCGCCATTCGGCGCTCAGATACTCGTCGAGATAGCGCCGGTTCGACAGTCCGGTCAGACCATCCGAATGCGTGAGCCGCCGCAACTCAAGATTCGCCTCGAGCAGTTGCTGCTGCGACTGTCGCAACGCGCGATACGCTTCATCGCGTTGCAGCAGGTTCACATACGAGCGCGAGTGATATCGAATACGCGCGACCAGTTCGATGCGGTCGGGCAGTTTCACGAGGTAATCGTTCGCACCGGTAGCAAACGCCGCGCTCTTGATAACCGGTTCTTCCTTGGTCGACAGCACGATAATCGGTACATCGCGTAACGCCGGGTTGGCGCGATACGCCTTCACGAGCGTGAGCCCGTCCGTGCCGGGCATCACCAGATCCTGCAGGATCACCGTGGGCCGCGTCTGCACCGCGGCGTACATCGCCTCGTCGGAGTGGGCGCAGTAATGGAAGTCGATACCGTCCTCGTTCGCCAGCGCGCGACGCACGGCTTCGGCAACGATCGCCTGGTCGTCGACCAGCAGAACCATCGCGGGCACGGCCGACGCCAGCGGTGTCTGTAGCGCGGCATGGACCGCGTCGAGCGTCGGATGTACGCCTTCTTCGGTCGTGACGCGACCAGCCTGGTCAGGCTCGCCGCTTCGGTCTGTATCCATATTCACCCCTCGCTATGCTCAGATAGTCCTACTCTCTCATTGTGATTTTTTGACCAAGGCCAGCAGTTCGCCCGCTACTTTATCGAGCGGCAGAATCGAGCGCGCCGCACCCAGCGCGGCCGCGGCTTTCGGCATGCCGAACACCGCGCTCGTCGCCTCGTCCTGGGCGATCGTGTGGTAACCCTTCGCGCGCATGGCCTTCAACCCGATCGCGCCGTCGCGCCCCATGCCGGTAAGCAGTACGCCAATTGCGTTGGCCTGCCAGTGCTGGACCACGCTGTGAAAGAACACATCTACCGACGGCCGATACGGCGTGTCGGCAGGCTCGCGCGCGTAATCGAGCGTACCGGTGCGCGTGAGGTTCAGATGATCGTTGGTCGCCGCCAGCAGCGCCTCGCCAGGCTGCGGCCGGTCACCCGGTTGGGCGACGCGCACGTGCAGCGGCGTCTGGCCATCGAGCCATTGCGCCATGCCCTCTGCAAACGCCTTGTCGACGTGCTGCACGATCACGAGCCCCGCGCGGAAATCTGCCGGCAATTTGCCGAGCACGGTTGCAAGCGCAGTCGGGCCGCCCGCCGATGCGCCAATTGCCACCAGCGTCGAGACCTTACCCGTTGCACGCGGCACGGCAGCCGTCGTGCGCCGCGCCACCGGCTGTTCCAGCAACCGGCCAATCTGGTCGATCTTCTCGAGTAGCTGTTGCGAACTGTCGGCCAGCGTATGGTCGGCGAGTGTCGGCGTGTCGACCGCATCGAGCGCACCCGCGCCCATCGCTTCATAGACCCGCCACGCGTTCGCGCCGACGCTACTCGTAACGACGAGGATCGCGCACGGCGTGCGCGACGCCATGATGCGCCGTGTGGCCTCGACACCGTCGAACCCTGGCATCACGAGGTCCATCAGCACGATGTCGGGGGGCTGCGCCGCGCAGAAATCGACGGCATGGGCGCCGTCGGGCGCGACCCAGAGCACGCGGTGCTCGGGGCGTAATGCGATCGCGCGGCGTATCGCTTCGACCGCGAGCGGTAAGTCGTTGACGATCCCGATGTTCATGAACGGGCTTCTCCGATCAGATCGCGCACTGCATCAAGCAGTGCTTCGTCGTGAAAACTGCCTTTCGCGAGATAGTAATCGGCGCCCGCATCGAGCCCGCGACGACGATCCTCCTCACGATCCTTGTACGACACGATCATCACCGGCAGCGATTTGAGCGCCGCATCGCGCCGGATCAACGTCACGAGTTCGATGCCGTCGATGCGCGGCATGTCGATATCGGTCACCACCAGATCGAACTCCGCATTGCGCAACGCGTTCCAGCCATCCATGCCGTCCACCGCGACCGTCACCAGATAACCGCGCTTTTCCAGCAGCTTGCGCTCGAGTTCGCGCACCGTCAGCGAATCCTCGACCACCAGCACGTGCTTGCGTGTCTCGACTGTCGCGCCTTGCGCGCGCCGCACCTTGTCGAGCTGGCCGCCGCGCACGAGCTTGTCCACCGAGCGCAGCAGGTCTTCGACATCGACGATCAGCACCGCTTCGCCGTTTTCCATCAGTGCGCCCGCGGCAATGTCCTTGACCTTGCCGAGCCGGCTATCGAGCGGTTGCACCACGAGCATGCGCTCGCCGAGAAAGCGATCGACGGCGATGCCGCACAGTTCGCGTTCGTCGCCGATCACGACCACCGCGACGCCGGCACGCGCGTCATCCGACACGGGCGTACCAAGCAACTGATGCGCGGTGACGAGACCAATCGGCTTACCTTCGAACCCAAAGTGCTGCTGCCCTTCGAGCATATCGATGTCGTTGCGCGTGAGTTCGAGTGTGCGCCGCACATGCGCAAGCGGAAACGCATACGCTTCGCCACCAACCTCGACCAGCAGGCTGCGTATCACCGACAGCGTAAGCGGCAGTTGCAGCACGAAGCGCGCGCCGCGCCCGGGTTCGTTGTGGATGCGTACCGTGCCGCGCACGGCCTTGACCATCTCGTGGACCGCATCGAGACCGACGCCGCGACCCGACACGTCGGTGACGCGCTCGCGCATCGAGAAACCGGGCAGCAGCAGAAATTCGAGCAACTCATGATCGGTCAGGCGCGCGGCCGTGTCGTCGTCGGCGAGACGACGGCGCACGACCGCTGCCCTCACGCTGTCCAGATCGATGCCGGCGCCGTCGTCGCTGACGGAGATCAGCAGCTTGCCCGCGCTATGCCGCGCTTCGAGCGTCACGGTCGCCTCGGCGGGTTTGCCGCGCGCCGTGCGCGCATCGGGTGTTTCGATACCGTGATCGAGCGCGTTGCGCAACAGATGTCCGAGCGGAGCATCGAGCATGTCGAGAATGTCGCGGTCGACCTGAGTCGACTCGCCGACCACCGAGAAACGCACACGCTTGCCAAGCGAACGCGCAAGATCGCGCACGATACGCGGGTACGCATGCGCCGCATCGCCGAACGGTCGCATCCGCGATTGCAGCGCTTCGTCGTAGAGCTGCTGCGCGAGATGGGTGCTGCGGCGATCGAACCGGTCGAGTTCGTCGATGCGTGCGCCAAGCACCTGCTGCATGTTGCCGAGCGTTTCGCGTACCCGGTTCAGCGCGGCAAGCGCATCGGCATCGAGACGCTCCGCGAGGGTCTCGTAGAACGTATCGAGCGAACGAGCGGCGTCGCGCTGGGTGCGCTTCACGCGCAGCATCGATTCGGCGAACGGTTTGAGCCAGCGCGCTTCGACCAGCGATTCGCCCGACAGACTCAGCAACCGGTCGAGGCTGTCCGCGCGCACGCGCAGCATGCGATGCGGATCTCGGGTCGGATTGATGTGCGCGAGGGGTACTTCGGCGGCAGTTGGCGCGCTCTGGTCACTAGCGTCCCTGTGGTCTGCGCGGGCGGGCGGCTGCACCGCTAACGATGCAACAGGTTGCTGCGAGGCCAGGCGCGCGTCCGGCTGTGCAGCCGCATGCGCATTGAGCAGCGCAAGCGCGGTGCGCAGGGTGGCGTCGTCGTCGGCACTCGATGCTTCGTCGGGTTCGTTGAAACTGACACCGACCGGCGCGGCCGGTTGGGCGCCGAACGTCGCGAGACCCGCCACCCATGCGTCGACTTCACCGCGCAAGACCGGCACTGCGGGGTTCGCTTCGCCGATACGCAGCAGCATGTCGGCGCCGCGCAGCAGCTCGTCGATATGTTGTGCGGTAAGCACCAGCTCTCCATGCTGCGCAGCGACGAAGCATTCCTCCATCATGTTCGCGACATCGACGCCGTCCGGCAAGCCGACGATACGCGCCGCGCCCTTCAACGAATGTGCGGCCCGCATACAGGCTTCGAGCGCGCCAGCATCGGCCGGTGCATGTTCGAGCAGCAGCAACCCGTCGGAAAGCACGCGCGTCTGCACCTGCGCCTCTTCGCGGAACAGTTCGAGCAACGACAGGCGGCCCGGATCGTCGGTGCTGCTCATCGCAGGTTCCTCGCAAGCGAGTCGAAAACGCGCGCCGTATCGAGCAGACCGATCGTCGTATCGCGCCACGCAAGCACGCCGCGTGCGTGCGATGCGGTTGCATGCGCAAACGTTGTCGGGACCGGCATCACCGTGGACGTCGCAAAGCGCACGATGCCTTCCACTTCATCGACAGGGAATGCGGCCGGTTCGCCACGATGCGTCGCGACGAGCATGCGCGCATAGACAGTGCGACTGGCGTGCCGCGCCGGGCCGTTACGATCGAGATTCAGCAGCTCGCCAAGCGATGCGGCAACCGTGAGCGCACCGCGAATGTTGACGAGACCGAGCACCACACGATTGCGTCGGTGCGGCAACGAATGGATCGGCCGCGGCTCGTCGACCTGGCGCAGCGCGGCGGCCGGCAGCGCGAGCCATTCGTCCGCGACGCGAAACACGAGCGCGGCTTCAAGCGATGCGCGATCGACGTCGGCGAGATCGTGAGCGGCGAGCGCACGGGCGGCGTGTTCTCGCGAAGCCGACGATGCAGCCTGCGCGGACGGATACGACGCGTCCAGCAGGCCTCGCGCATCGTCGAGCGGGCGATCGAGCAGCAATGCCGCGCCGCGCTCGAAGACCGGGCAGTTCAGGCAGCGCGCGTACTCGACAAGACGCGGGCACGAGCCATCGCCGCGCGAGCCGATGCGGTTCCAGCAATCGTCGACGGGTGTCGTTGTCTGCCCGTTGTCGGTGGCGACGTGAATCATGCGTTCCTCACGATGGGTCCGCGCGGCCCGATCCGCGCGTCGACATCCGCGCCATCGCGCGCTGGGCGCGCAGCGTCATCTGCTGCGCACCGGCTGCGTCGCCGCTCACGTCGAGCAGCACGGCAAGATGCGTCAGCGCTTCATAGTGAGCAGGCGCGAGATAGAGCGCCTTGCGATAGAAATCGACGGCCTGGGTGCGCTCGCCGCGCGCATCGGCGATCAGGCCGAGCAGATAGAACGCCTCCGCTTCAGGCCGATGACCTTCGATGAACGTGCGCACCAGACGCTCGGCGTCGTCGAGCAGACCCGCATCGGCGAGCCGATGGGCTTCGGCAAGCCCAGACGAAGCAGACGCCGATACAGATGCGGACGCAACCGGCGCAGAGGTCTTAGTCGCGGCACGGCGCGCAGCAATCTCCGACGGACGCGATGCGGCAAAGGGCGGCGGCGTAGCGCGTGCGGGGGCCTGCTTCAACGTCGTTGTCCGCGCAATGGGCGCGACCGGCAGGACCGCACCGTCACCCACCGGAACAGCCGCAGACAACGCAAGCCACTGGTCCGCTCGCGTAGCACCGCCGAACAGGTTTTTCTCATCGGCCGGCAGGCGCTGAAACGCAAACGCAAGCGGAATGCGCGCGGACGTCAACGCGTGCCGCATCATCAGTCCGGTTTCGGCGGGGCCGACAAAGATCGTCCCGCCGTCCGCGAGCTGCGCATCGAGCAGACGGATCGCACGGTCCTGCGCGTCGCGGTAAAAGTAGATCAGCACGTTGCGGCAAAAAATGAAATCGTAGCGAATATCGGCCTGCTGCGAAGGCCCAAACAGATTGCCTTGCGTGAATCGCACGGTCCTCTGCACACGCTCGTGCAACTGCCAGCCTTCCGCGGTTTCGTTGAAGTGGCGGGCACGAAATTCGAGCGCGTGCCCGCGAAACGAATTGCGCCCATACACCGCGCGCTGTGCGCGTTCGATTGCCTGGCCACTGATATCGACTGCATCGACGGTAAAGCGCGTCGGGTCGATGCCGGCATCGAGCAACGCCATCGCCGCCGAATACGGTTCCTCGCCGCTCGAACACGGCGCGCTCAATACGCGCAGCACACGCGTCGGCGCACTGGCGAGCCGCTCATGCGCGAGCCGTGCGAGCGTGGCAAACGCCTCGCGCTCGCGGAAAAACCAGGTCTCCGGCACCACCAGCGACTCGACGAGCGCCTGGCGCTCTTCGGGCGAGATGTTCAGCAGGACCCAGTACGCGTCGAGTGCGACGTCTTCGGGTAGCTCGTCGTGCTGGGTCGCGCGCACGCGTTCGAGCACCGCGCGACCGAACGCGTTGACACCAAGCGACGACGCATCGATGCCCGTCTCCGACGAGAGCCAGTTGACGAAGCGTGGATCGGCGAAAGTCATGGGCGTCATCACGTGGGGGCGGCCACTGCTACCGCGGACGCGGCCGGAAACAGCAGCGCGCGGGTTTCATCGTCGAGCATCTGTTCGACATCGACCCATTGCACGAGCCCTTCGGCATCGCTTGCAACGGGGCCGAGCCAGCGCGCATGCGGTGTCGCGACGCCGCTGTCGGCGAAGCGCTCACGCTCGATGCGCTGCGTACGCGTCGCGCGCTCGAGGATCAGGCCGAGCAGATGTTCGGTCTCTTCGATATGCGGCGATACGCCGCTGCGATAGCGCACGAGCACGAGACGCGTGGAGCGCAGCGCACGCGCCGCACGGCCAAGCGCCAGCCGCGACACGTCGATTACCGGCACCGGCGCGCCGCCGTGCTCGATCACGCCTGCAATCCATGCAGGCGTGCCGGGAAGCGCTCGCGCCTGGGTGTAGGCGAGCACCTGAACGATCGCTGCCGCATCGAGTGCGTAGCGCTCGCCGTCGAGTTCGAACTGGAGAAAGAGCATCGCGATTGCCTGCGCGGTCCGGTGCGGGTGTCAGCCCTTGAGTCAGCCCTTGAGTCAGGCTTCGAGTCAGGCTTCGATCTTGAAACGCGACACGCCGGTACGCAGCTGATTCGCGACCAGCGTCAGATCGTCGATGGCCTGCGAGGACTGGCGCAACGACTCGGCCGTTTGCTGCGCGGCCTCCGACAGTTGCGACAGTGCCTGGGTAATCTGCTCGGCGCCGCTTGCCTGGGTCTGCATGCCTTCGTTGACCATCTGGAAGCGCGGCGCGAGTGTCTGCACCTCGGTGATGATCTGCGACAACTGGCCGCCCACCTGATGCACGTCGCGCATGCCGCGCCGCACCTCTTCGGAGAACTTGTCCATACCCATCACCCCGGCCGATACCGCCGACTGGATGTCCTTTACGGTCTGCTCGATGTCGTATGTCGCCACCGCGGTCTGATCGGCGAGCCGGCGAATTTCGGTCGCCACGACCGCGAAGCCGCGACCGTATTCGCCGGCTTTCTCGGCTTCGATCGCCGCGTTCAGCGACAGCAGGTTGGTCTGGTCCGCGACCTTGGTGATCGTCGCGACGACCTGGTTGATGTTGATCGCCTTCTCGTTGAGGATCGCCAGCTTCGCGTTGACGGAGCCGGCCGCTTCCATCACGCTGCGCATCGTTTCTTCCATCCTGGACAGACCGGTATGACCTTCGCCCGCGAGCGACGCCGACTGCTCCGCGACGTTCGACACTTCGTTCATCGTGCGCAGCAGATCGCGCGAGGTCGCGAAAATCTCGCGCGAGGTCGCGCCGATTTCAGTGGTGGTCGCGGCGGTTTCGCTCGCGGTCGCCTGCTGTTCCTTCGACGTCGCCGCAATCTCCGCCACCGACGTCGTCACCTGCAACGACGACTTCTGCGCCTGCGAAACAAGGCTCGCCAGTTCTTCGGACATGCGGTTAAAGCCGTCTTCCAGACGACCGAACTCGTCGTCGCGCCGCAGATCGAGCCGCTGCGTCAGGTCGCCGGTGCGCATGCGGTCATGCACTTTCACGAGTTGCGCCATCGGCACCGTGACCGCCTTGAGCAACGCGTAGCCGGTGGCGAGCGAAATCAGCAGGATGATGCCGAGCGCCGTGGCGAGCGTGATCTGCGTGCCGGTCACCGAGCTGCGGATCAGTTGCGCCGATTCATCGGCGCGTGTGCTGTTTTGCTTGACCAGCACATTCGCCGTGCGGATCACTTCGTTCCACACCGGTGTGAGCTTCACGAACGCGGCCTGGGCTGCCGGTTTCGATGTCTGGGCAATACGCACCGCGTCGTTGAGCAGCGGCACATACTGGTCGTAGGCGCTGCGAAACGCGCGGAACTGCTCGCGGTCCTGTTCGTCGTAGATGGTCGCCTGATAGTCGGCGCTCAACTGGTCGAAGTTTCGCAGGGCATCGGGTACGCCGTCGATGTCGCGTTTCGCATCGTCCGCAGTAGCGTCGACAAACGCCGCCCGTTCGAGCATCGTGTAGCTCACGTTCGCCGCCGCACGCAGCGACGTCGACAGATAGAGCCCGGGCACCGAATCGCGGCCGATGCTGTGCGCTTCTTCGTCGATCGCCCGCAGGCGGTTGTAGGAAATTGCCGCCATCACGAGCAACAGCACGAACAACGCGCCGAAACTCAGCACGATGCGGTTGCCGAGCGACAACCGGCCGCCGCCGAGCATGACAGGCAGATTCTTGTTGCTTCCGATGGATGTCGTGCTGGCCATGTTCCGGATAACTCTCAAAGACCGTGGGGTGAATTAAGCAACGCCCGGGAAGTATTTCTCTAACTATCGAGGGCGTCAGTGCGGAGGATACACCGCGCAGGCAACGGCTAATACGGGGAAAAACCTCGGGAACGCCTTGCATCTCGTCTTGCGTCTCGCTGCCCGATCGATCTGCCGGCCAACCTGCGCTGCCGGACGTTGCGTCAAAACACGCGCGCCATGCTCAACCCGCCCCGCGCGCCCGATTGCGCCGGTACCACCAGCCGATGCCCGAGATACCGAGCAACACCACTACAACCGGCACGTACAGATGCCGATGCACCCAGTAGCGCGTCGTACGCCAGGCCTGCACATACGGAAAGCGGCTCGCTGCGCGGAAATCGGGCGCCGGACAGTCGCGGCCGAAATGCGCGGCGAATGGCACGACCGCGCCGTCCTTCACGTAGCGCTGGTAAATCGCATTCGCACGGTCATCGTCGTCCCGCACGAATGCCGCGCCGTGGCACAGCACGGCAGCAAACGCCTGGGACCGCGGCGGCAGCAGGTTCGCGGCGTTGAGGGCTTCGTCGGCGGCAACCGAGCGGTAGTGAAACCGCGTGTCGGGCTTTGCTTCGCTCGATGCATAGCGTTGGCGTTCGCCTGCGGTCACGAACGGGCCGGGCAGGTCGGCGGCGGCGCGCTGCGCTGGGGTGTCGAGGGGCGGTGCGGCAGCTCCGGAAGCCGAATCGGCCACCGGCAACCAGGCGCTGCGACGTCCGGCGCCGCCGCTGTAGGTGCCTTCGAACGTCGCAAAGTCTGGCTCCTGCTCGTAACCCATGATCTCCATGCCGTGTGTGCGTGCTAGCGTGGCGGCCGTGAACCACGCTTCTGCGCGCGTCGTACTGCGCCATGCGTGCTGCGCATCGCGCAGCGCGGCACCATAGGCTGCTGCCCACGTGCGCGCCTGCCACGGGGTCACGATAAACGTGTCGTTGCGGTAGTCGATATCGAAGAAACGCGGATCGTTGTCCGCCGGAAAGTACGGTAACGCATCGTCGATCCGGCCGTCGCGCACGAGGCGCCGTGCCAGCAGCGTACGCAGCATGTCGCCCGGCGTCCGCAGATGCTGCGCGAGCCACTGGTCGTAATACTGGTCATGCGTGAGGTTGATGGGACCAGTCGTTGCGGACGCCGCCGGTGTATTGGCCGGTACATGCACATCGACCCATGTCTTCAGTTCGTCGGTGGTCAGCACGCGCTCGGCCACGTAAGCCGCATCTTCCGCATAACCGACCGCACTGCCGTCCAGGCCGACACTCCAATCGGGCAGGTCGGTACCCTGCTGCTTGCGCAGCGTCGCCGCGTAGAGCTGGTCCAATGCATCCACATACTGTCCGCGTGCAAGCGTCAACACACCTTGTTCGCCCTTGACGAGCGCTGCACGATCGCTATCGAGACTCGCATCGTTCGGCGGGAACGCTTTCGATGCCTGCGCATAAGCCCGTGCGGCCGCCGCCAGATCGCCGTTGCGCAGCGCGAGCTTCGCGCGCACCCAACTGGCGAGCGCGCTGTCGTCGTGTGCGATCAGCGTTTGCGCGAAGTCGTAGCGCCCAAGCCGGTAGGCGAGCGCCGCAAGCCGGTCCGCGCCCACGGGGCGTTCGATACCCTGCTTCTGGATCGCTACGACGAGTGCCGTGAGCACGGGGTTGGCCCGCACGTCCTTGTCGCCGCGGGCCGCATCCGCGTAGCCCCGACGCCCGTCGATGGAGAACATCGCGAAGGAGTCGGTCGTGCTCGCCGGATCGTCTTTCACGACATCGCCGAGACGCGCGAGGCCGTAGGCGACCAGCAGCCGCTGCGTCAACGGATCGTCGATTAATCGGGTCGCGCGCGCCGGACTACTGAGCGCCCATCCGGCGATCTCGATCAGCGACACCTGCCCGCTCATGGAGCCGCGTGCAGCCTGTTCGGCGTACAACGCGATCGCGCGGTTCAGATCCGTCGGCGCGAGGCCGTCGGCACAGGCTGTCCGGTTGTCGAAATCGGTGTCGTCGCATCGTGTCTCGCTGGAGTACAGATACAGGCGCGCCTCTTCGCCGTAGCTCGCGACGGCCAGTCCCCATGGGTCGCGTGCGCCGTCGCGGGCCCGGGAGCGCGCCAGCGCGAAGGACTGCACCGCTGCTGCCCGTTCGGCGGCGGTGTCGTTGCCTGCGCCGGTCGACGCGTCGGCGTGCATCTTGCCGAGCATGTAGGCGGCCCAGACTACGCGCAGGTCGCCGCTTGCACGCGGCAGGTCGAGTACGGCCTGAAAACGCTGCTGCGCGCGGACGGCCGCTGCAGCGGCGTCGGTTTCCGCACGCTTCTGGGCAGCGCGGCAACTGGCCGGGCGTTTTGTCGAAGAGTGCGCCGTGACCGCGAGGGCATGCGACGCGGCGCTTGCGGAATGATTGCCGGCGCTTGCTGTACTCGCTGCATTTTCGGCGTTTTTCGTGCCTGCTGTGTTTGTTGCGCTCGCTGCATTTGCTGCGCTTGCCGCATCCAGATCGCACGACGGCACCACCGCATTCGACACCTTGTAATCGACCGCAGCAGCGGTGTACAGACGCACCGCATCCGGCACGCCATCACCGAGCGCGAACGCCGTATCGCCGTTGTTAAGCGCGCGCATCGCCTGCACGGTCTTCATCTGATCAGCGCTGAGAATCGTCTTGTCGGGCGCATCGGGCGAACTGTCGTTACCGGACGTCGGCTCCACAGCTTTCAATGCATCGTTCACCGGAACCAGATGCGATGCCTCGTAGGCAAACGAATTAGCCGGCGTGCTTCTTAGCGTGCCGGCGCGATGGTCGAGCAGTTGCAGCGGAAAATCCGGGCCGCAGGCCAGCACAGTCGCGGCGCCCGCGACGACAGCAGTAATCGCCGCAACCAGGATCAGGCCGTTGTGTTTACGGTTCGACACGTGAAGTCACCGTGGGTTGAGTACAGCGAATCCAGCCGATGGTGCGCTGGCGACCCGCACGCAGCAGACCGTCCTGCGTGCGACGTAACACGAGATTCTGGGCATCGCGATCGAGCGAGTAACCGTTGATGCCGTCAGCGGCAACGCACGCGCTGTCGAGACGAATACGCGACGGCAGCGATGCATCGGCGGTGCCGTCGTTGACCAGCACGAGGTCCGCCGCCGAACCGGCCGCGACGCGCGTACGCACCGACAACGCGGGTCGCAATGGCGCATGCGTGAGCACTGCGCGCCACGTGACGAGGCTCCATGCGCGTTCGTCATCGTCGGTGGGCAGGCGGAACCACACGATACCGGCGAGACCCGCCGGCCGGTCGCGCCCAATGCGCGCAGCGAACGCACCGATCTCGTCGGGCTTTGCCACGAGTTCATGCGCAAGATCGTCGGACTGCAATGTAGGGCGCTCGCTCTCGATACCCGTTACGCGTCCGTCCGGCCCCCACGTGACGCGCGTGCCATAGGTCGGCAGCGCAACGCGCCACGGATGATGCGTGCGCCGGGCAAACGCACGCATCCAGGTCTGCGCACGAGCTTCGTCGAAGAGCCCTCGCACCGGGTTCATCACCGCATGCACCTGCAGCACGGCTTCGTCGCTCGTCGCGAGCAGGTCGTCCAGCACCGGGCTATCCATCCAGGTGGGTAACGCGGTCATCGACAGACGCGTGGCGGGCGACATAGTCGCAAGCCGCTCGCGCAACGCGCCAAGAAACCGTCGATAACCCGCAAGACGCGCGGTCGCGCAGTCGTAGTCGATCTCGACGCCCGCGACTGCGATGCCCTCGCGCCGCCACGCGCCGAGCAGTGTCACGATGTGCGCGATCGACGCCGCGTCGTCGAGATCGCCTAGGGCTCCGTCGAAACGCACGACGGCCACCACCGGCACATGCGCCGCAGCAAGCACACTCGCATCGGGTGTCATATCGACCCAGCGGCCGCGCGCGTCGAGTTCCGCGGCCAGCACATGCCAGCTTGCGACGAGGCCGCGGCTCTCATCGATCGCCGCGGCAACCGCCGGAGTCCACGTGCGTTGCCAGACGTATGCATCGTTGGGCAACGCGGGCAGCGGTTTGCCGCAACCCGCGATGCAGATCAGCATCATGATCGCGAGCACACGTCTCGCGAGGCGGGCTGCGGGCGCTGCGGGTGCTGCCGGTGCGGCGGGTCTCGACGGGTCGAGCGGCGGCATGCGCTGTCCTGTTGTGCTGGGTCGTTCCGATGCGCGGCGGCGTGAACTACCGTGACAAGCCGCGCATCATTTCAAACCGAAGTCCACCCGCGTCGGCGCGCCCTTGTCCTTGATACCCTGCGCGTCGAGCTTCGGTGCAACGATGAAGACCCGGCTGCTGTCGATCTTGCCTTCGAAATACTGCTGCACGGCCTGCGCGCGCTGCTGCGCCAGCTCGCGCAGGCTGGCGTCGTTGACCGGTGCATGTTCGGCGATTGCGCTCTTCATTTCATCGCTGGGCAGGGACTTGGTCAGGCCGACGAAGTTGTGCGGCTTCTTGAAGTCCGCGGCCTTGTACGCCTTGGTCAGATATTTGTCGTAGTCGGCGGCGTCGACGGTCACCGTCGATGTGTCGACGCTCTCGCCGTTGCCAACCGTGTCCTTGATCTTCTGCTGCTTGACGAGACGATCGACATAGCCGGTGCGCAGTGCCGGTTCGTCGGTGGCCGGATCGACGCGGCCGATCAGATCGATACGGATCGACGACTTCTCCGTGAGCACCTTGATGATCGTGTCGAGCTTCTTCGTCGAAGCATCGGACAGCTTCGCCGAACCCGGATCGAATTCGACATAGCCGAGTTCTTCGCTATTGCCGCCGCCGAATGCGTTGGCGATCAGCGAGAACGGCGCCGTCACCGCTTTCTCGAGCAGGTTCAACACCGCATGCCAGATCAGCCCACCGATGCTGAACTCGGGGTTCGACAACGAACCCGACACGGGGATATTCACGTCGATTTCACCACGCGAGTTTTTCAGCAGCGAGATGGCGAGCCGCACCGGCAGCTTCGTCGCGGTGCTGTTGTCGACGTGGTCGCCGAAGGTCAGCTGATCGATGAAGATGTGGTTGTTCGCGCTCAGCTGGTCGTTGGCGAGCTGGTAGTGCAGGTCGACGTTCAGCTTGCCCTTCGTGATCGGATAGCCGGCGTACTTCGCCGAGTACGGCGTGAGATTGGTCAGTTCGATGTCGTGCGCACTCGCGGTCAGATCGAGCGCGGGCTTCGCGATCAGCGGATTAACCGAGCCGCGGATCGACAGCGGACCGTTCGCCGCGAGCTTCGCGGCGACGTCCACCGGCGCCGATGTGGTCGACTGCGTGCCGAACGCGCCGATCTTGCCGGTAATGCTCACGAGGTTCGCGGTGTAGTTCGGCTTGATGAAGTTGTCGGTGTAGGTGACGCGGCCATCCTGCAACAGCAACTGGCCGAAATGCAGTTTCACCGGACTCTCCGGCGGCGTTGCGGCGACCACCGTCGGGGCGGGCCCGGACGCCGGATGCGGCGCCGATGCCGCGACTGCTTCCGACGCTTCGGATGCAGCTGGCGGTGTCAGCGGTATCGCTTCACCCTTTGCGTTCTTGTCGCGTGTGAGCGACTGCGCTTCGCCTGTTTCGTGCGCGACCACCTGGCTCAGGTTCAGCTTGCCCTGCGCATCGAGCAGCACGCGTCCATAGAAACCGGCAAACGTCACGCGGCTTGCGTCGACGTCGGTGCCGCGTTCGCTGTAATTCGCTTTCAGGTTCGCCAGCGCAAGCGAACGCCAGCCGGCGAATGGATCGGAGGTCGCCTTGTCGAGCATGCGCACGTCGACGAGCGCTACGTCGCCGCGATACTCGACCTGTAGCGCCTTGTTCTGCGACAACGCCACTTCGCCGTTCGCATTCAGCAACGCACTCGCGATAGTCGCGTTCAGCTTGTTGCCGAAATACGGTTCGAAGGCGGCTGCATCGAGCCGGTTCGCATTGATTTTCAGCGCGAGCTTCAGCGGAGTTGCCGTCACGTTGCCGGTCACGCCGAGCGTGCCCTTGCGGTTCAACGTCGCCTGCAGATCGATCGGCAATGGATGGCTCATGTCGTCGCTGATCTGCTGCACCTTCAGTTGCAGCGGCGCTACGCTGAGCTTCACCGGGCGCGGCGTCGTGTTGTCGGTGAATTCCGCCGATCCGTCCTTCAGGCTCAGTTCGCCGATCTTGTAGTGCCACGCGGCCTCTTTCGTCGCAGGCTGCGCGGTGCGCGGTGCCGCATGCCGCGGCGCCGCTGCATGCGAATCGGCCAGCGCGGCGAGATCGATGCGACCGTCCTTCAGACGCTGTGCGTTGACGACGAGGCCCGTCAGATCGACGCTCGTGACAGCGGCATTGCGCGCGGCCAGATCGACCTGGTCGATCTTCACGTCGGCCTGCGTCAGTCCGATGGCGGTCTCTTTCACGCCGGGCACGTTCAGCTTCAGCGACTGGAGCGTCAGCGTGCTGTCGTTGACTTTCAGGTCGAGCGGCGACTTGCCCCAGTTTGTGTTGAGGTTCACGCTCGCGGACAACGTGCCGTCGGCGATCCGTGCGGCGGTCGCGCCGGCAAGGTACGGCTGCACCAGCGGCAGCGGCAATGTCTTCACGTCGAGCTTCGCGTCGGCGGTCTGCGCGGCGAGTGTGAACGAGCCGGCCGCCGCCACCGAGCCACCGCCCTTCAGCGACGCGCCCAGCGTGTAGTGCGCCGGCGATTTGCCGAGCATCGCGAAGTCCGCGAGCGTCGACGACAGATCGGTGATGCCGAGCGTGACCGGTTGCGCGGGCGTGTCGTCGCGGAAATTGACGGTGCCGCCGGTGAGTTCGAAGCGCTTGATCGATAGATCGAAGGGGGCCGGCTGTTTTTCGGCTTCGGTCGGAGCGGTGGCGCCCGATGCAGCACTCGCCGCCGATGCAACTTGCACGGCACTGGCGCTCTGCGCAGCGGCGTTTGCCGTTGTGGTTGTGCTCGCGGTCGCAGCACCAGGCGCCGGTGCGAACATGCGCTGCACACTCAGCACACCGTCCTTGTCGCGGGCAAGCGCGACGGTCGGCGCATCGATTCGGATATCGTCGAAGCGATAGATGTTCTTCAACGGCTCCAGCGTCGCGGCGGCAACATGCAGTTGATGCAGCGAGACAAACGGCGCGTTGTTCTGGTCGACTGCATCGACGTCGTCGAGATCGGTGGTGCCGGAGATGCGCAGCGTGGGCGCGTCGTCGGACATCACGAAGTTCAGTTTCAGATCGCTCGACAGCTTGCCCGTGCGCACGGTGACCGGCAGCTTGACCGGCGCATACGACAGCAGGCGCGGCACATCGAGACCATCGAAGCGCAGCGACACTTCCGATTCGCGCGAAGCCGCGAACGGCTTCGTCTTGCCGTCGATGGCGAGCGGACTGCCATCGATCCGCGCGCGCAACAGCGGCTGCACGAAAATATCGGTCTTGGACGGCAGCGTTGCGATAAACGGAATGCCGAGCTTCCACTGGTCGATGACGTGCTTCATGCCGAGCAGCCGGTCGTCGAAATCGATCCGGCCGTTTTCGAGCCGGATGTTCGATACCGAGAACAGCGTCGGCTTGCTATTCGGCGTGGCCGGCTGCTTCGAGAATTTCTCGATCAGGTCGGTGAAATTGAAGCGCTGCGCGTCGTAACGGATGATGTGAAAGCTCGGTGAATCGAGCTGCACTTCGTTGACGATCGGCGCCGCGCGAAACAGCGACGCCCACGACGGCCGCACGATCAGCCGTGCGATATCGATGAAGTCGCCCGCGCCGCCGCGCTCGCCGATATGAACGCTATCGGCTTCGAGGTTGAGCGTGTAGGGATTCAGTGCGATGCGGCCGATCGTGGCCGGCCGGTCGAGCTGCTTGCTCAACTGTTGCTCGGCGATATGGCGGATCAGCGGGGGCGCGGCGAAGAAGCCGAACAGGCCGAACAGCACCAGGAAGATCAGCAGACCGGTGAGGATGCGCCGCGTACGCCGCGCGCTTGCCACGCCGCGAACGGCCTGCAGGGAAGAAACGAGTGCCGCCTTGTTGAGGCTCGCCATGCTTGTCGGTCGCCGATGATGCGGCGGCAAGCCCGCCGCGATACGAAAGTTCAGACTGCGGCAAGTATACGTCCTGGAAGTTTCGTGTCGTGCAAATGTGCGGCAATTTGCACGGTACTGCGCTCATCGATGCAACAAGCATGCATGTGCATCGACAGGCTTCACACACACGATCCCACCCGCGGACGACACGCCCGAAGGGCAGCGAAGCACCGGCTCGCTGCCCCACCCGTGCGGTTATCCGCGCGTCGCTGCGCTACTGGCGCACAACAGCAGGCGGCGCCCACGAACCATCCGTGGCCTCGGGCTTCGGCGCATACACACGCATCATCAACTGGAAGTCGGCGCGCGGCACCGGCAGCCAGTTCGCAGCCTTCGCCCGCACCGCCGACACCGTCACGTCGACCGAACCGTCGCGGTTGCGCCGCAAGCCGTTGCGATCGCCGACCGCGAGGTGCGCCGGCGCACTTTCGCCCAGTGCGCCATCTTTCGTGTACGCGGTGATCGACCAGAAGCCGCGCGTCGGCGGCAACTGGTTCGGCGCGAAGTGGATCTGGTAGCGGTTCGCGCCGTTCAGCGCGCGGCCGTCGCCGTCAACCGCGACCGTGGCGCGGACTTCGTCGTCGCGGGTACCGATGCCGGGCTGCGCGAATGCCGCATACGCGCGCAGCGAGTAGTCCGGACCGTAGTTGCCGATGCCGTCGCCAAACCAGCTCCAGCCGTTGCCGGTCAACAGGTTGGACGGCGCAGTGGCGACGCGGTCGTGACCGTCGGCAAGGCCCGCGGAGATCGCATCGCTCGCACCCGACGGCAATGCCGCCGATCCGCCCGGCGTCACACCCAGATCGGAGAGGGTCTTCAACGCGTGCGGATCGACCGGTTCCGGCGGATTGTCTTGCAGCGCCTGGGCGAGCCGGCCGAAGAACGCATTGGCGTCATAACCGGCCACGAGGATGGCCGGCGTGGCGGCGGACGGCACATCGGCGGGATTGCCGCCTGCACGCGCCGCGGGCACCGCCGCCGCTGTCGCGGCATTCGACCAGGCGCTGAGCGGCGCGACGCGCATCGCGCGCTGCAGCTTGCGGACCGCCACGACGTCGCGCGGACTGCTCGACTGGACGCGCACCGTGAGCCATACGTTGCGGGTCGGCACGTTGACGCGCGTGACGCCCTTCGGCAGATCGCCCTGCCAGCCGGGGCCGACGAACGCAATCGTTTGCGCCTTGAGTCCCGCAGCGTGCGGGCCGATTTGCGCGGCCGTCGACCAGATCACGTTGGTCCACATGTCGAGCGCGCGCGCGTCGACATAGCGGCCGTGCGAATCGGGCAGCGAAACGATGACGGGTTCGGCACCGACGTCGAGCCAGCCGGTCGAGTCGAGCGTATCGAGGCTTGGCGTGGTCGGGTTCGCCGCGCCGACCGGCGGCAGGGTCTGCGCATGGCGCAGCGTGTTGACCGGCGCCTGGCCCATGCCGTCACCGACCGCGGCGTCGCGTGCGACGCTCATCAGTACGAGCGGGTAGCCGAACACATAGGAGTCAGCCACCTCGTCCTTGATCCAGCCCGTCGACTTCGGACTGTCACCCGGCGGGGCGGCACAACCAGCGAGGAAAGCGAGGCCCGCGAGCGATGCGCAGGTCCAGTAAAGCGAAACGGAATCTCGGCGACTTTTTATCATTCGTTGATTGTTACAGGCGTTCGGTGAAATAGCGCGAGCCGGATGCGGCTGGGTTCGCTGAGCCCCCGCTCATTGGCGAACCGGCGTGTCTCCGACCCTAACATCGGGTTTTAACGTATCCGTGACGGCGAAGCAAGTCCGAACGCGGTGACACCGGTCTGTCATGTGCGAAAGCGGCGTTTTACCAGGCGATTGCATATGTCCTTGACCTTCCCATGATAGGAAGGTCGATACTCCGTTTTATCGTGCGGCCAATGCCGCCTCAGACCGAGCCCCATCATGACTGACCTTGCCGTGCCAGAACGCACTGCCCTAGCGCAGGCGGAACTTGAAATCAGCGGGATGACCTGCGCGTCGTGCGCCATGCGCGTCGAGAAGGCGCTGGCGAAGGTGCCAGGCGTCTCGCATGTCTCCGTCAATCTCTCCACTGAAAAAGCCACCGTCGATCTGCACGACGCCGCCGGCACCGGCGCTCTTGTCGAGGCCGTTCGCAAGGCCGGCTACGACGCGACGCCGGTTGCGCCTGAAGCCAACCCAGGCGCAGCCGATACCGCGTCAGCGGGGCAGACCGCAGAATTTGCGATCGACGGGATGACCTGCGCCTCATGCGCGATGCGCGTCGAAAAGGCGCTGGCGAAGGTGCCGGGTGTCTCGCATGTCTCCGTGAATCTCGCCACGGAAAAAGCCGCCGTCGATCTGCACGACGCCGTGCCCATCGATCAACTCGTCGCGGCCGTGACGAAAGCCGGCTACACCGCCACACCGCTCGCTCGCGAAGCCGACGTAGAGGCGACGCAAGGCGCAGCCGGCCGGCCCGCGCAAGCCAACATCGCACAACGCGAACTCGTTGCCGTCGTCGTGTCCGCGCTGTTGACACTGCCGCTCATCGCGCCGATGGCCGGCGCGTGGCTAACAGGAATCGGCCTCGACCTCACGCCGCCGGTCTGGCTTCAGTTCGCGCTCGCCACGATTGTGCAGTTCGGCTTCGGCGCGCGCTTCTACCGCGCCGCGTGGCGGGCAGTCCGCGCGGGCGCGGGCAATATGGATCTGCTGGTCGCGCTTGGTACGTCGGCGGCGTATGGCATCAGCGTGTATGAGCTGGCCGTTCACCCCGGCGCCACGGAACATCTGTACTTCGAGGCCGCGGCCGTCGTCATCACGCTGGTGCGCTTCGGCAAATGGCTCGAAGCGCGCGCGAAACGCCAGACCACCGACGCCATCCGCGCACTCAACGCCCTGCGCCCCGAACGCGCACGCATCGTGGTCGGCGAACGCGAGCACGAGGTACCGCTTGCGCAAGTGCGCGTCGGCATGATCGTCGCGATACGGCCTGGCGAACGGGTGCCTGTGGACGGCAAGATCCTGCAAGGCCGCACGCACATCGACGAATCGCTGATCACCGGCGAGAGCCTGCCTGTGCCGAAGGAATCCAACGATCCGGTCACGGCCGGCTCGATCAACGGCGAAGGCGCGATCACCGTCACCACGACCGCCACTGGGGCAGAGACCATGCTGGCGCGGGTGATTCGCCTCGTCGAGAGCGCTCAGGCCGAGAAGGCGCCGATCCAGCGGCTGGTCGATCGCGTGAGCGCGATCTTCGTCCCCGCGATCCTCGTCATCGCCACGCTGACCCTGGTCGGCTGGCTGCTCGCGGGCGCATCGGTCGAAAGCGCGATTCTCAATGCGGTCGCAGTCCTTGTGATCGCGTGCCCCTGTGCGCTCGGTCTCGCGACGCCTGCCTCGATCATGGCCGGCACCGGCGCGGCAGCGCGCCGCGGTGTGCTGATCAAGGACGCCGAAGCGCTCGAGATCGCTCATCAGGTGAATATCGTCGCATTCGACAAGACCGGCACGCTGACGATCGGCCAGCCGTCGGTCACGGCTTTCGAGCCGCTCGGCATCGAGCGCGACGAAGCGCTCGCTCTGGCCGCGGCGGTGCAGCGGCACAGCGATCATCCGTTGGCGCGCGCGATACTCAAAGCAGCCGACGAGGCTTCCGCCGGGCAATCGCCTGGTGCCGATGCCGCTGACACTCGCGCCGCAACGCAGGCGCGTGCCGTGCCAGGCCGCGGCGTCGAGGCGCAGGTCGATGGCCGCACGCTCGGCATCGGCAGCAGCCGCTGGCTGGAGGAACTGCATATCGCACTGCCGCCCGAAGTCGCGGCTCGCGCCAAGGCGCTGGAGCAGGCTGGCAATACCGTGTCGTGGCTGATGGAGCTGGGTAGCGATAACGGGCCGTCAACCGCACCTGCCGCGCTCGCGCTGATCGCCTTCGGCGACACGCTGAAACCAACGGCGCGCGCGGCGATCGAACGGCTCGCAAAAATGGGCGTGAAAAGCGTGCTCGTAACCGGCGATAACGCAGGCAGCGCGGCCAGTGTCGCCGCCGCGCTCGGCATCGACGAGTTTCATGCGCAGGTGCTGCCCGAAGACAAGGCCCGCGTGATCCACGACCTGAAGATCCGCACCGCCGGCGTCGTCGCAATGATCGGCGACGGCATCAACGATGCACCCGCGCTTGCCGCCGCCGACATCGGCATCGCGATGGCGACCGGCACCGACGTCGCAATGCACGCGGCCGGCATCACGCTGATGCGCGGCGATCCGGCGCTGGTCGCCGATGCGATCGACATCTCGCGCCGTACGTGGCGCAAGATCCAGCAGAACCTGTTCTGGGCGTTCGTCTACAACCTGATCGGCATTCCGCTCGCCGCTTTCGGCCTGCTCAATCCGATGCTGGCCGGTGCGGCGATGGCGTTTTCGAGTGTCAGCGTCGTGACCAATGCGCTGCTGCTGCGCGGGTGGCGCGGCGCGAAGTGAGCCGCGGTGGCAGCTTCACCTTTGCTCACGCCGTCGGTCGCACCATCTGGAACATCGCTCCGATCTCCGCGTAGTCGGCGCGATACCCCGCACGCATGATCGGCTGGGCGGCCTGCGTATCGAACAGTCCGTCCTTCAGGTACGCAGGATCGATATGCACGCCAACCACCTGGCCAAGCGCGAGGAAGTTGTCCATCGGTGTGCCGTCGAGCGTATGCAGGCGGATTACCTGCAGCAACCGGCACTCGAGTGCCGCGGGCGTCTCGCCGACGTGCGGTACCGCGACGTTGCGACCCGGTGCCGGCGTCAGACCGGCCAGTGCGAATTCGTCGACATCGGGTGCGACCGGAGCCGACGAGCGGTTCATCTGCTCGGCTAGCGGCTTCGTCGCGAGATTCCACACGAATTCGCCGGTCGCTTCGATATTGCGGATGCTGTCCTTGTAGCCTTCGCTGCAGAATCCGATGATCGCTGGAAACGTCGCGAACGCGCCGAAGAAACTGTACGGCGCGAGGTTCAGGCGGCCTTCGGGATCGCGTGTCGAAATCCAGCCGATCATGCGCGGCGCGACGATCGCCTTGAACGGATCGTGCGGCAAACCGTGGCCTTGCGCGGGGTCGTAGAAAAGATGCGACATGGGGCTTATCCTCCGCCAATCAAACGCTTGCGCAGCGCGCGGACTTGCGCAAGACGCGCCTCGTCCCATTCGTAAAAGCCCGCGCCGCTCCGCACGCCGACGCGGCCTGCGTCCACCTGTTCGCGCAGTAGATCGAGCACGTCGTTATCGGTGGCGAGTTCGGGCAGCAGATGTGTGCCGACATTGAGCAGCGTATCGAGGCCACCCAGGTCCGCGCTTTCGAGCGGACCGACAATGCTCCAGCGACGCCCGAGCGATGCCTTCATCACGCGATCCACGACTTCCGGCGAAGCCGCCCCCGAGCGCACGATGTTGAGCGCTTCGCGCAGCAGCGCAAACTGCAACCGGTTACCGACAAACCCCGGAATCGCTTTCGTGAGCACGACCGGTTCCATGCCGATCGCTTCCATCAGCGCGACGGTACGGGCCGTGACGTCGGCGGACGTGGCCGAACCGGGCACGACCTCGACGAGCGGAATCAGGTGCGGCGGATTCCAGAAGTGCGCGATGACGAAACGTTCGGGTGCCTGCAAAGCGGACGCGAGCCGGTCGGGCGGAAAGCCGCTGGTATTGCTCGCGAAAATCGCGGCCTCGCCAAGCACTTCCGCAAGCGACGCATACAGACGATGCTTGAGTTCGAGTACTTCGGGAATCGCTTCGATCACGAAGTCTGCAACGGCCATCGCGTCGAGCTGCGCGCTACGCTCGATGCGCGCCAGCGCGGCCTGCTTTGCCGCAAGGTCGATACGACCGGCGTCGAGCAGTTCGTCGAGGATCGCCTCGGCCTTCGACGCAACACTCGCAAGGCGCGATTCATCGACGTCGTACACGATCGTCCGGTAGCCATGCAACGCGCTTTGCGTAGCGATGCCGACGCCCATCAACCCGCTGCCGATCACGCCGATGACGGTCGTGCCGGGCCAATCGATGCGCGAAGTACTGGCGCGCGAAGTATCCACGTTATCCAAGCTGTTCCCCTGCCGAGCCTTCGATAGAAGCTCCAGAGAATAGCCCAACGCGCCGCTTCGCGACGCCAGATGCAGCAAAGGCCGGCGCCCTTGCGAACGCCGGCCTTGCTGGGCCTGCTACCCGACGCCGCCCCACGCCGCATCGGGTTGACTGCTCGTTACACCGCGCCCGTTAAGGACGACGATCGTGGTCGCGCCGCGGATCCCGATCGTGCGGATGGCGGTGCATCCACTCGTCGTGCGCCCAGTAGCGGTGACCGTCCCAATACCGATCGCCGTGCCAGCCGATATTGATCTGCACACCAACCGGCATCATCTGCGGCTGTTCGTATACCACCGCCTGCGCGAACGCACTGCTTGCAGCCAGTAGTGCACCGCCTGCGAGCGCTGCGGCGAGGATCGTTTGCGAAACCCTGTTGCGTGTCTTCATGGAACATCTCCCTTTTTCTCAGGTTTGCCGCGAGGCGGTCGGCGTGCCCGATTAACTGGACATGTCGTCGTGATTCGGCCCCGCGCTTGCAATCCACTCTAGCGACCGATGCCGCGTGAATACGTGAGGACTTGTAAGCGCAGATTTCAGGATGACCGGGAGGTAAAAAACCGTATCGATACGGTCGGACCGCTGTTTATCGGGGCGATCGGAAGGCACGCGGCAACCGTCTGCCGGCGCGGCCGGTCAGCGGTCGTTACATTCATTTCGGTCTCGAAATATCGCGTAAAAGCAGAGGTGTGGATGACTCGAAGCGCAAAACCGTCAGACAAAACAAAACGGCGCGTCCAGACAGGACACGCCGCTTACCGACGATGCGCGAAACAGACCGCGCGATGTCAGCTGTGTTCAGTCGATCAGGCGGATACCGAACAGCGTGGACTGCGACTCGCGAACGCGTTGCGCTTCACGTGCGCGCGCTTCGTACGAGTAATCCGAGTCCATCGGCAGATGCGGCGACGCGAAGAGGCCGCTGACCTTTTGAAACAGTGCGAGGATAAAGCTCATGGCGACTCCCGGTTGATAGATGACTAGGGTTTTCCCTTAAGTTGAATTCTAGGGTTTTCCCTAGTCGATGTCTAGTGCATCGCACCATTTTTAACAATTGATGGTGTTTCTACGGTGGGAAGGCGGTTGATGCGTTGCATCAATGCAACGGGCGAGTGGCTGACTCGCGGTCAGAGCCGGTCTCCTTCGCCACGCGCAAACGCACGCCTGGCAAGCGTTACGGCCGGCTAGAGGGAATGGGGGGAGCCACCGGCGGAAAGGAAAGGCGGCAGGACGCGGCGCCGAATAGCCGCAACCCGCCTCGCCAGTACCCGCGCCAACCGCGGGCTCGCAAAGCTCAGTGCGCGTTCGTCGGCTTCGACTTATGCCCGTGCTGCGCTTTCGAAGGATGCCGGGCCGGCGCCGCCGGACGCGGTTGCGCCGCTGCCGGCGCGGGCGCCGTTGCAGCGGGTACCGGTACCGTGGCCGAATCGGTGTCGAGCAGCGTCGCGAGCGTCGCCTGCTGGTTCAGCATCATCTGCTCCATACGCTGTTGCTGCAGCATCGTGTTGCGCGCGAGACGCATCAGCAGCAGCGTTTGCGCGATACCGATCGCGACCGTCACGAGCAACGCACCCACGACGATCGACAGCATCCACTTCATACGACGCGAGTGATCGGTTGCCGAGCGACGTTGATCGGCGATCACGCCGTACAGCGCATCGACGGTATCGGCGAATGCCGTGGCGCGGGCGCGATCGAGCTCAGGCGTGGCGCGCGGGGTCTCATGCTGCATCGGTGTAGCCGCGGGCGGTATTGCGCGGAACGTGCTCGATGTGGACGGTGCGGGTGTTGTGGCGGCACTCGACGCAGTGTGGGTGGTACTCGCTGCTGTATCGGCAGGAGGTGCTTCCGTTGACGGTGTTGCTGACGCCGATGTGCCCGCTTCGCGCGATGCGCTCGCAGCTTTTGCAAACGTCGCGGCGAAACGTTGCGGCGGCGTTGCCGGCTTAGTGCCGCTCGTCGTGCCGGACGAGGACACGGTTGCGTCATCGGGTGACTGACGCAGCGCGGCGATGCTGCGCGCCACGCTTGCCGTCGCACTGGCCTGTGCGGCCTCGTCCGATACGGCCGGTTCCGCAGATTCGACTGCCGGTTGCGACGTACCGCTTGTAGCGTTCACGTTCGCGGCCGGTTCGCCAACGTTGGCCGAAGCAGGTGCATCGCTCCACTGGCCAGCACGCTCACCCGTTACCGCCTCCGGTGTGGTGTCGTCGGATTTCGGCGAGCGCGAAACGCGCCGCACGGCCTTCGTATCGGTGCCGTCCGGTGCCCCAATCGCAGCGAGCACCACTTCCGGCAACTCGAACCCCGACAGCGTGCCCTGGCGAACGTCGATATTCATCGCCTGCAGCGTCGCGCGAGTGGGATCGTCGGGGAACAGGTCGAGCGTGCTGTCGTCGCTGGGAACGTCGCTCAGCTGGGCAAGGCGCTGCGCGGATTGCGCGGCGCGTGCAAGCTTGTTCTCGGTTTCAGTCGAAACGCTCGAGGCTTGCGGCTTCGCTGCGTCGGAACGGCGCCGCCGGGTGGTGGGGGATGCGTGGGGATCTGCGGAATCTGCTGCCATAGCGATGCAAGAAAAGAGTAGTCGCGCAGCGCTCGTCGCCGGACATCGGGCGCCGGTCGCTGCTGCGCGATGCGGTCTGTGTTTTTTTGAAGACCGCATTGTCGCACGCCCGGGCGCGCTCGCATCACGATGGCAAGTTCTCCTCCTTGAATTCTTTCACGCCGGGCAGTTGTCGCAGTTGCTGGCAGATCGCCGCATATTCGGGTGCCGACACCCGGTGCAGCGTGATCATCACCACATCGAACTCGGGTGCGTCGTCGCTTTGCTGCATGACGAACTGCTTTACGCGCGGGCTCGCCGTACCGAGTGCGTCGTGCAGCGAATGAAACGTGAGCGCGCCGCGTTCAACCAGCATGGTGAACTGGCGTCGCTGCTTGACCGTGATGAAACGCCGCTCGATCGGCTTGATACCCGCGAGAATGATCAGGATGATCACCGTCGCTGCGATCGATGCGGTGTACAACCCGCCGCCCACCGCAAGACCGATGGCTGCGACCGACCAGAGGCTGGCCGCCGTCGTTAGCCCGCGGACAATCTCGCCGCGCAGCAGGATCGAGCCCGCGCCGAGAAAGCCGATGCCGGACACGACCTGGGCTGCCATCCGCGACGGATCGAGCACGATGTGGTCGCCGCCCAGTACGTCTGCGAAACCGAATGCCGAGACGATCATGATGAGCGCAGACCCCACGCACACGAGCATGTGTGTACGTAGCCCCGCAGCCCAGGAAAGCCGTTCCCGCTCGAAGCCGATGACGCTGCCGAGTGCGGCAGCCACGATCAGTCGTGAGATGAGTTCTACATTCCCCAGCATTGCTTTACCTCCTTATCGATATCGATGAATCAGAGCTCGCCCAGCCGTGACACCGTGCCGGATGCAAGCCCGGGCGCTGCGCCCCGGTCCAGCCGGTGTACAGTGCTGCATCCGTCGCCCTCTACCCGACTTCACGATACACACGCATGAACCCGTCCGCACCCCTGTCCACTTCCGCCATTTCCGCCATTTCCGCCGCTGCGCAACTACGCGAGCATTTCGCACAGGTCGTTCTGCCGGCCTGGCGCGGTCCTGGTTTCAACACGACATTGCATCTGCCGTATGAGGCGGTGCACAGCGACGGGCGTACTGCGCTGCCTGCCGTACGCTACCGCGCCATGGCATGCGCACGCCAGCTGTTTGTGTTTTCGCAGGCGGGCGATGCCGCACATGCCGATACGCTGTTCGACTCGCTGCGCCGCTACTTTCTTGACAGCACGCGCGGCGGATGGTTTTACAGCGTCGACGAAAAAGGTGCGCCGCTCGATACGACAAAAGACCTGTATACCCACGCATTCATCGTGTTCGCTTGCGCCGAATACGGTGCGCGCTCGGGCAACAGCGAAGCGCTCGATATCGTGCAGCACACATCCGCGCTCATCACCGAACGCTTCGCCGCGTCTGATGGTTTGCTCAACGCGGCTCTCGATGCGGACTTCTCGAACGTCACTGGCGCACCGCTGCAAAACCCGTTGATGCATTTAACCGAAGCCTGGCTCGCCGCCCGCGAAGCAACGCATGACGCCGCCTACGACGACGCGTTGCGGCAACTCGGCGGCGCTGTTGCACGCACGTTCGTCCACACGCCGACCGGTTGCATCGCCGAGCTGCCGATCGGTGCCGACGATAATCGTCTTGAGCCGGGTCATCAGTTCGAATGGTTCTGGCTCGTGCGGCGTGCTGGCGCATTGCTCGATGGATCGGGGCTCGCCGATGCGCTGCCGCGCGCGTTTGCATTCGCGCAGCGGCATGGTATCGACACGGCGACGGGCAGCGTGCACGCGGCGCTCGACGAAACCGGGCGCGTCAAGGATGCAACCCAGCGCATCTGGGCACAAAGCGAATATCTGCGCGCGCTCGCCACCCACGACGACGCTGCCGTGCAAGCGGAATTGACACCGCAGATCGCGCGTTTTCGCGAGCGGTTTTTGCAGCCGCATGGCTGGTTCGAATGCAAGACGCCCGATGGCAACGTCGCGCGCGCCGACATGCCGTCGACCACGCCCTACCATCTCGCCACGGCCTACGCTGCGTTGCCTGGCTGAGCGTGTGGTGCTGGGTGTCGTGTGATGCCCGGTGTGACGCCTGCGATATTTTCCAAATATCGCAGGCTACGTAAATATATATTTTACGTCCCATACGACGATCGATAAGCTACGTTTCCAGCGCCGCTTTTCGCATGAACTTCATCGCATGCGACGACGCGCGTTCGCTTTCGCAACAATCGCAAGGAAACGGTGTGAACAGGAATCGTCGATTGATCATGGGCGCTGGGCTGTCCGCCGTCGCTACGATGGCGTTTGCCCGTGGCGAGAAGCATCGCGGGCTTCGCGATGTCAGTGACGTCAGCGACGTCCGTGATGCCCGCACCGCGAGCCGCGCTTCGGAATCGCTGGCGCTATGGCCGAGCGGCAAGATGCCGGGCGGTAGCGGCCCCACCGGCCCCGAACACGTCAGCGCAAAAGGTTCGGTGACCAACGTCTCGCACCCGCGCATGAACGTCTATCGGCCACGCAAGGCAAATGGTGCTGCGGTTCTGGTGATCAGCGGCGGCGGTTACCGGCATATCGAACTCGGCAGCGAGAGCGGGCCGGCGTGTCGATGGCTGCAATCGCTCGGCGTGACTGCGTTCGAACTGATCTACCGCCTGCCCGACGAGGGATGGGTACGGACCGCGCCGCTGCAGGACGGCCAGCGTGCCATGCGCGTTATCCGCGCGGCCGCGCCTTCGTTCGGCATCGACGTTCAACGCATCGGTGTGCTGGGTTTTTCCGCGGGCGGACATCTGGCCGGTATGACGGCGGTCACGTCGCAAATCGACCGGTACGCATCTATCGATGCAACCGACAAGCTCTCGTCAAAGCCCGGTTTCGCTGGTTTGATCTACCCGGTGTTGAGTCTGGTGCCGCCGTTCGACAACACGGAAACGCGCCGTCAGTTGATCGGCGAGCATCCGAGCCTCGCAGAGGCAATCGAATTCTCAGTGGACCGGCAGGTCACCGGCACCTCGCCGCCCACTTTTCTCGCACAGGCAAAGGACGATCCGGTCTCGCCAGTCGACAACAGCCTGATGATGTTCAACGCGCTGCGCAAAAACGACGTGCTCGCCGAGATGCACATCTTCCAGGCGGGCGGTCACGGCTGGGGGATGGGTCAGCCTGGCTCGCTCGTTCACGCGTGGCCCGCGTTGTTCGAAACCTGGGCGGTGTACAACAAGCTGATCTCCGGCGTGCCCGTCTGAACAGCGCGCGGCTATCGCAACGACTCCACCACGAAGTCGACAAAGCTTCTTAACTTCAACGTGAGCCGCCGGTCCGCGAGATACAACAGATGCACCGGCCGCGACGGCAGTTCGTAGTCGGGCAGAAGGCGAATCAGCCGGCCCGTTGCAACGTCGTCTTCGACCAGCACCTCAGGCTGCATGATGACACCGAGCCCCGCAATAGCCGCCGTGCGCAGCGCCTGACCGTTGTTCACCGTGAGACGGCCCTTCACCGGCACGCTTTCCGTCAGCTCGCCGCGACTCAGCCGCCAGATGTTCTTCTTCTGCCAGTAGCTGAAGCCGAGACAGTTGTGCGCACTCAGATCGGCTGCCGTTTGCGGTATGCCCGCTTCCGCGAGGTACACAGGCGCCGCGCATAGCCACATCCGGTAACGCTTGAGCTCTCTCGCGACGAACCCCGAATCGGCCAGCTCGCCGATCTGTATCGCCGCGTCATAGCCCTTCTCGACCCAGTCGATCGGACGATCGGCCAGCGTCAGATCCACATCGACACCGGGATAGCGCCGCAGATAGCGAGCAAGCGCAGGCACGAGACGCTGACTGCCGAACGATACGGGCGCATGTACCTTCAATACGCCGCGCGGCGCGGCGCGCATTTCATCGGCACACGCGTCCGCTGCGTCCGCATCGGCCAGCACTTGCCGGCACCGCTCGTAGTAGAGCCGCCCAACTTCCGTCAGCGACTGCTGGCGCGTCGTGCGATTCAGCAGCTTCGCGCCGACCCGCTCCTCGAGAAAGCGCACGTGCTTGCCGACCATCGTCGGCGAGATGCCGAAGACTTCGGCGGCGGCGGCAAAACTGCGCCGGTCCGCGGCGCAGACGAACACCGACATGCTGAGCAGACGATCGAGCATTCCGAACCTATGGTTCTGAGTGAAGGCACCCGAGCCTACTTCAAAACATAGCGGTCAACAACGATATTAGAGGCACGGCACAGACGGCGCCGATGTCCGACGGGCCGCTTCCTTCAACCTCTTCAGGAGTGACACGATGCCTACCGATTCCCCTCTTCGTCGCCGCGGTCTCGAACTGTTCGAACAGCTTCACGGCGGTCATGCCGGCGCGGCAATGGTCGCCGAGGTCGCGGAGATCTGCCCGGCGTTTGCGGACATGACGATCGAATGGTCGATCGGTTCGATCATGGATCGACCCGGACTCGACCTCGCAACGCGCGAGTTGATCCTCGTCGCGTCATGCGTAACGCTCGGCAATGCGATGCCGCAATTGCGCGCGCATGCCGAGGCAGCACTGAGGGTTGGTGCGACGAAAGAGCAGATCGTCGAGACAGTTCTACAACTGACGTTCTATGCGGGTGGTCCCGCCGTCAGAAATTCGCTCGTGTTTTTGAAGGAGGTGTTTGCGCAGATGGAGAACGAAGCGACTGCTACTGAATGAATCACGGGTGTTTGCTGTTGGTCGTCGCTTGCTGTTCGTCGTCAATACGCAGCCGATCTCGCGATCTTCTGCTGCAGCAGCGCCTTCACGTCCGCCCACTCGGAATCGATGATGCTGAAACGCACCGAGTTGCGTTTGCGCCCGTCCGGCATGATGCGCTCGTGCCGGACAATGCCTTCCTGTTTCGCACCGATGCGCAGAATCGCCGCGCGCGATTTCTCGTTGAGTTCATCGGTGGTGAACTGCACACGCACTGCGCTCATGACTTCGAACGCGTGGGTCAGCAGCAGCAGCTTCGCTTCGGTGTTGACGCCCGAGCGTTGAACCGACTCGCTCAACCACGTGTGGCCGATTTCCATCTTCCGGTTCGCGCGATCGATCTTCCAGAAGCGTGTACTGCCGACCAGCGCACCGGTATCGCGCCGAACGATCACAAACGGCATCACCGTACCGGCGCGCTTTCCTTCAAGTGCGCTTGCGATGTACGCGTGCATCGTCGTGGGTCCGGGAACGACGGTCACGCTCATGTTCCACAACTCGCCGTCGGCCGCGGCCGCAAGCAGGCTGGATGCATGTTCCGGTCGCAGCGGATGAAGCTCGACGAGCGTACCTACCAGCGTGGGCTGAACAAGTTCGGAGACGTTGTGACTCATCGATGAGCGCGCGATCAATCCCAGAGGTTGCGAAACGCAACGGCTGCGATCACCGGTACGCAGACCACTAGCGGAATCGCGAAGTACGGCACTTCGAGATCGACGAACCAGGTGTAGATGAGCCAACCGATACCGGCGCCCAGCGTGATCACGCCAACCAGTGCGGTCAGGATATTCAACGTCAGGGTGGAAGGACGCTTGCGCGTTTTTTCATTATTGGCAGGAGGCGTTTTCATCGCAGCACCGAAGCATGTCATGACGGATATCCAGTCATCGATTCTACTCCGGCGCGTGTTATTTTCATTGCGCTGCAAACTGCTGGCTTTCGTCGCGTGCTGCGCTACGATTCCCTTCGGCCTCACTCCGTTCTCATCCCCGAACAGGATTCCCCATGACCGAGCCGACCCTCCCCCCCACCGACACGCCCAAGCATCATTCACACGGCATACATCTGCGTTTTCATCTTCCTTACGCGCATCTGTCGTCGCCGTTCGGCGACGACTGGTTCGCGCTAAAAGCCGAAGCGTTCGCGCGCTTCTTCGGCACGCCGACGTTTCTGATCGCGCAAACGCTGATCGTGCTGCTATGGGTTATAGCGAACGTGACCGGCATGACGAAGTTCGACGTCTACCCGTTCATTCTGCTGAATCTTGCATTCAGTCTGCAGTCGGCCTACGCCGCACCGCTGATCCTGCTCGCGCAAACGCGTCAGGCCGATCGCGACAAGGCGCATGCGGACGCCGACGCACGACATCGCGAAGAACTGGCGCTCGCGGCCGAACAGCGTGCCGTGCAGATTGGCGAGCAAACCGCGCAACTCACCGCGCTTGTCGAGCAGAACACGAAACTGACTGAACTCACGCGGCAACTCAGCGAGCGCATCGAAGCGCTGACAAGTGAAATGCATCGGAAGGTTTTGTCGGGCAACTTGTGACGTGTAGCCGGCGGGATGGGTGACCAAGGCGCAGATTTCGCTCGATGCGCCTTCAATGCTCCACTATTTCTTCTTGACGGGGACAGTGACCGGCGCGGTTTTCGGCGCAGTCGCCCAGGATACTCCGGCCGCGGGCGACGCCGGTTTTTTCGGTTGTTTAGGTTTTTTCACCTCGCGATTACTGCGCAGCTGACCCTTTGCCATCATGCTTCTCCCGTTTCGTCAGCCGCGAAAGCGGCCGCGCTTCAGGCATGATCGCTGCATTTGGCGAGGTTGTCGCGATGTATTTCGTCCGATATTTGGTGCGACAGTCGGGTTACATCGATTTCTTATAGTCCTTGACCTTTCCGGTCGCATCAGCGTATTGTGCGCGACGACGTTCAAGAAAGTCGATTGCTGCTCATCAATTGATCGCTGTGTTAGCGGTATTCGTGGTCCTCTCACTCCTTGATCGCTTCGAACGCTCCATTCCGGAGCACATTTTATTTTTCACCAAGGATTTGATTATGGATACCGGTACCGTCAAGTGGTTTAACGACAGCAAGGGCTTTGGCTTCATTACTCCGGATGCAGGCGGCGAAGACCTTTTCGCGCATTTCTCCGAAGTAACCGGCGAAGGCTTCAAGACGCTCGCTGAAAACCAGAAGGTTTCGTACGAAACGAAGCGCGGCCCGAAGGGTCTGCAAGCGGCTAACATCAAGCCGCTGTAATACAGGCGCAGCAAGTCTGAAGTGCGGCATCTGGTCTTGTACCAGGTGCCGCACTTCACAATACGCTTGCGTGCCCGCTGAAACACCCAGCACCACGTGAAGTTGAAGTGTGCTCGGGTTGCCGCCACGGCTTCAGCGCCGAACTAGCTTTGGCAGGCGCTACACCAGTAGCAGCTCAAAGACACCCACATCTCGGTCTACAGTCAGGACAAACTTGAAGCCATCGCGCTGACAGTCTGCCTCGTACGACTCTCGCCTCTCATTCATCACGCGAATTCTTCGCCGCGAACCTCGTTCCAGCCAGTCAATCCTTGGGCTTTGAACGTTAATCCCTCTATCGCGCTGCATCCTTGAAACTGCTTCGCGTAAAAGCGTCCGGTGCGTCGGTTAGACGTTGGTGGGCCAGCCTGGTCGTCCAGTCGGAACCGGATCCCCGAGATGGATTTGCATATGCGGCCGCCGGCTGCGTGGTGCTTGCGCTCACGGTTGCGGCCTGACGGAGTGGGTCGTCGAAGATCTTGACCGCTTCTTCCAGTGTCGCAGACATAAAGAAAGGCGAAGTCGTATCCTCGGGATCCAGAGACGGCGCAACCCGAGCGACGACGCGCGGTGCCGGCGCTACGGCCGACTTGCGGATTGCCGGCCCGGATGTCGCGCGTGCCACGACGAGAGGTTCGCTCCGGAATTTCTCACGTAAGCCAGCGCTATTGGCACCTGCCTCGGTACGTGTCGCGTCGTGTTGCGACAACGGTGTAGTAGACGATGAAGTCACCCCAGCGATTCGTTCCGGTGATGCCGGCGGCACGGTTTGCGGCACATTCGCCGTGGGCGTGGTCGCAGCGAGCCGGTTGTGCGATTGCTCGATATCGCCGGGCGCCGGGATGGACGGTCGCACGGAGTCTCCAGCGGTAGTTCCGGACACCACTTGGACCGATGTCGTGACGTGAGACGTCGGCGTGTGCGCAACGATGAGCCAACCGATGATTCCGAATCCACCGATGCTCAGGCCGGTCGCAAGTATTGTGCGTCGCCGGCGCATGGCAGCCGCAGTTGGAACGGTTGCCGCAGCTGGCAAGACAGCTGGCAAGACTCGCGCAACCGGGATGACTGGCGGCACAACCGGTAGTGACGGCGGCGTGACCGCTGCCTTGCCGGGAGGCGTCCAGATGCACCTGCTATGCGGTGCCTCGACGTCCATGCAGGTCGTCTTCGTCCAGGCGATTAGCGCGTTATGCATGCCCCGGTACGTCCACTCGCGGCCGAACGGAACGCCGTCGAAGAGCGTGGACCGAGGGCTGGCAAAAATGCCTTCGATGGTGATGGAGTCCGGTTCATTCATGGATATAAAGCGTCGTGCGGAGCAACGGTACGCCGGAGCCGGCACGAAGTCGGTAAATGAAATGGTGCGCCATATTGTCTGACGAGCAGTACGCCACCAATCAGATTGATCTGATTTTCATTTCTTTCGAAAAATGCGATTCAATGGCGTATTGAGCGGCGAATCCGTCCTCATAAAAAACCAACAAACGATGCTTTTATCGTGAACTCCTGACATTCGGGATGCCACCTATCCAGCGTGATTTTCACGGGTTTTCTGCAGTCGCAAATACAAGGCAGCGCACTTACAAACAAACCCTTGACCGCGCGAGTCTGCGGGGGCACTGTTCATCGCAAAGCTTGGAAAGTTTCGAGTATCCATCCGTCATATGTATCTCGTTTGTCTCGCGCCTGTAGCACCGTTTGCCGGTCGCAACGCCGTGCAGAACCCCTCGCGACGTGATACCGATACTCAACGCCTCAAGAACCGGGATGAGAACATGGCGCTCAATTTCCCCAATCCCAGCCGCAGCTACGATGCCTCACGACACTGCGTGTGCTTCTGGGGCTACGACAATGCTCGCGAGATCGCTTTTGCCATCAATGACTCGGTGATATCGAGCCTCGGGCCCGAAACAGCCCAGGACGAATCGGCCGTGCTTGCCGCATTCGATCGCCACCGCGAACGCATTTTGTCGCTGGCCAGGAATGTTTATATGGGCGGGCCACAGAACCGCTATACGATTTCCTGAAGGCATTTCTAACGCAGCGATAAAGCGGTGTATTTGTCGGCGGTTTTCTTTGTCTGCATGCGCGTGCGCAAAAGCAGCGCATGAATATGCGACGGTGTAGCCTTCCTGTTCAACCCGAACGCACACCACTCCCCGAACACCATGAACGACGAAACAACCGGCGGCACGCCGCGCTTTGCGATCCGCAACCAGATCGCCGAAATCACGCTCGATCGACCGCATCACCACAACCGGATCGACCCAGACGATCTCGCTCCATTGATGGAGCATCTACAGACCGTGCGCGCATCGCAAGAATGCCGCGCGCTCGTCATCACAGGAACGGGCACGCAAACCTTCAGTTCCGGCTACACGTTATCGGCCATCGTCGAACAACTGGACGGCCGCTTCGAAGCGTTTCTCGATGCACTCGAACAATGTCCGGTACCGACAATCTGCGCATTGAACGGCAGCGTCTACGGCGGTGCAACCGATCTCGCGCTGTGCTGCGATTTCCGTATCGGCGTGAACAGCGCGCAGATGTTCATGCCCGCCGCGCGCATCGGGCTGCACTACTATCCCGGCGGCATGCGCCGCTATGTCACAGCACTCGGCATCGCGAACGCCAAGCGCCTGTTCCTGACCGGCATCACGATCGACGCCGCTGAAATGCTGCGTATCGGTTTTCTGACCGACCTCGTCGACAGCCACACCGATGCATTGAACGAGCGCGTCGCACACTACGTCGATGCGATTCGCGCGTGCGAACCAGGTGTCGTGCGATCGATGAAGACACAGCTAAACCAGATCGCAGCCGGCGAACGCGACGCGCTAATCTCACGCACAGGTTACGAAAACTCGCTGGTATCGGAGGAGCTGCGTGCGCGGCTGGCGGCACTCAAACGTTGAACTGCGTCGTCGTACCCAAACGCAGTTCCGCCTTACATCCACCCGCGTCATCCGAAGCCTTTTCGTCAGCGATGTAACAGCGTAATCCGCGGAAAAAAGCCTGTAGCCAAACGTCAGAAGCGGCTCACTAGTATGACGCCATTGTCTGTGCTCGCCACGGAGGTGTCGAATGTTGAGCCATCACGAACTCGCAACCTTGCTGCTGTTTCGCGACGCAACCTTGCGCTTCGAGGAATTCGATCCCGACGTTCTCGCCTTGTGTCGCTACGAACTCGTGGAAGTGCGAGGACGCGATCCTCGCGGCTCGACGCTGGAGCTAACCACACGCGGCCGCGACCTGTTGCGACGCCTGCACCTCGATGGCAGCGACGCCCTGCAGTAGCCCTGCTGCAACCCCGGCGCCCCCTGCTCCATATAAACCCTGATTGACCCCATTGTGCGCGCTGGATAACTTACCAAATGTTAAATGGAAGCGCTTCCATTCGACGCGATTTCCCACCTGGCGCAACAACAATCTCCCCTCGGGTCGAGGGTAATTACTTCAGCTCGCATCATGAAAGTGTCCGCACGTCGCGCAGCACGACGAACGGGCACGTATCCATGATGCATAGCATTTCTTTACGTTTCTCCAACGTCACATTACGGCGCGCACGAGGCGACCAGAGCCGGCATCAATAGTCACGGTACGTATCTGCCTGTTTCAAGGGCGCATGCAGTGAACTAGACACGAACAATGGAGGGATGACATGAGATCACGTTATTCATTATGGATAGGCATCCTCACTACGGCGGGCGTAGTGAGTGTGGTGAGCGGTTGCGGCGGAGATAGCGGCAGCAGCCCAGGCAGCGCTGCGGCGCAACTATCCGCCAAGACCGCCGTAGCGGCGGCCGCTTCGAGCCCCGCAGCGAACCTGTCCGCTTCGCTCGGACTGGCCAACTTACGCGCGAAGGCGCTGCTGGCCCTGCTCACGCAGGATGAAAAGCTTCAACTGATTCACTCCGAGTACCAGATGAGCCAGGTTCCGCTTGGCGGCGGCGGCTATATCCAGGGCGTTCCCAGGCTGGGCATTCCCGACCTGAACATGGTCGATTCGTCGACGGGCGGCGGCAGCACCATGGAACCGAGCACGACATTCCCTGCCACGATCGCGGTCGCCGCAAGCTGGAACCGGCGACTGTCGTATGACTACGGTGCCCAGATCGCGAAGCAACTGCGCGAGCAGGGTTTCGCCATGGGACTCGGCGGCGGTACGAATCTCACGCGCGAACCGCGCGGCGGCCGAACCTTCGAATATCTCGGCGAGGATCCGCTGCTCGCGGGCGAAATGCTCGCGCAGCGTACGAGCGGTACGCAAAGCCAGAAAGTCATCGCAACGATCAAGCACTTCGCCGGCAACGAACAGGAAACCGGCCGCGGCGGCGGCAACAGCCAGATCGACGAGCGCACCTTGCGCGAACTCTATCTGCGGCCGTTCGAGATCGCCGTCAAGGAAGCCAACCCCGGCAGCGTGATGTGCGGCTACAACATGCTCAACGGTTTCTATACCTGCGAGAACCAGCACCTTCTGAACGACATTCTGAAAAACGACTGGCAATTCCAGGGGCAGATTCAATCGGACTGGGGTGCAACTCACAGCACCGCGAATGCAATCAATGCCGGACTTGATGAAGAAGAAGATGTCGGACCGACCGTCTTCCTGACGCCGACTCTCGTGACCCAGGCCCTGCAGAGCCATGCGATCACCCAGTCGCGCCTCGACGACATGGTGCGACGCAAGCTCTACACGATGATCCGCCTCGGCGTGATGGACGACCCGGCGAAGCCTGGCGGCACCGTGGACTTCGATCAGGCCAACGCGTTTGCGCAGAGAACCGCGGAACACAGCATGGTCTTGCTGAAGAACAACCAGGGACAACTGCCGCTTGCCGCAGCGAGCCTCAAGAACATCGCGGTGATCGGTGGGCATGCCGATGCGGGCATTCTCGCGGGCGGTGGGTCAGGCAATACGCGCGACCCGGTGACCGGCGCGTTCGCAGGGTGCGGCGGCTTGACGTTCCCGTCGGGCACAGGCTGCCACTGGTGGCCAGTTCCATGGTTGAAGGTGAATCCGACAATCGTCCAGTCGATTCAGCAAATGGCGCCCAACGCCACGGTCACCTATTCGGGCAATACCGACCAGAACAATCCGTTCGTCGCCTACACCCAGCAGCAGATCGACGCGGCAGTGGCGCTGGCCAGCAAGTCCGACGTGGCCATCGTCGTCGTGGTGCAGCCAGCAGGCGAGGATTTCGCCGATCTCGGCAGTCTGAGTCTGTCGAACCCGTCGAATCAGAACGAACTCGTCCAGGCGGTAGCAAACGTCAATCCGCACACGATCGTCGTACTCGAAAACGGCAACCCTGTGCTGATGCCGTGGATCGACAACGTCTCTGCCGTGGTCGAAGCCTGGTTCCCAGGTCAGGCCGGCGGACCGGCGATTGCCAACCTGCTGTTCGGCAAGATCTATCCGGAAGGCCGGTTGCCTGTGACCTTCCCGGTCCGCGATCAGGACACGCCGACGTGGGGACAAAACGGCACGTTCTCGCCGAATCCGGTCTACAGCGAAAAGCTGAAAATGGGTTATCGCTGGTATGACAGCCAGAACATCAAGCCGCTGTTCGAGTTCGGGTATGGCCTGTCGTACACGCACTTCAAGTACTCGCGTCTGTCCGTGCATACCACGCCGTGGCACGACCTGATCGTATCGTTCCGGGTCAAGAACGATGGGCAGGTTGCAGGTGTCGATGTGCCGCAGCTGTATCTCGGCATCAACGATCCGAGCGAACCACCGAAGCGACTCGCCGGATGGGACCGCCTGAACCTGCAACCGGGTGAAGAGCAGACCGTCAGGCTCGTGGTGTCGCCGCAAGATCAGAGCATCTGGGATGTCGCGAACAATGCGTGGAAGTTCGTTCCTGGCAGCAAGGTCTATGTCGGCGCATCCTCGCGTGATATTCGCCTGACGGGAGGCTGATGTTAGTCCGCGTGTGAAGTAGAGGTCGTCGTTGCATCTGCGTCGGGCGCCGGCTGCGAAACTGCAGTCGCAGCGGCCGGCGCGGCCATCGCAACGGCGGCCTCTTTCTGATCGTCCCACTGCCAGCCGCCGCCCAGATTCTTGACCAGTGCAACACTGCCCTGTGTCAGCAGCGCCTGTGTGTCCTTCAGGTTCTGTTGCGCCAGCAACAGCGTCAACTGTTGCGTAAGCAGCCCCTCTTCACTTGCCGTGCCGGCCTGCAACTGCGCGTTCTCGCTTGCAAAGAGCTGCTGGTTGCGCTGATACACGTTGTCGAACGCGTGCGCCTGTTGCCGCAGATGATTGCAGGTCGACAGACTGTCCTCGACATTCTGGAACGCGGTGAGCACCGTCTCGCGATAGTTCGCCACGTCCGCGTCGTAGGTCGCTTCGGCTTCGTGCACAGCCGCCGTGCGCGCACCGCCGTCGAAGATCGTCGCCGCGAGGTCGGGGCCGAGCGTCCAGATGCGGTTCGGCATCGAAAACAGATTCGCGAACGTGTTGTGCTGAAAGCCACCTTCGGCGCTCAGCGTGAGCGTCGGGAAGAACGCTGCTTTCGCTACACCGATTTTCGCGTTGGCCGATGCCGCCGTGCGCTCTGCACTGACCACGTCGGTACGCCGCTCGAGCAGTTGCGACGGCAATGCCAGCGGTATCGCCGGATCGGGAAACGTGTAGTCCGTTTGCGCGGCTAGTGAAAACGTCGCGGGCGGCACACCGATCAGCACTGCAATTGCATGCTCATCCTGTTCGCGTGAAGTCTGCGACGTCTGCAGATCGGCGATCACCACTTCGAGCGTGTCCTGTGCGGCAAGCACGTTATCGTTCGATGCCGTCCCCTGCTGGAAACTCACGCGTGTCATCTCGAGAATGCGCGCGTCAATACGTTGCTGTTCGCGCAACAAGCCGATGTCGACGTCGAACTGGCGCAGCGCGAAGTAATCGGTTGCGAGCGTCGCGGCAATCGACAGGCGTTCCCCTGCGAGCTGTGCATCGGATGCCTGCGCCGCGCCCTTGCTCGACTCGATTTCGCGGCGCACCTGGCCCCACAGGTCTGGCTCCCAGCTCGCTGCTGCCGTTACGCCGACGGTATTGCGCACGCCCGCCGTGGTGCCGTTATTGCTCGTGCTGCCTGTCGTCAGTCCGTTTGAACCCGCGCCCGATGTCGAACTGTTGCGGCTGCGGCTCCCAGACCCGTCGGCGGAGATCACCGGGAACAGGCTCGCGGTGCTGGCCGCGACGGTCGCTTGTGCAAGCCGGTACGCGGCTTCCGCAGCGACGATCGACTGGTTCGCCTGCTGCGACTGCTCGATCAGATGCGTCAACGTGTCGTCGTGGTACGCAAGCCACCAGGTGCTCGACAGCGAAGCCTGCGGGTCGGCCTGCGCACGTTGCCAGTCCACGCCTTCCTTGAATGTCGCGGGTACGTCGACCGGTGGCTTGTGATAGTCGGGGCCGACCGCGCACGCGGCAACGCTCAGCGTGACCGCAACCGCGCATGCGCGACGCAGAAGCGGAACAGCGAATCCGCCGGATAACAGCACTGCACGCGTACTACGGCGAGATGCGCCGCGGCGCGCCGCGCGAAGAGATCGTAGTTTCATCCTCAAGCTTCCTTGCGTCGACGGCGCAGGCGGCGATACGCCCGGTCGAGCCACAGATAGATCACCGGCGTCGTGTACAGCGTCAGCACCTGGCTGAACAGCAACCCACCGATGATCGAAATACCAAGCGGCTTGCGAAATTCCGACCCGTAACCGGAGCCAAACACCAGCGGCATCGCACCGAGAATTGCCGCCATCGTCGTCATCATGATCGGCCGGAAGCGGATCATGCAGGCACGCGTAATCGCTTCCTCGGGTTCGAGGTCGCGCTCGCGCTCTTCAGTGATCGCGAAGTCGATCATCATGATCGCGTTCTTCTTCACGATGCCGATCAGCAGGATCACGCCGACGAGCGCGATGATCGACAGTTGTGTGTTGGTCACGAGCAATGCGATCAGCGCGCCGACACCCGCCGACGGTAACGTCGAGAGAATGGTGAGCGGATGCATCAGGTTTTCGTACAGGATGCCGAGCACGATATACACCGACAGCAGCGCGGCGACGATCAGGAGCGGCTCGCTGGCGACCGACTGCTGGAACACCTGCGCGGTGCCCGCAAACTGTCCGATGATGCTGCCCGGCATACGCAGTTGCGCAACCGATTCGTCGACCTGCTGCGTAGCCTCGCCGATCGACGCGTCCGGGCGCAGATTGAACGACGCGGTCACGGCGGGGAACGTGCCTTGATGGTTGATCGAGATCGCGGTGCGCTGGATCGAGAAGTTCGCCATCGACGACAATGGTACGAGCGCATTGCCGTTCGTCAGCGCAGCGGTGGACGGTGTCGCGGTCGTCGTGGCGGGCGCGCCCGTCGGCAAAGGCGAGGCAACGCTCGCGGCCGAAGCCGCACTCGCTACCGTCGCGGCCGTTGGACTAGCGCTGCCGTTCGCCCCACTCGCCGTCGAACTCGGCGCGCCCGAAGGGATATAGATCCCCTTCAGCGCAGACGGATCCGTCCAGTACTCCGGCGCCAGTTCCATCACGACGTGATACTGGTTCGCCGCCCTATAGATCGTCGACACCTGGCGCTGGCCAAACGCGTCGTACAACCCCTGATCGATCGAATCGAAGTTAACGCCCATGCGCGCCGCCGTATCGCGATTCACGTTGACGGCCGCCTGCATGCTGTTGTCCTGCTGGTCGGTATTGATGTCCTGGAGAATCGGCAGCTTGTGCATCTGCGCGACGACTTGCGGCACCCACTTGTCGAGATCGGTCTGATCGTCCGCGGTCATCGTGAACTGGTATTGCGCGCCGCTCTGCCGGCCGCCCACAGTGATGTCCTGCGCCGATTGCAGATAGAGCCGCGCGCCGGGAATATCGCCGAGCGTACGGCGGATCTGCGCGATCACCTGGTCCGCATTCGCCTTGCGCACGCCGAGTGGCTTCAGCGTGATAAACATCTGCGCGCTGTTCACCGCATTGCTGCCGCCGATAAAACCGCCCACCGACGCCACGTTCGGATTCTTCAGTACGATCTGGTTAATCTTCAGGAATTTCTGCTGCATCGCGTGGTACGAGATGCTCTGCGACGCCTGGATCTGCCCGACCAGTCGCCCCGTATCTTCCTGCGGGAAAAAGCCCTTCGGCACGACGATGTAGAGCACGACGTTGAGCACCAGCACGAGCAGCGTGACGCAGCCCATCAGCAGCGGACGACGGATCACCCAGCCAAGCGTGCGTGCATAGAAGCGATGAAAGCGCGAGTCCGGATATTCCTCTTCGTGATGCCCCGCGTTGCTGCTACGCAGCGCGATGCTGGACAGCATCGGCGTGACCGTCAGCGAAATCAGCATCGACATCAGGATCGCTGCCGACAGCGACACCGAAAACTCGCGGAACAACCGCCCGACAATGCCACCCATCAGCAACAGTGGAATGAACACCGCAACGAGCGACACGCTGATCGTCAACACCGTGAAGCCGACTTCGCGCGCACCGGACAGCGCCGCCTGCACCGGCCCCTCGCCGCGCTCCATATGCCGCATGATGTTCTCGACGACAACGATCGCATCGTCGACGACAAAGCCCGTCGAAATCGTCAACGCCATCAGCGACAGGTTGTTCAGACTGAAGCCGAGAAAGTACATGATGCCGAACGTGCCGAGCAGCGACAGCGGCACGACGATCGCGGGCACAAGCGTCGTGCGCCAGTTGCGGAAGAACGCGAACGTCACGAGCGTGACGAGCAGCACCGAGATCGCCAGCGTGATTTCCACGTCGAGCAGCGAGGCACGGATCGTCGTCGTGCGATCCATCAGGATGTTCAGCTTGATGGTCGGCAGGATCGATGCTTCGAGAAACGGCAGCGCGGCTTTGACGTTGTCGACCGTATCGATGACGTTTGCACCAGGTTCCTTGAACACGACCAGCAGCACCGCGGGCTTGCCGTTCGAAAGGCCGTAGTTCTCGAGGTTCTCCACGTCCTGACGCACGTAACCGAGATCGGAGATATGCACGACATCGTTGCCGTTGCGCCGCACGATCAGCGGACGATAGTCGGCGGGCGCATACAGCATGTCGTTCGCGCCGATTTCGTAGCCGTTGCCGCTGGCCGTCACCGAGCCTTTCGGCAGATCGACGTTCGAGTTCGAGATCGCCGTGCGGATCTGTTCGAGGCTGATGCCGTAGTGGCTCACACGATCCGGATTCAGTTCGATGCGCACGGCCGGCAGCGCGCCGCCGCCCACCGTGACATCGCCAACGCCTGGTGTTTGCAGCAGCTTCTGTTGCAGCACTGTCGAAGCCGCGTCGTACAACTGGCCGCGTGTCGCCGAATCGGACGTGAGGCTGATGATCAGAATCGGCGCATCGGCCGGATTCACCTTGCGGTAGGTCGGGTTGCCGTCGAGGTTCGCAGGCAGGTTGGTACGTGCCGCATTGATGGCTGCCTGCACATCGCGCGCAGCGCCGTCGATATTGCGGTTCAGATCGAACTGCATCGTGATGCGCGTCGCGCCGAGCGAACTCACCGACGTCATCTGCGTGATGCCGGAGATCTGGCCGAACTGACGTTCGAGCGGCGTCGCCACCGAAGTGGCGACCGTCGTCGGATCGGCGCCAGGCAACGTGGCCTGCACGTTGATAGTCGGGAAATCGACTTCGGGCAGTGGTGCAACCGGCAGCAGCTTGAACGCAAGCACGCCGAACAGCGCGATGCCGATCGCAATCAGCGTGGTCGCAATCGGCCGCCGGATGAACGGTTCAGACAGGTTCATCGCACGTCACTCCATCGCGGGCTGTGCGCGTCGACTGAAGTAGCTTTCGACACGATGCATCGCCAGGTAGATCACCGGCGTCGAGAACAGCGTAAGCAGCTGGCTCACAAGCAACCCGCCGATAATCGCGATGCCGAGCGGATGGCGCAGCTCCGAACCCATCCCGGTACCGAACGCGAGCGGCAGCGCACCGAAGAGCGAGGCCATCGTCGTCATCAGGATCGGGCGGAAGCGCAGGCCGGCGGCGCGGCGAATCGCCTCGACCGGTGGCAGCCCTTCGTTACGCTCGAGCTCGAGCGCGAAGTCGATCATCATGATCGCGTTCTTCATCACGATGCCGATCAGCAGCACGATACCGATCAAGCCGATGATGTCGAACTGCGTGCCGGTAATCACGAGTGCGAGTAGTGCACCCAACGCGGCGGAGGGCAGCGTCGACAGGATTGTGACCGGATGGATAAAGCTCTCGTACAAAATGCCGAGCATCAGGTAGACGACGATGATCGCTGCCAGCACCAGGTACGCCTCGTTCGATAGCGACTGCTCGAACGTTGCTGCCGATCCTTCGAGCGTAGCCTGTACGGTCGTGGGCAAGCTGATCTTCGACTCAACGTCTTGCAGGTGTGTCAACGCCGTGCCGAGCGTGTAGCCGGGCGCAAGATTGAACGACACGTCGGCGTAGGGGAACTGCCCCTGGCGGTTGATCGTCACCGGCGACGGAATGATCTTCATCGTCGCCATCGATGCCAGCGGTGCAACATCGCCCGACGACGTATCGACATACAGCCCGGACAGCAGATGGCCCAGATCGTCGGCACTGCGATCGGCGGTCAGCACGACGTGGTACTGGTTGAGCTGCGTGTAGATCGTCGACACCTGACGCTGGCCGAACGCGTCGTACAGCACGTCGTCGATTGCCTGCGGCGTAACGCCGAGGCGCGATGCGGTATCGCGGTCGAAGGTCAGCTGAATCTGGTTGCCCTCCTGCAACGCCTGGCTCTGCACATCGGCGAATGCGGGGTCCTGCTTCAGCGCGGCGATCAGCTTCTGGGTCCACTGGGTCAGCACCGTCGGGTCGGTAGCCTGCAAGCCCACGCGGTAGCTGGTCGTCGAAATCGTGTCGTCGAGCGTCAAGTCCTGCACCGGATGCAGAAACAGCTTCATGCCGGCATTATTCGCGGTCACATCTGCAAGACGGCGGATCACCGCGGCGCTGCTATCGCGATCGCCTTTGTCCTTCAGGTTGATCAGCACGCTGCCCTGGTTCAGCGTCGGGCTCGTCTGGTTGATACCGACGAACGACGACAGACTCTCGACGGCCGGGTCTTTCATGATCTGCGCGACCAGTTGCTGCTGTTTCTCGACCATGTGGCTGAACGAGATCGACGGTGCCGCCTGCGAAATCCCTTCGATCAGCCCGGTGTCCTGTTCGGGGAAGAAGCCCTTCGGCATCAGCATCAGGATCAGGAACGTCAGCGCCGCCGTCACACCGACCGAGATCAACGTCAGCCCGCGATGCCCGAGCACCCAGTCGAGACCCTGCTCATAGCGCCGGTTCACGCGGTCGAAGAAGTCGACGCGGCGCTCGCCTTCGTGCTCCTTCAGCATCCGCGAGCACATCATCGGTGTGAGCGTCAGCGACACGATCGCCGACAGCACGATCGCGATGGCGAGCGTCAGCGCGAACTCGCGGAACAAACGCCCCACCACATCGCCCATGAACAGCAACGGAATCATCACCGCGATCAGCGACACCGACAGCGAGATGATCGTGAAGCCGATCTGCTTCGCGCCTTTCAACGCCGCCGCGAGCGGCGCTTCGCCTTCTTCGATGTAGCGCGTGATGTTCTCGATCATCACGATCGCATCGTCGACGACGAAACCGGTGGCGATGGTGAGCGACATCAACGTCAGGTTGTTCAGCGAGAAGCCGAGCCCCCACGCGACCGCGAGTGTGCCGATCAGCGAGAGCGGTACGGTAACGGCCGGAATCACGGTGGCCGGCACGTTACGCAGGAACAGGAAGATCACCATCACGACCAGCGCAACGGCCACGCCGAGTTCGTACTCGACGTCGGTGACCGACGCGCGGATCGTCTGTGTGCGGTCGGTCAGCACGTCGACCTTCAACGTAGCGGGCAGGCTCGCGCGAAGCTGCGGCAGCAGCTTCTGCACGCGGTCGACTACGTCGATCACGTTGGCGCCCGGCTGGCGCTGGATGTTCAATATGATCGCCGGCGTCTTGCCGGTCCATGCCGCCTGGCGCGTGTCCTCTGCCCCGTCGATCGATTTCGCAATCTGCGTGAGGCGAATCGGTGCACCGTTTTTGTACGCGATCACGAGGTCCGCATAGTCGGCAGCCGATTGAAGCTGGTCGTTCGCGCCGATCGAATACGCCTGGTACTTGCCGTCCAGATTGCCCTTCGCCTGGTTGACGTTGGCATTGCCGAGCGCGGTACGCACGTCGTCGAGCGACATGCCGAGCGAGTTCAGCGCGCCCGAATTCGTTTCGATGCGCACCGCGGGCCGCTGCCCGCCGCTGATCGTGACGAGGCCTACGCCGGAGATCTGCGAGATCTTCTGTGCGAGCCGCGTATCGGCCAGATCTTCGATCTTCGTGAGCGGCAGCACGCCGGACGTCAACGACAGCGTCAGCACCGGCGCATCGGCCGGGTTGACCTTGCTGTAGACCGGCGGATACGGCAGGTTCGCTGGCAGAAAACTCGCCGACGCGTTGATCGCCGCTTGTACTTCCTGTTCGGCAACGTCGAGCGACAACGCGAGATCGAACTGCAGTGTGATCACCGACACGCCGTTCGAACTCGTCGAGTTCATTGTCTTGAGGCCCGGCATCTGGCCGAACTGACGTTCGAGCGGCGAGGTGATCGACGAGCTGCTCACGTCGGGGCTCGCGCCCGGATACTGGGTGTAGACCTGGATCGTCGGATAGTCGACTTCCGGCAACGCGGATACCGGCAGCAGGTGATAGCCGAGCAGACCCGCGAGCAACAGCGCGATCATCAGCAGCGACGTCGCAATCGGTCGCTCGATAAAGGGACGCGAAATATTCATTGGACGCGCCCGCTAGTGCGAGACGACGCGCACACGCGAGCCGTTGTCGAGCTTGTCTGCGCCGTCGGTGACGACCTGTTCGCCGGCTTTCACGCCGCCGTCGAGAATCGCCGTGTTATCGCCGCTCACGGGGCCGACCTTCACGTTGCGTAGCGCAACCTTGTTGCCCGCGCCAACGATAAACACGAAGTCGCCGCTGCTGCCGTGCTGGATCGCCGAGGTCGGCACGACCGGAACCTGCTGCAGCGTATCGGCCTGCATCCGTGCGTTGACGAACTGATTCGGAAACAGCGTATCGCCCGATTGCGGGAATTCGGCCTTGACCTTCACCGTGCCGGTGGACGTATCAACCTGATTGTCGAGCGCGAGCAACGTGCCCTGCGCGAGCAAGGTCTTCTTGTCGCGATCGTAGGCAAGCACCGGCACCGCACCGCGCGTCATCGCCTTGTGGATCTGGCCGAGGTAGTCCTCCGGCACCGCATAGACGACCGTGGCCGGTTGCAGCTGCGTGATCACCGCGATGCCGGTCGTGCTCGCCGTAGTCACATAGTTGCCCGGATCGACGAGCCGCAGACCCACCACTCCATCCACCGGCGACGTGATCGTGCAATAGCTGACCTGCACCTGCAGGTTCTGCACGTTCCCGGTGTCGGCTTTGACGGTGCCTTCGTCTTCATTGACGGTGGCGACCTGGGTATCGAGCGTCTGCTGCGTGATCGAACCGGCCTTGATCAACTGACGGTAGCGCTGCAGGTCCAGACGCGCATTCGCCAGCGATGCCTGGTCGTGCACCAGCGTGCCCTGCGCCTGCACGAGCTGCGCTTCGAGGCTGCGCGAGTCGATATGCGCGATGGTCTGGCCTTTGCGAACAACCTGGCCTTCCTTGAAGTCGACGCTATCGAGAATCCCGTTGACCTGGGTGATGACCGTGACCGAGCGCGTCGGCGTGACAGTGCCGAGCGAATCGATATAGACAGGGACATCGGCAAGTTTCGTCGCCACCGCGGAGACCGGCGTGCCCGGTGCCGGCGCGGCTTGCTTGCTGGCCGGATGGCGGAAATGAAAGAACCACACCGCAAGGACCACCACTACCAGGACGACGATCGCCCAGCCGATATGCCTTCTCTTCATGAACCCCTCGTGCGGAAACCTGGACATGAACGGCATCGCCTGCAGCGCGGCGCCGTTCTGTCATCGATGGGCCGGAGGATGTCACGAAGAACTGCGCGAACGCGTTACGTGGGCTGTTTCGGCGGTCTCGAAATATTACTGACAGATTGACAGGTTTCCTTCGATTAGCTGAACGATCGGGCGCCGATTTTTGGCACATAAGTGTGGCTCATCGTCGCGCGAACGGTGTGCCCGTTCGGCGTCACGTCGATAACAAAAGCCTTTCATTCCGACGATGCACGATGCATTCCGGCAGCGGGCGGCGCACGTTACAAGCGATCACCGTTCCTTTCGTCAAGAATCTATTACGCGAGGTGACAGAATAGACTCGCGTTGCGCGCCGCGACCCTCCTATACAGTCATGCGTGCCTCACCCCATCACTTCGATCCCGACCATGGACATTCAACTGCTGGCCATCTGCGCACTGACGTTCGTCATCCACGTCATCGCCACGCTTGCGTACGCGGTGCGCATTGCCGGTGTGCGGACACGCCGCATCGCGGTTTCGTTTGCGCTGTTCGGCATCATCGCGCTCGTGTCGCGCACGGCGAACTCGTTTCAGGGACCGCTGCTCGCGAAGCGTGTCGAAGAAGGGCTCGCGCATCACATCGAACAGAACATGCTCGGAGACTTCCGCCTGTTCCTGCTCGCGGCAACGCTCGCGACAGTGATCGGTGCGATTCTGGTCCCGACGTTTCAGCGTTACTTCAGCCGGGCGGTCGTGCACTTTCATGCGCATCGCTCGATGCCGCGGCTCGTGCTGCATGCGTTCAGTCGCGGTGGACTGTCGTGGCTGCGCGACGGTGTGAGTCTGCCGGCAGCGGCCAACGTGACGCAGTTGCCCGCCGGTGCCGGCGTGTCGTGGAAAGTCGTCGTGCTGAATGTGCTGGCGATGGCGCTCTGGACGGTCGGCGTATTCGCGTCGCTGTATGCGGGCTTCCTGAAGCCGGAGTTGCGTGTGACATGTGCGAATCTTTCTGCGGTCGTCAACGGCTTTGCGACGATCGTGCTTACCGTTGTCATCGATCCGCAGATCTCGGTCATGACCGATGACGTGATCGAAGGACGCGTCACCGAGAATCGCTTTCGGCGGGCGATTACGACGTTGATTGGGGCGCGGTTCGTCGGGACACTGCTCGCACAGGCAATGCTGGTGCCGGCGGCGCTGGTGATTGTGCGGGTGGCTGAAGCAATTTAAGCGCACCCCGCCGCGCGGAATACCGGCTAGCTATTGATACACCCGCTCTCGTCGACGATATCGTCGGGGTGCGCCACACGCACGACCTCCGCAGCGGTCAGCGTCAGCACTTCGACCGCTTCCGCCAGAGCGGCGCGCTCTTCTGGGCTCAGGGCATCGTGCCGGGTGGGCCAGACTCTTGTCAGACGGTCGAGCGCAGCCCGCACACGTCGTTGCAGCTGCTGCGCCGAGTCCACTTTGTCGGCCAGCTTGTGGAGATTGCGTCGCGCGTTCTCTCTGCCCGTTTCCGTGCCATGCTCGATGGCCGAAATCAGTATCGGCATCAGGACCGTCCATCGTGGCGTCAGATCCACGACGTCGAACCTTGTCACGTGTCTGCGTCTATGCGCTTCGACTGCCATGGCGTCACTCCGTCTTCGACTGGCCGCAGGTGAGTTCGTGGACCAATTCCTCATCACCACCCCGAATTCTGAGGATCCGCAGTTCGCGCCGGCCCGGTATGCGTCAAACCGTCGGGCACGTTCGCGAGCGTGGTTACAGACGGCACGTACGTATGGCGCTCAGTTCCCCATCCGTGTACGACGTAAGCGAGCAGACACAGGCACGCAAGAACAGAGACAGCAAGGATTGACCACGCAACCCGGTTTGCCCACTGCATAGGCTCTGTCTCCCATTTCAGTTCAGCTGGTGGTCTCCCCGCGCCGCGTTGCCGCGATCGAACGACCGTCGGCACGCGAAATGGTGGCCAGCGCGATTGGCTGAAATGTTTGAATCCCGCGCTCAATCGATCGAAGGTTGCCGGTCGACTCGCTCGTGCCGAAGTCGAACCACACTGCATACCCGGGCCGATGTCGACGCGATCATACCGGGCACCAACGGCTTTTTCGCCCTCTTGCAAAGGCCATAAAATCGGTGTAGCCGCCGTTCGGATTTGCATTGTTTCGCGCAACAGTTCAGCAGCGATTTCTTCGATTTACCTTGACTCCGCGCCGCTGCTTCCTAGAGTGGGTAGAACCAGTGCGGGCTCAGCCCGAAGGAACCGGCGATGACAGATCTTCTCGATCGCGCGCGCGGCGCGTTGCACGCACAGCCGTTCAGCGTGCTGCTCGGTGCCGAACTGGTACACGTCGGCACGCAAGAACTGACGCTATGTCTGATGATCCGCGACGAACTGAAGCAGCAACACGGCTTCGTGCATGGCGGCGTTATCAGCTATCTGGCGGACAACGCGCTGACGTTCGCCGGCGCGCTGGCGCTCGGGCCGCGGGTCGTCATGGGCGAATACAAGATCAACTATCTGCGCCCTGCCGTGCGCGGCACGCTGGTGGCACGCGCGCAGGTCGTTTACGCGGGACGACATCACGCGACCTGTCAGTGCAACCTGTTCGTGATAGACGACCACGACGAACGGCTGATCGCCGTCGCGCAGGGCACCGTCGACCGGGTCGGCGACGGAACGGAAACCAGTGCGCCGGGGTGGGCGCCTTCGGTGGATAGCACGGGGCAAGCGACTTGAGGCCACGCTAGTCAACGTGGTGTTCGAGGGATCGAGCGGACAACAAAAAGGCCGCCTCGCGGCGGCCAGTTCGTTGTGCATGAAGAAGTACGCGAGCACCCTGCAGCGTTACTCCGCCGCGTACGTGCGCTGCTGCTGCTCGCCAAGCCCTTCAATGCCAAGTCGAATCGTCTGACCCGGCTTCAGATACACAGCTTCCGGCTTCACACCCATGCCGACGCCCGGCGGCGTGCCGGTCGAGATGACATCGCCAGGTTGCAGGCTCATACACTGCGACAGATACGACACGAGCTTCGCGACGCCGAACACCATCGTCTTCGTGCTGCCGTTCTGGTAGCGGTGGCCGTCCACTTCGAGCCACAGCGAGAGATTCTGCGGATCGGCAACTTCATCGCGTGTCACAACCCACGGGCCGATCGGGCCGAACGTGTCGAAGCCTTTGCCCTTGTCCCACTGGCCGGCGCGCTCGATCTGCCATTCGCGTTCCGACACGTCGTTGATCACGCAGTAGCCCGCGACGTAGTCGAGTGCGTTCGCTTCATCGACGTATTTAGCCGGCTTGCCGATCACGACGCCGAGTTCGACTTCCCAGTCGGTCTTCTTCGAGCCGCGCGGAATTTCGACGCCGTCGTTCGGCCCCGTGATCGCGCTCGTCCATTTGTTGAACACGACCGGTTCGGGCGGCACGGGCAGGTTCGATTCGGCGGCGTGGTCGGCGTAGTTCAGGCCGATGCAGACGAACTTGCCGATCTTGCCGACACACGGCCCGATGCGCGGATTGCCTTCCACCACCGGCAGCGAATCCAGGTCCAGCGCGCGCAGTTTGGCGAGACCGGCATCGGTCAGCGCGTCGCCGTCGATATCGTCCACCACCTTCGACAGATCGCGAATCCTGCCTTGCGCGTCGAGCAGGCCGGGCTTTTCCTGACCTTTCGGTCCATAACGAAGCAGCTTCATCGTGGCACTTCCTCTTTATCCAATGTGTGTCCAGTAACAACAACCTGTGCGCGGTCTGTCCGCCAGTGCTGCCAGCTCTCTTAGTTCGACCAGCCGCCGTCGATCACATGTGCCTGGCCGGTCGTGAACGCAGATTCGTCCGAGGCCAGATACAGCGCAAGCGCCGCGATTTCCTCGGGCTTGCCGACCCGGCCCATCGGCTGGCGTGCGACGAATGCAGCCTGAACCGCGTCGACCGAGGCGTTCTGCGCGGCCGCCTGCGCGGCGATCCGCTGTTCGAGCGACGGCGAATGAACAGTGCCCGGGCAGATCGCGTTACAGCGTACACCACGTGTGACGAAGTCTGCAGCGACGGCCTTCGTCAGTCCGATCACCGCAGCCTTCGACGCGCCATACACGAAGCGGTTCGGCACACCCTTCACGCTCGATGCCGCCGACGACATATTGATGATCGAACCACCGCCCTTCTCCAGCATCGCCGGTAGAAACGCGCGGATGGTCCGGTACATCGCCTTCGCGTTCAGATCGAACGCGAAGTCCCAATCTTCTTCGCTCGCTTCGAGAATCGACCCGGCGTGCACATAGCCCGCGCAGTTGAACAGCACGTCGATTGCGCCGAGTTCGGCGGCCAGCGCCGTAATGGCCGCACCATCGCGCACGTCGAGCTTGCGCGCCTCGACCGGCTTGCCGGCGAGACCATCGATACGCAGGTCGGTCGCGATCACGCGGGCGCCTTCACGGGCGAACAGTTCAGCCGTCGCGAGTCCGATGCCTTGCCCGGCGGCGGTAATCAAGGCCGTCTTGCCGGCCAGTCTTTGTATCATCTACGGCTCCAGTTGAAATAGCGTTTGCGTCATACCCGGTATTGCAGCGTGCGCTCACCTGCGTGCTGCGGGCATTTTATGGTCACAGGCGATAAAACGCCGCCGCGTTCGCGCCGAATATCGCGTCGCGCTGCGCATCCGGCAATGCGCCAAGCAGCTCGCTCGCCACAGCATGCCACTGCAGATAATCGCCGTTCAGATTCAGCACCGGCCAGTCGCTGCCCCACATCAGGCGCCCGGCGCCAAAGCTCGCGAGCAGATGCGCAACATATGGCTGCAAGCTGGCTTTGGTCCAGTCGTGCGACGCTTCGGTGGCGAGACCCGACACCTTGCAATGTACGTTCGGCAGACGCGCGAGCCGCTCGATCCCATCGGCCCACGGTTGCAAGCCTGCCGCGCCGTCGCGGACCGGCGGTTTCGCACCGTGATCGACGACGATGCGCAGGTCCGGAAACCGCGTTGCGAAGATTTCGAGCGGCGCGACGTGGCGCGCGAAGATCAATGCGTCGAATGCGAGATCGTGTGCGATCAACGCATCCACGGCGGGCGCGAGTTCGGGGTTCGCAATCCAGTCGTCGTCGGGGATATCCTGCAGCATCGGGCGCACGCCCTTGAATTTCGGCTGTGCAGCCAGCTCGCCGATCAGCGCCGGTGTGTCCGGCAGCAACATCGGCACCCAGCCGACCACGCCCGCAATCGAAGCTTCATCGCGCGCAAGTGCGAGCAAATAGCGGGTTTCATCGACGGTTGCTGCGGCCTGCACAACGACAGTACGCGAAACGCCCGCGCGTTCGCGTAGCGGCGCGAGATCTGCGGGACCGAAACGGCGATAGAGCGCCGCAAGATCGGGCGTGAGCCAGCCGTAGTCGTCGCGCGCGGGGTCCCAGTAGTGCTGGTGCGCATCGATCTGCGTCGTCACGTCAGACTCCCGGCACCGGCGCACGCGCATCGATCAGCCCTTCTTCGCGGAGCTTTTGCCACAACTCCACAGGAATCGGGCGTTCGAACGATGCGACGTTTTCATGCAATTCGGCGGGGCTACGCGCACCGGTGAGCACCGAGGCGATCGCCGGATGCGCATACGGAAACTGCAGCGCCGCCGCAGCGAGCGGCACGTCGCAGCTCTTGCAGACCGCTTCGAGCCGCGCGACACGCGCGATGATCTCAGGCGGCGCCTCGCCATAGTTGAACTTCAGATCGCCCTGCACGCCACGCGCAAGAATCCCCGAATTGAACGCGCCGCCCAGCAGGATGCTCACATTGCGTGCAGTGCAGGCAGGCAACAGGTCGTCGAGCGTCGCCTGTTCGAGCAGCGTGTAGCGGCCCGCAAGCAACGCGCAATCAATGTCGAACTCCGCCATCGTTTCGAGAATCGCCGCGCCTTCGTTGACGCCGAGACCGACTGCCTTCACCGCACCGGCCGTACGCAGGTCGTCGAGCGCGCGAAAGCCGCCGCCCGCTGTGAGCTGGTTCCAGTAGTGCGCGTTGCGCTCGCCATGCGTGACACGACCGATGTCATGGATGAGCAGGATGTCGATATCGACCATGCCGAGACGCTGCTGGCTGTCTTCGAACGAACGCAGGATGCCTTCGCGCGTGTAGTCGTAGTGCGCTTCGAACGGCAGCGGGTTCTGCCAGCCTTCGCTGCCGTCGTACGGTGTAACGCGCGGCACGAAGTGGCGTCCCACTTTGGTCGACAGCACGTATTCGCTACGCGGATAGCGACGCAACGCGGTACCGAGGCGATGCTCGGCTTTGGTATGGCCGTAGTGCGGCGCCGTGTCGAAGAGCCGCACGCCCGCGTTCCAGGCGGCATCGACGGTGGCCTGTGCTTCTTCTTCCGATAAATCGCGGTACAAACCGCCGAGCGGCGCGGTACCGAGCCCGAGTCCGCTGACCTGCAGCGCGCGCCGGCCGATGTTGCGGCGCTGCGCGACTGCGGGCGTCGTTGTTGATCCAGCCTCTGTCATTGCATCCGTCTCCGAGATTGAAGAGTGCGGTGCCGCACTCCCGCCCTTCAATGCGCCGCGATCTCAACCACACGCCGCGGCACCGCACCCGACGGCAAACAAGCCGGCCCGACCGGCTCGAACGTCTTGTACACCAGGATAAATTCCTGATGCCCCAACGACTCCGACTTCGACGCCGCGCCCTGTGCGATCGCCACGGTCTGATCGAACACCTCGCGCCCGACTTCATCGAGCGTGCCGCGACCTTCGAGAATCCGCCCGGCGTCGACGTCCATGTCGCCTGACAGATTGCGATACGTAGCCGGGTTCGCGCACACCTTGATCACCGGCGAAATCGCCGAGCCAACCACCGAGCCGCGTCCCGTCGTAAACAGAATGATGTGCGCGCCACACGCAATCAGCTCACCGATCTCGGTGTTGTCGCTGATATTCGGAAAACCGAAGCGCGGTTCGCCGTCCGGCACGACATCGAGCAGATACAGCCCGCCGGTAGGCGGGACGTCACCCGGTTTGATGATACCGACGATCGGTGACGCACCGCTCTTCGCATACGCACCCAGCGATTTCTCTTCCTGCGTCGTCAAACCGCCATCCGCATTACCGACCGCGAAACTGCCATGACCGAGAATCGAGTAATAGCGCGCGGCCTTCGCGACACATTCGACGATCGCATCGCCGAGTTCGGGCCGCGCCGCACGGCTCTTCATGTGGAATTCGCAACCGACGAGTTCGCCAGTCTCTTCGAAAATACAGCTCGCGCCCGCCTCGATCAGATGATCGAAGGCGCGGCCCACCGCCGGATTGGCGGTAATCCCGCTCGTACCGTCGGAGCCGCCGCAAATCGTCCCGATGATCAGTTCACTGAGCGCCATCGGCACCTTGGTCTGCGCCGCGAGCTGACGGCGCGCATCGCGCACCCAGTCGACACCGTATTGAATCGTGCTGCGCGTGCCGCCCTTTTCCTGAATGGTCAGCACCTCGACCGGCCGCCCGCTCGCGCGCACGACGTCGACGAGGTAATGCTTGTTCATGCTCTCGCAACCGAGCGAGACGAACAGCACCGCACCGACATTCGGATGCGTGGTGAGCTGCTCCAGCATCCGTTCCGCGTAACTGTTCGGATAGCAGCCCGGAAAGCCGATCAGATGCACGGGCGGTTCGCGTTCGGCAAGCGGATCGTCGAAGGCATCGAGCGGTTCGCGAAACTGCGTGACAATTTCACGCGCAACGTGATGCGCGCATTCGACCAGATAGGCCACCGCGACGACATTGCGGATACCCTTGCGGCCATCGCTGCGCAACCAGCCTTGCAGCACCGGTTCGGCGGTGGTATTTGCTACGGAAGAGTCAGTCATGATCGTTCCAGCACGGCACGAAGCCGCTTCAGTGATGCACGAATTCGTGGCCCGCGTCGTGCGTATAAGTGGGCAGATAATCGCTTTCGAGGTTGTGCGTATGCAGATGCTCGCCGCGCGCAACCGGTCCGTTGACATGGCCGATCACCGCACCGTAGCGCAGCACCTTCTCGTCCTTGACGAGCGCGCGGCGCGCAACCTTGTGGCCGAGTTCGATGGTCTTCACGAGCGTCACGCGCTCGCCTTCGATGTCGACCTGCGTACCCGCTTCGAGCCGCGCCCCCGCGATCAGGCAGTTGTCCTGCGGGCTCAGCAGGATCAGACGCGTGTCAGTGTTCGATAGACTACTCAAGAGAATTCTCCCCGTATTGCGTGCGCCGCCTGAGGCGGCGCTATGCGTTCTCAGTTCTGCCCTTCACCACTCGCGAGCCGCGCCACCATCAGCGAGCCGAGAATGATCGCGCCGTAGATCGCCTGAATCCAGAACGACGGCACCTGCGCAAGCGTCAACATGTTCTGCACGATGCCGAGCAGTAGCACGCCGGTCAGCGCGCCGAGCATCGTGCCCTTGCCGCCGTCGAGCGAAATGCCGCCGATCACCGCCGCCGCGAACACCGTGAAGATCATCCCGTTGCCCTGGTTCGCGTTGATCGCGCCAACATAGCCGGTTACCACGAGCCCACCGAGCGCCGCGAGCACACTGCCCAGCACGAACACGCCCCATGTGATGCGTTCGACGCGAATACCCGCAGCGCGCGCCGCTTCCGGATTGCCGCCGATCGCATATAGCGCGCGGCCGAGCCGGTGATAGCGCAGCATGAACGCGGCAATCGCGAACGCGGCGGCGGCGAGCCACACCGACAACGGCAGGCCGAACACGATCGTGGTGGCGAGTTCGAAGAACGACGGCGGCATATCGAACAGCGTGCCGCCCTTGGTTGCACCGACCAGCATGCCGCGCAGCACGATCAGCATCGCGAGCGTGACGATGAACGCATTCAGCCGCAGCCGCACGACGAGAAAACCGTTGATAAAGCCGATCAACGCGCCCACCGCGACGATGGCAAGCAGACCGATCGCCGCGGGCCACTGCGTGCCGAAACCGGCGGACGCAGCGGGCATAACGAGCATTGCGCCGACAGCCGGCGCGATACCGACCGTCGATTCGAGCGACAAATCGAACTTGCCGGTCAGCACGATCAGCGATTCGGCGAGTACGACCAGCGCAAGCGCCGCCGATGCACCGAGCACGCTAATCAAATTCGCTTTGGTCAGGAAATTCGGATTCACGAACGCGCCGATCACGAGCAGCAGGATCAGCGCCGGCACCAGGGCGAGGTCGCGCAGCCGGGCGAACTCGATGCGCGGACGTGCGGGACGCGCCGCGCCTTGCGCCGGGTTCGCAGATTGCCCGTGGCCCGCCGGAAAGGCGGGGCTTGGCACACTATTCTTCATGGAGACTGACTCCTTCAACGGATGCGATCAGGTCGTGGTCTTGCCAGCCTGCAGGAAATTCGGCCGCGATACGGCCACGGAACATCACGAGCACACGGTCGCAGGTGCGCAGGTCGTCGAGTTCGCCGGATACGACGAGCACCGCCTTGCCTTCCTCGCGTACGCGGTGCACGACCGCTAGTAACGCTTCTTTCGATTTCACATCGACGCCAGCGGTCGGATCGATCAGCACGAGCACGTCGGGATTGGTGGCCAGTGCGCGGGCCATGACGACCTTCTGCTGATTGCCGCCCGACAGTCCGGACACGACGTGATCGGGTCCGGGTGCGACGATTCCGAGCGCCTCGATCATCTTCTGGCCGAACGCGTTCTTCTTCGCGGGCGTTGCAATGCCGAACCGGCCGAGCAACCGTGCAATCGTCATCGAGGCGTTTTCCGCCACCGACTGCGTCAGCACGAGCCCTTCGTGATGGCGATCTTTCGGCACACAACCGATGCCGCGCGCGAGCGCCGCGGGCACATCGCCCGGCGGCAACGCGGTACCGTCCACGCGGATTTCGCCGCGCTGGGGCCGGCGCAGACCGGCAATCGCTTCGGCAACGCTGGTACGGCCGCTGCTCGTCGCTCCTGTGAGGCCGATTACTTCGCCGCGCTTCAACGTGAACGACACGTCTTCGTAATCGCCACCGCACAACCCTGCGAGTTCGAGCGCCACCGGCGTGCCAGCCGGCAATGCCGCACGGCCCGCCGCATCGGCGACTGCGAGGCCGCCGCGTTCGCCGGTCATCGCTTCGATCAGTTGTTCGCGTGGCAACGCCGATACCGGCGCACTGACGATATGCCGCGCATCGCGCAACACCGTCACCGCCTGGCAGATCTCGTACACCTCCTGCAAATGATGCGAGATGAACAGAAACGTCACACCTTCGCGCTGTAGTTCGTCGATACGCCGAAACAGCCGCTTGATCTCGTCGCCATCGAGTTGCGCAGTAGGTTCATCGAGAATGATGAAACGCGCGCCATACGACAGCGCACGTGCAATCTCGACCAGTTGGCGCGCTTCGACAGTCAGATCGCCGGCGCGCGCATCTTCGCGCACGTCAATCTTCCAGTGATCGAGCAACGCGCGCGCATCGCGGCGCATCACGTTCCAGTCGATCACGCCGCGTCGCTGCGGTTGCCGGTTGATAAACAGATTCTCCGCCACCGTGAGGTCGCGGATGATCGTCGAATGCTGATAGACGCAGGCCACGCGTTCGCGCCAAGCATCGCGATCGGCGATTACCGGCGCGGCCGTACCGGCAAACCGCACCTCGCCGATATCAGGTTTGCGCAGGCCGGTCAGTATCGACACCAGCGTCGATTTGCCGGCCCCGTTACGCCCGACGAGCGCATGCGACTCGCCGGGCATCACGCGGATGCTCACGTCGTTCAGCGCAGCCGTCGAACCGAAGCGCTTCGTGACACCAAGCGCTTCGACCACGGCCACTGCTTCACTTACAGGCACGTTCATTTGAGCGTATTGCCCCACAGGTTCTTGTCGTTGACGTTCGCCTTGGTGACGAGCGGCGCCGGCAACTGGTCTTCAAGCACGCCCGGCGACAACTGGATGATCGTGCTGTCGTGATCGGTCGGACCTGCCTTGAAGGTCTTTCCTTCAAGCGCGGCCTTGATGTAATAGAGGCCGTACTTCGCGTAGAGATCGGCAGGTTGCGAAATGGTTGCATCGATGTCGCCGCGGCGGATCGCGTCGTATTCCTGCGGAATGCCGTCATTGCTGACGATCACGATGTGCTTCGCATCGCCGGCGGGGAACAGCATCTGTTTGCGACGCAGCGTTTGCAGCGTCGGCGACAGATATACGCCACCCGCCTGCATATAGATCGCTTTCACATCCGGATTCGCGGTAAGCAGACTGTCGAGCGCGGTCGCGGCGACGTCGCCCTTCCATGCAGCCGGAATTTCGAGCAACGACAGGCCCGGATAATTCTTCAGGCAGGCGCGAAACGCTTCAGAGCGGTCACGACCGTTCACCGATGCGAGATCGCCCATGATCTGCACGACCTTGCCCGACTTCACGTGCTCGCCGATGTACTTGCAGGCGTTCGCACCATATGCGTGGTTGTCGGCGCGTACCACCATCGCAACCGTGCCCTGGGTCGGCGCGACATCGACGGCGACGACCTTGACGCCCTTCGCGGCGGCGTTGTCGAGCGCACGGCTGATCGCGGCGGAATCGATCGGCCCAACCACGATGCCCTTCGCACCGAGGTTCACCATATTGTTCATGTCGGTGATCTGCTGCGCGGGGTCGTTATTCGAATTGACCGGCGCGAGGATGTCGATGCCCATCTCTTTCGCGTACTTCGGCAGATACTTGTTATACGACTCCCAGAACGGCGAAGTCAGCAGCGGCAGGCCGAGGCCAACCTTGCCGATGTCCGCGGCTTGAGCCGCGCCGCTGGCGGCAAAACTCGCCACGCATGCAGCGGCCAGACCGGCCGATAAAACGGTGCGTAATGCCGAACGGCGAGCCGTGCGCGGCCCTTTTGCGAATGTCATGTCTGTCTCCTGATCTGCGCGTTGTGGGAACTGCGGGGTACTGCGTGAACCGGCCGGCAGATTGACCAGTGCATCGTCCTGCGTGTTGTTGTTAAATTGGCGAGCATCAATTCACCAATGAACGTATTATTCATATGCGGACTTTTTGAAGTCAAGTGAAGTGAGCATTGCAAACGTCCGTGTTTTCCCTGGCCTGCTTGCTGATACTGTATGCACCTTGGCCGGCGCGCGACGCTCTACACTCACGCGCCACTTACGAAAACCGCAATCGAACACCGACTCACGATGGATCAAGAAGAAAAAGACGACGCCGACCGTTATCGTGCTCCCGCGCTCGACAAAGGTCTCGACATTCTCGAATTGCTCGCCGAGCAGCGCGACGGGCTCACGCGCGCGGAAATCACCAAGTTGCTCAATCGCAATGCCAGCGAGATCTACCGGATGCTCGAGCGGCTGGTCGCGCGACAGTATGTGGTGCGCTCGGCATCGGGTGACCGCTACTCGCTGAGCCTGAAGCTCTACGCGCTCGCGCATCGCCATCCGCCGATGAGCCGGCTCATCGCCGAAGCGTTACCACGTATGCAGCGCTTCGCCGACATCGCCGAACAGTCATGTCACCTGGTCGTCTACGACCGCGGCAATCTGCTTGTCATCGCGCAGGTGGATGGACCTGGTTCGTGGGGGATGTCGGTGCGGCTCGGCTCGCGTGTGGGGCTGATCGATACCGGTTCGGGGCGGGTGATGCTCGCGTTCCAGAGCGACGAGCAGCGCGAACAGATGCTCGCCGAACATACGAAGGTGAAGGGCGAAGTGACGATCGATCGCGCCGCGCTCGATGCCACATGCGCCAAGATCCATCAGGCGGGTTTCTGGCAGAAGGACAGCCAGCAGACGTTCGGAGTCACCGACGTGACGTTCCCGATACTCGGGCCGTCGGGGCAGGCGATTGCGGTGCTGACGTGTCCTTATCTGCGGCGTATCGACGAGTACGCTGCGCCGACCATCGAAGCCGCGGCGGTGCTGCTGCGTGAGATGATCGAGGGGCTGTCGATGTTCCGCGAAGCGGAGGCTTGAAGGTTGCCATCTGCTTAGGTGCGGCAGCATCGACACGTTGCCCTTAACTCACCGGACCCCGCAGATCATGACCGCCCCTCTCGTTGCCGTTGCCGATACCTATGATGCCGAATTCGACGCACTGCTCGGCGAAGGGCTCGACCGTTTCAATATCGACACCACGGGTATCGACGACAAGCGGCCGCTGACCGTGCGGGTCACCGACCCAACTACCGGCGAAGTGGGTGGCATCACGGGCCGCACGTCGCTCGGCGTGCTGTTCATCGATCTGTTCTATCTGCCGCCATCGCTACGCGGCTCGGGCATCGGCAGCACGCTGCTCGCTCGGGCCGAAGAAGAAGGCCGACGGCGCGGCTGCCATACAGGCTTCCTCTACACGATCAGCTTCCAGGCACCCGACTTCTACGCACGGTACGGCTGGCGTGCGTTCGGTGATATCGCCAGCAATCCGCCGGGCACACGTCGCGTGTTCATGACCAAGAGTCTGAACGACGCCTAGCAAGCGGCATCACTGCGGCGGCAGTTCCCGCACATCCGCAGTCGGCACACTGCCGAAGCCATCGCTCAACGCATAGTCGAGCAGTTGCCGGGCCGCATCATCCGGCGTCGTGAGTTTGCCGCTGCGCTTCAGTTCGTCGAAGCGCTCGCGTTGCGGGAAACGTTCGATATCCACATTGCGGATCGCCGCCTGCATGTCGGTATCGACGACACCTGGCGCCACGCTGCAGATGCGCAGCGCGCGGTTCTTATCGAGTGCAACTGCGCGCGCGTGATGATCGAGCGCGGCCTTCGTCGCGCAATAGATGCTCCAGCCCGCAAGCGCATTGCGCGCCGCGCCGCTCGAAATATGCACGATGCGCCGGTCCGTTGCCGTAGCGCTTGCGGCAGCCAGCGCGCTCGCGAACATCAGCGGCGCGGCGACATTGACGCTCACCGCACGCACGATCGCCGCGATATCCTGGCCTTCGACCGGTCCGACCGGCTCGACGACACCCGCATTGTTGAACAGCACCACGCGCTCCGCACCGCCGACAAAGCGTCGCAACGCATCGCTCGCGAGCCATTGTGCGGTTGCATCGGAGTCAGCGAGATCGAGCGCGACTTCCTCATACAGACTGCCGAAGTGCTCCGCGAGCGCCGCATTGCCACCACGGGACACGCCGAGCACCGCGATGCCGCGTGTGAGCAATTGCGCGGCCAGCGCAGCGCCGAGCCCGCGCGTATGACCGGTGACGATCGCACGTGTGGCGGAAGAGGACGGAGAAGACGAAGAGGTCATGGCGATTTCCACAAGGAGATAGACGATGCGCGGCAAGAACATTCGAAGCAGGACGTCATTGTCGTCGATACGGAAAAGACTTGCAGCACATAGCCTGCCGCACAATTTGCTCGAACGACTGGAACCGCATCGCGCATGACGCTAGAATAGCGGCCCTTCCGGACCCACCGCACGCGATGCGCGCTCCTTCTCTTCCTTCACGACACGTCATGGCGAAACTTCTGACCGATTCCGAATTCCAGCGCTTTTCCGAGCTTCAGCAGAAGCAGGCAAACTTCACGATCAGCGCCGACGAGGCCGACGAACTGCGTGACATCGTCGCGCGCGCACAGCAAAAACGCGACGACCGCGCCGCCGCGATGCAGGCCATCGAAACCTACATCGAGCAATTCGCCATCACGCCCGACGAACTCTTCTCGCCCGATCAGATCGGCGACGCCGCGCGCACTTACGGCCTGATTCCCGCGACGAAAAAAGAACGCGTGCTGCCGCCGTCGATTACCTTCAACGGCAAGCCGTACCAGTGGACCCGCAGCCTGCCCGACGAAGTGCGCGATCCGCTGTTCGATGCGTTCAAGGCGGGGCAGTCGGTCAAGAGTTTCATCTCGACGCCCAAAGACGCTGCCCGCTGTGCGGCGACGATCGCGCGGCTCGAGCGTGAAACGGGTGCGGTTTACGCGGACTCGTGGCTCGACGAGCTGGCGGTGTCGCGTGGTCAGGTTGAGGACGCGGCGGCGAAGCTCGCGGCTTAAGCGGTTTTAAATCGGCTTAAGCAGTTTCCAGTCGTTTAAGCGCCTCGAGTGTCAAGGCTGAGCAGGCGCATCGAGCGCCATGCGAAAGCCGACGACGCCCGGGTCTTCAGTGGTGGTCATCGTGAAGCCGCAGTGCGTCGCGAGCGCGATCATCGCGGCGTTCTCTCGCAGCACCTCGCCGACCAGCCAGTGCGTGCCGCGTGCCCGCACGTACGCGATGATCTTCTCCATCAGCAGCCGTCCGAGCCGCTTGCCTTTCAGGTCGGAGCGGATGGCGAGCGCGAACTCGGCGGTCTCGTTGTCCGGATCGGCGACGGCGCGCACCACGCCGAGCGTGCTTGCGGTGCCGTCGTCGTTGGTAATGGTGGCGATCAGCGCCATCTCGCGGTCGTAGTCGATCTGCGTCATGCGGGCGAGCTGCGTGTGATCGAAGCTACCCACCGATCCGAAGAAGCGCAATCGTAAGTCATCCCGTGTCATCGAGCCAACGAACGCACGATGCGCGGCTTCGTCTTCCGGGCGAATCGGCCGCACCGTCACGCGCAGGCCGTGCCAGTCGAGCGTCGTTTCGAAGCGCCGCGGGTACGGCATGATCGCGAGCCGGCTGCGCGTCGTTGCAACGCGCACGATCGGTGCCACGAGCGTCGCGCGGTCTTTCAATACGCGCAGCGTAAGCGTCAGGCCGACAACTTCCTTGATCTCGCAGACGGTCTGCGATAACGCCGTCAGCGCGGCAAGCGTCGGCTCGGGTGTAACGCGCCGCGCGTATGGCGAATTGGCGGTAATGTCGCGGGCCAGCGTCGGATTGAACGGCGGCAACCCGTACACGCGCATCGGCGCCGCAACGCCGTCCGGTGACGGAGTCGTGAAGCGAAACACCGGGCCGAAGTTGTCGTCGTCGTGCAGTTCGACGGCGACATCGACGATGGCTGTGTCATCGGTCTGCTGTTCGTCGACCGTTAAACCAAAGTGACCGAAAAAACGCGCGGCCGCTGCGCCGCTCAGTTGCGTTGCGCCCTGTGCAAGCGCTGCGCGCGCTTCGGCCTGCGCTGCGTCAATCTCGGCGGGTAGTTGCGCGGGCGAACCCTCCGGCGTCTGCATCAGCAGTTCACGGCCCAACCGGTAATCGACAAGCCGCGCGAATGCGCGCGCGAGTCGCTGCGGTGTGGTGTGCACCGGGATGCCCTGCGCGTGCAGCGCATCGCGCGTCGCCGCATCGAGACCGCCGAAGAAACACGCGAGCAAGCCGCGATACGCGTAACGCTGATGAGCAATCAGCACGCGCGCGACATCGGCGGCCGGTGCACTGTGCGTCGATGCATGCACGACGAAGGCCGTGCCGCTCGCGCGATGTTCGGCGAGCGCCTGCAACGCAGTGCCGAAGTGTTCGGGACGCGCGTCGTCGCCGAGCACGAGCGGGTTGCCCGCGGCGACGTGCGGCAGGGCTCGCGCGAGCGCATCGGTGGTCGGCTGGGGCCAGTGCGCGAGTGTATCGCCGGCCGCACCGAACGCATCGCATGCGAGCGTCGCGACGCCGCGGTCGCTGGTGATCAGCGTGGCCGTGTCGCTCGCCGCAACTCGGCCCACGCCGAGCGTTTCGATTTCATCGAGCAGGTCGTCGAGTGCGTCGACGCGCACCATCCCGGCACGCCGGAACGCGGCGGTGTACAGCGCGTCAGCGGGATCGGCGCGGCCGCTGCGTAGCGCGAGCACCGGCTTGTTGCGTGCAGCCGCGCGTGCCGCCGACATGAACTTGCGCGCCGCGCGCACGGTGTCGAGCTCCAGCAGGATCGCCCGGGTGCCCGGGTCGCTCGCCAGATAATCGAGCACGTCGCCGGCATCGACATCGGCCTCGCCGCCGAGCGCCACCGCATGCGAGAAGCCGAGTCCACGCGCGTGCGCCCAGCCGAGCACCGCATTCGTCAGCGCATTCGATTGCGACACCCATGCAACGCCACCGGCGGGCACCGTGCACGACGGCGCGCCGAGATGCGCGCGCAGCGCGGGAGTGATAACACCGAGGCTGCCCGGCCCGACGATACGCAGCAGATGCGGCCGGGCAGCCGCGAGCGTGTCCTGCACGGCGCGGCGATCCGCTTCGCTACGCGCTTCGCCGACGATAATCGCCGCCCGCGTGCCGAGACCGCCCAGCCGGTGCACGATGCCGGGCCACGTCGCGGGCGGCGTGCACAGCAACGCGACAGTTGGCGCGTCGGGCAGATCGCCGGCGTCGGCGGCAACCGGATAGCCATCGAGCGTATCGAGCTTCGGATTGACCGGCCACAGCGGCCCCTTGAAGCCGCCTTGCAGCAAGCGTGTCCAGACCATCGCGCCGACGCTGCCGGGCCGCTGCGACGCGCCGATCACGGCAACCGATTGCGGGCGAAACAGCGCGTCGAGATTGCGAACGGTCACAGGGGGCTCCGCAGTTGGGTGGGTGCGCGATGGGCGGCAGGCAGCCGCGCACGTCATCAGGATAGGCGAAGTCGCGTGGAAACGCGCCGCCCGATGCGACGAATTCAACGCGCCGACAATACTGCAAGGCACACGAAGCCGCCTCTAACCGCAGTAAGATGCGGGCGGAGCATGGGCGGGTTTCCGGATGGCGTTCTCTGAAGGGCACCACATACCTGCGGCCGACGCGAACCGGCGCCATGCAACGGACGACATCAATAACCGCAGAGATTGCGAACGGCGAGGCAACACCTCGCCCGACAACCATCGAGACAGAAGGACCCGGTATGCGACGCTTGCCATCGCTGATTGCGTTGCGCTTCTTCGAAGAGACCGCTCGCCATATGAGCTTTAACCGCGCCGCAGCGGCGCTGTGCGTGACCCAGGGTGCCGTGAGCCGCCAGATCAGGATTCTCGAGGAATCGCTGGGCGCCAAGCTATTCGAGCGCGACCACAAGGGCATTCGCCTGACCGCGGCCGGCATGCAGTTGCTGCCATGCGTGACCGACGCATTCGATACGATCGAGCGCGGCGCGCGCCAGGTCGCCTCCGCCACGGGCCGCCGACGGCTCGTGCTGTCCGTGCCGCCAACCTTCGCGACGCAATGGTTTTCGCCGCGCTTAGGCTCGCTGGCCGTCGAGTTGCCGGACGTCGAACTGTCGGTACGAACGGGACCGAGCGACGACTGCCACTGCAATATCCGCTTCGGCAACGCGGCGCTGCCCGGCGCGCAATCCGAACTGTTGATGATCGAACGACATACGTTAGTCGGTGCGCCGCGTTTCGTGAGCGAATCGCTCGACGCGCTGCTGGCGCGTCTTCCCGCCCTGCATGTGCTGCACAACGATGCGCGCCTCGAGCTGTGGCCGAGCTGGCTCGCCGCGGCTGGGTTGCCTGCGCATCATGCCGAGAACGGCATCGAGTTTTCGACGCTCGAGCAGGCGATTCACGCGGCGCGCAAGGGCGCGGGACTGGCGGTCGTCGATCGCAACATGATCGTCGAAGAACTCGCGGAGGGTAGTCTCGCGCGGATGTCGGAGGTCGAGGTGACCGGGCCCTATGGGTACTGGCTCGATATCGCGCCGCGACATGCGGCGCTCGAACATGTGCAGGCGCTGGCGGGGTGGATGCGGGAAGAGGTGCTGAAGATGGGATGAGCCGGATTCGTTTTATGGGCGGTTGCTTCGCCTGGTTTTATCGGTCGATCGCGGAAAAACCTACGATGGGTCATGTCGTTCAATTTCCCGTGAAGATGGAATCATGACCAATATCTCCCGAAGCTCAAGCCCGGTCAGCGGGGACTCCGCTTATACGTCAGCGCGCGAAGTCCAGGTGCCAAGCGAATACGACACCGCGCCGGAGACTCAATCCCCACGCGCCGGTCATCCGCTGGAGAACATGAGTCCGCCTCCACGCCCCGATCAGTCGACCACCACTGGCAGCACAACCAACCCGCAATCCATGCCGGTCAGGCGCAGGGAATTTTCGTCGCGACCACTGCCCGCGCGGGTGCTACAGACAGGTTCAAGATCGTCGTCGTCCGACAGCCGCGCATCGATCAACAACCTCGCGAACCTGCCGGTCGGCGTTCCCGACGAGGAAGGCCTGAGCCAGCTCGGCGACGACGAGCGCGGGGATGAACCCGGTTCGTCCGACAACGCATCAGGCCGCTCGTCGCCGGTCGATCACACCGCATTACCCGCCGACCTGCTGCTCACGCAATTGCGGCCGCAACGCATGATCGGCCCGCTTGGCGGCCCAGGAACAGGTCGGTCGCGCGCCGATTCGCCGCCACAACCGGCATCGAAAGCCGGTTCGACTTCCGCCGCCAGTGGCGCATCGCGCGCCGGTTCAGTAGCCGGAAGCCAGAAGGTCGGGAAAACAGCCGCGCTCGACGAGACCGGCAGCGTGGCGCCCGTCGAAAACCCCGTTACGCCGGAGCAGTTAGAAGCGACAGTCAACGAAATCCAGCAGGCCGTGGACGATGTGGCTGCGGGAATTGTCGATGAGGTCGCAAGAGACGCCGACGCCGCGGAAGTGGCCGGGAGCAGCGCTACGAGCTCGTCTTCCGAAGCGCCTGCGCCGGGCACGCGCAACGACGCATCGCGCCCTTCGTCGCCGCTCCAGCGCTCCGCATCTCCCGGACCGACGCACGCAGAAACGATACAGATGCACCGTAACGTCAACGATATCTCTTATCTGAAGAACGCGTTACCGGAAGATCTGCGTGGAGGCGTGCGCCACATGCTTCTGCCACTGCGAGAGCAATTCCCATCCCGCGGCGCATTCGAAACGTTCGTCAACGACCAGAGTACCGTCCTCGAGGAATGCGGCATTCGCGGAAAGCGGGACCTCATCAACCTCATGCGCACGGTGAATCGCTCCGACAATCTGATGCGCGTCGCCCAGGGGACCGTAGGCGGTTTGCATTTCAACGGGCCAGGTCTCGCGTTTTCGTACGGCCCACTGTCAACCGAGATGACAGTCGGCACGGCGGTAGACACCAATGTGCTGCAAGGCGCGGCGAGTGGCTTCCTCGCGGGAGCGTCGGATGCGATCGCAACACCCGCCAAGGAAGCAACGTTCAAGGACGCCTACTACAAGCGTCCCGCAGCAGACCATCTGCCGGAGTTTCTGCGCAACTTCAATCCGCCGAGCCTCGGCGAGTCCATTAACGAAACCAACAAGGCCTGGGTCGGCGGCTTTGCCGCAGGCTATGTGGTGCGCGGCAGCGTGATGGCGGCGGTCACCTATACGAAGGGCGCAGAGGCGGCGGCCGCGATCGAGACGGCCATGGCTCCCGTGACGAACATCGCGTCAGGCGTCACCGCAACCTTCATCGGTCACTCGCTGGACGAACAGCTCGGCCGTACCGGGTTGCCGTATTTCCTCGCGCGGGACAACCTCGGGGAATGCGTCCGCGCGGCGCAGCAGTCCAACCTCGCCTACGCAGGCAAGGCTGTGGTCGGCGCAGGTACGCACGTGGTGAATGCAGTGACGAAGTTTCCGGAAGGCCTCAAACGTGCTGTCACCGACCCGGCGCTTATCGCGTCGACAGCGTCCCTCACTGGTGTTCTGACGGTACCAGGCACGGTCGCCGGCGTCACCGCGAATGCTATTTCCGATCCGAACACGGCCCATGTTGCGTCGTCGCTTGTGCATTACCCCGCGCTCCTTACCGCATGGGCCGGATGGGGCACGTCCTTCGCGGCTGCGGCACACGTGCACGCGGAACGGACCGCGAGAAACCGCCCGGGCGATGAGGAACAAGGCGCGCAGCTGACAGCGCAGCCGGCTACTTCCGGACGAACCAGCGGTAATTGAACTGCCGCTAGTGCACTGAGTGCGGGTGTGTGGGCTTATTGCGAGGCCACACACCGCGTATTCACAGCGCCTTCTTGAACGGCGCCCCCGAATGCAGCCGACAAAGGACACCAGCAAGCGGAAACCGGGGTAGATATTGACATATCCATTTTAGTATCTATACTTGTATCTACTTTATCTTGTGCGCTGGAGCCCGGTATGTCTCGCATTGCAAAGTTGTTTACCAGTGGCGGCAGCCAGGCTGTTCGGCTTCCCGCTGAATTTCGTTTTGATGGGAAAGAGGTCTTTATCAGTCGCGATGGAGAACGCATCGTTCTCTCTCCCAAACCGGATTCATGGGCCGAATATCTTGCGTCGGGACCACGTGCTACGTCGGACTTCATGGAAGGTGTAATCGATCTGCCTGTTCAGGACAGGGAGCCGATCTGATGCCGTTGTACATGCTCGACGCTGACACATGTGCATTTGTAATGCGTGGTCCATCCGAAAATCTCCGCGACAAACTACTGGCGACACCGATCGATACACAGGCGATTTCAGTCGTCACTCTTGCGGAATTGTTATTCGGTATCAAGATGTCGTCACAAGCAAAACGCAATCGGCCGGCGCTAGACGCTTTTGTGAAACACCTGACGGTGATGGAGTGGCCCGAAGAAGCCGCCGAGCACTACGCTGAGATTCGCGCGCATCTACACAAAAACGGCCAGATGATCGGTGCCAACGATCTCTTGATCGCTTCACATGCGCGCTGCGTCGGCGCGATTGTGGTCACGAATAACGTGCGCGAATTCAAGCGCGTACCGGGGCTAAAGGTCGAGAACTGGGTGTAGCAGACGTAACGAAAATACTCGACGTAAGCGGGCCTAAGCAGCCCCTGTCCGAAATCGCTTTCTATCGCCCCCCCCGCTTACCCTCACAGTGCCTTCTTGAACGGCGCCCCCGAATGCTCGCGCAGTTCGTTGAACACGATCTTCGGCCACGCCTTCTGCGCAACTTCGATCTCGGAGATATGCGACGCGAGATAGGTCGGCGCATTCGATGCATCGAGCGCAATCCGCGCCGAGTATGAATCGGTGAAACGCCGCAATTCCGCGGCATCGTCGCAGGTCACCCAACGCGACATGCGGTAGCGTGCCGGCATGATCCGCACGTCGACCTTGTATTCCGTCGACAACCGGTGCGACACCACTTCAAATTGCAGTTGCCCAACGGCGCCAAGAATCATCGCGCCGCCCATCACCGGACGAAACACCTGGATCGCCCCTTCCTCGCCGAGCTGCTTCAGCGCTTCGCCAAGCTGCTTCGCGCGCATCGGATCGACCACTTCGATCGTCTGGAAAATTTCCGGCGCAAAGAACGGTAGCCCGACGAACTGCAAGTCTTCGCCCTCAGTCAACGTATCGCCGAGACTGAGCGTGCCGTGATTGGGAATACCGATGATGTCGCCCGGATACGCTTCGGCCACCGTCTCGCGACGCTGCGACAGAAAGCTCACCACATTATTCGCGCGGAACGTTTTGCCCGAACGCGTCACCTTCAGCGCCATGCCGCGCTCGAAGTGCCCCGAGCACACGCGGATAAACGCCACGCGGTCGCGGTGCGCCAGATCCATATTCGCCTGCACCTTGAACACGACACCGGTGAACTTCGGCTCGTCGGGTTCGACTGCGCGCTGCACGGCCATCCGTGCGGACGGCGGCGGCGCGAGGTCGACGAGCGCATCGAGAATTTCTTTCACGCCGAAGTTGTTGATCGCCGAGCCGAACAGCACCGGCGACTGCTGACCAGCGAGAAACGCCGCGCGATCGAAGGTCGGCGTCGCGCCGGTAATCAGATCGATCTCTTCCTTCGCCTTGATCCACGAATGGCCGAAGCGTGCTTCGCCGTCCGCGTTGCTCAATGCGTGCAGCGTTTCGACAGCGCCGCCCGCCTTGTCCTGCCCCGCGCGGAACAAACGCACCTGGTCGCGCTGGATGTCGTAGACACCCTGGAATTCCTTGCCCATGCCGATCGGCCACGTGAACGGCACCGCCGCCACGCCGAGATGCTGTTCGATTTCGTCGAGCAGATCGAGCGGCTCGCGCACTTCGCGGTCGAGCTTGTTGATGAACGTAACGATCGGCGTCTTGCGGCTGCGGCACACCTCGAGCAGCTTCAGCGTCTGCGCTTCGACACCGTTCGCACCGTCGATCACCATCACGGCCGCGTCGACTGCCGTCAGCACGCGGTACGTGTCTTCGGAAAAGTCCTCGTGGCCCGGCGTATCGAGCAGGTTGATCACCGCGTCGCCGTATTCGAACTGCATCACCGAGCTCGCCACCGAAATGCCGCGCTGCTTCTCGATCTCCATCCAGTCTGAGGTCGCATAGCGGCTACTCTTGCGGCCCTTCACGGTGCCCGCGATCTGGATCGCGCCCGAGAACAGCAGCAGTTTTTCGGTCAGCGTGGTCTTGCCCGCGTCCGGGTGGGAAATGACCGCAAAGGTGCGGCGACGGTTGAGTTCTGAAACTGGCATCGGAGCTGGCTTAACGAGAGGTCGGGCGGCGGATCGAATAGCGCTGCGCGTCTAAAAGAGACGAAAAGCGTTCAAAAACGCAAACAGGAATCTGGCCGGACGCACGTGCGGCGGTGAGTTGGGCAAACGTGGCGAGCGCGGCGGCGATGACTGCGGAAGGGTCCGGATCGGCCCGCGTCATGCGCGACACCGTCCGACAGGTCGTGATGCGTCGTAACGGAAATAGCACGAGCGGTAAGAAATGCTGGAAACGCCAGCACAGAACAGCGCCGGGACGAATGATACACGTCGCGGACGGGAGCGGCTCGAAATGCACCCGGTGGATACAGACCCTACAACCCGTGCCCACCGCGACTGGAATCGCGCTCACTTACGTTTATATACAGCCTTGCCTGCGATTTGCCCGCGCGAAAATATGCTGTCTTACACAACCGTATGCGAACTGCCGCGCTCGCTGCAGCAGGTTCGGGTCGGAGCGCACAATGATTTCGCGCACGGGAACATTCCCGGCGCACGGTGTTCGTACCGGTTATGCGCGACGGCCAGCGCGCTGCATTTCTGCTTCCCTGTCAGCCAGCGAGAATCCAATGGAATCACGCCAACGGCGTTCAATCGAGGTCGATTTCTTTCGCGGTATCGTGCTGATCGTCATCGTGCTGGATCACATACCGGGCAGCGTGTTGTCGCACGTGATGTTGCATGCGTACGCGCTGTGCGACTCGGCGGAAGTGTTCGTGTTTCTGGGCGGGTATGCGTCGGCGGCGGCTTATATGGCCGTGCTTGCACGCGGTGGTGCAGTCGCTGCGCGAACGCGCTTCTTCCGGCGCTGCTGGGAAATTTACCGCGCGTACCTGCTCACCGCGATTCTTACGCTGCTGTCAGGCGCGATTCTCGCGCTGTTGCGCCTGAATCACCCGATGCTCGATCTGAGCGGCTGGCAGCCGTTCGCGGCGCACCCGATACGCACGGCATTCGATATCCTCACGCTGCGCCGGCAGCCGTATCTGTCGAGCGTGCTGCCGATGTATGTCATATTTGCGCTGTTCGTGCCGCTGGCGGTACCGCTCGCGCGCCGTTCGGCGGTCGCGGCGCTCGCGTGCAGCATCGGCATCTGGTGGTTCGCGCCGCTGCTCGCGTCTGCGTTCAGCATGGACGACGTCGGCGACTGGGCTTTCAATCCGTTTGCCTGGCAGTTGATGTTCGTGCTCGGCATGGTGTGCCGTCTGCATCCGGTTTCAGCGGTGCGGATGACATCGCCTGCGGGCCAGTGGCTCACACGTATTGCATTCGCGGTCGTCGTTGCCTTCGCAGTAGTCAAGCTGTTCGTTCTCGTTCAACCGTTGCCGGGTGCCATGAAGCAGCATCTATCGTTGGTGAGGGTCGTGAATTTCGGCGCCATCGCGTGGCTCGCCGCGTACTGCGTTGCGCGCGGCGCGGTCGCACGGCTCGCGCAGCGACTGCCGGCCGTGATCACGGTGGGCCGGACGGGGCTCGTGTGTTTTGTCGGCGGCACGCTGATTTCGCTCGTCGTCGATACCGCCACACCGCACGCCTGGCACGGTCTGGCGGGCTTCCTTGCCGCGCTCGCCGGCGATTTCGCCGCCATCGCCGCGATGCTCGCGCTCGCGAAAACCTGGCGCGACTGGCGCGGTCCGCATACGCGCGCGGCCGTGCAAGGGGCACGCATCGGATGACGGCGCGGGTCCGCAACGCCTGCGCCGTCGGCGCGCTCGTGTGGACGTCGCTCGCGATGGGCCGCGGCACGCCTGGTTCGGGTGGGGAGAAAGCACCGGTCCCACCGTTGCGCCTGCCGCCCACGGTGCCGATGCGTTGCACCGAGCTCGCCGGGCTCGCGCTACCCGCCTCCGAAATCGGCCTGCCGACACGCGGCGCGCAGATCGACAGCGCGACGATGATCGCAATCGCCGCGCCGGGGAATGTCGATGGCGAATACTGCCGCGTAGTCGGCAGCATCAAGCCGCTGAAGGCAAGCGCACCCGACATCCGTTTCGAACTGAACCTGCCGCGCCGCTGGAACGGCCGCGCGCTACAGTTTGGCGGCGGCGGCTACAGCGGCGTCGTAGTAAGCGGCACCGGCACCGTGCCGTTCTCGCCCGAGCAACCGCCGCTTGCGCGCGGCTACGCGACCTTCGGCGACGACTCGGGCCACGTGGGCAATCCGGGGCTCGCCGCGTTTGGCCTCGTCGACGAAGCGGTGATCAATTTCGGCTACGCGCATCTGAAGAAGACCCACGATGTCGCCCTCGCGCTGATCGCGCGTAGCTACGGGCGGTTGCCCGAGAAGATGTACTTCGCCGGGGGATCGACGGGCGGCCGCGAAGGCTACACCGTGATCCAGCGCTTTCCCGACGACTACGACGGCGTGATCGCCAACTCGCCGGCACTGAATTTCTCCGGTGTGCGCCTGCTCGGCGTGCAAGTCGGCCAGGCCGAATATCGCAATCCAGGTGGATTCATCCCGCCGGCGCTGCTCGATCTCATGTATCGGCGCACGCTGGCCGCATGCGACGCGCTCGACGGCGCCGCCGACGGCATCGTCAGCAACGTGGCCGCCTGTCGCGCACTCGAACCGCAACTGATCCAGTCGCTGCGCTGCGCACCACAAGCTCAAGCCGAGGACGACAACGACAACTGTCTCACCGACGCGCAGCTCAAGACGCTTCTGGTACTGCGCGACGGGCTGCAGTTGCCCTACCCGCTCGCATGGGGCGTCACCCGCTATCGCGGCTACAACGTGTTTCAGGGGACGCACTTCACCGGCATGCTCGGGCTCGCGCATTCAACCGAACGCCTGCCCGAGCCGGGGTTCTTTTCGAACGGCTATCTCTACGCGCAGGGCGACGCGTACATCCGCTACTTCGTCACGCGCGACGACACCGCCAGTTCCATGCAGTTCGATGTCCAGCATCCGGGGCGCTATCTGCCGCGGCTCGTCGATCTGTCGGGCACGATCGGCGCGATGAACCCGGACATGTCGCGCTTTATCGCGCATGGCGGCAAGCTGATCACGCTACAGGGTCTCGCCGACGAAGTGATCAGCCCGAACCAGACCATCGCGTACTACCGCGCATTGATCGCGCGTTACGGCGATGCGCAGGTCGATTCGTTCATGCGTCTCTATATGGTGCCCGGCTTCCAGCACGGCAACGGGGTATTCATCCCATCGGTCGACATGCTCGGTGCGCTCGACGACTGGGTCACGCACGGCCTCGCGCCGCAAACGCTCGTCGCCGTCGATCTCGCCCGCGCCACCAACGGCCGCTCGCGGCCGCTGTGCCGGTACCCCGCATTTCCGCGCTATACCGGACACGGCAATCTCGATCGCGCGGAAAATTTCCGCTGCGTCGAGCCTTAGAACTTCATTCGCCGCTCGCCTGGTTTAGCGTCAGGTGGCGCGTCTCCGGTGCCAGGACGATCGACACCAGCATACCCACGAGCAGTACCGCGGCGAGCGCAAACATCGTCGCGTGAAAACCGATCTGGGCAATGCCGAGCGGCAACAGGAACGTGCCGACGGCTGAGCCGAGCCGGCTGCATGCAATAGCCAGGCCCACGCCGCACGCCCGCACCTCGGTCGGAAAGCACTCGGGAGGAAACACACCGACCAGGTTCGAGAACGCAGACATCGTCAGCGTGAATACGGCGAACGCAAAGATCATCGCGAGCGCTGCCGAGTCGGGCAGCAACGACAGTGCCACCAGCGACAGGCAGGTCACCGCGAACGAACCGATCAGAAACACGCGGCGCGGCAGCTTGATCGTGAGCCAGATGCCGAGCACCGCGCCGAGTACGAGAAAACCGTTCAGCAGGAAATCGGCGCCGAAACCTTCGTTCAGGTGGATCGCCTTGAGGATGGTCGGCAGGAACGTGTAGATCGCGAAGTATGGGATCACGAGGCACACGAAGAACGTGCAGTTGAAGAATGTGCGACGGATCAGCTCCGGGGTGAAGAGGCGTGCGAAGCCGCCGCGTGCCGTGCGTGTTGTGTGATCGTGCGCGCCGCCGTCGAGCGTCACGTGCGGCCCGAAGTACTTGAGCACGATCGCCTTTGCTTCGGCTGCGCGCCCCTGGCCGAGCAACCAGCGCGGAGACTCGGGCGTGCCGATGCGCAGCACCAGCACGATCAACGCAGGCACACCGGCCGACGCAAGCAGCCAGCGCCACGCATCCGGTGAGGCATCGCCGTACAACATGCCCAGCACGTTCGCTGCGACATAGCCGACGGTCCAGATCACGCTGAACGAACCGAGCAACGCGCCGCGATGCCTGCGCGGCGAGAACTCCGCAAGGATCGCGTGGCCGACGGCGAAATCGCCGCCCATGCCGAAGCCGATGACGACACGCAACGCGCACAACATCAGCGGCGAGCTGACATAGAACTGTCCGAACGCCGCGAGCGTGATGATCAGGAAGCTCAGCAGAAAAATCTTCTGCCGCCCCATGCGGTCCGACAGCCAGCCGAACACGAGACTGCCGAGAAAAATCCCCATCAGCGCCGAACTGCCGATCATGCCCATCCAGAACGCGTCGAGCGGCATCTGCCGGTTCAGCGAGGCGAGCGCATAGCCGATCGTGCCAAGCGCGTAGCCCTCGGTGAAGTGCGCGCCGAACGTCAGGCCCGCGATCTTCACGTGAAAGCGATTGAGCGGCACGTCGTCGAGCGGGATGGAAGCGCGTGCGGCACTGGCCGCCGTCGGTACCACTCCTAACGTTGTGCGCGCTGCACCGGGCGTACGCCCGAGCGGTGCGGCCTGCATGTCGTGATGGATGCTCACGCTGTCTCCTATCTTCTAGTAGTGGTGCTGCCCTTACTGCCCCTGCTGCCTGGTACCGCGCGCATCAACCGCCCAAGCCCGCCATCATCATGTACTTCAGTTCGACGTATTCATCGAGCCCGTACTTCGATCCTTCCCGGCCCAGACCCGACTGCTTGACGCCGCCGAACGGCGCCACCTCGGTCGAGATGATCCCTTCGTTGATACCGACCATGCCGCTTTCGAGCGCGTCGGCGACACGCCATGCGCGGCCGAGATCGCGTGTGTAGAAATAGGCGGACAGACCAAACGGTGTGTCGTTGGCTGCGGCGATCGCTTCGGCTTCGGTCTTGAAGCGGAAGCACGCGGCAACCGGCCCGAAGGTTTCCTCTTCGGCGATCTGCATCGCGCGCGTCGCGCCGCTCAACACCGTAGGCTCATAGAACGTACCGCCGAGCGCATGACGCTTGCCGCCCGTCAATGCGGTCGCGCCTTTCTGCAACGCGTCGGCGACGTGGCTCTCGACTTTACGCAGCGCCGCTTCGTTGATCAGTGGTCCCTGCTCGACGTCTCCTTCGAGCGCATTGCCGACGCGCATCGTCCGCACAGCCCGCGTCAACGCTTCAGTGAACGCGTCGTAGATACCGTCCTGCACATAGAAGCGGTTCACGCACACACAGGTCTGCCCGGTGTTGCGAAACTTCGAGGCAATCGCACCCTGCACGGCCGCATCGAGATCGGCGTCGTCGAACACGATAAACGGCGCATTGCCGCCGAGTTCGAGCGACAGCTTCTTCAACGTATCCGCCGATTGCTTCGCGAGCAGCTTGCCGACCCGCGTCGAACCGGTGAACGACAGCTTGCGCACGACCGGCGAAGCCGTCAGCACGTTGCCGATCGCAACTGCATCGCCGGAGACGATGTTGAACACGCCCGCCGGAATGCCGGCCTGTTCCGCCAGCACAGCCAGCGCGAGCGCGGAGAGCGGCGTTTCTTCGGACGGCTTGAGCACCATCGTGCAACCTGCGGCAAGCGCGGGACCGGCCTTGCGCGTGATCATCGCGAGCGGGAAGTTCCACGGCGTGATCGCTGCCACGACACCGACCGGCTCGCGCGTCACGATGATCTTCGAGCCAGGCTTCGGGCTCGGAATCACGTCGCCGTAGCTGCGCTTCGCTTCTTCCGCAAACCATTCGAAGAAGCTCGCCGCGTACGCAACTTCGCCGCGCGCTTCGGCGAGCGGTTTGCCTTGTTCGCGTGTCAGCAGTTCGGCAAGCGCTTCGCGATGCTCGAGCATCAGTTCGCCCCAGCGCTTCACGCGTGCGCCGCGCTCTTTCGCGGTCAACGCGCGCCAGGCGGGAAATGCCCGCTCGGCCGCGGTAATCGCCTGCGCGGTTTCGTCGGCACCTGCCTTCGCAACCTGCGCGATCACGTCGCCTGTTGCCGGGTTGAGAACCGCATACGTGCTTTCGCTTTGATACCACTCGCCGCCGATGTAATGCCCTGTCCGGAGAAATTCGCTCATGTGTGCCTCACGCTGCCTTGCCGAACGTTTCGGCGAACGCGCCCTCGGCGGCTCGCGGTTCGCGTGCGATGCGCCGGCCGGCCGTGTAATCGTTGATCAGATCGCACGGGGTGTAGTTGCGTTCGAGTTCGAACAGTTCGTCGGCGTCGAGCTTTGTCTCGAGCGCGGCCAGCGCGCTATCGAACTGCGCAGCCGAATCCGCACCGACCAGCATGCTCGACACGCCGCCGTGGTTGAGCACCCACGCCTGCGCAATCTGCGCGGGCGTCACGCCACGGCGCGCCGCGACGCGCGCTACCGATGCGGCAATCTCGCGAGTCGTTGCGTCGCCGTACATCTGCGCAGTGAAGAAGTCGGTCTGGTTGCGTGTCGAGGTCGGATCGCTGGTCAGAAAACCGCGCGCGAGCGGACTGAACACCGAGACGCCCACCCCCTGGTCTTTGCAGTACGGGATCATTTCGCGCTCTTCCTCGCGGTAAGCGAGGTTCAGTTGCAATTGCATATTGATCGGCTTATGCCAGCCATTGCGTTCGCAGACCTGCATGATCTTTGCGAACTGCCACGTGTACATCGTCGACACGCCGAGGTAGCGCGCCTTGCCTGCACGCACGATGTCGTTCAGCGCGCCCATCGTTTCTTCGACCGGCGTATTCACGTCGAAGAAATGCAGCATGAAGATATCGACGTAGTCCATGTCGAGGCGTTTCAACGACCCGTCGATGCCGTCCATGATGTGCTTGCGCGAATGGCCGCCCGCGTTCTGGTAGCTGCCCATGTCGTAGCCGACCTTGGTCGCGACGACGATCTCTTCGCGGCGCGTTGCGCGCTTCAGTATCCGACCGACGACTTCCTCGCCGACACCGGTCGAATAGAAATCGGCGAGATCGATGAAGTTCACGCCGGCATCCAGCGCGTGACGCACGATGGGTTCGCTTTGCGCTTCATCGAAGATCCACGGCTTCCATTGCGGCGTGCCCATGTTCATCGTGCCGAGGCACAGACGCGAAACTTTCAGGCCGGACTGGCCGAGGCGGGTGTATTCCATGAAACTGTCTCCAGATTTTTTTAGCGGCGCCGAGTGGAGCGCTACGCTCAGCGTTGCTTCGGCGTATAGAACGGATTCGATACCTCGCGCGCGGCGGCAAACACTTCGTCGCGATGCGGCAAGCCCTTCATCGCCGCGACGATCGCGTTCTTGCAGGCGCGATAGTTGTTCTCGAACACGGCATCGAGATCGTCGGTCTTGGGGTTCACCCAGTTCGCCGACACCACCACCCAGTCGTTCTCCGCCTCGGGCGGCAGCGTGCCGTTCTCCAGCGACTCGGCCACGGCCTTCGCGATCCCGGCCTGCGATGCACCCCACGTCGCATTGCCGTGGAACTCGCCATCGATCTGCGCCTTGTTCACATACAGCGTCAGCGGCTTGGTCGGGATGCCGGGGCGCGCAATCACGACGAACGGCGCGTGACCCGTGCTCGGCGTGGCGAGCGCGGTCGCGAATGCCTGGCCTGCCGGGCCGTTGCGCGGGCCGACCAGCACATTGATGTGGGCGAGATTGACGCCCGGTCCTTCAAATCCTTCGCCGATATAAAGTTGTTTGTCCGTCGTGGCGCTCATGGTCGTTCCGTCAGCGGTTGAGTGAATGGCGCGATTGTGCGGGCCGCGACGAACGGCGGTGAATCGATGTTTTTTGATGCGGGGTATGAGGCGCGCTCATTTCCGGGTTTGTCCCAGGCGCGTGCTGCAGGTCTCGATCCGCCCAAAGGTGAGCGTTTTCAGGAGGGGCGAATTCTGGCGCTGTTCACGCGTTAGACGTGAGCGGAGATCGTCTTTGGTTTGCACCGTATGCAGCGTGCGTGGCACGTGCTTTGATAGCGGCTTCCGCATGCATACGCATGCGTGTTCTGTGTGTGTGCGAATCGTTTATGCGAGCTTCTTCGAGCGCCGCAAAGCCTTGTCAAATAAGCCTGTGCAGCCGATCTACCCAGACGACGCAAGTGACTTCGATACGAGGTTCGAGCATTCATCCGCATCGAACGGATGTCCGAATCGACATCGCCTCGACTCGGCGCCCTCGCGTGCGAGCAGCCTCCGCCGAACCACTCCATCACCCACGCGAGATCGGTCAAAGGTGAGCGTTTTCGGGAATTGCTCAACGGTGCGAAAAACGACACGTGACGCGTCACCGCGACATCGTCATCACGCAGCGCGCTATCGCTGCGCAAAGCAGACGGCCGATGCATCGCGTGGATGCATCGGCCGTCGGACGCTTCTGTCGTGCGGCGAAAACGCCGCCCGCTTCAGTCTTCGATCAGGAAGCGATCGCGGTTCTTGCCCACGAGCCAGCCTGGGGTGCGGCCGCGACCGCTCCATGTTTCATCAGTCTTGGGGTTGCGATAGCGCGGCGGCAGTGGCGCCTTGCGTGCACCGGGAGCGCGTTTGCTCGAGAAGCCGAGTTCTTCCGCCGTGATCCCGTATTCGGCGATCTGCTGTCTGATGTCGGCGATCGCCTGTGCCACTTCTTTATCGCGCGCGACGGCCACCTCCTTATGAAGCTTTTCGAGTTGAGCAGTCAGTTGCTTATAGGTGGCCATGACAGCAGTCTCCAATTGGTGTTAGGGCAACGGGGAGTGTGACCCTAACAGATCGAAAAAGTGCCGGATAGGTCCGGTTTCGCCCCAAGTGCTAAAGGTCAGTCAGTCGTGCGTTACGTGCCAGTGTCCCCGTAACGCCACACCACACCACATCACTGCACATTCAATCGTCGATTGCGTCGTACAGGCGCCGCTCGTATTCATTCGCCATCGGAAACGGTCCGTCGGTACGAAGCTGGATCAGCATGATGCCGATCATCTGCTCCACGGGATCGGCAAACCAGCTCGTGCCGAATGCGCCAGGCCAGCCAAACGAACCCGTCGACCGGTAGCCGAGCGGCAACTGTTGCGCCGGATCGTCGACCACCGACAAGCCGAGCCCGAAGCCCTGCCCCGCCCACGTAATCGGACCGATGGCCGGCATGCGCCGCTGCTCGCGGGTCAGGAAGTTGCTGCGCATCAGGTCGACCGAGCGGTGCGACAACAGCCGCGTATCGCCGACGCGCCCGCGTCCGAGCAGCAGCCGGGCGAACTGTAGATAGTCGTGGGCCGTCGAGACGAGCCCGCCACCGCCACTCTGGAAACGCGCCGCATTGGCCCAGCGACTCCCCGCCGCGCGCTCTTCGACAACGCGGCGCCGGCTCGGCGAATCGAAGCGCCATGCTGTGCTGAGCCGCTCGAGCTGCGTGCCCGCAATCGAGAACGCGGTATCGCGCATGCCCAACGGCTCGAAGATGCGCGTGCGGAAGAAGTCGCCGAGCGACAGGCCGCTCACGCGCTCGACGAGAACACCGAGGACGTCGGTAGCGACGCTGTAGTGCCAGCGCGTACCGGGTTGAAACATCAGCGGCAGTGACGCGACGCGCGCGAGCCATCCGTCGGAGCCGGCCCCCGAGTCGACTCCGTTGAACGCTTTGGCATAGGCCTCGGCAAGCGGTCCCGTCGAAGTGAAGTGATACGCGAATCCCGCACGATGCGTCAGCAGATCGAGCACCGTGATGGGCTCACGCAACGGGTCGGTGGTATCGAGGGCGCCTGCTGGATCGCGCAGCACGCGCAATGTTGCGAGTTCCGGTAGCCACCGGCTCACGGGCGCGTCGAGCGCCAGCTGGTCCGCCTCGATCAGCATCATCGCTGCGGCGCTCGTGACCGGTTTCGTCATCGAGGCGATCCGGAACAGCGTGTCGCGCTCCATCGGCAGCCGGTCCGCTTCGTCTCGCAGACCGAGCGCATCGAATTGCGCAATCTCGTCGCGACGCCACGCCAGCGTCACGGCACCCGCCACGTCGCCGCGCTCGACATAGGCCTGCATGGCCTCGGTCAAGCGTGCGAGCCGGTCGGGTGAAAAACCTGCTCTCTGCATCGCGGTCCCTGCAAGCTCGGTCGTTCTTCTACTGTAAACAGAAAGATGTGCAATCGGCCAGTACTGCCGGCATCATTTTTGGAGCCCCTCAAGGACGAGAAGCGCTTCGTTGAGCCGCTTCACGCGGCTCGCCTGCGATGGAACGAGAATCGCAGCCAGAACCGAATTGACCCGGTTGCGCCAGTAGGACAACGGGATGCGGTCGTCGGCTGAAATGCGCGGCATCACGTGTTCGAGATGTTCAATATCTTTTTCGAGTTGCTGGTGGTTCATTGCCTTTCCCCGGAATGCCAGTCTAAATCCACTACAAGCATTAACTGTGCCGTATACCGTCGAGTAAAAACGGGAGCAACTACCGATTTGTCTGCCTTTTTCAGACGCCTCTGGAAAAATTTACGGCGAATATTCGATTACCGGTCCTGAATCGACTCTAGAACTGCGGCGAGTGCTTTTCCGTTAGGCGCCGCACCGAACCCGGCGTCTCGTCAGAAGATAATCCAGCGTAAGAAACGGAAGATTAACGTCAGCTATTGGGACTGTATATTCCCCGTTTGTGGAAGACATAAGTCCAACCTGGTAGATCGAGTACGTGCAGTGTTTATGGAAAAAATCGAGGTCGCGTGGAATCAGATGAACAACAATATGACCGGCTTGTGCACCGCATTTATGACACCGTCGGCGAAGCCGCGGGATGGCAGGCGTTATACGCGGACCTCGCCGCACTGACCGGGGCCAGCACGATTCATGTGCTCGCCTTCGACAAGCATCACGACACGCTGTCCTTCAGCGACGGCTTCAATCTCCCGGTGGCGGCCGAACTCGGCTATATCCAGCACTACCATCGCGTCGATCCTCGGCTCGCGCTGTTATGGACGCAGCCTGTACTGCACTGGATGCATTGCCACGAGCATTTCGACGACGCGTTCGTCAGCGAGAACCGCTTTTACCAGGAGTTCCTGCTGCCGATGGGGCATCGTTATGTATCGGGTTGCAAGCTGATCGACGAGGCGCGCCTCACGGTCGTGTTCGCCTGCACGCGCAACGATAGCCAGGGGCCGATGACCGGGGACGCGATCGCGTTTTTGCAGCGCCTGACACCGCATCTGGCGCGCGCGATGACGCAGCAGATGCAGCGCTATGTGTACTCGACGGATGCGCTGGTCGGCCATGCGTTCGTGAGCCGCTGGGGGCAGCCCGTGATCCTCGCAACGACCGGCGGCGAAGTGCTGCACGTGAACGGAGCGGCCGAACGTCTGCTGCAATCGACCGAGCTGGTACGGATAACCGGTCGCACGCTGATGCTGCCGCCGCCCTTCATGAGCCGCTTTCTCGATGACTGCGCGCAGACCGAAGGGCAGTTGCGCGTGCCCGATCACGCCACCCAGGCGAGCGCCGCACAGTACCGGGTACTGCGCATCGCCGGCGACGACAGCGAGAAGACCGCGCTCTATGTGTTCTACAACCTGATCGTGCCCGGCGACGTGTCGGCGAGATTCGGCCTGCGTGCGATTGCCATGCTGATATTTTTCGATCCGCAATCGTCGCCGGTGGTCGACACCGATCTGCTCGCGGCGGCATTCAATCTGACGCCAGCCGAATGCCGGGTCGCATACTGCCTCGCGGAAGGACTCTCGCTAAAGGACATTGCGCTGCGTCTTGGTGTGCAGCACGACACCGTACGCAAGCAGTTGCAATCGATCTACCAGAAGACATCGACGAACCGCCAGCCGGATCTGATCCGGCTGCTGTTGCATCTGCCAGGCGCGATTGTCTGAGGCGGTGTTCGTTCGTGCTATTCGCGTTAGTTCGCGTTACTTCGCCTTGCATGCGTACAGCAAGGTACGCTGGCCGTCGTCGGTCGACTGGCGCACGGTATCGAACGCGCCGCCGCACGCGGCACGCGCCTGCTGTTCGCACGAGGTCTGGCTGTCCGGGCATTGCACCTGGGTGGTCGGACGGCCATCGGACAGAAACAGCGGCGCGCTGCTGCCGCAGCCCGCGAGTCCGGCTAACGCAGCGAGCGCGGCCAACCCGGCTAGCGAGCGCACGACAGCTACCTGAAATGATTGACGGCTGTGTTCCATGGAGAACCCCGATCGGCGTCTTGTTTTTCGACGATAGCGATTGTGCCATGCATAGCTTGCAAAGCGTTATTCGTGTCGTAGCGATTCTCCAGCGATGACGCGCAACAAACCTGGCCGGCGATTGCCCGCAAACAATAGAAACATTTATCCTGTATGAATCAATAACCAGCCGGCATTATCGATGCCTGCATTAAACGCACTCAATACGGAGACCCAATGTCATTTGTGATCGTCCTCGCCGCGCTAGTGTTTCTGATGTTTGCGGCCTATCGCGGCTACAGCGTGATTCTCGTTGCACCAATCGCGGCACTCGGCGCCGTATTGCTGACCGAACCATCCGCGGTCGCGCCGGTGTTCTCCGGCATCTTCATGGACAAGATGGTCGGCTTCGTGAAGCTTTACTTTCCGGTATTTCTGCTTGGCGCGGTATTCGGCAAGGTAATCGAACTGTCGGGATTCTCCGAATCGATCGTGGCCGCCGCCATTCGCTATATCGGCCGCTCGCGCGCCAATGCGGTAATCGTTGCGGTCTGCGCGCTGCTGACTTACGGCGGCGTATCGTTGTTCGTGGTCGTCTTCGCGGTCTATCCATTCGCCGCCGAACTCTATCGGCAGAGCAACATTCCGAAACGTCTGATGCCGGGCGCCATCGCGCTCGGTGCGTTCTCGTTCACGATGGATTCGCTGCCGGGCACACCGCAGATCCAGAACATCATCCCGACCACCTTCTTCAAAACGACCTCCTGGGCCGCGCCGGTGCTTGGCGTAGCGGGATCGCTGTTCATCGTCGTCGTGGGCCTGACGTATCTGGAATGGCGCCGCCGCGCCGCGATGGCTAAAGGCGAAGGCTACGGCACGTCGCTCGTCAACGAGCCGGAGCGCGTCGAGTCCTCGCATCTGCCGCATCCGCTGCTCGCCGTCGCACCGCTCGTTCTTGTTGGCGTCGCCAACTTCGCGCTGACGCGGCTGATTCCCGACTGGTACGGCGCCTCGTATACCGTCGCGCCGGACGTGCTGCCCGGCATACATGCGCCCATCACGACGCCGATCAAGGCCGTGGTCGCGATCTGGTCGGTGGAGGGTGCGCTGCTGCTCGGCATCGTGCTGGTCGTGCTGACCGCGTTTGGCCGCGTACGCGAACGGTTCGCGACTGGTACCAAGGCAGCCGTCGCTGGGGCGCTGCTTGCGTCGGTGAATACGGCGTCGGAGTACGGCTTCGGTGGCGTGATCGCGGCGTTGCCCGGCTTTCTCGTGGTCAGCGATGCGCTGAAGAGCATTCCGAATCCGCTCGTCAACGCGGCGGTGTCGGTCAGCTCGCTGGCGGGTATCACCGGGTCGGCATCCGGCGGCATGAGCATCGCGCTCGCTGCCATGTCCGATACTTTTATCAAGGCCGCGGACGCCGCCCATATTCCAATGGAAGTGCTGCACCGGGTCGTCGCCATGGCGAGCGGCGGCATGGACACGCTGCCGCACAACGGTGCCGTCATTACACTGCTTGCCGTGACGGGGCTCACGCACCGCGAATCGTATCGCGACATTTTTGCGGTGACGATCATCAAGACGCTGGCCGTGTTTTTCGTGATCACGGTGTATTACACGACTGGACTCGTTTGACGCAGTCGCTACGGACAGTTGCTAAGGCGGCCCGTTAGCGAACCCGCTTAGGCGGGTTCGCTGCTTTTCGCGTATAGGTCGACGGGGCGTTCGTCTTCAGGCTGATGCTCCCGAACCATGCGCTGAAACACCCGCAAAACTCGCGCGCATGTCAGTGTCTCGCGCCAGAATTTTTCTTTAAGCCGCGCAGTGGGAATCCATTGCCAGGGCAACACAACTGTCACCGTTCCCCATGCCGGACGCCAACGCTCTGAGACGCCTCGTCGGCGGAACAGACTGGTCGTCGGAATGCCGAGATTCGACGCAAGATGGCCGACGCCGGAGTCGTTGCCGATAAACCAGCCGGACTCGTAAAGCCAGCACGCGAGTTCGTGCAAATTGTCGAAAGCCGGTGCGGGAATACCGCCTCTCTCGCGTTCGCTCCAGTGCTCGCGTTCGTGCGGTGCGATCACGAACTGCACGTCGTAGCCACGTTTGCGCAGGCGCTGCGCCAGTTTCACGAAGCTTCGACGCGGCCAGCGCTTGTCGTCGGTGCTGGCCTCGGGATGAATCGCAATGCGGCGCACGTACTGGCGATGCCGTAACGAGGATGGCGGTGTGATGCCGTTGGTCAGGCCGACATCGCTAAGCCCGAGCTCCTGCCGGCAGAAGTCGGCGAAGCGCTCGGCCATGCAGCCTGGTGGATCGCTGTATGAGACCTCATGCAGATCGTAGACGCGGGAATGGAGATCCGCGAGGTTCGCCACCGGTTTATGTCGATGCATTTGCACGACGATCTCGTACGGCGCGAGCCATGCGTTGCTATCCGTTACCTCCGGTAACGGCCTGATCGCGACGTCGGGAAACCACTGCCGAAGCGCGTACGCCGGACGCCCAAAAACATCGACATCGATCCCGTTTCGCAAAAGATTGCGGACGATGACCATCAGGATCAGGGTGTCGCCAATTGCGTTCGACATAACGATGGCGAAGCGCCTCGGTCCATCTGCGTCTGTGGGATGCGGCAACAGTGGGTTCATGCGGGCGAGCAAGTTGGGCGCATTGCCTGAAGCGCCTGACGGTAGGAAAAGGATGCTCAGATGAGAGACGGGGACCTGTCCGCTAAAGCGACGTAGTGTAGATCTCCAGCGGATTATTTAAGTTACCGCGTTCATTACCTTCGCTTACGCCACCGATACATGGACGGCAGCGTGCCTAAGCCATGCTGCCGTCCATGCGCTTGCCTAGAACTTGTGACGAATACCCAGACTGATGATTTCCTGCGTAGAGGTCCCCGCGACCCCATACGATCCTATCGACGCCTCGGCACTGCTCACCGTGCCGTCCGCATTCAACTGGTTGCCGCTCGCGTGCTGCCATGCGCCCACCAGATAGACGTCGGTACGCTTCGACAGGTTGTAGTCGGTGCCCAGTGAAATCTGGTTGTAGGTCGCCGCCGTATCGCCACTTGCCTTCGTGTAGCTGTAACCGAGCCCTAAGAGCAGCGCTGGCGTTGCCTGGTAATTCAGGAACGCTTGCCCGGTGTTGAACTTCTCCGTCGCAGCGAAGGCCGACTGGGCATCCGCCTTGTATTGCGAATTGCTGTAGCTCGCGCCGATCGTGTAGGGGCCGGCAACATATTGCGCGGCGACGCGGGCGATATTGATCGACTTCGCCGTCGCATAGCCCGTATTGACCGGCCCGTCGAACGTACCATCCGAGGTCGACGACCAGCCTGTGCGTAGCGCCGCCGTGGTGCTGGCGTTGTCGGCGACGTAGTAGCCGGCCGACACCGCGATCGGACCGTTGGCATAGGCCGCCGCCAGCGACCATGTCTGGCCGGAGCCGGTCTGGCCGGCAACGCCGCCCAACGCGTACATGCCTTCGACCTGCAATCCGCCAAACAGAGGCGACACGTACTTGACTGCATTGTTGGTACGCGAGCTATTGTCGTAGTTGTCGACGTCGCCGGCAGTCGCAAACGTGCTGCCGAAGTAGTTGTCCGCCGTGATGCCCTGGACCAGGTCGACGAGCGGATCGTACTGGCGACCTAGCGTGAACGTACCGTATCGATCGCTCTGCAATCCGACGTACGCCTGACGGCCGAACTCCGACGTGGTGCCGTTATAGCTGCCCATCTTGCCGTTGTTGACGTTGAAACCGTCTTCCAGCTGGAAGATCGCTTTCAGGCCGCCGCCTAAGTCCTCCGAGCCCTTGAGACCCCAGCGGCTCCCCGACAGATTGCCCGAGTAGAGCCCGACCTGGTTCGTGCCGGTTGGCGTGGCGTTATGGGTGTACTGAATCGACTCGTCGATTACGCCGTACAGAGTGACGCTGTTCTGCGCGTGAGCCACTCCGATTGTGGCTCCCAGCAGCGCCAGGGTAATGGCGGACTTTTTCATTCCGGACTCTCCAAAGATACTGTTGAATAACGCGCGGCGCGCTTGCCGACGAATCGGCTACGAAACGGATTCGTCGGAGCATGCGCGCATCGCTTTGCTTTGATATCCGGTCGGTCGACTGGCCAACATCGGCCGGATGTCGCCATTAGGTCACAGCGCGTGTGGTCATCTGTTGGCAACGGACCACAGGCGCACTTACCACGCGTTGCATTCGCCTCGGTGCGTAATACGAGCGGTTTTGCGTGGGGTTTAGTGCGGCAATGGAGACTGGAACACGCGTGCCTTAGTAGGCTTGTGTTTGTGGCAAACCGGGCGGGAGGAACTGGTTCGTTCCGCACGCAGACCATCGGATCGACTTTGCGTCCGGTTGTGACGCGCCGTCATGCGATGAAAGACCTTGCAATGGGTTCGACACGTTGGGCGAATGCGCGCTCGATGCGGATTAACGTCTGTTCAGACGCGCCTTAACCGGGACGAGATGCAATGCGACGACTGCACGGAATGTTTGCAACCGATGGAGGGATTTGCAGCGGGGTTTGATGCGGGACGATCGGGTAACGCGTAAGCGACACGTTACCGGCAACACTTAGATAGGAGGGCGCTCCGTGCGCGGTAGCGCATCGGTGCAGCCCTCTCGCGTATTTACGCGTTACGCCGCAGCCGATGACGCTACCGGTGCCTTCTTCGCTGCCGCTTTCCTGCCAGCCGTCTTTCTGGTTGCCTTCTTCGCCGCCTTTTTGACCGGCGCAGTTTTGGCGCTTACTGCCTTTTTAGCCGCGGCCTTCCTGCCTGCTTTCTTCGCTCCGCGGGCACCTTTTACGGCCGCCTTAACCGTGCTCGCCGCGCTATCCACCGCGCCTGCGATCAGAAACTTCGAACGATCCTTAACGTCCTTGATCCATGCCGGCGGGCGGGCGTGGCCGCTCCATGTTTCGCCGGTCTTCAGATTCAAATATTTCGGCGGGAGTTTTCCCTTTTTGGTGGCGACCTTGACGCGTTTGCCCGTTACGCCTTTTGCGGCATTCGCCGCTTTACGGGTACCTTCGCGTCGTGCCTTTGCGCGAGCTTCGATATCTTCGGTGGTCAAACCATGCTTGATCATCAACGTGCGGATCTGATCGACTGCGGCTTGCGCGCGCTTCGCAAGGATCTTTTCTGCTTGCGCCTGTAGCTTTTTCATACGCGCCTGAATCTGTTCGAGCGTAGCCATATGGACCTCCCAGTGAGTTATGTAGGGGCACTATGCCATGAATGGCAAAACCAAAGCTAGACTTTGAGCAATTAACCAGCCTGCTTTGCAACAGTCGATCTTCACTGGGATAGGTGTGTCATTGAATCCAACGCATGCCTTAGCCGTGACGATCTCGAGATCCATTCGTCCTGCAAAACGCATATAACGTAGCGCGCGACATTCGATCCTATTTTTAGCTTTAGCGACGACTAGAACCCGGCATGCATCAGAAATCGACCCGCGCGCTCAGGATGAACTCACGCGATGGGCCAATCGTGACGAACGGCGTGCCAGTACAGCAGCTCGACGTGTAGTAGGTCGAATTGAAGACGTTCTTTGCGTTGAACTGCCAGGCAATGTTCTGACCGACGATTCGCGAATCCCACGCGATAAACGCATCGGCGACGCGCCCCCAAGGCATGTGATAGACCTTGCCGGTGCCGTCGCCGACTGGCAGCGTGCTAAATACCCGGCCGCCCGCACCGGCGCGCAGCCTGCCGCTCACGGGCGCCGCACCGATCACGCCGAAATCGTGTGTCAGATACAGCGCTGCTTCGTGCTTCGGCGCATTGGGCAAAGGGTTGCCCGCAAGTTTCGGATCGTCCTGATAGCGGGCCTCGGTATACGCATAGCTACCGATCGCGCTCCACGTATCGCTTAGCTTTCCGTTCACTTCGAGTTCGACGCCACGCGAATGGGCGCGACCCGCGTTGCGCGTGTAGTTGATTCCACCGATGGTTTCGGTAGTCTGGATGTTGCGCTTGCGAATATCGAACAGCGCAAGCGTCGCGGTCAGATTGTGCGCCACGTACTTCGAACCGATCTCCCAGGCTTTGGCCTGCTCGGGCGGCAATTCGCCGATCGGTTGCGCGATCGATGTATTCGGGCGGAACGATTCGCTATAGCTGGCATACAGCGACCACTGCGGATCGATCTTGAAGACGACGCCCGCGCGCGGAACCACCTTGCTCGCATTAACGTTGGTGCCCACGACGAACGGTCGCCCCTTGCCGGTCATTTCGCTAAACGACTCGTAGCGCAGGCCGCCCAGCACGATCCAGCGGTCGCTGAGGTGTATCGCATCCTGAATGAACGCGCCGCGCGAAATGAGCTTGTCGGTCTGGTCGCTATCGGCCGGCGAGAGCGTGCTGATCTGCGGCAGCAAACCGTATACCGGCGCGTACAGGTTAAAACCCGAATTGTTCCTGCCGCGGTACAGATCGCCCAGCACGCGATAGCTGCGCATATAGTCGACGCCCGCGAGCACATCGTTCTGCAAGCCGGCAATCTGCACCTTGCCCTCGAGGTTCAAGGTCAGATTGTGCGTGGTCTGCGTACCGTTCTGCGTCGCGTCCACACGCCGGGTCAACACGCCGGTGTTGAAGTTCGCGCTCATTACACGCGCTTGCCAGTCGTTGTAGTACGTTCGATTGAAACCGTACCCGGCATGCACGGTCCAGTTGCTGTCCAGCTTGTGATCGATGCGCAGATTGAGCGCATCCGAACGACCCGCCGACACGTTGTAGCGCTCGTCGAGACGTTCCTCGTTCGGTATCGCAACCGGGTTGCCGGTACGTGTGTCGATGATCGTGCCGCGATCGAACGGCACCGCGTAGCTCATGTGTTCATACGCGAGCAGCACGGTGGTGTCGCGACCGTACCAGGCGACTGACGGCGCAATCACGTCCTGGCGCGTCTCGCCGAAGTCGCGCCAATAGTCGGTGCGGCGATGGTCGGCAATGAAGCGATACGCGAGACCCGACGAACCGATCGGGCCGGTCAGATCGATCTGCGCGCCGCCGCCACCGTAGCTACTGCCGGATCCTGTGACAGAACGCGCAGCCTCGAGCTGCGGTTTTTTCGTCACGACGTTGATGATGCCGCCAGGATCCTGGATGCCGTACAGCATCGATGCCGGACCCTTGAGTACTTCGATGCGCTCGGTGGTCGGTGTGAAATTGCGTGGCTGAACGGATTGCATGCCGTCGCGCAGAATCGAATTGTCGCGGTTGTCGCCGAAACCGCGCTTGACGATCGCATCGAGTGATGCCGGCCAGCGTATTGCCCATGCGGACACCGGGTACCGCCGATAACGCGTCGGCGAGACTGTCGGGCGCGCGATCGCTGATCGATTGCTGGGTCACGACGTTGACGGCCTGCGGCACGTCGATCAACGGCGTATCGGTGCGCGTCGCAACCGATGCACGGCGCGGCTGGTAACCCACTTCATCGATTGGCTTCGTGCTGTTGACGGTGACCGCCGGCAGCGTACCCCGGTCGCTGGCGACGGTATCTATCGCGCTGTCCTGCTCGACCGCTTCGCACGCTCCCGCCACGAGCAACCCGTGCGAGAGGATCAACGACCCCAAAACAATCCCCCGACGCCCACTGCGCCGCTGACAGCCTTTCATCCTCACACCCCGTAGCCATACGATTAGCTTTCGACGGGGCGGATAATATCGATAATGAGAACCATTCGCAACTGCAAATTATTCTTTCCGCATGTGTGCGAACGATTCGGACAAGCTCTTTCGATGCCGCAACACGACCGCTGCGTACTATATAGAGCAGCAAAGCAAACCCATCAGACACCCCACGCAGCGCGCACACGGCTACGAATATCGGCAAGCCGCGACACCGGTTCGTTGGAAAACACGAAGCGCAGATAGCGGCCGGCTTCGGGCCCCCAACCCGTCATCGGCGTGGCCGCCACTTCACCGAACTCGAACAGCCGCCGCGATGCTTCCGGCGAGGTGAAGCCCAGTTGCTCCGTATCGATCAACAGCGACCAGCCGCCGTCGGGTCGCACGAGCGGCAGGTCGTGCAGTTCACGCAACAGGAAGTCGCGCCTCGCCTGCCACTCGGCCACCGCCTGCGCAACGCCGTCATCCGCCGACGTCAATGCAGCCGTCGCGCCCGGCATACCAATGCCGACCTGGCACACGACGTTGCAAAGACTCGTCAGGCGAACATCGGCCATGATCGCTTCGGGCCCAACGATCCAGCCGACCCGCCAGCCGATCATCCGGTATTCCTTCGATACCGAGCCGACCGTGATGGTCCGCTCGCGCATCTCCGGCAACGACGCCGGATGAATGATTGCGCGCCCATCGAAGACAATGCGCTCCATCGCGGCGTCGTAGACGAGCCATGCGTTCGTGCGCCGGCAGTACTGGGCGATCGCGTCCCACTCGGCACGATTGGCGACGAAGTCGGTCGGCATCGACGGCGACATCACGAGCAGTGCGCGGGTGCGCGGACCGACCGCCGCGGCAAGGCTGTCGAGGTCGAGCCGCCAGCCATCGGCTCCCGGAATGAGTCGCGCGAAACGCGGCTCGCCGCCGGCAAGCCGCACACGATTGATCAGCCCGGCGTAAGTCGGGTCGGTCAGCACGACCTCATCGCCGGGCTCGAGAATGGACAGCAGCACGTTGAGAACGCCAGCCATACCGCCCGCGGAAATCACGCATTCGCGTCCGGCGTCATACTCGACGCCGGCACTGCGTGCAATCCGCGCGACAACCGCCTCGCGCAGCGCCCGCTGACCGATGAACGGCAGATAACTGTTTGCGTCGTCGTCCTCGACGGCCTCGTGCGTGCGCCGGATCGCGTCGGCGGGCGGCCGCAGGTCGGTGTCGAGATTCTCGAGCCTTAGAATGTTGTGATTGTTCGTCGCATCGGCTGCATCGCCCATCTTGTCGACACCGATACCGGGAATATTTCTCAATCTAGATACCGTCATAACAACCTCCTCACTTGTTTTAATATATTAAGATGAAGAAGTCAGCCGACGCAAAAGTTTTCTCCGAGTCGCTGTCCGAACGTTTGCGCGAGCGCATCCTGCGCGGCGAACTGGCGCCCGGCACACAGTTGCGTCAGGACCGGATCGCCGAGGAATTCGGCACGAGCCACATCCCGGTACGCGAAGCGTTCATCCAGCTCGAGGCCCGCGGCTTCGTCACGATCGTGCCGAATCGCGGCGCGTTCGTCTCGTCGATGACCCGTGATGAAGCGGAGGAATTGCAGGCCATGCGCGTCGCGCTCGAACTGCTCGCGCTCGACGCCGCGCTCGACGCGTTCACTGCCGCCGACGTCGCGACGGCCCGCGCGGCGCTCGATCAGGACGCGCACGCCACCGAGGTGGACCAATGGTCAAAGGACAACTGGGCGTTTCATCGCGCGATCTATGCCCCGAGTGACAAACGGCATTTGATGGAAGCGCTGGAATCGCTGTGGCAGAAGGCCGATCGGTATCTGCGGCTGGTCTGGCAACTGGCCGCGTATCAGGACACGTCGTTTGCGGAGCACACGCGCATTCTCGAAGCGATCGAAGCGAAGGATCGACGTCTCGCCAAACGTCTGACGAAAGAACACATCACCGAGGCAGGTGTCGTGATGATCGAAGCGCTGCATGCGCATCGTTCGAAGTAGAAGCTTGTGTTGCAGCGTTGGGAAGCCGTCGATTACACGCTGCCCAGATCGAGCAGCTCCATCTGCCGCGGCGCGATCGAACGTGGCCGTTCTAACGCAAGCAACGCCTCCTTCCGATGCAGACCGCCCGCATAGCCCGTGAGATCGCCCGCACTCGACACCACGCGATGACACGGCACGACAATCGAAATCGGGTTACGTCCATTTGCGGCACCGACCGCACGCGCACTGCCCGCCGCGAGGCCGAGACGCTGCGCAATACGCCCATAACTGTCGATTTCACCAAACGGAATCTTCACGAGCTGATCCCACACGCTGCGTTGAAACGCGGTCCCGACAGGACGTAGGCGCAGCGTGAAACGTTCGCGCTCGCCCGCGAAATATTCGTCGAGTTGTTGCTGGGCTTCGCGCAGAACACGCGGCGCATCGGCAATCGAATAGCCATGCGCGGATGCATCGGCGGAAGGGAAATATTTCTGGCCGACGAAGAAGACACCGGTCAGCGCGTCGTCTTCGGCGCGCAGCAGAATCTCGCCGAGCGGGCCCGGTATCAGTGTGCAGTACTTCATGCGGCGCTCGCCTCCTGTCCCGCTGCATACGCAAAATGTTGAGCTGCATAGGCGCGCCACGGCGCCCAGCATGCGCCGTCGTCGGGTGCCATCTGTGCGATCAACGGATCGCCGAGCGGATAGGCGTTAGGCCAACCAAGCGCGCGCATCGCCACATATTGAACCGACCATTCGTCGAGACCGATCACGTCGCGCAAATGCGCGAGCGTTTCGTCGAGTGGCGTAAAAAGTTCGAGAAACACGCGTTGCTGTACGACCTCGTCGGCTAGCTTCAAGAGACACGTCACACCGCGCAACGGCAAACCCGTCGCACGCAGCGTCTGCACCGACACGCCGGTCAACGCATGCGCCGACGGAAACGCCGTGCGCAATCCATCGGGCGCCTGCGCGACCGGCGTGCCAAACGCATCCGCGATACGTTGCAGCCAGGCATGTGCGTCGGCGTGCGGCCAGTGACGCAGCGCAATCGCCCGCACACCGGTTTCGAAACCGTCGAACGCACCCGGCACACGCATGCCGGGCAGCGCCGCGGCCAACGCACCGAGGCGCGCATCGATCAGATCCGGCCGGCAATCGAGATCGAAGAATCGCCGCACCTGCGCAAGCAGCGACGGCACGACCGGCGTCAGCGACGACGACAGCGTAATGCGCAGCGCGAGCCGCTGCGGCAGATGGTCCGCGCGCAGCCAGCCGGTTACGCGCGTACCGTCGTGCGGCACCTCGATCGCACGCGTATAGCTGTCGTGCGTCACGCGCTCGACACCGCTAATCGCCTGACCGGTGAGGGAATACAGGAGCGCGTCCCACGCAAACGGCGGCCGGTACGGCAAGTCGAGCGTGAGCGTATCGGCAGTGGCGGCGCGCGCGGCGTCGGTGGCATGTTTGCGCACGCGAGCCGGGGTGAAACCGTAGCGACGGCTAAACAGATCGTTAAAGCGCCGCACGCTGCCGAACCCCGCCGTCAAGGCGACCTGCGCAGCCGGCAAGGTCGTGTCCGCCAGCAGACGCTTGGCCATCAACAGACGCTGCGTTTGTGCGTAGTCGATCGGCGACACGCCGAATTCCGCCTCGAAGATGCGCCGCAAATGCCGCGTGCTGACGCCGACACGTGCCGCTAGCGCGGAAAGATTCGCATCGTTGAGAAAGCCCGCGCCGATCAGCGCGGCCGCGGCCTGGGCCAGCCGACGCGAAACATCGAGCAGCCCGTGGCCGGGCGCAAGTTCCGGGCGACAGCGCAGGCAAGGCCGGAAACCGGCCTGTTCCGCCGCAGCGGCGTTCGCATAGAAACGGCAATTCGCGAGCTTCGGCGAGCGCACCGGACAAACCGGCCGGCAGTAAATACCCGTCGACGTCACCGCCACGAAGAACCAGCCGTCGAAGCGCCGGTCGCGCGCCAGCACGGCTTCATAACAGGAATCGCGATCGAAGGTCATGGCATTACTCTAGCGCAGGCCGCCGCTGAACTCTGGCCGGAATCGGACATGAGCATGCAGCGGCAGTCGAAGCCGTAGGGTTTGCGCGCTGGGCACGCCGCGCTCGCAGCGTTTCCTCTGACAGTTGCGCTGTCGCGCGCAGACGGTCTTCGTAGTCGGCGCGCTGCGACATCGCGCTCGTGCCCGTTCCCTACGAATTCTTTCTGTCCGCTAACACTTTGGCACACGAGCACTGCGCACTTTCCCGCTCAGCCTTAATACACGGGTACGACACAGGCATGACACCGGCGGCCCGCGCGATGCACCGCGCCAGGGCACGTAAAAAGGCAGTCGTCGAAATGGCGAGTCGCGTTAAACTGGCTCCCACTACTCTGCGGCAGGTCAGGCGCGCAGTGGCGCAAATCGCCGGATACGTACGCCGGTATGAGCGCCACGCGACAAACAGCGCGTGCACCAGCCCGTAAAATGGTTCGATCCAACAATGAAACGAGGACACTCGATGCGCACTACCGGGTCTTCCGGGTCCATGGCCCTGCTCACCGAATTCGACGATGCGACGGCGCGCGAACTTCGTTCGCTGCGTCTCGAATCGACAGAAGACGGTAAAGGCATTCTTCTGGTCGAAGTCGACGAGCGCAAGCCCGGCATTCATCGCGAAGTGCGCTACGAAATTACACCCGCGGAACTGATCGCCGCGATCCGCGCCCACGGCGCCGAATTGCCCGGCGAACAGCACAACCACCGTCAGTGACACGATAAGCGGCAGCGTGCGGCCGGTGCCGTATCGCTGCCGTATCCGATTCCCTCGCTGCTGTCTTTCCCGCGATTCGTAGTGCGCCCAGCCGGACGCTTGACCGGCTATCCGGGCCGCGCGACACCAGGTGGCGCGCGCAGCCGTCCGCATATCTCAGTCGTCTTCGCAGTTGCCATCACAGCGCGCATTCCAGAAGGCTTGCACGTCTCTAAAATGCGTCCATAATCGTTGGGTTACCGTCAGATCGCAGCCTGCAAGGCCGCCAAGTAAGCCGATGCTACATGACCTCGTTGAGCAATACGGACCTGCACTGGTGTTCGCCAATGTGCTCGCCGCTTCGCTCGGATTACCCGTGCCCGCCCTCCCCACCATCGTCCTGTTCGGGGCGATGGCGGCGCTTCATCCCGGTTCCATCGGTACGCAGTTGGGACCGGTGCTCGTGCTGTCGGTGTTCGCGACATTGATCGGCGACAGCGTCTGGTTTTTCGCCGGGCGCGTGTACGGCGGCAATACGCTGAAAACCATCTGCAAACTGTCGCTGTCGCGCGATACCTGTGTGAAGAAAACCGAGCGCTTTTTCGGCCGCTGGGGCGTGCGCGTGCTCGCCGTGGCGAAGTTCGTGCCGGGCCTGTCGATCGTGTCGATTCCGATGGCCGGCGCGATGGGCACGTCCTACCGTGCGTTTCTCGGTTATGACGGCATCGGTGCTGCGCTATGGGCCGGCGTCGGTCTCGTGATCGGCGTACTATTCGCGCCGCAGATCGACATGCTGTTCGCAGGCGCGAGCCGCCTCGGCCGGATGACCGCGGCGGTGGTCGTCGTTCTGCTGCTGCTCTATGCGAGTTATCGCTGGTATCGCCGCCGGCAACTGATCAAGAAACTCGCCACGGCGCGCATCGGCGTCGACGAGCTGTATCAGTTGATGCTTGCGAAGGCGCCACCCATCGTGGTGTTCGATATCCGTTCGCACGAAAAGCGCAAGCTCGATCCGTTCGTGATTCCGGGCTCGCTGTACGCGGACGAACGGCAGCTCGACGAGATCGTCGCGAAGTATCCGCACGACCAGAAGCTCGTCATCTATTGCTCGTGTCCGAACGAAATTTCTGCGGCGTGGATGGCCAAGCAGCTTACCGAAGCAGGTTTCAGCGACGTGGTCCCGCTGGCGGGCGGTCTCGACGCCTGGCGCGACGCGGGCTGCGAACTCGAAGCGATCGTTGAGGAAGCGCAGCATCACGTCGAGGCGCATATCGCGCCGAACGCGGTCTAGTACCACTGCCGCGGCCGTCCCTCACGGCGCGCGGAAGGTGAAGGAGTCATTCGATGGGGTCGATTCAGGCAGTAGAAGTGCAACCGGACGTCGTCGCCGACGCGCCGTTCTCGACGCTGTCCACGCGGCGTCACCAGATGTTCCCGAAGCTCACCGCCGAAGAGATCGAGCGCATGCGCCGCTTCGGCGAACTGCATCACTGGCAGCCCGGCGATCTGCTGTTCGAAACCGGCCTGCCCGGTCCCGGCATGTTCGTGATGCTGTCGGGCGCGGTCAAGGTTTATCAGCGCGATGGGCTCGGGCGCGAGCACATCATCACCGAGCACACTCGGGGCGACTTCATGGCCGAAGTCGGCCAGTTGTCCGGGCGGCCGGCGCTCGTCAACGGTGTCGCACTCGAACCGGTCGATTGCCTGTTGATCGCACCGGAGCGGCTGCGCGCACTGATCATCGCCGAGGCCGACCTGGGCGAGCGCATCATGCGCGCGCTGATCCTGCGCCGCGTGTCGCTGATCGAAAAAGGCGCGGGCGGCCCGATTCTGGTCGGCAAGCGCAACGACTCGCGGCTCGTCGCGCTGCAAGGCTTCCTGTCGCGCAACGGTCATCCGCATTCGGTCATCGACGAAAGCGACGAAGACGCGCTGGGTCTGATCGAACAGTACGCAGCGCGCCTTGAAGACCTGCCGCTCGTCATCTGCCCGGATGGCTCGGTGCTGCGTCGACCGAGCGATCCCGAACTCGCGACATGCCTCGGCCTGCTGCCCGATCTCGACAACTCGCATGTGTACGACGTTGCGATTGTCGGCGCTGGACCTGCCGGGCTCGCGACAGCCGTTTATGCAGCCTCGGAAGGACTGTCGGTGATCGTGCTCGATAGCCGCGCGCCTGGCGGCCAGGCCGGCGCCAGTTCGCGGATCGAAAACTACCTCGGCTTTCCGACTGGCATCACAGGTCAGGCACTCGCGGGCCGTGCATTCGTGCAGGCGCAGAAGTTCGGCGCGCACGTCGCGATTCCGGTCAGGGTGAAGACGCTGCATTGCGAGGAAATGCCGCATCGGCTGGAGCTGAAGTGCGGCGGCAGCATCACCGCGCATGCGATCGTGATTGCGAGCGGCGCGGTTTACCGGCGGCCCGAGATCGAAGGGCTCGAGCGTTTTGATGGACGCGGGGTGTACTACTGGGCATCGCCGGTCGAAGCGAAGCTGTGCAAGCACGAGGAAATCGTGCTGGTGGGCGGCGGCAATTCGGCGGGACAGGCGATCGTCTATCTCGCGACGCACGCGGCACGCGTGCACGTGCTGATTCGCCGCAGCGGGTTCGAAGCGACGATGTCGCGCTATCTGATCGATCGCATCAAGTCGCTGCCCAACGTGATCGTTCATCCGTATTCGGAGATCGCGCGGATCGACGGCGACGACAGCGGTATGACGACGGTGGGACTCAAGAAGCCGCTCGCGGACGGCACTGACCATTTCGACACGCGGCATCTGTTCCTCTTCACCGGCGCCGATCCGAATACCGACTGGCTGCGCACCTGCGGCGTGCAGCTCGATCAGAAAGGTTTTGTGCTGACCGGCATCGACGGTGTCAATCCGGTGTGCGGGCTCGGTACTAGCGTCGAGGGTGTGTTCGCGATTGGCGATGCGCGTGCTGGATCGACCAAGCGTGTGGCAGCGGCTGTCGGCGAAGGTGCTGCGGTCGTGTCGCAGATTCACCAGATGCTCGCCGCCACTTCCGGCGAGGCGGTAGCGCTCGGCGCATAACAGCGCTTTCGTAGCCTGGCACACCAGCCGGCCTTGCACGACGATGCGAGGGCCGGTCGGTGTGCAGCAACAACTTTACTTCAGACGTTCCGCGAAATCGGCAATACGGTCCATCCCCTTGCCGATCGTCTCGTGTCCAAGCGCGATGGACATGCGGATGAAGGGCCCCGCTCCGAATACTTCACCCGGCACCGTAGCGACATCGGCCTCTTCAAGCAGTGCCTCGACAACCGCCACGTCGCTCGTCAACACACGGCCGCCACGCGTAACCCTCCCGATCCATCCTGCGCAATCGACCAGCACATAGAACGTACCGGCAGGCTTGATCGCCTTCAGACCGGGGATCTGCGCGAGGCGTTGCAATGCGAAGTCGCGGCGCTCCTGGAACGTCTTGCGGTTGCGCTCGATATGTGACTGATCGCCTTCGAGCGCTTCGATGGCCGCCGCCTGGGCCACGCTATTGGGCGAGCCGGTGATCGTGCTCAAAAGATCGCCAATCGACTTCATCACCGGTTGCGGGCCAGCCGCAAATCCCAGGCGCCAGCCTGTCATCGCATAGCCTTTCGAGAAACCATTGATCGTGATGATCTGCCCCGCGAGTTTCGGCATGGCTTCGACAAAAGTGACTGTGCGCTGCTCGTCGTAGTAGAGATGCTCGTACAGTTCGTCCGTGATGATCCAGACGTCCGGATAGTCCTTCAGCACCTCACCGAGCGCCTGAATTTCCTCGCGTGTGTAGATCGCGCCGCTCGGATTCGTCGGCGAGTTGAAGATGAGCGCGCGGGTACGTCTGGTCAGCGCGGCCGCGAGTTTTTCGGGCGTGAGCTTGAAGCCCGATGCCGCGTCGGACGCTACAAAGACAGGCGTACCACCGGCGATCTGCACATGGTCCGGATAGGTGACCCAGTACGGCGCGGGGATGATGACTTCGTCGCCGGGGTTGACGGTGCACATGATGGCGGCCAGCAAGATGACCTTGGCACCGGAACCGATGACGATCTGACCCGGCTCGTACTGCGCGTGGTTCTCGCGCAGCAGCTTGTTCGCCACCGCTTTCTTCAGCGGACCGAAGCCATCCGCTGCCGTGTACTTCGTGAAGTTGCCGTTGATGGCCGCGATCCCGGCCGCCTTGATGTTTTCAGCGGTGTGGAAATCGGGCTCGCCGAGGCTAAAAGGCACGATGTCTCGTCCGGCGCGCGTGAGTTCGGCGGCTCGCACGTTCATTGCGATCGTCGGTGACGGACGGATTTCGTTAACCCTGTTAGCGATGCTCGGCATGTCTGACTCCGCTTGTTATGAGTGTTTGATGTTTATCGGTTTATCGAAAATCTGGATGCAGCGTTTGCTTCGACGGCGATGAGGTCGTGCCGCAACCGTCGAATATCGGTGCTTATACTCCGGCGCGCCTGAATGCGGCCTCTACAAACCCGGACGACTTCGCCTGTTCGAGGAAATCGCTTGCTGCGTCCAGCGCGACAGGCTTCCCTTTCGGCACGGCAATGGCTACCTTGATCGCATGGAAAGCGCCATCGAGCACCCTGGAACCTGGAAAGCGCGTCTGATAACGCTCAAGCACATCGCGTGAGAGAGCCACGGCGTCGGCGTCGCCCGCCTTCAACAACTCGAGGGCCGCGCTGACCGAACTCACTGCCTTGAACTGCGCCGCGGGCAACGCCTTTTGCGCGGCCCGGATGGTGGTGGTTTCAGCGAGGCCGACAACCGTCATCCGGGCATCGTCGAGCGCCGCGAAGTCGGGCACGACGGCTGCATCGCGCACGAGGCAGGTGCTCTCGACGACGTAGTATTCCGGTCCAAAATTCACGCGCTTCCTGCGCTCATCGTCGACCGGCATAAATGCGACGTCGAGTTGCCCTTGCTCGAGGGCATCGACGAGCTGGCCGGAACCGGAGAAACCGAGCACTTCGCCCGGTACGTTCAGCCTCCTCGCGAACTCGTTTGCCAGGTCGACCGTCACGCCATGCAGACCGCCATCAGCGGTTCGAAGCGCGAAAAATGCCGAGGGCTCGGGCGCATACACCACGCCGACACGCAGCACACCCGTTGGCGTGAGTTCGCTGCGTCCAGACTCGCTAGTGAAGCTGCCCTGCAAGTTGCCCATCTGCGTCGCTCCTCGTGTCTTCGTAGTCTTCGTGCGCGCCTCCGCGAGACCTCAGTATCCAACAGCTTGAAGAGTTAGCAAAACGGGATAAACTTAACAAATTATTAAGATTTTCTTTTTAACATGAAGAAACTCGATCTCGACGTGCTGGAGATGGTGGTGACAGTCGCCGACGTGGGCTCGTTTGCGCGCGCCGCCGAACTTATCCATCGGTCGTCTTCGGCTGTCAGCCAGCAGGTCAAAACGCTCGAAGACGCACTGGGCAAGCCGATCTTCACGCGAACCACGCGCAACGTCACGCTCACGCACGACGGCAGCGTGCTGGTCGAATACGGCCGCAAGATGCTTGCGATGCGCGCGGAAGCGTGGGCGACGGTGGTGCGGCCGGAGGTACGCGGCAGCGTGACGATCGGTGTGCCCGATGACTACGCTTCGTCATTGCTGCCGCCGGTGCTGCGTCGCTTCGCGGTGGCGCATCCGCGCGTGGAGATTCGCGTGATCGGCATGCAAACCACCGCACTCGTGCCCTTGCTGAAGGACAACACGCTTGACCTCGCATGCTTCACACGACCGAAAGGCATCGTGTGCGAGAAGATTCGCAATGAACCGATGGTGTGGGCCGCGGCCCGCGGTTTTCGCTCGGTGTGGACGGACCGCCCGCTTCCGCTGGCCGTGTTCGAGCACGGCAGCACGGCACGCGCGCATGCCATCCGCGCGCTCGAGAAAGCGCGCATCGAGTACTGGATGTCGTCGGAGAGTCCGAGTCTGCTCGGGCTGCTCTCGGTGGTCGAAGCCGGGCTCGCCATTGCTCCGCTCCCCAAATGCAGCGTGCCGCCGCACCTGCTTCATCTGGGCGAAGCCGAAGGTTTGCCGCCTCTGGAGGATGTCGAGATCGTCCTTGCCCGGAGCGCGCGGTCGGCCCGCCCGCCCTGCGATTTCCTCGCCGAACAATTGATGCGGGACCTTCGTTCGTGAGCACGATGTCTGCGCGAACGCGTGGCGATCTAGTCGCACGCGGCCCATCGCACACGCGCCGTTCACGCTAAAGTAACGCTTGTCCCGCACGGCAACCGGCCCACCGCCGGCGCCGCCGCATCCGTCAACCACCGATCGCCCGCGTGAACACTCTTCCTCTCTCCGCCGCCCGCACGCTGCATCTCGCCGCCCAGGGCCTGCTAACGCCGCCGCGCCGCAAGGCGACCAAGCCCGACGTACTCGCCGCGATCCGGCAGATGGCGCAACTGCAGATCGACACGATTCACGTCGTCGCGCGCAGCCCCTACCTCGTGCTGTTCAGCCGGCTCGGGCCGTATCTGCCGCAGTGGCTCGACGAACATCTCGCTGAAGGCAACCTGTTCGAATACTGGTCGCATGAAGCGTGTTTCGTGCCGATCGAGGACTACGGTCTGCTACGTCACCGGATGCTCGATCCGTCCGGGATGGGCTGGAAGTACGCCGCCGACTGGCACAAGAAGTACCGGCGCGACATCGCAAAGCTGCTCGAGCACATTCGCGCAACCGGCCCGGTACGTTCCGCCGATTTCGCGCGCGAGGGCGGCACAGGCGGCGGCTGGTGGGACTGGAAGCCCGAGAAGCGGCATCTCGAAGTGCTGTTCGCAATCGGCCACCTGATGGTCGCGGAGCGGCGCAATTTCCAGCGCGTCTACGACCTCACCGAGCGTGTGCTGCCTGGCTGGGACGACGCACTCCATCTTCAGCCCGTCGACGTCGTCGAGCAAACATTGCTGAACCGCAGTTGTCGCTCGCTGGGCGTGGTTCGCGCCGACTGGGTCGCCGATTACTACCGCTTGCCGCGCCGTCCGTACACCGACGCGCTGCATGCTCTCGCGGATGCGGGCGAGTTGCTGCCGGTGCGTGTCGATGGATGGAAGCAGGATACGTTTGTGCATCGCGAGCTGGCACCGCTCATCGACGATGCAACCAGTGGGCGCCTCGCGTCGACGGTGACGACCGTGCTGTCGCCGTTCGATCCGGTCGTGTGGGATCGCAAGCGGGCGGCCGCGTTGTTCGATTTCGACTATGTGATCGAGTGCTATACGCCTGCTGAGAAGCGCAAGTACGGTTATTTCGTGCTGCCGCTGCTAAGCCGCGGCAAGCTGGTCGGGCGCATCGATGCGAAGGCGCATCGCGCGAGCGGCGTGTTCGAATTGAAGTCGGTGCATCTTGAGGAAGGCGTGCGTGAAAGCGGTCGCCTGATCGCGGATCTGAAACGCGCATTGCAGCGCTGCGCGCAATGGCACGGCACGCCGCAATTGCAGATCACGTCTGCGCCGGCGGCGCTAAAGGCAGCGCTGCTCGCCGACGACGAGAGCGAGTAAGCTGCTGCGTCGTCGCTGATAGCAGACGGTCTACGCACCGCCTGCATGAAGCTCCGGCGTTAAAGCTTCGTGCGCAGTTCGCGTGCGGATTCGAGCAGATCTTCGTAACCGGAGCGCACATGCTCGGGCAGGTCCGGGTCGCCGACCAGCGTGCCCAGGCTTTCGATCAGGCCATACAGAAGACCCTTCGCGGCGCTCGTCGCGATGCTGCCGGACGAAACCAGTTTGTCGATATGAGTGACTGCCGCATCGAGATGTTCGAGATCGGGACGTTCGCCCGCTTCCTGCTTGTCTGGGACATCGCGCGTCATGATGGTACGGCTCTCCTTCCAGGCTGCGTTGAATGGATACGTGATGGTGTTATATACCGATCGCGAGTAGTCGTCCATTCGGCGCATTAGTCCGACGGTTCGTCGAGCGCGATCTTCGTTTCGAATTTCGAGCAGTTCATCGCAAAGTTGCTTTTGAAATTGCGCACGTTGTTGTTCGACGAGAAAACGCGTCGCGTAAACGCGTGATAAGCATCCATCGATGTCGAATTGACAATCAGCATGAAATCGAATTCGCCGGATACTTCGTAGCAGGCCATCACGTCGGCTTCCGCGGCCATTCTCTTTTCGAATGCGCGCAGCAGTGCGTTGTTCTGCCGATCGAGTTCGACGGAGACAAACGCGGTTAGCGCACGGCCCACGCGCATGCGGTCGACGATCGCGACCTGCCGGATCAGCACGCCGTCTGCCTTCAACTGGTTGATACGCCGCTGGCATGTCGCCACCGAGCTATGCACACGCTCCGCCAGCGCGCGCAGCGGCATCGATGCGTCCTCCTGAAGCAGGTTCAGTATCTGCACATCGAGACGATCGAGCGTCATCGCAGCCTCCAGTCCGTGTAATCCGATGAACGGATTTTCCATTCTCGCAGGCAACTGTGCAAAGTTTTCTCATTGATCTGGTATTTGCTGGGAAAACGTCTCATGGACCGCTTTTATACTCGTTGCACCATTCCTTTTCCGGAGTCGTCGTCATGAGCACTGCAACCTCGTTCGAGCAGCAACTGACGCAATGGCGTCACGGCCTGCACCGTCATCCGGAAACCGGCTTCGAGGAAGCGCACACGTCAGACTTCGTCGCGCAGGTGTTAGGCGGACTCGGCATGGAAGTGCATCGCGGCATCGGCAAAACAGGGCTGGTCGCGAGTCTGACACTTGGTAGCGGCCGTGGCGTAATCGGTTTGCGTGCCGAGATGGACGCGCTAAACATCGCCGAGGATGCAACCGCCCGCCCCTACGCGTCGCAGATCGCCGGTAAGTCGCACGCGTGCGGACACGACGGCCACATGACGATGATTCTCGGCGCCGCACAACTGCTGTGCGAGCGGCGCGACTTCGAGGGCACCGTGCGCTTCATCTTCCAGCCGGCGGAAGAGCATGGCCGCGGTGCGAAAGCGATGATCGACGACGGCCTGTTCGAACGCTTTCCCGTCGACGAGATCTACGGCGTGCACAACATGCCTGGCATGCCGGCAGGACACATCGCCACGCGCGTGGGCGGCATCATGGCCAGCGAAGACAACTTCACGATCCACGTGAAGGGGCGCGGCACGCACGCGGCGCGGCCGCACATGGGTGTCGATCCGATCGTGATTGCCGCGCAGATCGTGCTCGCGTTGCAAACCATCGTGTCGCGCACGCTCGACCCCGGCGTGCCCGCCGTCATCTCGTGCACCGAGATTCTCACCGACGGCATCCGTAATGCGATTCCGGGCAACGTGATCATCAAGGGCGATACGCGCAGCTATACGCCGGAGGTGCAGGCGCTGCTCGAAAAACGCATGCGCGAAATCAGCGAGGGATTGTGCGCGTTAAACGGCGCGCAATGCACGTTCGAATACACGCACGAGTTCGCGCCGACGGTGAACTGGGAAAGCTGTGTGCCGACCGTCGTCGAAGCGGCGACGCGCATCGTCGGAGCCGAGCGTGTCGAGGCAAACGTCCCGCCGATGATGATCTCCGAAGACTTCGGCGCCTTCTTGCGTGTCGTGCCGGGTGCCTTTGCGTTTATCGGCAACGGCGATGGTAGTGGCGACGGCCGCGGTAGCACGCCGCTGCACAACGCGCACTACGACTTCAACGACGATGTGCTGGTAACCGGCGCACGCTACTTCGCCGAAATTGCGCGCCTGCGATTGCCGCGCCTCGCACAGTAAATCGAAACCACCTGTACAAGACGATATGACGACGTTCATCACCAACCCGCAAGCCGTGCGCGACACCTACGACGCAGCGCTGCGGCAGATCATGAGTATCGAGCGCGCCGAAGAAAGCCGTCGCTGGCTCGCGCACTGGCCGATGCTTGCGGCCGGACCGACTCCGCTGTGGTCGCTGCCCGATCTCGCCGCGCGCCTCGGCATCGCGCAGCTTGCGCTCAAGGATGAATCGAAGCGCGCGTCGGCTGGCAGCTTCAAGGTGCTCGGTGCGCCGATTGCGCTCGTGCGATTGATCATCAGGCAGTTTGCCGCGCAGGGATGGAGCGCGGCGGATCTGTTTGCCGGGCGGCACGCGGAGGCGCTCGGCAGCTTCACTGTCGTCAGCGCCACCGACGGCAATCACGGCCGCGCGCTGGCTGCCGCTGCGCAGAGCATCGGCTGCCGCTGCGTGATCGTGATTCATCGGCACGTGAGCGACGAGCGGGCTGCATCGATTGCGGCGTTCGGTGCACGCGTGATTCGCATCGACGGCAATTACGATGCGTCGGTAGTCGAGGCCGCGCGTCTTGCCGAGGAACATGGCTGGCATGTCGTGTCGGACACGTCGTGGGACGGCTACGAAGAGATTCCACGCGATGTGATGCAGGGCTACGGCACGATCGCCGCCGAAGCGATCGAACAGGCCGGCGGCGCGTCGCACGTAACCGACTGTCCGTTTACGCACGTACTGTTGCAGGGTGGCGTGGGTGGGCTCGCCGCCGGCATCGTCAGTTATTTTGCGGAGATGTGGGGCGCGCAGCGACCGACGTTTATCGTCGTCGAGCCGCAGCAAGCCGACTGCCTGCTGCAAAGCGCGCTCGCACAGCGCGCGGCGCTCGCGACCGGTTCGGTCGATTCGGTGATGGCCGGGCTTGCGTGCGGTGCGACTTCGCCGTTGGCGTGGCGTTTTCTGGCGCCGTCGGTGGACGGCTTCATGACCGTCGATGACGACGAAGCCATCGCCGCGATGCGGCTCATCGCTGCAGGCGGGCCGCGGGATGTACCGATTGTCGGCGGTGAATCGGGTGTGGCGGGACTCGCGGGCCTGATCGCGCTTGTAAACCACGCCGAGTGGCGCGAACGTGCGGCACTCGATGCAGCTTCACGTGTGTTGCTAATCAACACCGAAGGGGCAACCGCGCCGGCTCTTTATCGCGAACTCGTCGGCCGTAGCGCGGACGATGTGCTTGCTGCGCAAGCGCGTCACCCTGGCAGCCGTTAAAGCGAAACGCTCAATACACCGCCCCGCAATGGCCCGTGAGCGGTATGCGCGGCGATCAACCGGGTCCGCTCAAGATCCCCTCGCGTTGACGCAGAACGCACACCGTCCGCACTCAATGCGCGAGCGAAGCAAACTCATCGGTCACGGCCGCGATCAACGCCTGCATCCGCGCGGTCTTGTACAGGTCGGCATGCGCGACGAGCCAAGCATCGAAGCGATCGGTGCGCTGCGGCATCACGCGCACCAGCTGCGGCTCGTGGTCGGCACGAAAGCACGGCAACTCGGTCACACCGAGCCCGGCGCAGGCGGCCTCGAACAGCATCATCGTCGACGAGGTCTGAAACACCACGCGCCCGCGCGTCGTCGGCTCGCCGCATAACGCGTCCCACATCGACGGCACGACCGGCTGCTCGTACATCACGAGGTCGTGTCCTTCGAACGCTTCGCCTTCACGCGGCTCGCCGCGCGCCGCCACATACGAATGCGACGCGTAGAGACCCGCTTCGAGCTGGGCCAGCCGCCGCGCGATCAGGTCCGGCGCGTCGGGCCGCAGCGTGCGGATCGCGAGATCGGCCTCGCGTCGCGTCAGGTTGGCGATGGCCGGCGAAGTCAGACAGACGATGTCGATGCCTGGATGCTCCTTGCGTACCCGCGCGATGGCGGGAATCACGAAGCGCTTCGCCAGCGAATCGGTCGTCGCGACGCGGATCGTGCCGGACAGCTGGTCGTCGAGCCCCGCGACGCGACGCTCGATCTGCAACGCAGCCTGCTCCATCGATTCGGCCGGTTCCAGCAGCGCCTCGCCCGCCGGCGTCAGTACGTACAACGTCGGCGTGCGCAGGAAGAGCCGCGCGGCCAGCGTTTCTTCGAGCGCGGCAATGCGCCTGCCGACCGTTGCCTGATCGACGCTCAGGCGCGCCGCCGCGCCGCGCAGCGTGCCCACCCGCGCTACGGCCAGAAAATAGCGTGCGTTGTCCCAGTTCATCGTCTTCCGCCTCCTTGTACGGGGTCTTGCACGTCCCGACGTACCCTCGCCCGATGATGCAATTCTGCATCATATACCTGCGAAATCACTGCTTTATTGCATCGTAGAACGTTTGTAGACTGCAGGCTATGAATCAGGAACCCGCCATGGCCGATTGCGCACTTGCCCCGCTGTCTCCTGCTACGACGTCGACCGACGACGCCGCGGCACGCCGCATCGCCAACCAGCGCCGCCTGACGCTCGCGCTCGTCGCGAGCGGCATGTTCATGGCGGTGCTCGACACGACAATCGTCAACGTCGCGCTGCCCGCGCTGCGCGCCGATCTGCACGCGAGCGTCGGCGGGCTCGCGTGGATCGTCGATGCGTACACGCTGAGCTTTGCCGCGCTGATCCTCGCCGGCGGTCTCGCCTCCGATCGCTTCGGCGCGAAAACCGTCTACCTGTGGGGACTGGCGCTGTTCGTCGGAGCATCCGCGGCGTGCGGACTGGCGCCGACGGTCGGCCCGCTGATCGTCGCGCGCTTCGTGCAAGGCATGGGCGCCGCGCTGTTCCTGCCGGCGTCGCTGGCAATCGTGCGCAGCACGTTCGAAGATCCACGCGAACGAGCCCGCGCGATTGCGATGTGGGCCGGCATTGCATCGGTGGCGGCGTCGATTGGACCGGTCGCGGGTGGCGTGCTGGTGGACGGCTTCGGCTGGCGCAGCGCGTTTCTGATCAATGTACCGACCGGCCTCGCCGCGCTTGCGGGCGCGTGGATCGTCGTGCGAAGCGCCACACGCAGCCGCGCGCGACGCTTCGACTGGGGCGGCCAGCTCGCGAGCATGGTCGCGCTCGGTGCGCTCTGCTACGCCGCCATCGAGCTGCCTACCCGCGGCCTCGCGTCACGCGAAGTCTGGGTGGCGGCACTCGTCGCGGGGCTCGCCACGCTGACGCTGATTGCCGTCGAGCGGCGCGCGCACGATCCAATGGTGCCCGTGCACTGGTTCCGCAATCGCGTGTTCGTCGCGATGAACCTTGCCGGCACGCTCGTCTATATCGGCTACTTCGGGTTGCTGTTTGTGCTGAGTCTGTATCTGCATGGCGAGCTCGGGCTCAATGCACGGCAGACCGGGCTTACGTTGCTGCCGCTCGCAGCAAGCCTGTCGCTCGGCAACCTGCTGTCGGGCAAGCTGCATGGTCGTTTCAGCGCGACTCAACTGATGGCGAGCGGCCTTGGACTCGCCGCGTGCGCTGTCCCCGCGATGGCCGCACTGCTCGAGGCGCACGCGCCGTGGCTGCTGGTGTACGGCACGATGGTCGCCTTCGGTATGGGCACGGCGCTGTCAGTTGCACCGATGATCTCGACGGTACTCGAACAGGTGCCCGCTGAACTGGCCGGTGTGGCGTCGGGTCTGCTCAACGCGTTGCGTCAGTCGGGCAGTCTGTTCGGCGTCGCCATCGCGGGGGCTGCGACGATTCTTGCGCCGCATCTTTCGGTGGCGTTGTGGGTGGTGGGCGCGGTGGGTTTTACGACCTATGCGATCGCAGCGGTGGTGGCCGGCACGGCTACGGCGACTACGGCGAGCAAGCGGAATGCCGCGCGGTAATCGCGTGAGCTTGCGCGCGGCGATCCGTAGCTAGACCTCCATACGCACAACTCCCGAACCTTCTCACCTTTGGCGTCCGGCCACGCTGCTTCGCGCAGATCCACGCGGCCTGCGATCTACCGTGACACAGCTGGCCGCACGAAGAACCGCCGCGTCAGATTAAATGCAACGAGGTTGCCGGCGACGACGAGCACGAGGCCGAGCACGGCGAGTGCGGACCACTGGTAGCCCTCGAATACCGTCGATACCGCAAGCGCCACGATCGGAAACAGCACCGTGCAGTACGCCGCGCGCTCCGGCCCGATCCGCCCGACGAGCGTCAGATACGCAGTGAAACCAATCACCGAGCCCGGCACCGCGAGATACGCAAGCGCGCCCAGATAGCGCGCAGTCGGTTCGACCGTGAACGGCAGACCCGCAAGCGCACTGCCAACCGTCAGCACGACGGCACCGATCAGCATCGCCCAGCTATTGGTCACGAGCGGATGCAGCCCCATCGATTGCATCCGGCTCGACAGCAGATTGCCTGCCGAAAAGCACAGCGTGCCGAGAAACGCGATGCCGAGGCCGAGCCACGTAGCGTGGTCGCCGATGTGGCCGGCCATCTGTTGCAGGAACAGGCACACGATACCGGCAAGGCCGAGCAACGCGCCGACGATCGCCGCCGGTTGCAGCGGCCGCCCCATGAACAACCGGCCATTGAGCGAATTCAACAGCGGCGCCGTGGAAAACACGACCGCTACGAGACCGCTCGGCACGACCTGCTCCGCGTAGTAGAAGCACAGGAAATTCACGCAGAACAACGCGAGGCCCTGCGCGACAAGAAAGCGCCATGCCTCGCGCGGCGGGAGCACGGGCCGACGCATCACACGCAGCAGCGCGAACAGCACTGCCGCGGCGAGCCAGAAGCGCCACGCAATCGACACCGGCGGCGCCACGACGCCGAGCTGCCACTTGATGGCAATCCAGGTGGTGCCCCAGATCAGGACGGTCAGCGCGTAGAGCGAAAGATTCATGACGGCTTGCGGTAAAAGGACCCGGACAATCCCGGAGCACGACTATGCGCCGCACGCCGTCGGGCCGCTTGTCCAGGATTGCGCACTTTTTCGCTGGCGCGGGCAGTGCTGACAGCTCACGCTCTATACTTCACCCATCATGTCCCGCCGCTCATCGCCTCCCGCTCCCGACGCCGTTTTGCTGCCTGCCGGAGCGCCCATTCCGCAAGCCGGTTCCGCCGATACCCCGTTCGGCCTGCAATCGGTATGTCATACGCTGCGCGACGCCAACGCAACGCTCGAACGTTTTGCATGGCTCGGCGACCACCTGGCCGTCGCCGAATGGACACGCCTCACTGAAGAAGCGGAAACCGTCTACGAACAGCCTGGCCATCACACACTGTCGTGCTATCTGGACGGCGGCTACCGCACCGAGCGCCAGAAGCTGCCGGGCCGCTTCGGCGCGCCGAGCCGTCTGTGCGCGCTGCCCGGCGATCACGAATCGCGCTGGTGGGTGCGCGGCCATATGCACTTCATCCATCTGTACTTCCTGCCCGAGCATTTCACGCAGCGCGCCGTTCAGGAACTGGACCGCGAGCCGCGCGAAATGACGCTTGCCGATCGCACTTACTTTGAGGATGCGCGTATCGCCAGCTTGTGTCAGTCGCTGGTGTTCGAGCAGTGGGATGATCCGGATGGGCGGCTGCGGACCAACGAAACAGCACACGAAGTTCTAAGTCTGCTGCTGCGTTCGCAGGGTGTGCGCCGGATCGGCGCGGCATTGAAGGGCGGGTTGTCGGTGGCGATACGCCGCAGGCTGCGTGACTACATCGATAGTCATTTGACGCAATCGATTACGCTCGGTGAGCTTGCCGGTGTCGCGGGTTTGTCGGAATTCCACTTTGCCCGGATGTTTCGCACATCGTTCGGTTTGCCGCCGCATGCGTGGGTTGCGCAGCAGCGTCTGGAACGTGCACGTACGCTGTTGCGTACGACCGCGCTTCCGCTAGTGCAGGTTGCTGCGGCGTGTGGGTATGCGAATGCCAGCCACTTTAGTCACCGGTTTCGCGAGGCGTTTGGGGTTGCGCCGGTGGTTTTTCGGCAGGCTGTGCAGGCGGCTTGATACGAGTGGCCTGTGTGGCTGTTCGCTTGAAAATTCGCCGGGTTCGACTACGCACTTCTTCCGTCTTTTCTGCCCGGTGCCTGTTGCCGCGGCCCGTCCACGACCGCTTCGACACGATTTATTCTAATTCGTCCACTTGAGACTTTTAGTCTATACTCGTTCGCTTATACGTCGCGAGCTACGTACGACGGCATATGCAAGCAACGAAACGCGTACCCAACCGGTGAGGCAGAAGTCATGAAGATCAGGGAATTCGGTGTCGAGCGCTGGATGGATCAGTACGAAAACCACTGCGAGCTGAATCTGGCCGAAACCTGTGTGGAATCGCTGACTGTCGAAGAGCTGCTCGATCTCGCTGGCAAGAAGGATGCGATCCTGGCCGACGTGCTGCCGATGAAGCTGACCTACGGAGCCATCGACGGTACCGAGCGGCTCCGTTCAAACGTCGCGTTGTTGTATGAGAAGCAAGCCGTGCCGAACGTGCTGATCACACACGGTGCGATCAGCGCGAACGCGCTGGTCTACGAAACCCTCGTCGAACCTGGCGATCACGTTATCTCGGTGTTGCCCACGTACCAGCAGCACTATTCGATTCCGGAGAGCTATGGCGCGCAGGTGGAGATTCTGCGACTGCGTCCCGAGAACGGTTTCCTGCCCGACCTCGACGAACTCAAGCGCATGATCCGGCCCGACACGCGGCTCATCGCGATCAACAATCCGAACAACCCCACCGGCTCGCTCATGGAGCGGCCGTTCCTCGAAGCGCTCGTCGCGATTGCGCGGTCCTGCGGCGCGTACATTCTGTGCGATGAGGTCTATCGCGGCACCGATCAGCATGGTGACGGCTTCACCGCATCGGTTGCGGACCTGTACGAAAAGGGCATCAGCACCGGCAGCATGTCAAAAACGTGGTCGCTTGCGGGCCTGCGGGTAGGCTGGATCGTCGCGCCGGTCGAACTGATCGGCCGTGTGCAGATTCACCGCGACTACAACACGATCAGCGTCGGCATGCTCAACGATCTGTTCGCGTCGATTGCGCTGGAGAACCGCGCCGCGTTGCTGAAGCGCAATCACGAGATCCTTCGCACCAACCTCGCGGTGCTCGATGCGTGGATCGCTAAAGAACCCGTGCTCTCGTATGTGAAACCGAAGTCCGGCACGACGGCGCTGGTGCGCGTCGATCTGCCGGTTTCGTCGCGTGACTTCTGCGTTGCGTTGCTGGAGAAGACTGGCGTGATGTTCACGCCCGGTAGCGCGCTCGACATGGAAGGCTACGTGCGTATCGGCTACACCAACAGCCGTGCGGTGCTCGAAGCGGGACTTGCACGCGTCTCCGAGTTTCTGACCACATACGCTGCACCGAGGTAAGCGACCATGGATCAACTGTACGAGCGCATCGTCGAAGCCCATCGCGCGATCCGGCCGCAGGTTGCAGTGACGCCGCTCACGCATAGTCCGCTGCTGTCCGCCGCGACCGGCTGCGACGTGTACCTCAAGTGTGAACATCTACAGCACACGGGCTCGTTCAAGTTCCGCGGCGCGACGAACAAGCTGCGCCTGCTCGATCCCGTGCTGCGTCGTAACGGCATCGCCGCTGTGTCGACCGGTAATCACGGTCAGGGTGTGGCACTGGCCGGCAAGCTCGCCGGCGTGCCGGTCACTGTATATGCGTCGGTGGCTGCATCGCCTGTAAAGCTCGAAGCAATGCGGGCGCTCGGCGCGAACGTCGTGACAATCGATGCCTCGACACTCGAAGTCGAACTCGAAGCCGCGCGTCGCGCGCAACGCGATGGCCTGCCGTTCGTGCCGCCGTACAACGACATCGACGTGATCGCCGGACAAGGCACGATCGGTATCGAACTCGCGGAGCAACATTCACAGCTTGCGGCGGTGTTCGCATCGGTGGGCGGCGGCGGAATGATCTCGGGCATCGGCGCCGCGCTCGAACAGGCGAGCCCGACTACCGATATCGTCGGTTGCTGGCCAACCAACGCGCCGGCGCTCTATCGATGCCTGGAGGCCGGCAAGGTGATCGACGTCGACGAAACCGATACGATCTCGGACGGCACTGCGGGCGGTGTCGAGCCTGGTGCGATCACGTTCGCGCTTGCACGGCGTTTGATCGACAGGACGGTGCTGGTTTCGGAAGACGAGATCAAGGCTGCGATGAAACGCCTTGCGCAGACTGATCGCTGGATGGTTGAAGGCGCGGCCGGCGTTGCGCTCGCGAGCATGCTGCGATGTGCTGCTGCCTATCGCGGCAAGGCAGTCGCGGTCGTTCTATGCGGGCGTAACATCATGCTCGACAAGTTCGTCGCGGCGGTGCAATGAAGATCCAGACGATGCCCGATGTCATCGTGCGTTTCGAAGCGACACAATAATCCGCGCAACCCGTACGAATGTCCTTCCTTGACTCGCTGTACGGTGCCGCGCAGGTCGTCCCGGGTTACCAGATTCCCCCCAGCGCCTTGACGAGCAAAACGCTGGCGTCCATCTGACGACGCTCCAGATCGACAGCGGTCCGCTCATTCGTCAATGCCGTGCTCTGCGCGGTCACCACTTCGAGATAGCCCATCGTCCCGATCCGGTACTGGTCCAATGCAAGCTGCAGGGTCTTCTGGGCCGACGCCACAGCTTCATTCTGCTTGCTGGCCTCCTGATGCAAGATACGCAGCGACGCGAGGTTGTCTTCCACCTGCTGGAAGGCGGTCAGCACGGTTTGGCGATAATCGGCCACGCTGGCATCGTATTGCGCCCGCGCCTTCTCGGTCATCGCGTGACGCCGACCGCCATCGAACAGGGTGCCGACCAGCGCCGGCCCGATCGCCCACATCTGCGACGGCGCAGTGAGCCAGTTCGTCAGTGTCGAACTCTCGATGCCTCCAGTGGCCGACAACACCAGATCGGGAAAGAACGCGGATTGCGCAATGCCGATCTGGTCGTTGGCCGCTGCGACGCGTCGCTCGGCAGCGGCGATGTCGGGCCGGCGCTGCAGCAGTTCCGAAGGCAACCCCACTGGAATCGCAGGCGGCGCGAAATCCGCAGTGGCAGGCGCTAACGTGAACGTCGACGCGGGCACGCCCGTCAGCGTCGCAATCGCGTGCTCGTATTGCGCGCGGGCAACACCGAGGTCGATATCCTGCGCTTCGGTCACCTGCAGTTGCGTCTCTGCCTCGCTCACGTCTGCCTGCGACGACACGCCGACCGTGAAGCGGCTTTTGGTCAGATCGAGCGTCTGCCGGTAGTCGGCAATCCTCTCGTCGAACAACTGTTTTGACGCGTCGAGTCCGCGCAGGTTGAAGTAGTCGACCGCCAGTTCGGCATGCACGCCTAGACGTACGCTCTCGAGATCGGCCGCGCTCGCCTCGGCACCGGCGCGCGCCGCATCGTTTTCATGCGCAATCCGGCCCCACAGATCCGGCTCCCAGCTCGCATCGAGCGCGCCCCCATAGTCGCCGAATGTCCTGCCAGCCGTCTGCTGATGGCCGATCACATTCGCCGAATCGTGCAGGCGGCTCGCGTTAGCGGTGGCGCCGACCGTCGGCAGATACGCGGCGTGCGCGGCCTGCACCATTGCGCGCGCTTCCTGAAGCTGCGCGACGGCCTTCTGGATCGTCTGGTTCGACACGTTGACGCGTGCTTCGAGTGCCGTCAGTTGCGGGTCGTTGAAGTGCGTCCACCATGCGCCGCGCGGTTCGGTATCGGCGGGCGCGGCGGCAATCCAGCCGGAGTCGGCCTGCAATGACGCTCCGGATGCCTCGCCGCCGGCTGTCGACAGCACGCCGCTCCCGGTGCCGTTCTCCTTATAAGCCGCGGGCACCGTCACCGTGGGTCGCACATAATCCGGTCCAATCGAGCAGCCTGTCGCGCTCAACACGCTGGCCACACAGAGCGTACCGAGCAGCAGCGAGCGGACCGAGTACAACCGCACAAGGTCGAACGGTCTGAGCTTCATGAGCGACCTCCCGCGCCATTCGCTGTGGCGTTCGAGGTTCCCGTACCCGCACTACTCAATACCCTCACGGCCTGACCATCGGTAATCGAGTCAGACGGATTGAGAATCACCCGGTCCGTCGCGGCGAGTCCGTCCGTCACTTCGATCCGCATGCCGAAGTCACGGCCGGGTTTGATCGTCTTCAGCAGCACTTTCTGCTGCGCATCGACGGTGGCGACCTGCAAGCCCTGTGGCCGGTACAGCAAGGTGTTGACCGGCAGCGACAGGCCCGGCCTCGCGCTGCGCACCGATACGCGTATCTGGCCGAACGAACCCGGCAGCACCGCACCGTCCGCATTCGGCACGTCGACCTCGATGCGCAGCGTGCGGGTGACCGGATTGATTGCGCCGCTGTTGCGCGCCACCGTCCCCGGCACGCAGCGGCCTGGAAATTGCGCGATCTCGAGGCACGCCGGTGTGCCGTCCAGCGACGTGCCCACTTCGTTCTGCGGCACATCCGCATAGACGCGCAGCAGGCTCGTCTGCGCCAGATCGAACATCTCTTTCGAGGGACCACCAGCGCTACCCGCATCGATCAACGCGCCGACGTCGACGTTGCGCGCGGTGATGACGCCATCGAACGGTGCATAGACTTTCTCATACGACTGCATTTGCGCAAGCCGTGCCACGTTCGACTGCGCTGCTGCGAGCGCCGCGTGTTTGGCTTGCGCATCGCTTTCCTTCATATCCGTTTCCTGCTGCGAGACCGCATGCGTCTGCACAAGCTGTTGCCAGCGCGTCGCCGTGACCTCGGCAAGCTGATCGTTCGCCTGCGCCTGCTGCGCATCCGCGCGGGCCTGACGAAGCGCGGCATCCACTTCGGGGGCATCGATCCTCGCCAGCAACTGGCCGGCTTTCACATGCGTGCCGATGTCCGCATACCAGGCCTTCAGATAACCGTTGGTGCGCGCAAAAATCGCCGTCTGCTGATTGGCCTCGATATCGGCGGGCAACACCAGCGTCTGGTCCGGCGGCGCGACGACGGGTTGCGTAATCTGGACGGCCTGCACGGCAAGCGCCGCGGTTTGCCGTCGCAACGCGGCGCGCGCATCGAGTCGCGGCACGATGCCCACGGCCAGCGCCAGTGCCAGGCCCGCGGCGATTGCAGCAAGACGCAACGCGCGACGCTTGCGGTCGACCGCAGCCGGTGCGGACTCGGGATGTTGAGTGGACATACGACGTACTCCGGTCAAGTCAGATGAGATCAGGTCAGGTCGGATTGCGGCACACCGTGCGGCCGGCGCTTCGCGAGCCAGCCGTGCACGAGCGAGAACACCACCGGCAGGAAGATCAGCGTCGTGACCGTGCCGATCATCAGGCCGCCGATTACCGCCCTACCGAGCGGTGCGTTCTGCTCGCCGCCGTCGCCCATGCCGAGCGCCATCGGCACCATGCCGATCACCATTGCGAGCGCCGTCATCAGCACCGGACGAAACCGCCCGACACCGGCGGCCAGCGCCGCCTGCAGCGGTGCCATGCCTTGCGCCAGTTGCTCGCGTGCGAAGTTCACCACCAGAATGCTGTTAGCCGTCGCCACGCCGATGCACATCATGGCGCCGGTCAATGCGGGCACGCTCAGCGTCGTGCGTGTCACGAACAGCATCCACACGATGCCGGTCATCGCACCGGGCAAACCGGCGATGATCACGAGAGGATCGAGCCACGACTGGAAATTGACCACCATCAGCAGGTACACGAGCAGCACCGCGAAGGCGATGCCCATCGCCAGACCGTCGAACGAACTCTGCATGGTCTGCACCTGGCCGCGAATCACGACACGCACGCCGCGCGGCAAGTCCGCTTTGGAGGCGTCCACGATCTTCGTCACGTCCGTCGCTACACCGCCAAGATCGCGGCCCTGCACCGAGCCGAAGATATCGATCACCGGCTGCACGTTGTAGTGCGACACCACTGCCTGCTCGGTTGCTCGCGAGAACGTGCCGAGCGAACCGAGAATGCCGCTCACGCCGCCCGCGTTACTGCCCGAGCCGCCGGTGCCCGGCGTGAAGGTCGACGCTAGCGGGATATTGGCGAGCGCCTGCAGCGAGTTGATGTCGTATTGCGGCGCTTCCGTCGTCACCGGGTAGCTCACACCGTTCTGCGGATTGAGCCAGAAGTTCGGCGAAGTCTGCGAGCTGCCCGAGAGCGCGATCAGCAGACTGCGCGCGACGTCCTGCTGTTGCAGTCTTGCCTGCAGTGCTTTCGTGCGGTCGACGTCGACATCGATCGCCGGCTGGTCATCCGGCTGCTGGATGCGCAGATCGACGAGTCCCTCTACATTGCGCAGTTTGTTCAGCAACGTATCGGCGAAGGCACGGTTGTCGTTGAGGTTGTTACCGACCACCTGAATGTCGATCGGAGCCGGCAGTCCGAAGTTGAGAATCTGGCTGACCATGTCGGCGGGCAGGAACGAAAACGTCACGGCCGGGAATTGCTCGTCGAGCATCTGCCGCAGCTTCGCAACGTACTGCGCGGTCGGCTTGTGGTTTGCGTTCAGCGTGATCAGGATGTCCGCATCGGCCGAGCCGATCGGCGCGGAGCTGCTGTACGACAGGTTGATACCGCTGGTCGGCAGACCGATGTTGTCGACGATGGTGGTGAGCTCGCTGGCCGGAATCACGGCGCGAATGCTGTTCTCGATTTCGTCGGCGAGGCGCGCGGTCTGCTCGATGCGCGTGCCGGTCTTCGCCCGCATATGCAGACGGATCTGCCCGGAATCGATCTGCGGAAAGAAATCGCGACCGAGAAACGGCACCAGCGCCAGCGAGCCGATACACACAAGCAGAAAGCCCGCGATAAAGCGCCGCGGCGTAACGAGTGCCCGCTCGAGCACACGCTGGTAACGGTCCCGCAGCCCTTCGAAGCCCGCTTCGAAACGCTTCTGGAAGCGCTCGAAGCGGTTCAGCGAACGTGTGTACTGGATGCCTTCCTCGCCTGCCGGACGCGAGCGGCGCAGCAGGTACATCGCCAGCGTCGGCACCAGCGTGCGCGACAGAAAATACGAGGCCAGCATCGCGAACACTACGGCTTCCGCAAGCGGCGTGAACAGATAGCGGGCCACACCGGACAGCAGCAGCATCGGTACGAACACGATGCAGATGGACAGCGTCGAGATCAGGGTCGGCACGGCGATCTCGCCGGACCCGTCGAGAATCGCCTGCAGCAAGGGCTGGCCTTTCTCGAGATGGTGCGTGATGTTCTCGATCGCGACCGTCGCGTCGTCAACCAGAATCCCGACCGCCAGCGCCAGCCCGCCGAGCGTCATGATGTTGATGGTCTGGCCGAGCAGCGACAGCATGATCAGCGACGAGATCATCGCGAGCGGAATCGAGATCGCAATGATCAACGTCGCGCGCCAGCTGCCGAGAAACAGCAGGATCATCACCGCGGTCAGACCCGCCGCAATCAGCCCTTCGCGAATCACGCCCCGCACCGCGGACTTGACGAATACGGACTGGTCCGTGACGGTCTGGATATCGAGCGCGCTCGGCATTTCGGCGCGAATCCGCGGCAGCAAGCTCTTGATATTGGCAATGATGTCGAGCGTCGACACATTGCCGCTCTTTTCCACTTCGAGTAGCGCGGCACGCTGACCGTCATGGCGCACGATATTGGTCTGCGGTGCATAACCGTCGCGTACGGTGGCGACGTCGCGCACATAGGTCACGGTGCCGTCGGGCTGCGTGCGGATCGGGATCGCGTTCAGTTCCGCCACCGAGCGCGCCGCGCCGTTCATGTTCACGTTGTATTCGAAGGTGCCGATCTTGGCCGTGCCGCCCGGCAACACCAGGTTCTGCGCGTTGACGGCATTGACCACATCCGTGGGTGTCAGGTGCTTCGCCTGGAGTGCCTGCTCGTTGATATCGACCATGATCTGCCGCACCTTGCCGCCGTACGGAATCGGTACGGCCGCCCCTTCGACGGTGGCCAGTTGCGTGCGGATAAAGTTGTTGCCGAGGTCGTAGAGCGTCTGTTCCGGGAGCGTCTTGCTCGACAGCGCCAGTTCCATGATCGGTACTGTCGACGCGTTATACGTCAGCACGAGCGGCGGTAGCGTGCCGGGCGGCAGCACGCGCAGCAGCGACTGGGCGCTCGTCGACGCCTCCGTCATGGCCCGCGTGATATCCGCACCCGGGTGAAAAAACACCTTGATGACCGCCACACCGTTGAGCGACTGCGATTCGACATGCTCGATATCGCCGACATCCGAGGTCAAGGCGCGTTCATACGGCGAGACGATGCGGTGCGCCATATCCTCCGACGACATGCCGGTGTAGCTCCACACGATGCTGATCACCGGGATGTCGATGTTCGGGAAAATATCGACGGGCGTGCGCAGGATCATCAGCGGCCCGATGATCAGAAGCAGCAGCGCCAGCACGACGAACGTGTACGGGCGACGGAGAGCGACTTTGACGATCCACATGAGAAGACGACGCCTGAAGGGAAGCAATGGCCGCAGTCTAGTGAGCCGCGTTTTGCGTCGCGATTGCGCCTGCATGACAAACCCGTAATGAACCGCGAGGCGCCGCCCGGGTATCATCGGCAGCATCTGCCGGGCTCGAAACCGACGGCAAACTAGACCAACCCGAAAGCAACCCGATGGAGGGCGACTGCGATGAAGGTCCTCGTGATCGAAGACGAACCGAAGGCTGGCGATTACCTCAAGAAGGGTCTGGAAGAGTCGGGCTTCGTGGTTGACGTGGCGCGCAGCGGCGTAGACGGCCTGCACCTGGCACTCGAAGAATCGTACGACGTCGTCGTGCTCGACGTGATGCTGCCAGGCATGGACGGCTGGCAGGTACTGCAGGAATTGCGGGGCCGCAAGGACACGCCGGTCCTGTTTCTGACCGCGCGCGACGAGATCGAAGATCGCGTACGCGGCCTCGAACTCGGCGCCGACGACTATCTGATCAAACCGTTCGCATTCGTCGAACTGCTCGCCCGGGTGCGCACACTGGCGCGCCGCGGCCAGACGCGCGAGAGCGACACACTGACGATCGGCGACCTCGAGATCAACGCGAACCAGCGCAAGGTGCGGCGCGCGGGCCAGCGCATCGACCTCACGCCGCGCGAGTTCGCGTTGCTGCATCTGCTCGCGCGACGCAGCGGCGAAGTGCTGAGCCGCACGCAGATCGCGTCGTATGTGTGGGACATGAATTTCGATAGCGACACTAACGTCGTCGATGTGGCGATTCGCCGGTTGCGCGCGAAGATCGACGACAACTATGCCGTGAAGCTGGTGCACACCGTGCGCGGGGTCGGCTATGTGCTCGAAGTGAAGGACGCATGATGCGTGAACTCTCCCTGACCGCCAGACTCGCGACCTGGTTTGCGCTGATCACCGTGCTGGTATTCGGTGTGGGCGGTGGCGTGCTGTATCACGCGATGGCGCAGCAAATCCGTGCCCAGGACGATTTCGACCTGGTGCTGACTGCCCGGCATCTGCGACGCCTTGCCGAAGAACTGGATTCGCCACAAGGCGTCGTGCTGCACGAATCCCGGCTCGACAGCCTCGTGCTCGGCAATCAGGCGTTCTTCCTGAGAGTGCAGGACGAAAGCGGTCACGTGCTGCTCGATCGCAATCCATCACACATTGCGATCGGCGACCTGAAGGAAGTAAAACCAACGAACCGGATTCTCGAGCACGACGTGCAGGAGTGGCATACGCCGGGCGGCCTGACGATGCGCGGCGTTGCCACCGATATCGCGCTGAGCGATGGCTCGGTGGTGGACGCTGTAGTGGGGCGCGAGATGAGCGATCGCGAAGCACTGCTCGCACGCTATCGCAACACGTTGTACCTGACGACGCTGAGCGCGCTGCTGGCGACGCTCGTGCTCGGCTATCTCGCCGTGCGCGTATCGTTGCGCCCGCTGCGCGATATCGCAGGCAGCGCAACCCATGTCACGGTGGGCAAACTCGATACGCGCATTCCGTCCGGCGGCGTACCGCGCGAACTTGCGGCTCTCGTCAGCGCGCTGAACTCGATGCTCGCGCGGCTCGAACTAGGTTTTCAACGGCTGTCGCAATTCACCGCGGATCTCGCGCACGATCTGCGCACGCCGCTCGGCAATATGCGCGGCGCAAGCGAAGTGGCGCTCGCGCGTTCACGCTCGGCCGACGAATATCAGGCCGTGCTGATATCGAATATCGAAGAGTGCGAGCGTTTGTCGCGGATGGTGGAAAACGTGCTGTTTCTCGCCCGCGCCGACAATCCGCAATACATGACGACGGCAACCCGCTTTCCTGTGCGCGACGAGCTTCAGCGCGTGGCCGAATACTTCGAAGGCATCGCCGACGATGCGGGCATCGCGATTCAAGTCGCGGCGAGCGGCCAGTTGCATGCGGACATCGATCTGTTTCGCCGCGCGGTCAGCAATCTGCTGGCGAACGCGTTGCGTTATACGCCGCGGGGCGACACAGTCACGCTGACAGCCAGCGAAACTCACGACGGGGTAACGGTGACGGTCGCCAATCCCGGCACACCGATCGCGCAACAACATCTGTCGCGGCTGTTCGACCGCTTCTACCGCGTCGACGAATCGCGCAGTAATCCGTCGGGCTCGACCGGCCTGGGACTTGCCATCGTGCGAACCATCATGGAACTGCACGGCGGCAGTGCATCCGTCGAAAGCGACACAACCGCCACGCAGTTCCATCTGCATTTTCCGCTCCGCTGAGCACCTGGCAGTTCTCCGTCATTTCGCTGCGGTACTGACGTTGTCGTGCATGTAGCGCGCCTGATATTCGGTGCGGTTGCGGGCAATCGTCTGTGCTGACGGCGGGTAGTCGGTCTTCGAAACGGGAAGCAGCCCGTCCGCTTCGGCCCGGATCAGCTCGGCGCGAACCTCGGCGCGGGTCTTGCCGGTATTCACTGCGGCATTGCCAGGGTCCACGTTCTGCGCGAACGCGGCTTGACCGAACGAGAACATCGCGCCAACGAGTGTGGCGAGTACGGCATATCGAATGGGTTTCATGAGAGGCTCCTGAGTAAGGGTTTGCCGGCTTCACGATTGCCTCGTGCTTCACCGGACACGTAGCTATCAGGCTACGAACCCATTCTCGGCAGCAGCGGTTTGCGTCGCGGTGACGCGGACATGACGAATCTGTAACCTCGTGTTGGGTTATCGCTTCAGGCAGCGATAAAACGACTAGCTCGCTGCTTTCAGCGCCCGCTCCAGCACCCGCACAACATGCAGCGCATCGACACCCGCGCCGTCATGAATCTGATGCCGGCAACTCGTACCGTCCGCCACCGTCACCGTATCCGCACCCGCGCGCCGCACAGCCGGCAGCAGCGACAACTCCGCCATCGCCAGCGACGCATCGTAGTGCTCGGCCTCATACCCGAAGCTACCGGCCATCCCACAGCACGACGACTCCACCGTCGACACCTTCAGCTGCGGAATCCATCCCAGCACGGTCTGCACCGGGGTGAACGCAGCAAACGCTTTCTGATGACAATGCCCATGCACGAGCGCCTGTGACGCCTCCGGCAACGGCTGCAGATCGAGCTGCATCCGTCCCGCCTCTGCCTCGCGAACGAGAAATTCTTCAAACAGGAAAGCAAGCTTCGACAGCTTCACGGCATCGTCGCCGAAGCCGTAGTGCAGGAATTCATCGCGCAAAGTAAGTAGGCACGACGGTTCGAGGCCGACCACCGGCACACCGCGCGCGACGAACGGTCGCAACGCATCGAGCATGCGGCGCGCTTCCCGCTTCGCTTCATCGACGAGCCCGGCCGCGAGAAACGTACGGCCGCAACACAACGGCCGCTCGCCTGCCACCGTGTTGAAATGCACCGTATAACCCGCCGCTTCCAGCACGCGTTGCGCTGCACGCGCGTTGTCGGGTTCGATATGGTTGTTGAACGTATCGACGAACAGCAACACCTCTTTCTGCGCGACTGCGTTCGACACTGGCGCAACAAGCGGCGGTACCGTCGACAGAAACGATTTGCTGAAACGCGGCAACGCGCGCTGCGCCGCGAAGCCGAGCATGCGCCGCGTCCATGCGGACAACACCGGTACGTTGTTCGCCAGCGCGACGAGTCGAGGCATACGACTCGCAAACGGCGCATACCGCGGCAGGTACGCGACCAGCTTCTCGCGCATCCGCACACCATGGCGGCCAGCCCAGGCCGCACGCGCTTCGATCTTCAGCTTCGCCATATCGACGCCGGTCGGGCAATCGCGCTTGCAGCCCTTGCACGACACACACAGGTCGAGCGCATCCTTCACTTCGACGCTAGCCAGCCCGGCATCGCCGAGCTGTCCCGACAGCGCGAGGCGCAGTGTGTTCGCGCGACCACGCGTGACATGTTGCTCGTCCTTCGTCACGCGATAGCTCGGGCACATCGTGCCCGCATCGAACTTGCGGCAATGGCCGTTGTTGTTGCACATTTCGACCGCTTTCGCGAGCCCGCCGGTCAGATCGCCGCCGCTACCGGCCGGCGTTTCGGCGCCGGTCAACGGATCGCGTTCGACGTTCCATGCGGACCAGTCGAGCGCGGGAGTCAGCGCGCGCTCGCGATACCCAGGCGCGAAGCGGAAATGACGTGCGTCATCCATCGCCGGCGGACGCACGATCTTGTCCGGATTGAAGCGGTTGTCCGGATCGAGCAGCTGCTTGATCTCTCCGAATGCCCGGTTCAAACGCGGACCGTACTGCCACGCGATCCATTCGCCGCGACACAACCCGTCGCCGTGCTCGCCCGAATACGCGCCCTTGTATTCGCGCACGAGCGCCGCCGCTTCATCTGCGATGGCGCGCATCTTGTGCGCGCCGTCACGACGCATGTCGAGAATCGGCCGCACGTGCAGCGTGCCAACGCTCGCGTGCGCGTACCACGTGCCTTCGGTGCCGTGACGATGAAACACCTCGGTCAGGCGGCTCGTGTAGTCGGCGAGATGTTCGAGCGGCACCGCGCAATCTTCGATAAACGACACCGGCTTACCGTCGCCCTTCATGCTCATCATGATGTTCAGACCGGCCTTGCGCACTTCCCACAAGGCCTTTTGCGCATTCGCGTCCGGCATCTGCACGACCGACCCGGGCAAGCCAAGATCGCCCATCAACTCGGTCAGTTGGCCGAGCGCGGCGAGCTGCACATCGCGCGCATCGCCGGCGAACTCGACCAGCAGGATCGCTTCTGGCGCGCCAACCAGCGCCTGCTCGATCACCGGACGAAACGCCGGGTTGCCGATCGCGAGATCGATCATCGTGCGATCGACCAGTTCGACTGCAACCGGATGCAGCTTGACGATGTGTTGCGTGAGTTCCATCGCCTGCCGGAAAGTCGGGAAGTTCACGACGCCGAGTGCCTTGTGTGCCGGCAATGGCGCAAGCTTCAACGTCAGCTGCCGACTGAACGCGAGCGTGCCTTCCGAGCCGACCAGCAGATGCGCGAGGTTCGCCGAACCATCGTCGGTATAGGCGCGCGGGTTCTGGCAGTCGAACAGGTCGATGTTATAGCCGCCCACACGACGCAACACTTTCGGCACGCGTTCGACGATCTCATCGCGTTCGCGCAACGCGATGCGTTTCAATCCATCGACGATCTGCTGCATCCACGCACCGTCCGGCGCCGTATGCAACGACCCAAAGCGCGCGTTTGTACCGTCCGCAAGCACGGCATCGATCGCGTCGACGTTGTGCACCATGTTGCCGTATTCGATCGAGCGCGAGCCGCACGAGTTGTTGCCGGCCATTCCGCCGATCGTGCACTGCGCAGCCGTCGATACATCCACCGGAAACCACAAGCCATGTGGCTTCAGCCACGCGTTCAGATGATCGAGCACGACGCCGGGTTCGACGGTGACGGTGCGCGCGGCTGCATCGAACGCGACGATGTTGTTCAGCCATTTGCTCGTATCGATCACCAGCGCTTCGCCTACCGTCTGTCCGCACTGGCTCGTGCCCGCGCCGCGCGCAAGCACCGGCACTTTTTCGCCGCGCGCGACTTCGAGCGCGATGCGCAGATCGTCCTGATCGCGCGGCACGACGACGCCGAGCGGCGTGATCTGATAGATCGACGCATCGGTTGCATAGCGGCCGCGGCTGGCTGCATCGAACAGCACGTCTCCTTGCAGCGCACTGCGCAGGCGGCTTGCGAGCGGCGTCAACATGCGCGACGCGGTCGGCACCAGATGAATCGGTTGCGCGAGCAGTGAAGCAGTGGGATTCGTCATGAGGTCGTCGATCGGGGAGATGGGCTACACGCTACGTTCAACGCAGCACGAGATTCACCGGAGCGAGGCCATCGATATGCCCGCTCAGTTCGCCCGCGGTTTCCGGGAAGAACATGCCGGTGTACGAGCCAGTCGTGATCACCCATTCGGGCGTCACTGCAATGCGCAGCTTGCGAGTGCAATGATTGACGAGCCATGGCAGCAACCGCCGCGGATCGCCCGCTGGATTCGACGGTGCGTTGTGCAACACGTCGCGACCTTCAAAGTGAAGTTGCAACGCGGGTGCGACGAACGGGAAGTCCGTGCGATAACGCGTGAACTCGCCGACAATCAGCGCCCCGTGATTCTGCAGATCGGCGAGCTGCGCAAGCCGGTCGATTTCGGGCCAGCCCGTGTAGCGACTCGCCACGATCTCGACGGCGGCAGCGATCCCATCGATACCTGCGAGTACTTCGGCATCGCTGTACGGCTCATTCGATGGTTCGAAGCGGCGCGCAAAACGAAACGCGATCTCCAGCTCGAGACCCGCCGGCACGTACTCGCTGCGCGTCAGGCGCGCACCGCTCGCGTGGATGCCGGCAGCCGGCAACGGTGCGCCCTGCACCGCCGCTACCGGCGATTTCGCGCCAACCTTCCAGCCGCCGATGCGCGCATCGGCAAGCCACAGCGTCTCGTGCTGGATCGCATACGCGGCATCGGCGTCTGCAGGCACGAGGTCCGGTGCGGGTGCGTCGAGCCGCGTACGCGCCGCGCGGGCACTCGCGAGCATCTCGCTCAATGCATGAAGTGGCGCATCCAGGCGCCCGGCGAACGAGCTCATGCTCCGACTCCTGTTACCGGCGGATGTGCGCCTGGGGGCACGTCCAGTTCGAAACGGCTGTCGGGCTGCATGCGGAACGCGAGCACGACGCCAATCGCCATCAACAGCATGCTGCCGGCAAACGGCAGCTCCCAGCTACCGAACGTATCGATCAGGAAACCCGAGAAAACCGGCGAGATGATCGCCGCGAGCGCAGAGCCGGTATTCATCATGCCGCTCGCGGTGCCCGAATACTGCGGCGCGATGTCCATCGGAATCGCCCACATCGGACCGATCGTCATTTCCGCAAAGAAGAAGCCGCCCGCGAGACATACCATCGAGACATACAGGTTGTGCACGAACATCAACGGCACCAGCGAAAGCAGGGTAAGCAGCATGCAGATCGACACCATCCAGCTGCGCGCCCGCTTCAGGCTGCGCGTGCGTTCGAACAGACGATCGGTCACCACGCCGCCGAGCGTATCGCCCAGCACCCCCGCGAAAAACACCGCCGAGGCAAACACCGCCGACTTCTTCAGATCGAGCTGATAGCTATGCAGGAAGTACTGTGGAATCCAGCTCAGAAACAGCCACAACGTCCAGCCGTAGCAGAAGTACACAATCGTGACCGGCGTCATGCGCTTGAAGAGACGCCGCCACGGCACGTCGGCGGCTTTCGGTTTCGGCGCGGGCAACACGTCGAGTTCGTCCGTCGTGATACGCGGATGATCCTTCGGATATTCGGTGAACGTCACCGCCCACACAATCACCCACAACAGACTGATCGCGCCGCAGATATAGAACGATTCGCGCCAGCCCCACGTCGCCATCACGAGCACGATCGCACCGGGAGCGATGGCGTTGCCGATGCGCGCTGCGGCATGCGTGATGCCCTGCGCGAAGCCGCGCCGTTCTTTCGCAACCCAGCGCGACATCGCGGCGGTGGCCGCCGGAAACGTGGCGCCCTCACCGAAGCCGAGCAGAAGGCGAGCGGCGAGCAGCGACGTGAGACCTCCGGCAAAACCCGTCAGCAGCGTGGCCAGTGCCCAGATCGCACCGCACGCGATCAGAGTGCGCTTCGCGCCGAAACGATCGCTTACCCAGCCGCCGACAATCTGGAACACGAGATACGGATACGCGAACGCCGAGAACACCAGTCCGACTTCGGTATGCGACAGCTGAAACTCCTTGCCGAACCCGGCCGCCGCAGTGCTGACGTTGACGCGGTCGAGGTACGTGATGAAGTACATGATGCACAGCATGATGAGAACGATACTGGTCGGACTGGTCACGCGAAACCGCTTCATCGTTTGTCTCCGTTGCTGGTCGACGGCGCGCCGGTGTGGGTCCGGCGCCCGCATGGGGTGAACGGCTGCGTTCAGTTCGCGCAGTCCGGTTCGCCACTCGCTAATGTGATACCGACGTGTGATGCCTGCCGGGTTTGCGGGGTTTGCTCGACCCGACGCCGAGCGCCCCGCGACACCTCAAGCCGCGGCTTTCAAACCCGCCGCATGCGCTTGCCCGGTCAGCCACGCCATCGCCTCAGGCAAACCGCTCGCGGCCAGCGGCACACCGGCGAGTTGCAACCCCATCTCGCAGCCAGCGAGCGTCGCCAGCAACGTGAGGTCGTTGCAGTCGCCAAGATGACCAATGCGGAACATGCGGCCTTTCATCTTGCCGAGCCCCGTGCCCAGCGACATGTCGAAGCGCTCGTAGATGAGCTTGCGCACCGCATCCGCGTCGATGCCGTCGGGCATCATCACGCCCGTGAGCACCGGGCTGTACACCGCGGGGTCCGCGCACTGGATCTCAAGGCCCCACGCACGAACCGCACGACGACACGCTTCGGCAAGCCGCGCATGACGGGCAAATACGTTGTCGAGCCCTTCGTCGAGAATCATGTCGAGCGCTTCGGACAACCCGTACAGCAGGTTCGTGTTCGGCGTGTACGGCCAGTAGCCCGTCTTGTTCATCTCGACGATCTCGGTCCAGTCCCAGAAGCTGCGTGGCAACTTCGCCTCGCGGCTCGCGGCGATGGCTTTCGGCGAGAGCGCATTGAAGCTGATACCCGGCGGCAACATCAAACCCTTCTGCGAGCCCGACACGGTGACGTCGACGCCCCATTCGTCATGGCGATAGTCGGCGCACGCGAGACCCGAGATCGTATCGACGAGCAGCAGCGCCGGATGGCCGGCCGCATCGATGGCGCGGCGCACAGCCGCGATGTCCGATGTCACGCCCGTCGAGGTTTCGTTGTGCACGACGCAGACAGCCTTGATCGCGTGCTGCGTGTCTTCGCGCAGCCGCGCTTCGATCATCTGCGGCTGCACGGCGCGCCGCCAGCCTTCGATGCCCGGCAAACCGATGAACTCCGGCTTCAGTCCCAGGCTTTCGGCCATCTTCTTCCACAGTGTGGCGAAGTGACCGGTCTCGAACATCAGCACGGCGTCGCCGGGACTCAGCGTGTTCGACAGCGCGGCCTCCCATGCGCCGGTGCCCGACGCCGGGTAGATCACGACCGGCTGCTGCGTCTTGAAGATCTGTTTGATGCCGTCCAGCACTTTCAGACCGAGCGCGCCGAACTCCGGGCCGCGGTGGTCGATGGTCGGATAGCTCATCGCCCGCAAAATCCGGTCGGGCACCGGGCTCGGCCCGGGGATCTGTAGAAAGTGGCGGCCGGCGGGGTGGAAGTCCAGTTTCAGCATGCGATTTCCTTGAGTTGAATTTTGCATTCAAAAAACTATATCAAACGAATCAGCTCGTACCCAAGGTCAAAATCGCCAGGGTATACGCCTGTCATTGCTCATGCTTACTTATTTCGACGCCTTTCGCTAAAATGACGCGAAACCTAGGTTGGAGATTTTTGTATGCAAAATTCGGACTTTGACGCGCAATTTGCCGGTGCGACGCGGATGCCGAAGGTGGAGCGCCAGCGGCTCCACGACACGGTCGTCGAGCACATCCGCCGTTTTATCGTCGAGGGGGTGCTGGAGCCGGGCAAGAAGCTGAACGAGCGCGAGCTGTGCGAAACGCTCGGCATTTCGCGCACACCGCTGCGCGAAGCGTTGAAGGTGCTCGCCGCCGAAGGGCTGATCGATATCGAACCGAATCGCGGCGCGTCGGTATCGAAGATGTCGGAAGCGGAACTGCGCGAAACCTTCGAACTGATGAGCGGGCTCGAAGCATTCTCAGGCGAACTCGCGTGCGAGCGCATCACGGCCGCCGAACTCGCGGAGATCAAGGCACTGCACTACGCAATGCTCGCGTGTCGCGCGCAGAACGATCTGCCGGGCTACTACAGCCGCAACCAGGCGATCCACGAAAAGATCAACGAGGCAGCGCGCAACACCGCGCTGCGGCAAACGTATATCGCCGTGAACCGGCGCCTGCAGGCACTGCGGTTTCGTTCGAACTATCAGATTCCGAAATGGGACCGCGCGATTCATGACCACGACGAAATGCTGAAGGCGCTCGAAGCGCGCGACGGCAAGCGGCTCGCCGCGATCCTGCGTCAGCATCTGCTCGACAAGCGCGACGCGGTGCTGCAACTTCAATCCAGCGAGAACGCAGCGGGCTCGTCGTTGCAGGCCTGAGCGCTGCGCGGGCTAGCGCTTACTCGTCGTCCTCTTCCGTCCTGCTGCGCACATAGTCGATGTGCGCCTGCATTGCCGTGCGCGCCTCCTCGGGGCGTCGTGCGCGAATCGCCTCACACAGCGTGCGATGCTGCAACAACAGCAGCGTCGACGCCTCTTCGTCGCGCTCGCGCAAGCCCGTGCCGCTAATCGCAATGTGTTCGCGCAGCATACCGATCACGCTGGCATGCAGATGCAGGAACATCGTGTTGTGTGACGCGTGGGCAATCGCTTCGTGAAGACGGGCGTCGGCGATGGCCTCGGCGGATTTATCGTCGGTGCGCCTTGCGTGCTCCAGCTCGCGCATCTGCGCACCGATGCGCTTCAGGTCCGCCGCATCCGCGCGTTGTGCCGCAAAGTAAGCGGTCGCCCCTTCCAGCACGCGTCGGAATTCGAGGATGTCGTCGCGCAACGCCGGGTGATCCGCTACCAGTTGGCCCCATGGCGACGCGATGCCGGTGCGTAGTTTGTCCGTGACGAACACGCCCGCGCCGCGCCTGCTCTGCAGCAGGCCGCGCGCCGCCAGCCGCTGGATCGCCTCGCGCACCGTGTTGCGCGACACGTCGTATTGCTCGGCCAGCACACGCTCGGCGGGTAGTCGCATGCCGACGCTCCACGTACCGTCCAGCAACGCGGTTTCGAGCCGGCGCATCACCGCTTCGACGCGGCCGCGCGTGAGCGTGCCCGATGGTTTCATCGTTGCGTTTCCATTTTGTATGTTTGTCTGTAGTGGTCCAACCAATTTGAACCCGCGCGAGGAAGCTGGGATTATGCGCCGATCGATGCGGCGGCCGATACGAATACGGCACCACCGCGTGTCATACGGAGCGCTCCCCATGCACGACCGGCACTATCCCTCGACGCGGCCCGACCACGTCTATCTGTTCGCGACCTGCCTCGTGGATATGTTCGTGCCGCAAGCCGGGCTCGATGCGGTGAAACTGCTCGAACGCGAGGGGCTGACAGTCCACTTCCCGCGTGCGCAAAGTTGCTGCGGGCAACCGGCCTACAGCAGCGGTAATCCTGAGCAGGCGCAAGCGGTTGCGCGCGCGCAACTCGATCTGTTTGGCGAACCGTGGCCGATCGTCGTGCCGTCGGGTTCGTGCGCGGGCATGATGCGCCATCACTGGCCGCTGCTGTTCGAGCACGACCTCGATGCGCAGAAGAAAGCTCAGGCACTGGCTGGCCGTGTTTACGAACTAAGCGAATTCCTGTTGCGCGTATTGAACGTGCGGTTCGATCGCGCAACCACCGCTGCGGCTGCGTTGCCCACGGAAAACGTGGTGCTGCATACGTCCTGCGCCGCGCGCCGCGAAATGGGTACGCGTGTGCATGGCGTCGAACTGGTCGACGCGTTGCCCGGCGTGACGCGAATCGAACACGTACGCGAGTCGGAATGCTGCGGCTTTGGCGGTACGTTCTCGCTGAAGCATCCGGACATCTCCGGTGCGATGGTGCGCGACAAGGTTGCTTCCGCGTGTGCGACCGGGTGCGACCGGCTCGTGTCGGCGGATTGCGGTTGTCTGCTGAACATCGGGCACGCTGCGGCTCATCAGAAGGCGCCGTTGCCGGTCGAGCATCTCGCGACATTTCTGTGGCGACGCACCGGTGGCGATCGTGTGAGCGAAGGAGAGTCCGCATGAACGCGCGCGAACGGATGCTGGGCCGGTTGCGCGCTGCGCCGCCTGCGGCTGCAGTAGCAATCGACGATCTCGACCAGCGCATCGACGCGCACTACGCCGCCCGACATGCTCGCGATCCGCACTCCGCGCAGGCACGGATCGAGTCGATGCAGGCGGCGCTGACGGCGGCGCACGCCGAAGTGTGGTGTGCGGATGCTGCGTCGTGGGCGACCCAGCTCGCCGATCGGCTCGCTGCCAACGGCGTGCACCAACTGCTACTCGATCCCAACACACGCGAAGGTGCTGCCCTGACGCGTGCGTTGCCGCCGTCCGTTGCAGCACGCGCCTATACACAACCGATCGAAACCTGGAAAGCCGAACTGTTCGACACCGTCGACGCCGGCTTCACCGTCGCGCGCTCGGGACTTGCAGCAACCGGCACGCTGGTGCTGGCACCCGATGCCGGCACACCGCGCACCGTCTCGCTCGCGCCGCCGCTCCATATCGCGCTCGTCTACGCGCATACGTTGCACGCAGACCTGCACGCGGCAGCTAAGGCCGAGCGCTGGTGCGACGGCATGCCGACGAACCTGGTGCTGATCTCCGGCCCGTCGAAAACCTCCGATATCCAGCAGACCCTCGCATACGGCGCACACGGCCCACGCCGCGTGTGGGTCATCATCGTGACGGACGACACCAACGACGGAGCCAACCGATGAGCACCCAACCGCTGCACTTCGTCCCCTCCGCCGATTTCAAAACCCGCGCCCGCGCCGCGCTCGATGATCCGAAGTTGCGCAACAGCTTCCGCGGCGCCATGGATTTCCTGCAACAGAAACGCGCAGTCCAGTTTCGCGACGACGCCGAACTCGACACACTGCGCGATCTCGGTGAAGCGGTGCGTCAGCACGCGCTCTCACGACTGCCCGAACTACTGGTCCAGCTCGAAGAGAAACTCACCGCGGCCGGTGCTCACGTCCACTGGGCCGAAACCGCCGAAGAAGCGAACGAGATTATCCATCGCATCGCGCAGTCGCATGAGGCGCGGCGTGTGATCAAGGGCAAGTCGATGGCGAGCGAGGAAATCGAGCTCAACCATTACCTGGCGGCGCGCGGTATCGAATGCATCGAGTCGGATATGGGCGAGTACATCGTCCAGCTCGCCGGCGAAAAACCGTCGCATATCGTGATGCCCGCGATCCACAAAACGCGCGGCGACATCGCCACGCTGTTCGAGCAGCACATCCCCGACACGCCCTACACCGAAGATGTCGACGAGCTGATCCAGACCGGCCGGCGCGCGCTGCGCCACGCGTTCGTCGATGCCGACATCGGGTTATCGGGAGTAAACTTCGCCGCCGCCGACACCGGCACGCTGTGGCTCGTCGAGAACGAGGGCAACGGCCGCTTATCGACGACGGTGCCCGATGTGCACATCGCAATCATGGGCATGGAGAAAGTGGTCGCGAAGCTCGAGCACATCGTGCCGCTGTCGAGCCTGCTGACGCGCTCGGCGACCGGTCAGGCGATCACCACCTACTTCAACCTGATCTCGGGGCCACGCCGCGCAGGCGAACTGGACGGTCCGCGCGAAATGCACGTCTTGCTGCTCGACAACGGCCGCACCCAGGCGTATGCCGACACGCAACTGCGCGCGACGTTGCAATGCATTCGCTGCGGTGCGTGCATGAACCACTGCCCGGTGTACACGCGGATCGGTGGACATGCGTACGGCACGACCTACCCGGGGCCGATCGGCAAGATCATTTCGCCGCATCTACTCGGCCTCGACGCAACCGCCGATCTACCCACTGCATCGAGCCTGTGCGGCGCCTGTGGTGAAGTATGTCCGGTACGCATTCCGATTCCGCAACTGCTGATCCGTCTGCGTACCGAAGCGAATCGCTCACCGGATGAAGCGGTGGCGCATCCGCTGCGCGGTCAGGGAGCAAACTTCAGTCGCCGCGAGCATATCGTCTGGCGTTTCTGGAGTGGCGCGTTTGCGCATCCGCGCGTGTATCGGATGTTTCGCTGGGCTGCTACGCGGTTGCGTGCGTTGACGCCGGCAAAGCAAATGGGTTGGACCCAGCATCGGATGCCGCTCAAGCCAGCGGCGCGCAGTCTCGCGGATTTATTGCGTGAGCGGGGGCAGGCGGAATAGGTTTTAAATCCGGTTGGCGCCAGGCGGCTACGAATCTCAAGTGGCTGCGTTGGCCGCATCGAACAACCGCACGATCTCATCCACCCCACCCACCTCCCAGTCCGGCCTCTGCCCCATCTCTTCGAAGACGTTGTCGGCGCGATTGATCCAGCAGGTCGGGAAGCCGAAGTAACGCGCCCCGGTGGCATCCCAGGCATTCGACGATACAAACAGAATGGCGGTGCGGTTAACACCGAAAGCCTGTTCCGCCAGGGTGTAAACGCGGTCGTCCGGTTTGTAGATGCGGAGTGGATCGACACTAAGCAGATGATCGAATGCGTCACGCAGTCCGGCATGGTCGACCACAGCGCCTATCGAATGCGGCGAACCATTCGACAGCACCGCGAGCTTCAGGCCACGACGCCGGAGTTCGCGCAGTGCATCGGGGACCTCGGCGAACGGCTTTAACCGCAGATAGGCCTCGCACAGCGCATCGCGGGTAGAGTCGTCGAGTGCAAGCCCTAGATGCCTGCACGTATAACGCAGTGCATCTTCCGTCGCCTGCTCGAACGTCACGTAGCGGTTCATCAAGCTGCGCAACCACGTGTATTCGAGTTGCTTCTGCCGCCACAACGCGCTGATCTCGCGTCCACGACCTGGAAACCGCTCATTGCACTGCTCGGCAACCGAATGGACATCGAACAACGTCCCGTACAGATCAAATGCTATCGCACGAATGTGCTTCATCTCACGCCTCCTCGATTACTCATTAGCCGCGCTTCAACCGGCCGCCTGTTCCTTGAGTCGCCGCCGATGCGCCGCCACCTTCGCACGGTTACCGCAGATCGCCATGCTGCACCAGCGGCGCGCGTGGCCACGCGTGTGATCGGCAAACATCAACGTGCATCTCGGACCTTCGCACGCCTTGACCTGCGTGAAGTCTTCGTCGCACACAAGCTTCGCCATGGCTTCGGCGAGCGGTAGCAGCAACGACTGCGCCGAATGCCACCGGCGCGTCTCGCGAAACTCGAACACGGTCTCGTCATCACGTTCGCTGGCGACGATTTCGCTATATCGCTCGTCGCGCTCGAGCAACTGGTTTAGCGGTTCGAGTTCGCGCAGATTTTTCGCGCTCAACGGCTTGCCTTTGCGTTTCTGTACGAACTCTCTGAACCACTCGCGCAGGCCCCGCGCCTGCGCTGCGATCTCGTCGAGCTCAATGGCCGTCGATTGAACCCGCATCGTTTCGAGCACCGTGCGCGGCACCATCCCCGCCTGCTCCAGCCACGCCAGCAAACCCTCCCCGTCGCTGATCCAGTCGACTTCCTCATCCACCGGCGTAGCAACCGAATTGAGGAAATCGAGCCCGGGCGCATCGGCCACGAATATCGCGGGAATCTGTCGGTAGTTCATATCTCGGACGAGTGTGAAGTGATGATTACACATCGTAACCATCAAAATACTTCTTGACAAGTTACATCTCCATTTTGTAACCTCTAAAACAACATCAATTAGGTTACAAACACAAAACAACCCCGTCTTTCAAAGGAGCGAAGAAATGAGTTCTGACAACGTGAGCGCGGTACTGGTACACGGCGCATGGGCAGACGGCTCGAGCTGGAGCAAGGTGATCGACCGTCTGGCGGCGCGAGGTATTCATGCGATCGCGGCACCGCTGCCGCTCACGTCGCTCGATGACGACGTGGCCGCCCTCGAAAGAACGCTCGAAAGGATCGAAGGTCCGGTGGTGCTGGTGGGCCACGCGTATGCCGGCGCAGTCATCGGTTCGGCACGCGCCGCGAATGTCAGGGCTTTGGTCTATGTTGCAGCGCTCGCGCCGGATGAAGGCGAGACGGTTGGCGACGTGTTCAATCGCGGTGAAGCGCACCCGCAGGCGCCGAAGATTGCACCGGACCGTCACGGTTTGATCTGGCTACCGCAAGACGCATTCGCACAGGCGTTTGCACAGCATGCGAGCCCGCATGAGTTGACGGTGCTCGCCGCCGTTCAGCGGCCCATTGCGGTTGCATCGATTGGCAACGCTGTCGCGCGGCCGCTCTGGAAAGACCTGCCGTCGTGGTTCCTCGTAGCCGGGCAGGACCGGATGATCAACCCGGACACGCAACATTTCATGGCGAACCGCATGAACGCAAACGTGCGTTCACTCGAGGTCGACCATACGCCGAGCGTCACGGCGCCCGATGCGGTAACCGACATCATCGGCGAAGCAGTCCAGTCCGTATCGGCGCACTAACTCGTTAGCGATTCGTTGTAAGCGCGCCAATGCAGTAGTCATCGCCCACCCATTCATCATTGAGCCAAGGAGAAACGAAATGTCCACGAAAGTAGCCATCGTCACAGGTGCGAGCCAGGGTATCGGGCGCTCGACTGCAATCAGACTGGCGCGCGACTTCACGTCGATCGTGCTGGTTGCGCGTAATCGCGAGAACCTCGAGCAGACCGCCGCGGAAGTGACCAAAGCGGGGGCTACGCCGCTTTTGATCGACGCTGACCTCTCCGAGCCCGAAGTTGCACAGGATGTGGTCAATCAAACGCTCGCCGCATTTGGGCGGATCGACGCGTTGCTCAACATTGCGGGTGCGGTACCGCAAATCGACGTGTTCGATATGACCGACGAACAGTGGGACAAGGGGCTGGCGCTGAAACTCCATGGCGCGCGTCGATTGACGATCGCAGCGTGGCCGGCGTTGAAGGAATCGTCAGGGTCGGTCGTATTGATGTCGGGTAATTCGGCGTTGTTTCCGAAGGCACCGTATGCCGCCGTAGGTACGATCAACGCGGCGATCGTGGCGCTGGCCAAAGCGTTCTCGGATCGCGGTATTGCCGACGGCGTGCAGGTCAACAGCGTATTGCCCGGCCCTGTGATGACCGGTCGGCGGCAATCGTATCTCGAGCATTGGGCGCCGCTGCACAACATGACGGTCGAAGAAGCGACCGCCAGGTTTCCGGTTGAAGCAGGCATCTCGCGATACGGCACGCCGGAGGAAATCGCGGAGTTGATGGCGTTCATCGTGTCGCCCGCAGCGCGCTGGATGACCGGGTCGACATTGAGAATGGACGGTGGAGAAGTCAAATCGATCTGATCTTCAGGAACCGTTGCCGCTGAGATTGAGCAAAACGATCCCGCATATCGCGGTGCCGATGCCGATTGCCTTGACGAGACTCAGGGCCTCGCCGAACCAGATAATCCCGATCGCCGCGGTCAATGCAGCACTACTGCCCGCCCAGGCCGCATACGCCATGCCCATTTCGATTCGCTTTGTTGCGAGCGCCATGAGCCAGACTGCGGTCGCATAGCACGCAACCGTCAATATCGAAGGAAGTAAGCGCGTAAAGCCGGAAGAGAGATTGAGCGCCGCGGTACCCAGCGATTCGGCGGCAACGCTTGCAGCAAGAAGAGCCCAAGCGATCTGCGTGGTAAGCATTTCCAGTCCTCGCGAGCCGAACGTTTATACCGAACGTTCAGCGAGCGGGAATGGATAGCGGTACCCGTAAGGCGCTCAAAATAACATCTCATAACGGGCGTTGCAACTTGAGCCCGTTGCACGCATCGCGTTAGAACGCGTGATACATCCCAACGGACATCAACAGTTGTTTCGAACTGCTCGAGTCGTAACCGGCGCCCGCAATCTCGGCAATCGCAGCACGCCCGGTTACCGCGCCGTTCGCGCCGAGCACCGGTGCAATGCCGTCACCGCCCGCCTTCTGGAAGATCGCAATCGCGTACAGACTCGTACGCTTCGACAGCGCATAGTTCACGCCCAGATTGATTTGCTGGAAGTCGGGCTTCAGGTTCTGATAGTCGGCCTTTCCTGCGTTGTAAATGTATGCGGCGCCCAGCAGTAACTCTGGAGTCACCCTGAAGGTCGCACTGGCTTCATACGCGTCCATCTTGAAGTCGTTACCGTTGCCCGCGCCCGCGAAACCATTGACGACAAAGTACTGACTGTTCTCGAGGTCGGTGTGCGAATAGTTCAGTGCGAAGGTTGCGGGGCCGAGCGCGTACGAACCGCCCACCGTGAACACCTTCATCGCATTGGCATCCTGCAGTCCGACGTAGTTGTTCAATGAACCCACGTAGTTGCCGTTCGACGCGTACACGCCGCCCGTGCCGCCCGCAGTCGTAGCAGGATTCTGAATGTCCAGATACCCGGCCGCCACCGAGAACGGCCCGCGTGTATAGGCGGCCGCCAGCGACCACACGCGATTCGTCGAGAAATCGCCCGCCACGCCGCCGAAGCTGAACATCCCTTCCACATGCAGACCGCCCCAGGTCGGGCTCACATACTTGACGGCGTTGTTGATCCGGATCGACTGATTCAGATTATCGAGGTCGCCGAAATGCGATCCGTAGCCGGTCGCGAAGTTGTTGCTCGAAGGAAAGTAGCCGACTGTCAGCGAAGGCGGATCGTACTGACGTCCCAGCGTCACCGTGCCCCACCGGTCGTTGCTCAGGCCTACGAAGGCCTGTCTGCCGAACTCGGTGCCGCCTTGCCCGAGTCTGCCGCTCTGGATGTTGAAACCGTTCTCGAGCGTGAAGATCGCAGAAGTACCGCCACCGAGGTCTTCTTTGCCCTTGAGTCCCCACAGGTTGCAGCTCGGCGGCCCGCACGTGTCCGATTCGACGACGCGACCTTTGCCGGTATTGTTGACGACGGTAATGCCCGCGTCGACAAGCCCATATAGCGTCACGCTGCTCTGGGCTTCGGCTAACGCAGGGAGTGCCAGAAGCGCAGCAACGCAGAGACTGCTCTTTTTCATCGGGATCTCCAGATTGTGGGCATGACTATTTGCGTGCTTATTTGCTCGCGGCAAGCGCTTCAACCGTTACCCCAAGCGACACCGCATGCCCTGTCGGCCGCGGCGTCGCCAGACTGACGAGCACCACCGTCACAGCATTGATCGCCATCGCAATCAGCCCCGGTTCGCACTGAGGTGCAAGCGCGGCCCAGTAGTGCGCGGCAAACGGCGCAAGCAGCGCAACGAAACCGGCGATGAGCCCCGCAAGCACACCGATTGCCGTCGTCCGCTTCCACAAAAAACCGAGGAAAACAGCAGGCGCAAGCATGCCGATGGCCGAATACGCATCGAGCAGAATCTTGACGAGCGAACCCTTCTGGCTGACCGACAACCACACGGCAATCGCCGCAAACACGATCAACGATCCGCGCGATATCAACAACGATGTACGGTCCTTGAGACCGGGAAGAAACGGCGCAACGACATTGCGGCTAAAGATCGAGCCAGCAGTCAGCAGAAGCAGTGCACCCGGCGCGAGCGCCAGCAGAAATCCGGTTCCGGCCACAAGCCCCACGACAGGCGCTGAATAACGCTCCGAAATGAACTGCAGCAACGCCGCGTTCAGATTGTTTCCAGGAGGATGCGTACCCGCGAGCAGCGCCGCAAAACCTAGCAGGACGATGAAGAAATACGCCAGCGAATAGAGCGGTTGCCAGATCGCATTACGCCGGATCGCGGTCGCGCTTTGCGCCGTGTACGACATCTGGAACAGATGCGGAAACACCCAGTTTCCGAGCGCAATGTTGATCGACGACGTCATCAACCAGATCGCCGTCGTAGGCGACGAAGGATCAAGGCCCGGAAATCTGCCGATGCCCGGATGCTGCACTTCTGCCATGTGAAAAATATCGAGCATCGATGCGGCACCGACTTTGCCCGCCACCGTCGCACTGAGCAGCACGACGACCACGATCATCAGTACATCCTTGACGCCCGCTGCAAACGCCGCGGAGCGAATCCCTGCGACAAACACGAACGCGATCATCAGCAAGCCGGCGATCAGCGTAGCGGCCTGGATGGAAATCAGATCGTCGAGCGTCAGTTGAACGATCAAACCGAGACTGACCAGTTGAATCTGTACGTAGACGATCAGCGAAGCAATGCCGATCACACCGGTCAGCACACCAAGCCAGGTCGCGTCGTAACGCGCAGCAAAGAAGTCCGCCTGCGTAACGAGTTGCCGCGTACGGCCCGCGCGCCAGATTTTCGGCATCAGCCAGTAGCCGATCGCGTAGCTCATCGATACCGAACAGAATGCCAGGTAAGCCGGTGCGCCCAACGCCCACGCGTAACCGGAAATGCCGAGCACGGCGAAGGTCGTATAGACCTCGCCTGCATTCATGAACCAGAAGATGAGCGCACCGAGACTGCGACCGCCGACCGCCCAGTCCGCAAACGTGTGCCCCTTGCGGGTACGCCGACCGTAGCTCACCGCTCCGGCTACCGTCCCTAGCAGGATCACCACGACGATGGCGAGCTTCATCGCGGTTCTCCTCTCGAGGAAACCTGCGTCGCGGTAATAAAGGCCTCCTCCTCGCGCTCGACGCCGTGCGCCCGATCGAGCCGGAACACCACCGCGATCAGCACGCTGGTCAGCACAATGCCAGCGAGCTGCCACAGCATCGGAAACGGCAGGCCGAACGGAGACCATGACACACCGTTGACGGCGGGCGCGAGACCCGCCTGCCAGATGAAAGGCACGACCAGCAACCATCGATACGTATGACGGCCGGTGCCGTCCGTCGCAGGATCTTGTGCCACAGCGCCTTCTCCTTGTGAAGTTACACTGCACTACTCGACGCGAAGTGTGCACCCGGATTGCACAACATTTCAAGCCAGTCAAAAATAACTTCGAGTCGATATGGATAAGGAAAACCCTGGAATTTTGCGGTATTTCATGAAATATAGGGATTGCCGCCAACACGCGGGCGCCTCCGCTCCGCGACATTGACGGTGCATTTCTGTGCGCCTATACTGCACATCAATGTTCGATGCAGCTGTACAAGCCGAGGTTAAAAATTGATCGGTGAACGACTCAAGGAATTACGCACCGCGCGCGGCATGTCGTTGCGCCAACTGGCAAGTCTCGCGGACGTTTCGCCTACCCTGCTGAGCCAGATCGAGCGGTCGGTCACCGACCCGAGTCTCGAAACGATGCGGCGTCTCGCGGGGGTATTCGGAGAATCGGTTGCCTCGTTGTTTGCCGGAACCGTGACGTCTTCGGTATGGATCAGCCGGCCGGGCAATCGCTCGCGGTTGATCGCACCGAAGGGACGCGTCGGTTACGAACGGCTGACCGCCGGCAACGGGCAACTCGAGGTACTACGTGCCGTGTTGCAACCGGGCGAGATCTCAGCAGATGAGCCGCGCAGCCATGCGTCCTCGGAGTGCGTGTATGTCATCGCGGGTGAGTTGATTGCACAGATAGACGGCATCGAATACCCGGTGGCAGCCGGCGAAAGCATTTCATTCGACTCGCGCTTGCCGCACCGGTATCGCAACGGCTCCACCGCTCCCACCGAAATCATCCTGTCGGTCACGCCACCGAACCCCTAAGCCCATGACTTCCGATACCCACGACGAGCACTCGTTCGAGCTCTACGACCTGCGCGTCGAGGTCGTCGCTCCTGAAGGCGCGAAGCTCTATTGCGGCGCAAACGTCGGCGACTACTTCGAACTACGCGGCGAAATGCTGCACCTGCCACCCGGGCAGGCGTTTTCGATTTATTCGCTAGCGGCACTGCTGCCGCTTCTGCCGGCCAAGCAGCGCGCAACCGATCCGCACGACTGGATGTCGACAGATGCCGAAGTCGCGTGTCCCGATCCCAATTGCCCCTCGCGCTTTCGCATTACGCGGCTCGGCAAACGCCTCTTCCGGCATGCGGATACCACCGCCGTCAAACTCGCTGACAAGGACCCTGAATGACACAGATGGAGCGGGTCGAACTGGCGCCCGGCTATTCGGTTTCACGCATTTTTAAAGGCGGCTGGCAACTGGCCGGTGACCACGGCAGCGTGGATCGCGCGGCTGCAATCGCGGACATGGGCGCGTACTACGACGCAGGCATTACCGCATTCGATTGTGCCGACATCTACACCGGTGTCGAAGAAATGATCGGCGAGTTCCGCGACGATTACCGCAATCATCGTGGCGCAAATAGTCTCGCCCAGTTGAAGATCCACACAAAGTTCGTCCCCGATCTGTCTTCGCTCAAGACGATCGGTCGGCCACTCGTCGAACAAACCATCGACCGCTCGCTATCGCGGCTGCGCGTCGAGCGGCTGGACCTCGTGCAGTTCCACTGGTGGGATTATTCGGTGCAGCGTTATCTCGAGGTTGCACACTGGCTGCGCGAGTTGCAGCAGGCGGGCAAGATCGACCGGGTGAGCGGCACGAACTTCGATACTCAGCGTACGAAGGAGCTAGTTGAGTCAGGCGTTGAACTGACGAGCATGCAGGTGCAGTACTCGCTGCTGGACCGGCGTCCCGCGCAGCAACTGAGCGCCTATGCGCGCGAGCACGGCATTCATCTGTTTTGCTACGGCACGGTAGCCGGCGGCTTTCTTTCCGGGCGATGGCTCGGCGCGACCGAGCCGGGGCGCGACATACCCAATCGCTCGCTCATCAAGTACAAGCTGATCATCGACGATTTCGGCGGCTGGGATATTTTCCAGGCGCTGCTGCAGACGCTCGACAAGATCGCGTCCAGACATGGCGTATCGATTGCCACTATCGCGACGCGCTGGGTGCTCGATCAGGAACAGGTGGCGGGCGCGATTGTCGGTGTGCGTCGCGGGGACCATCTGCCGGAGCATCTGAAGGTCATGGCGGTCGAACTCGACGCGCAGGATCGGGCAGCGATTGCGCAGGTGCTGGCGCAAAGTTCGACGATCGACGGCGACGTGTATGGCGTCGAGCGCGATATTCATGGGCGGCACGGCGCGATCATGAAGTACGAACTGAATGCCACTGCGTGACACTGCATGACACAGTGCTAAAAATTCCACCTGTCGACGCCGCACCGGCACCAGCCGGCGCTGCATGACAGGCGGAACGGAGCACTGCCCCAACCACTCAGACCTTGATCCAGGCAGGTGCGGTGACCGGACCCCAGCCAAGAAAGAAGCCGAAGTGGATATTCATTTCACCGATCGGCTCGATGAACCGGCTGTTGCTCAACGGGCCTGCGTCCACGGGCTCAAAACCAATTGCGTTCGCCAGTTGCGAGACCTCGCGCTTCGCAGTGTCGTCGTCACTTGCCACGAACACCTGCAGAGTCTTGCCCTTACGCGCGTCGGCCGCCAGAAGCCCCGCAAAAATCGTGTTGAAGGCTTTAACGACCCGCGCCTGCGGAGCGATCGACTGGATCTGCTCGGCGGCCGACGTGGTGTGGCCTACGACCAGACTCTTGAAGTCGGCACTGATCGGGTTGCTGATATCCACCAGGATCTTGCCCGACAGATCTCCTGCCACTCCAAGCACTTCGGCTATCGCCTGATACGGCAACGCCAGGATGACGACGTCCGCCAGCTTGACCGCCGCGGCTATCCCTCCTCCCTGAACCTGGGAGCCGAGATCGCCGGCTAGCGCCGCCGCTTTCGCAGGATCGTGGTGGCCGATGACGAGTGGAATGTTCGCGGCTGTCAATGCACGAGCCAAACCCGCGCCCATGTTGCCGCTACCGATAATCGCTACTTTCATGGATGTCTCCAGTTCGTTGCAGGAGTCCCCACTTTGAACTGCAAACAGAACGAGATAAATCCGTGATATTTTTTCACATTCCAAACAGGGCGTGTGGAATGGATCAACTTGCCAGCATGCGTGTCTTTGTCAAAGCCGTCGATCTCGGGTCGTTTTCGGCAGCCGCCGACGCGCTGCAAATCTCGTCCCAACTGGTAGGCAAACACGTGCAGACGCTGGAGCATCACCTCGGTGTGCGACTCCTGAATCGAACCACACGCCGGCAAAGTCTCACCGATATCGGGCGCGCCTTTTACGAGCGGACCAAGATCATCCTCGCGGAAGTGGAGGCGGCAGAGAGCCTTGCGGCCGAAACGCGTGCCGTGCCGCGCGGGCGCCTGCGCATCAACGCGCCTGTCAGTTTCGGCATGCATACGCTTGCACCCGAGCTTCCCGACTATATGCAGGCATTTCCGGAGGTGTCCGTCGATCTGACGCTGTCGAATCGCGTAGTCGATGTGATCGAAGAAGGTTATGACGCAGTGTTTCGGGTCGGCGATCTGTCGGATAGCGGCTTGATTGCCCGTGCGCTTGCGCCGTATCCGTTGATCGCGTGTGCAGCGCCGTCGTACCTCGCTTCTCATTCTCCGCTGCGAACACCGGCCGACCTGCGGCAACACGAGTGCCTCGGTTTTTCCGCGACATCCCTCAGACACAGCTGGACATTTGAAGGACCGGAGGGGCGTGTATCAGTGCCCGTGTCCGGGCGCTTCATGACCGATCATGGAGAACCGTTGCTCTCTGCGGCGGTTGCAGGGCTTGGCATCATGCTTCAACCGCTGGAACTGGTAAGAGGTGCGCTGAGCCGGGGAGAGCTCGTCGTCGTGTTACCGGAGTACCGGATCGCTCCGCGTCCTCTTCACATTCTGTATGCCCCCGATCGGCGCGCGACACCTAAACTGCGCAGCTTTCTGGACTTCGCTGTCGCGCGGTTTGGACAGACCGCCTAGCTGACATTCTTTCGAGCGTCGCTAACTCTGTCCACCAATTCGCTAAACTTGCCAGAGCACCGAACCCACCCGGAGACGTCACTCATGGCAACCAGACAAGCGCGCATCTTCACCGGCATTGGCGGCTGGACGTTCGAACCATGGCGCGGCGGCACGTTCTATCCGGAAGGTCTCACGCAGAAGCGCGAGCTCGAATATGCGAGCCGCAAGCTGACGTCGATCGAGATCAACGGCACGTTTTATGGTTCGCAAAAGCCAACGACGTTCGCCAGATGGCGCGAAGAAACGCCAGACAACTTCGTGTTCTCGTTAAAGGCGCCGCGTTACGCGACGCATCGTCGGGTGCTGGCGGAAGCGGGCGAATCGGTCGAGCGTTTCATCGCAAGCGGCATACTCGAACTGCAGGACAAACTCGGCGCGGTGAACTGGCAATTCCCCACGACCAAGCAGTTCGACGCCGAAGATTTCGACGCCTTCCTGCAATTGCTGCCGAAACGCGCCGAAGGCCGCACGCTGCGTCACGCAGTCGAAGTCCGTCACGAGAGCTTTCGGTGCGATGAATTTGTCGCGCTCGCCCGCCGGCACGGCGTTGCGATCGTGACCGCGGGCGATTCGGATTATCCGCAGATCGCCGATGCCAGCGCACCGTTCGTCTACGCGCGGATCATGGGCACGACCGAAGCGCATCCACAAGGTTACGATGCGCGCACACTCGACCTGTGGGCTTCGCGTGCGCGTACGTGGTCGAAAGGCGACACACCGGATGGACTCGACACGTTCGGCAAGAAACCGGCTGCACAAACGGCGCGTGACGTGTACCTGTATGTGATCAGCGGCTATAAGGCGAGCAACCCTGCCGCTGCGATCGCATTGATCGAGCGGCTGGCAGGTTGATGGAACGGAACGCCTAGCTAAACGCGCCGGTGCGCTGATTCGCTTCCGGCAGTTGCCGCGATTCGCGCAGCGAGCGCGGATGCCAGAGCTTTGCACCACCCTCGATACCCGCATCGTTGGAAACAATAGCCACGTTCGACGGCAACGTGAACTTGAGCCGCGCGGCGTTGCCACCGCCAATCCACAGCTTGTCGTAGTTCACGACCACGGCGAGGATGCGAATGATCCGCTGCACCCGCTTGTTCCATTCCTTGTTGCCGGCCTTCTTGCGCGCCGCGTCGCCGATGTACTCGTCGTAAGTACGACCCTTGCTGACCGGATGTTGCGAGAGTTCGAGATGCGGCATCAGTTCGCCGTCGCGAAAGAACGCCGTGCCCGCGCCGGTGCCGAGCGTCAGAACAAGCTCGATGCCGTGGCCCTCGATCGCGGCGAATCCCTGCACTTCTGCATCGTTGATCATCCGCACCGGCAGGTCACCGAGCCGCGACGAAAGAGCACTGGCAAGCGGAATGTCATGCCAGCCTTCCACGCCGAAATGCGGTGCCGTCAGGATGCGGTTGTTACGCACGAAACCCGGAAAGCCGATCGAGATCTGCGTCGGCGGATGCTGGGCGACGATCGGTGCGACCAGCGCCACGAGTGCATCGACGAGTTGCCCCGGTGTGCACGGATGCGGCGTCGCGACGCGCACACGTTCGGTCAGCATCTTGCCGTGCGCATCGAGGATCGACGCCTTGAGCCCGGTCCCGCCGATGTCGATCGAGAGAATCTGCTCGGTTTTCTTGCCGCGCTTTACCGCAGCCGTCTTGCGCGCAGCACGCGGCTTCGCGCTGGAAGCGGGCTTCGCTTTTGTCGTGGTGGTCTTTGCCTTGCGAGTCGTCACGCTGTTTCCCCTGTCAGTTGAGTGGGTTCGTCTGCTCTAATCGATCCGAGCGTTTCACTTCTTCGGTTGAGTTTGCGGGTCAGGCTTACACGAGCGGCCGCCATGTGTGGCCATCGCGTGCGAGCATCGCATCGCTTTCCGCCGGCCCTTCGCTGCCCGCCGCATAGCCATGCACGGGCACTGCGCCGCCCTTCGGATGCAACACGTCCTCCACCACGGCCCAGCTAGTCTCGATGCTATCCGCACGCTGGAACAGCGTCTCGTCGCCGAGCATGCAGTCATACAGCAGCGTTTCGTAACCAACGTTTGCGCGTTCCGCGAAGAAGTTGCTGTAGTCGAACGACGACTGCACCGCGCCGAGCTGCATTACCGGGCCCGGCACCTTGACGTTGAAGTCGAAGCTGGTGCCGTGCGCAGGGTCGATACGCAATGTCAGCACGTTCGGCACGAGTTGATCGACGGGTGTGTCGCGAAACAGGCGGTACGGTACCGCTTTGAGCTGCACGGAGATTTCCGTGCGACGTAGCTTGAGGCGTTTGCCCGTGCGCAGATAGAACGGCACGCCGGCCCAGCGCCAGTTGTCGATGAAGACGCGCGCGGCTGCGTAGGTTTCGGTCGTGCTGTTGGGCGCGACGTCCTGCTCCTCGCGATACCCCACGCCCGCTGGACCCTTTTCGTACTGACCGAACACGACGTCGTCGGGATGCAGCGGTTTCATCGCGTCGAAGATATCGGCCTTCTTGTTGCGCACGCTTTCGGCATCGAAGGAATTGGGCGGCTCCATGGCAACCATGCCAAGCAGCTGGAACAGGTGATTGGGCAGCATGTCGCGAAACGCGCCGGTCTGCTCGTAGAACTGGCCGCGCGCTTCGACGCCGATGGTTTCCGCCGCGGTGATCTGCACCTGATCGATATACTCGCGCCGCCAGATCGGCTCGAACAGCGCATTCGCGAAACGCACCGCGAGGATGCTCTGCACAGTGTCCTTGCCGAGAAAGTGATCGATGCGATAGATCTGCGATTCCTGCGCATACGTGAGGATGTGCGCGTTGAGATCGCGCGCCGAGGCGAGATCGGTGCCGAACGGCTTCTCGATGACGACACGCCGGAACACGTTGTCGCCTTCCTTCAGCAGACCGGCCTTGCCGAGCCGTTCGACGATCGGCTTGAAAAAACGCGAGCTAACGGCGAGATAGAAAATCACATTGCCGCCGCCCGCGCTGTCGATCTGCTGCTTGAGTGTGTTGAACACATCGTCGGATTCGAACTCGCCGGCCATGTATTGCAACCGCTGCGCGATCCAGTTCCATGCGGCATCGTCGAGCTTGCCTGCGTGGAAGGTGCTGGCCTTGTCGGCAGCGAACTGGTCGAGCGACTGCTTCAGGTCTTTCGACCACGCCGCCGTTTCCATTTCGCCGTGATTCACACCGACGATCTTCATGCCTGCATCGAGCAGGCCATCCACCGCGAGGTTGTACAACGCCGGCATCAACAGCCGTTTGGTCAGGTCGCCGCCCGCGCCGAAGATGACCAGCGTGCAGGACGGCGCGGGGCGTCGGCCGGCCGCGGCGGGTGGCGTCACTGCGTCAGTGGAGGAAGAAGCGGATGTGTTCGGAGTGGTCGTCATGGGAAGCGCCTGAAGAAGAGTCGGACGGGCAGCACAGGAAAGACAACACCCGGACCCGCACAGTTCAAAACAATCCGCAAAACGCGCCGGCGTCAGCGTGCTGTCGCATCGCCGCCAGGCGCGTGCCTACTTCATTTCATTGCCACAGCCACATCGGCACCGGACATCACCGGCAAACTGCCCGACGCAGCCGCTGCGCGTGGTTGTAGCAATAACGCGACCAGCCCGCTCCAGCCGGTCTGATGCGATGCGCCCACGCCGCGGCCGTTGTCGCCGTGAAAGTATTCGTGGAACAGCAAGAGGTCCTGCGAACGCGGATCGGCTTCGAGCAGCGGGTACGCACCCATCACCGGGCGCCGGCCGTCCTTGTTGCGCAGGAACAGCGTCGTGATACGGCGCGCGAGTTCGTCGGCGATCTCGCTCAGCGAGAACTTCTCGCCCGAGCCGGTCGGATACTCGACGCGAAAATCGTCGCCGTAATAGCGATGGAATTCGTACAGCGATTCGATCAGCAGATAGTTGACCGGCATCCACACGGGCCCGCGCCAGTTGGAATTACCGCCAAACACGCGCGAATCCGATTCGGCCGGTAGATACTTCGCACCGAAGCTCTGGCCGCCATACTTGAACTCGAACGGCGCGTCGCGATGCACACGCGACAGCGCACGCACGCCGTGATCGGACAGGAATTCGGTTTCGTCGAGCGTACGACGCAGCAGTGCCTTCATGCGGTGCCCGCGCAGCAGCGACAGCAGCAGGCTGTTGCTCTTGCCGGGCTGGTCCCAGCGCGAGACGAGCCGCGCAAGATCGGGCCGGTGTTCGAGGAACCACACGAGCCGCGCGCGCAAGCCGGGCAGATCGCCGTGTAGTCGTTGTTCCAGCACGTGCACCGCGAACAGCGGAATCAACCCGACAATCGAGCGGATACGCAGCGGAATGCTCGTGCCATCGGTCAGCCGCAGCTTGTCGTAGAAGAATTCGTCGGCGCTGTCCCACAGGCCCGTCTCGGAGTCGTCCTCGCAGCTGACGGCCTCGGCGATGTACAGGAAGTGCTCGAAGAACTTCACACCGATATCGACGAACACGTGGTTCGCCACGGCCAGTTCGAGCGCGATACGCATCAGGTCGAGCGCATAGGCCGCCATCCAGGCGGTGCCGTCGGCCTGATCGAGATGGCCGCCGGTCGGCAGCGGTGCCGAGCGGTCGAAGATGCCGACGTTGTCGAGGCCGAGAAAACCGCCCTGAAAAATATTGCGGCCGTCGGCGTCCTTGCGGTTCACCCACCACGAGAAATTCAGCAGCAGCTTGTGGAACACCAGTTCGAGAAAATCGCGGTCCGCCTTGCCGGTCAGCGCGCGGTCGATTTCATAAACGCGCCACGCGGCCCACGCATGCACCGGCGGATTCGCGTCGCCAAAAGCCCACTCGTAAGCGGGGAGCTGTCCGTTCGGATGCTGGTAGCGGTCTTTGACGAGCAGCAACAACTGGCGCTTCGCAAACGCGGGATCGATCAGCGCAAACGCCGCCGCATGAAACGCGAGATCCCACGACGCGTACCACGGGTACTCCCACTTGTCCGGCATCGAGACGATGTCAGCGTTGCACAGATGGCGCCAGTCCGTATTGCGCCCGTGCTTGCGACCAGCGGGCGGCGCGGGCTGCCCAGGGTCGCCCTCGAGCCAGCGCTGCACGTCGAACTGATAGTACTGCTTCGACCACAGCATCCCCGCGAGCGCCTGGCGTTGCACGAGCCGTGCGTCGGCATCGGCGATTTCATGTTGCAACGCTGCGTAGAACGCGTCGGCCTCGGCGAGGCGTTGCGTGAACAGCGCATCGACGTCGAGCGGCGCGTCATCCGGCGCCGACTCCGGCCGCCAGCGCATGAACACGACCGCGCGACCGTGCGGCCCGAGTTCGAGCGGCACATGCGCCGCAGCGCGCGTGCCCGAATCGTTACGTACCGCATGCGTGTCGCCCTGCACGATCCAGTCGTTGAAGCCGTCCTTGAACGGCCCTGTGCCATCCGTGCCGAACAGGCGCTTCACATTGGTCTCGTTCTCGCAGAAGCGCCAGTCGGGCACGGCGCCGTCCGCGTCCTTCGTCCATGCGGTGACGACGATCGTGTCGTGCCCCTGCTGGCGACCCGTCACCTGCACGTTGCCCTGCGCGTTCACGCTCTTGACCAGCGATGGCTTGTCCTGCTGTCCTTTCCACGACCATTTGTTGCGGGCCCAGATCTGCGGCAACAGATCGATCGAGGCCGCCTGATCCGCGCGGTTTTCGACCGTCACGCGCATCACGATGTCCTCGGGGGTGTGCTTCGCGTACTCGACCTGCACGTCGAAATAACGCTCGTCGTCGAACACACCGGTGTCGAGGATTTCGTATTCGGGCATGTCGGCGCCGCGGCGCGCGTTTTCCTGAATCAGGTCGTCGTAGGGAAAGGCCGCGTGCGGGTACTTGTAGAGCATGCGCATGTACGAATGCGTCGGTGTGCCGTCGAGGTAGAAGTACAGCTCCTTCACATCCTCGCCGTGATTGCCCTGCGCGTTCGTGAGGCCGTACAGACGCTCCTTGAGAATCGGATCATGGCGGTTCCACAGTGCAAGTGAAACGCACCAGCTGAGCGTGTCGTCGCCGAAACCGGCGAGGCCGTCCTCGCCCCAGCGGTAGGCACGGCTGCGGGCGTGATCGTGTGGAAAGTAATCCCAGGCGGTGCCGTTCTCGCTGTAGTCCTCGCGCACCGTGCCCCACTGGCGTTCGCTCAGATACGGGCCCCAGCGTTGCCAGCGCGGACAGTCGTGCGAATGCAGACGGGAGCCTTCGATAGTGTCGAGCAGATTGGCGGCGCGCAACGGTGGCATGGATATCCTCGTGCTAGGCCCGGACATCGGGACCCACATCGTAGCGCGGTTTGCCGGAGACCGCGTTTTTACTGGGCGCCAATGCCAGTCCCCAGCCCCTATGCGGGCCCCAGCAATTTTTCGAGCCGCAGCAGCTCGCCCATCGACCACGCCTGGAACGGTGTGCCACCAGGCGTATGCGGCGCATCGCCGCCGGCAACCTCCGACACATGATCGAGGCCCGCTTCGTCGAGATGCGCATGCAGCGGTGCAACAAAGCCGGCGTACGCCTCGGCGCGGCTCACGTCGGTGACGCCGTGCACGCGCAGCCACGCCTCGACGAACGGCCCGATCAGCCACGGCCACACCGTGCCCTGATGGTAGGCGCTGTCGCGTGCGAGTGGATCGCCGGCATAGTGGCCGCGATAGGCCGGGTCGGTTGGTGCGAGCGTGCGCAAGCCCAGCGGCGTCAGCAGATGCGCTGCGACCTGGTCGACGACCGCGCGCGCCGACGCGCCTTCGAGCAGCGCAAACGGCAGGCCACCCACCGCAAAAATCTGGTTCGGCCGCAACGAGCGGTCGACGGTGCCGGGCACGTGATCGACGTCGACGACATCGAACAGCGCGCCGCTCGCGGGATCGACGAAGCGCTGCGCGAACGCAGCCGTTGCGCTCGCAAGCAACGACTGCCACTGCGGATTCCACGCTGTTGCAATGCGCAACGCGTTGATCCACAGCGCCTGCACTTCAACCGGCTTGCCAATGCGCGGCGTGACGACCCAGTCGCCGACCTTCGCATCCATCCACGTGAGCTGTACCCCAGGCACGCCGGCGCGCAACAGGCCGTCGCGATCGGCAGCGATGTTGAAGCGCGTGCCGCGCGCGTAGCCGGTGAGGATCGCGTCCACGGTGTCCTGCAGGCGCTGGCGCGTCGCCGCCGACGCAACGCCGGTCGCAAGATAGTCGTGTACCGCGACGACGAACCACAGTGAGGCATCGACGGCGTTGTACTCCGGCGCGCTGCCGTAGTCGGGGAAGCGGTTCGGCAACATGCCTTCGGACAGCGTGCCGACCCATTCGAGCAGGATCGATTCCGCTTCCTCGTAGCGGCCGGTGGCAAGCAGCAGGCCGCGCATCGAGATGAACGTGTCGCGGCCCCAGTCGGTGAACCACGGGAACCCGGCGACGATCGTGCGGCCGGTGTTGCGCGCGACCACGTAAGCGTCGGCGGATCGTTGTAGACGGGAGCTTGCGGAGGCGCGGCGTTGCTGTTCGGTAGTGGCAAGGGCGGCGGCATGTTGCGCTGCGGTTTGCGTAGTTTGCGCGAGCGGCAAAGCGTTCGCAGCGGGCGCGGCCCGCAGGATCATCACCGCCGGGCCCGCAGCGAGATCGAACGAGAACACGCCCGGCGTCGCCAGGTCTTCGCTGAAGTCGAGCCCACGCTCCTGTTCGCGCAGATAGCAGAAGTTGCGGTACCAGTCCGGCGCGTGCGCGTAGGTGCCGTTGCTCGACGCGACGATTACCGGCAGATCGCCGTAGGGCTGCCAGGCCACCTGCTCGCCTTCCACGTGCGCCGCGAAATTGAACGCGGGGTTCTCATGGTGCAGTGCGTGATAGTCGCGGCCCGACAGCAGCGGCCTGACTTCGAGCCGTAGCGCACCTGACGTTAATGCGGCATTGGTGGATTCGAGTCGCCAGCGCAGCACGGTCTCGCAGGTCGCCTTCGCGACGAATACCTCGGCCACGAGCGTCGTGCTGTCGTCGATACGGATACGCCACGTCGGCCACGGTTGCGTATCGAAACCGAGCAGGTTCGCTGCGATGTCCGGATAGACCACGTCGGAGCCGTAGCGCTGCATCGTCAGCGGATGACGCTGTCCGTTCACCTCGAGCCACGCTTCGACGCCGTTCACCAGCACCACGCGTCCAGATGGCGCCTGCGCGGCGTCGCGCGCCGCAAGCAGCAGCGCCTGATAGCGGCGCGTGCGCGCGATGCCGACCGTGCCCGAGGCGAAGCCGCCGAGGTTGTCCGCTTCGAGCCATTCGTCCTGCAGGCGGTGTGCGTCGAAAGGCGAGGTGAACTGGGTCATGGATTGGGATTGGCCGAAAGGTTGTCTGCACCGCTCATGAAATGGACAAAGCCGTCGACCGGTTCGCGTGTGCTGACGAGACCGTTCTCCGGCTGCGACGGGTCAGCATAGCCGAGGCTCATGCCGCAAACCAGCATCTCAGTGGCGATCGCACGGCCGCGAGAAATTCTTCCCAAAAGCTTTCTTATTACTTTCGAAAAACAGACGTTACGAGTGGTTACGAATCACTCGCAAACGTTTCACAATTTTTTCTTCAATGCATTGGAGACTGCATGCGCACACCGCCTGACTGCTTCAATCCACGAGGATGCCCAGATGAACGGAGACGCTCTTTCGCGCGCAACCCCGGTTGCGCTCGCGCTCTTCGCGGCCGTTGCGCTGACCGCCTGCAGTCCCGACGACGCCGGCAGTGCGTCGGGTAATACGCCGGTCAACGCGGCTACTAACGCAGCACCACAGCCCACACCTGCCAGAAGCGATACGCAGCAAACACCCGTGGCAGCCGCAACCCCCGCTGCCCCGCCAAGCTGGTCCACAGCACTCGACGCACCACCCGGCAACAGTTCCAGCAACGACACGCCCAGCGCGATCCTCAGCGCGCAAGCGAGCCTCGCCGCAGACAGCAAGCAAGTAACCCCCGTCATGCACTTCGCGCCTGGCGACAACAGCAATTGATCAGTAGCGCGCCCCACGCGCTATCCTTTCCCCCGAGAAGAAGGTGATAAGCAATGACCTCGAATAGCCGCCGCCGTTTCCTTCAAACCGTGGCATCGTCGGCGGGTGCCGCTGCCGCGATGACCGCGTTGCCCGAGTCGATCCGTAACGCGCTTGCCATTCCCGCCGCGTCGCGCACCGGCACGATCAACGATATCGAACACATCGTCGTGTTCATGCAGGAGAACCGTTCGTTCGATCACTACTTCGGCCATATGCGCGGCGTACGTGGTTACAACGACCGCTTCCCGATTCCGCTGCCGGGCGGCAAGCCGGTGTGGTATCAACCGTCGAAGGAAAATCCGGCCCAGCCGGTGCTGCCGTTCCACCTGAACACGCAGACCACGAGCGCGCAGTGTATCGGCGACCTCGACCACAACTGGTACCCCACGCATTCCGCGATCAATAACGGCGCGTACAACCAGTGGCCGCAGTACAAGACCGACATGACGATGGGGTATCACCTGCGTAGCGACATTCCGTTTCACTACGCGCTCGCCGATGCCTTCACGGTCTGCGATAACTACTTCTGCTCGCTGGCAGGTCCGACGCACCCGAACCGCTCGTACCTGATGACCGGCATGATCGATCCGACCGGCACGCACGGTGGCCCGCTGCTCGACAACAACGACTTCGTCGACGGCGATGCGCCGCCGAAGTATCAGTTGCTGTCGTGGACGACGTACCCGGAACGCCTGCAAGCCGCGGGCATTTCGTGGCAGGTGTATCAGCAGGGCCTGACCGGTGACGATCCGATCAACGGCAACTACGGCACGAACGTCCTGCAGAACTTCACGCAATTCATCAACGCGCAGCCCGGCACGCCGCTGTACGAGCGCGCGCAGACCGTGCGTACGATCGCCGATCTGAAGTCGGACGTGCTCGCCAACAATCTGCCGCAGGTGTCCTGGCTGTGCCCGCCGGCCGCGTTCTCCGAACACCCGAAGTACACACCGCTCTATGGCGCCGAATACACGTCACAGATCCTCGACGCGTTGACGTCGAACCCCGAGGTCTGGAGCAAGACCGTGCTGTTCATCATGTACGACGAGAACGACGGCTTCTTCGATCACATCGTGCCGCCGCAAGCACCGTCGAATAGCACGCAGGGCAAGTCGACAGTGACCGTCGATGGCGAAATCCATAACGTCATCAACCCGTCGGGACGCGGAGGCACCTACACCGTCGACAACCTGCCGTTCGGTCTCGGACCGCGCGTGCCGATGACGGTCGTATCGCCGTGGACCAAGGGCGGCTTCGTCTGCTCGCAGGTGTTCGACCATACGTCGGTGATCCGCTTCATCGAGCAGCGTTTCGGTGTAGAAGAACCGAACATCTCGCCGTGGCGTCGTGCAGTGTGCGGCGATCTGACTACCGCGTTCGACTTCCGCACACCCGATGCAAAGTTGCCGCCGCTGCCCGACACGAGCAACTACATCAACGAAGCCAACAACCAGTGCTCGTCGTTGCCGCCGCCAACCGTGCCGGCCACACCGGGCCCGATCGATCCGCAGGAACCCGGCATCCGCTTCGCCCGTGCGATTCCGTACGAACTGCATGTGAACGGCCACGTCGACACGCGCGCGAACAGCTTCGTGATCGAGTTCGGCAACACCGGCAAACAAGGCGCGCACTTCTACGTGTACTCGACGAACCGTACCGACGGCCCGTGGCGCTACACCGTCGAAGCCGGCAAGTCGCTCAGCGAGACGTTCGATCTCAGCACGACAAACGGCGCTTACGCGTTCATCGTGTACGGCCCGAACGGCTTCGTGCGCCAGTTCGGCGGCGATGTGTCGGCCCAGCAGACGCAAGGCCATGGTCACAACCATCCGGCGCATCCCGAGATCAAGGTGCATTACGACGTCGCGAACGGCAATGTGTTCATCCGCTTTGCGAATCACAGCGAAGGCTTCGCACGGCTGACGGTGGTCGACAACGCGTACGGCGCATGGCCGCGCCCCGTGCTGCTGCCGCCGGGCGTGCAGATCGAGGAACCGTGGATTCTCGCGTCGAGCCATCACTGGTATGACCTGACTGTGACTAGCAGTAGCGATGCAAGCTTTATCCGTCGTGTGGCGGGTCACGTCGAGAACGGCCGGCCGAGTATTAGTGATCCGGCGGCGGTTGCGCCGGTTAGTACGGCGCTCTGAGTGAGGTAGGTGCAGGAACTGCCGCTCCTGCAGGGTGATTCGAACCCCGCACGTGGATTCTTATCTGCTGGCCACGTGTTCGAGTCACGTACGGCCTACTAGAGGATTCAAGGGCTTAGCTTCGGCTAGGCCCTTTTCCTTGCTCCGCAAAATCTATTTCGCTCCATGCCCTGGTGAAAAGCGAATACTGCTTAATAGACTAGCTACCTGGCTCCTCACAGGCGCTACACGGGTGCAAAATCTCTCCAGCCGTGTCCACGCGATCAAAGCGAAAGCCCCTCGCGGGGATAAGTCGAACTGGAATTCACGCATCCTGAAAAAGTCCTTCGGGGAATGACTCTGTCGATCAAAGACAGCGTGGTGGGCGACCGTCGGAGCGTCAAGCGGATTGAGCCTGGCCACGCCACCTCTCAGGCGCCGGCCTCCAGTCTTTCAGGCTGCTCGTTCGCGCGATCCCCGAATCGGTCGCCCATCGACGAAAGTTCCTTTGTGAAGGTTGCGAGGAGGACATCGGAATCATCGACGAAGTCTGTTAGCCGGGTGGATGCGACTGCCGTGTGTTTGCTGGCAAGTAATGCCGCGTTTGCGATGCTCGCGCAATTTGGACAATTGAAGCTTGACGATGTGGAATGCCGCTTTCACTTAATTCGGTACGGAGCACTCGATGTTTCGCGCGCACATGAAGCAGCCAGTTCGCGTGGTAGTGATACTGCGATGTGACTTAGTACCGAGCGCAGCGCAGCGTTAGTCGTCTCCTTCTGTCGGTCCTCAGGGCCGGTTCTTTTTGGCACATCGTGGATGTCGATAAGAAACAGACCATCGACAGGGCTGCCTATCTCATCGACAATTGATCCCCGTTTCGCCAGCAACGTCTAGCGACGTGGAGAGGATGAGTATTCGCTATCTTTTAACGTAGCGGTACCAACCCATTTGAATATATATCCGTGAGTTGTATCTTGATCTACTGCGCCTTCATTTGATATGCCTTTAACAGTCTTTCGCGGGCTTGCCGCTCTCCTCACATTGCTAACGCTCTCGGGCTGCGCATTCCATGAAACTCCGTATGTAATGTACGAGGGGACGCCGGAGCTCTCGAGTACTACCGTATTCGTGGCACTCGACGACAATCAACCAGAGTACACCGTCATTGGAACGCGGCTGATCGATGGTAAAGAACCCTCGTGCTGGCAAGTCGGCTGCCCTATTTGGGTTCGCCTCTTGCCCGGCACGCACAAGTTCGTCGTGCGCTTCGCTACGGGTTTTGAATCGGCGCCGCCCCTGATCAAATATTGGCAAACGGACGTGAAGATCGAGGTTAAGGACATGATGCCGCGGCACGTGTACGTCGCGCGCTACAAGAGAACGACCGAAGGTTTAACAGTGCTTGTCGAGGATCTTGGAGAAAACCCGGAGTTCGGCGTCTGGATTGGCCTTAAAGGTGTTAACCGCAAGTATCATCGGGTCAGTTTTTAAAGTATCACCGACTTGCTCGTTAAGCGGGCCAGATGCCCAGACGGGCTTGCATGTTTTGGTACGACCTCGATGGGAGCCTTCCGATCGTGTCGGACGGTAGTCGGCCAGGATGGGATATCCGACGACGTTGCACCGATCGCTAACGGTTTCGGATAAATTTTAGAAGAAATTCTGTGACGATATATTCATTTTGTCCGGTGTTTGTATCTATCAACGGCCACAAAAAACTTGCAAAGCAAAATATATGAAAAAAACGATCCTTTTCTTGCTGCTCGCGTGCATTTATGTGAATTCCGCTTTAGCACAAGTGCTCAAATACGACAGTGAAGCGGAACTGATGGGGGCCGCTGCCACTTCCCCGTCGTCCACCGGCGAGATTCTTGTACGCCTCGTTGGCAAATGCGGGACCTATGATGATTCGCTACGTACCTCTGGCGACCAAGTGTTGCGTTCGTGGCAAGAACGCCATCATGCCTATCTGGATGAAAATCGAAGAGTCCGGACGCAGCTTGAGGCAATGTACACCACACCTGAAGCTCGCAACAAATTCGAAGATATGATGGAAAAACAGGTTCCCGCTTTGGTAGATAAACAGTATCAAGTATATGCGGCGATGATTGACGCAACGTCGGATCGTTCTGGAAAGGTGCAATTGTGCAACTCATACTTTCAAGCAATTTCGGCGCAGAAATTTGATCTGAAGGTCAACGATCCTACACTTGCAGCCTACCTCGATAAACGTATTCGAGGGCGTTCAAAAACGAAGTAATCGTGATTCTTGAAAACTTTGTAGAGTACCACCCATGGTGGAATGCTAGCCATGACACGCTACTCAACATCAATGCGTATCCCCGTGATTTTGAGCAGCAGGGGCTGCTGGTTTAAGAAGGGTTGGGATGTTCATTTCGACTCGGCCCCTTGGTTCGGATATCGATGATGGAATACCCCGCGCTTGCTGTAAACGAGCTGGTTGACCGTATCGCTGATCTCCACGGAAAACCCGTCGCAGTTGTCGGACTGCTAACGTTTGAGTTTGAAAATATCTCTGTTGATCATTACCCTAAGGCGGAACGTCGCAATGACACCTACGACGTTGGGTCGCCATGTAACCCCTCGAGCATTTGGCTTGCATTTGGGGCCGGGAGTATGCGACCGAGCGAACGGGTACTTTCGAGTTGGAACGGAAAGCGAGTGAGAGTTACAGGGATCGCCTACGGTTCAAGAGGCGCCATGGGGTGTGGGCATTTAGGAGGTTGGGCCTGTGAGATCGAGCCTTACTCGATTGAGCGCGTGTTCTGAGGCCGTGTACGGGCTACTCAACGCATGCGAAGGTGTTGGCTCCTTCTTTCGAGAAAACAAGAATCCGTCAAGTTGCCGCGTAGCGATCCCGAAGGGCCTGGACCTGGCGGCCACGAGATCGTCTTCAGGCGCGGAGCGGAAGTGCATGCGGTTGGCGATGATTCCCACGCCGAGCGCGCCAGCGTCAGCGCGCTACTCATTACCGGGCAGGCGGTCCGAAAGGACCACGAGTAACTCGCTTGTACGCTGATGATCCGGTGTATGACAAAAGCATACAAAACGCAAATAACGTACAAAAGTGCAGAAAACGGCATCTCTGGTAGAAAGCGTAGCTCAGTGACAGATCCATGTACGTTATTGGACAATGTTCGCTAAAAACGTACACGTCAAAAAAACGTACAATCAGCAACAGCTTTGTCCGCAACCTTTGACTCGACTCGGACTGCCCGTTCGCGTGCGTGGTCGCTTCATTCAAAGTCAATGCGCGCCACTCGGCTCGCGGGCCGTTAGTGCGCTGCTGGATCCGCCGGTACCATCGCCCAACCCCGGCGAAATCGCCTCAAGCGTCAACTGGCTCGTCTCGATCCTCAGCGCGAGGATCGCGATGCTCAACAGCACCAGCGCACCGCTCACCATCGTCACCACACCGGTCACCCCGAAGTGCGTATAGAGCACGATCGCAACATACGGTGTCGACATCGACGCGGCGCGTCCACAAGTGCCGGCAATACCGGTGCCGCGCAGCCTGTGCGTAGTAGGAAAGAGTTCAGGAATGTAGCCGAACAGGCCGAGCGTGCAGACCGTATAGATAGCCGTCACCAGCGTAAAGCCCACGATCGAGATCGCCGCCGGCTCGCGCATCTGCACATACACGTAGCTGAGCGCGACGGTCACGGCCGAGAACAGCACAAGCCCATTGCGCCGACCGATCCGGTCCGCAGCAAAATAGCCGACCACGGCACCCGCTGGCGCGCCAAACGACATCAGCAGCACGAAGCCCAGCGACTGCACGATCGTCAGCCCTTCCTTCACGAAGAACGTCGGCAGCCACGCGACGAAACCGTACAACGACATATTGATCGCCATGCAGGTCAGCGCCGCGACCAGCGTGCGACCGAGCATGCCGCGCGTGAACAGCGCCGAGATCGGCGCATGCGGCGCCGCGTGGCTCATCACGTGCGCGACCGGCGGCAGCACACCGACCTGCGCCGCGACTTCGCGTTCGATCGCCGCCACGGTCGCTTCCGCCTCGTCCAGCCGGCCGACGGTTTCGAGCCAGCGCGGCGATTCCGGCATCCGGTGCCGCAGCACCCAGACGATCAACGCGCCGATACCTGCGATCGCAAACATATAGCGCCAGCCGAGATGCGGAATCACCCAGTAACCGATCGCAGTCGCACCGAGCAGCCCCGAGTTGATGATCAGCGCAAGCAGCGAAGTCCAGCGTCCGCGCGAGGCTGGCGGCACGAACTCGCACAGCGTACCCGCTGCAACGACCAGTTCCGCGCCGAGCCCGACGCCCATCACGAAGCGCAGCACGATCAGCCAGTAGATGTCCGGCGCAAAACACGCTGCAAGCGACGCAAGACCGAAGATCGCGAGATTCGCTTGGTACGAATAACGCCTGCCGAAGCGATCGCCGAGATAACCCGACAGCCCCGCGCCGATCATCATGCCGAGGAAGGTCGCTGAAATGAAGAACGAGCCGAGCCGCAGGTCGGTGAAGCCGCTCTTCACCATCGCGGCCAGCGAGCCGTTGGCGAGGTAGATATCGAACGCATCGAGGAAAGCGCCCGCACCGATCAGGCCGAGAATTTTCCAGTGAAAACGGCTGACAGGCAGCCGGTCGAGCCGGGCGCCCGAATTGACGATAGCCAAATGTGTCTCCGATTGGTTCTATCGACGGCAACGTAGCGGACCCGTGCTTTCTCGCGATGCACTTCGGGGCGAACTGGGCGGCGTCGAACTGGGTTGATCTGCAGTGGGAGCTTGCGCCCGCCGAAACGCCAGCGGAATTTGCTTTTTTGGAAGGGCTCGTTCAGGCGCTGCGAATAGCCGCGATCGGATGCGTTCAGACGCGCGATCGGGTTATCGAAGCACGGGTTTTCCCGCATCGAACGGTAGGTCCAGCACGTGTGTCAGCTATCGCTGCTCAACAGCATATCGATCAGCTTGCGGGAAAATTGCGGCAGGTCGTTCAGGCTGCGTACGCAGATCTTGAGCTTGCGTTCGGCCCACGCATCGTTGAGCCGGACAATCGCGATCCGCATCGTCGTCGCGTGTCGCAGCGCGACCGATTCGGGCACGATGCCGATCCCGACACCGGCAGCGATCATCCGGCACGCCGCTTCGAAATTGCCGACCTGGATGCGCAACTTGATGCGCCGTCCAAGCGCATCCGCGGCAATCGTGATGAACGAGTGAATCGCGCTCGATGTCGGCAGGCTGATGAAGTCGTCGTCGAGTGTCTCCGAAAAATCGACGGACGTGCGTTGCGCGAGCGGATGACCAGGCGCTGCGACGAGCACCAGCCTGTCGTCGCGATACGGCAGCATCTCCAGATGTCCGGCATCGACGTTGCCGGCGACGATGCCGATATCGGTCGCGCCGTCCGCGACGCCTTTGACGATCTCGCCGCTCAGCACTTCGCGCAGCTCGATGTTGACGTCGTGATGATCGCGCAGGAACTGGCTCAACACCGCCGGAAGAAACTCGCTGATCGCGGTCGTATTCGCCCAGATGCGCACGTGCCCCTTGATGCCCTCGCCGAAATCCTGCATGTCGGCCGCAAGATGTTCGACGCGCTCCAGCACGAGCCGCGCATGCCGCACGAACGATTCGCCGGCCGGCGTCAGCGTCATGCCCTGGCTCGTGCGATACAGCAGACGAAACCCCAGGTCCTCTTCGAGATTCTTCACGCGAGCGCTCGCGGCCGGCGGCGACAGATGGCAGCGTTCGGCCGCGCGCGCGAGGTTCTTCGTGTCGGCGAGGGTGACGATCAGATTCAGGTCGACGAAATCGACGTGCATGTCGGTAGATAAAGGCGGCATCGAAACGATGGACATCGATATTAACCGAGTGTGCGCTATACGTTTGGAAATGCGCCCTTCCACCGAGGCCGCGCGCGTGGCCCGTGTCTTTCATGTCTGCCCGCTATACCCACTGCCGGCTGCGATGCGCTGCGCCTTCAGGATCACCGGCAGATCGACCATCTTGCCGTCTACTGCGACGGCCGAGCCGCCGCTTGCCTGCACCGCTTGCAGCACGCGCGCCGCCCACGCTTTTTCGTCGTCGCTCCAGACAAAGGCGCGATGCACCGCGTCGATCTGCTTCGGGTGAATGCACAGCTTGCCGCCGAAACCGAGGCGCCGGGCGCGTCGCGCGTCGGCCTCGATCGCGGCAGGATCGTCGAGTACGGTCGACGGGCCGTCGACGGGCGCCTCAATGCCCGCGAGCCGCGACGCGAGCACGATCTGCGAGCGAAAGAACAGCAGCTCGTCGCCGTCGCCTTCGATATTCATGTCGATCTGGAAATCGAGTGTGCCGAATAGCACGCGTTGTACCTTCGTTACTTCGCACAGCGTCGTGACGTGGGCCAGTCCGCGCGCGGTTTCGAGGATCGGCAATACGGAGAGCGCGGGATGCGCACGCGCCGCGACCGCGTCGATCTGCTCGCGCGTTTCCGCTTTCGGCAGCACGATCCCCGCGACACCTGGATGATCGGCCAGCGCGGCGAGGTCATCGGCAAACCATGGTGTATCTGCTGCATTAATCCGCACGAACGCGGGCCGCGCGGGGTCCAGGTGTGCGAGCACGCTATCGCGTGCGGCGGATTTCTGGTCCGGCGGCACGGCATCTTCGAGGTCCAGGATCACTGCATCAGCACCCGCCGCGCGCGCCTTCTCGAAACGCTCCGGACGATTGCCGGGCACGAACAGATAGGAACGCGCGCTCATGCCGCGGCCGGGATCGACACCGCGGACTGCGGCGTGCCACCGAACAGCGCGCCGACATGCGGCGCCGTGGCCACGTTCCACGCGGCAGCAAGCAACTGCGCCGCTTCAGCGTCTGTCGCAGCGCCGGAGAACGCCGCAAGCTGGCGAAACTTCGCGTCGATCTCGCCGCGCGACAACGTATTGCCCGGATCGCCTTTCGGTTCGTCGACGCGACCCCGCAGTGTCCGACCGTCGCGCGTAAGCACACTGACCTTGCCGATCCAGCGAGCCGGATAGGCGCGATCGACTTCGTCGTCGAGCGCCATGCGCACCTTGTCGCGAAACGCGACGATATCGCCGGCCGAGAAATCGCGCTCGAAATCGTTCACGCCGGCCCGGCCACGATACGCAACGAGACCCAGCACCGTGCCCATGTTGAACTTCGCCTGATGGACGGTGACGGGTGTGTGCACCGGACCAAGCACATCGAGCGCACCCTGATGCACATGCGCCGTCACCTGGACGATGTCGTCCGGTTCGAGCCCGTGTTCGGCGATCACCGCAAGCAGCGCGTCGGCGGCCGGGTGCGTATGCCGGCATGCGGCGTGGTACTTGAACGATGTCTCAATGGTGGCCCAGCGCTCGCCAAGGCGGTCGGTAAGACGCGCTGGGTCCGCATCCGTCGACATCCCCGCAGCCATCCCCTGCGCGCCCTCCAGGATATGCGTGGCGCCCTTGAAACCGTCGGCCGCGAGCGTCGCGGCCATCACACCGTTCGCAGCCGCCATCGCGGTGTGGAGTTGCTTCGAATCGGCGGCGTCGCGCAGGAATTCCCATAGGCCGCTTGCCTGCGTGCCGGCCGAACCGAACGCATCGAGCATCTGTTCCGGCGTAAGCCCGAGCAACCGCCCGGCGGTCGCCGCGGCGGCCACTGTGCCTGCCGTGCCGGTCGTGTGGAAAATCTTGTAGTGCGAGCGCCCGAGAAATTCGCCGATCCGGATGCCTGTTTCGTAGCCCGCGACGACTGCCGCGATAAACTCGCGGCCCGACGCATTCGATGTCTGCGCAAGCGCAAGTGCAACCGGAAACACAACCGCCGCCGGATGGAACACCGACCCGTTGTGCACGTCGTCCTGCTCGACGAAATGCGAGGCGGCCGCATTGATCATCGCGGCGAAGTAAGGTGTCGTGCGCGTGCGGTCGATCAATACTTCTGCCGTACCTGCATGCTCACCCGCGCAAGCGCCTGCCGCGCGCGCGAACCGCGCAACGCTCTCGACCGGCCGCGCGCCCTTGCCCGCGAGCGCCGAGCCGAGCCAGTCCACATACAGGTTCACCGTGCGCTCCACAACCTCGTGCGGAATCGCGTCGAAGCGCAGTTGCGCGGCAAAGGTTGCGAGCGTGCGGCTCGGATGATCGCTCATGTCTTGATCTCCAGAAAGTTCAGATAGCGCCGGCTGCGCGCAACGCGTCGATCTGCGCGGACGTATAGCCGAGCTCACCGAGTATCGCGTCGGTGTGTTCGCCGAGCGCGGGCACTGCGTCCATGCGCGGGTCGACGGTATTAGGCACACCGGGTGGCAGCAGTGCGGGTACGTCGCCGGCCGACGTACCGACGGTGCGCCAGCGTTCGCGTGCCTGTAATTGCGGATGCGCCCATACATCGTTGAGCGTGTTCATCTGTGCATTGGCGATACCGGTACGATCGAGCCGCGCGATCACATCGGCGGCACTAAGTGTCGAGAACGCGTCGACGATCACGGCGTGCAGCGCGTCGCGTGCGGCGGAGCGCTTCGAATTCGTGTCAAAGCGCGGATCGTCGGCAAGCGTTGCGGCTTCGAGCACCTGCTCGCAAAAGAGCTTCCATTCGCGCTCGTTCTGCAATCCGAGCATCATGGTCTTGCCGTCACCGGCCGGAAATGGACCGTACGGATAGATCGTAGCGTGCGCAGCGCCCGACAGCGCAGGCGGGCTCTGTCCATCGATCGCGTAGTACAGCGGATAACCCATCCATTCCACCATGCTCTCGAGCATCGACACGTCGATGCGGCAACCCTTGCCGGTACGTCCTCGCAGCAGCAGCGCATTGAGGATGCTCGCATACGCATGCATGCCTGCCGCGATGTCGGCGATAGAACAGCCAGCTTTTGCGGGCGCACCCGGCGACCCTGTGATCGACAGAAAACCCGACTCGCTCTGGATTAGCAGGTCGTACGCTTTCTTGTCGCGGTACGGACCGTCCGCGCCATAACCCGAGATGTCACAGATAATCAGCCGCGGATAGCGCTCGCTGAGCGCGGCGTAGCTAAGTCCGAGCCGCTCCGCCGCGCCAGGCGCGAGGTTCTGCACGAGCACGTCCGCATCGGCGACGAGCGCGTCGAGAATTTTGCTTGCGTCTTCATGCTTCACATCGAGCGTGAGACTTTCCTTCGAGCGGTTCACCCACACGAAATGCGACGCGAGGCCGTGCACGCGCTCGTCGTAACCGCGCGCGAAATCGCCCGAGCCGGGGCGCTCCACCTTGATGACGCGCGCGCCCATGTCGGCGAGTTGCCGAGTGCAGAATGGCGCGGCGATCGCGTGTTCGAGCGTGATGACCTTGATGCCGTCGAGCGGTCTTGTCATGTCGTCGGCCCTCAGAACGAACGCGGCAAGCCGAGAATATGCTCGGCGACGTACGAAAGAATCAGATTCGTCGAGATCGGCGCGACCTGATACAGCCGCGTCTCGCGAAACTTGCGCTCGACGTCGTACTCGCACGCAAAGCCAAAGCCGCCGTGAAATTGCAGGCAGGCGTTGGCGGCTTCCCATGATGCATCCGCGGCAAGCAGCTTCGCCATGTTCGCCTGGGCGCCGCATGGTTCGTGCGCATCGAAACGGCGCGCGGCCTCGAAGCGCATCAGGCTCGCAGCCTCGACGTTGACGAACGCGCGCGCAATCGGAAACTGCACGCCCTGGTTCTGTCCGATCGGCCGACCGAACACGATGCGCTCTTTCGCGTAAGCGCTGACCTTGTCGATGAACCAGTAACCGTCGCCGATACACTCGGCGGCAATCAGCGTGCGTTCCGCATTGAGTCCGTCGAGTATGTATTTGAAGCCCTGCCCCTCTTCGCCGATCAGGTTTTCCGCGGGAATCTCGAGGTTGTCGAAGAACAGTTCGTTGGTCTCGTGATTGACCATGTTCAGGATCGGTTGCACGGTCATTCCGTGGCCGATCGCTTCGCGCAGATCGACGAGGAAGATCGACATGCCTTCCGATTTCCGTGTGACATCGGCAAGCGGTGTCGTACGCGCGAGCAGGATCATCAGGTCCGAATGCTGGACGCGCGAGATCCACACCTTCTGTCCATTGATCACATAACGGTCGCCACGACGCTCGGCGGTGGTCTTGATCTTCGTCGTGTCGGTGCCGGTGGTCGGTTCGGTCACGCCCATCGACTGCAAACGCAGCTCACCGTTCGCGATTTTCGGCAGATAGCGCTGCTTCTGTTCGGCCGAACCATGGCGCAGCAGCGTGCCCATGTTGTACATCTGGCCGTGGCACGCACCCGAGTTACCGCCCGCACGATTGATCTCCTCCATGATGATCGACGCCTCGAGCAAGCCGAGGCCTGAGCCGCCGTAGTCTTGCGGGATCAGCGCAGCGAGCCAGCCGGCCTTCGTCAGCGCATCGACAAACGCTTCCGGATAGCCACGCGCCTCGTCGATCTTGCGAAAATATTCACCGGAGAATTGCTGGCAGAGATCGCGCACTGCTTCACGGATGTCCTGGAACTGGTCTGAGTGAGTGGTTTGCATGGCGGGTTCGGAGGGAATTCAGGCAAGCGTCGCCGACGCACGCATCGTCAGATAGCCGCCGTGGTCTTTCGCCCACAGCTCGACGCCGCGGCCATCGGCCGACGGCTTGCCGCACACGCTGAACGGCTGCGGCGCAAAGGTCGGGCGCAGCGCGCGGTACGAAAACGTCGACAGCGTTGCATCGGGCAGCTCGCGGCGCACGAGGTCGACAAGCAGTGTGGCAATCAGCGGGCCGTGCACGATGAGGCCAGGATAGCCCTCTTCCTGCGTGACGTAGGGATAGTCGTAGTGAATGCGGTGACTGTTGAACGTCAGCGCCGAATAGCGGAACAACAGCACCGGATCAGGATGGATGACGCGCGAGAACGTCTCGTCGGACGGCGCGCGGGCAGGTCCCTTCTGTGACTCATGAGCCTCGGCGGAAGGCGCCTCGCGATACACGAGGTCCTGCTCTTCTTCGATTCTCGGCTCGCCGTTCACCTCGATCTCGTGCCGCACGGTCACGAATACGAGCCGGCCCGTGCGCCCGGTTTTGTCCTCGATATTGACGATGGTCGACGTGCGCTGCGCAACGTCGCCAGGCTGCAGCGGTGCGTGGAACGTAACCCGGCCGCCGGCCCACATTCTGCGCGGCAATGGAACGGGCGGCAGAAACTCGCCGCGCTCGGGGTGGCCGTCCGCACCCGCAGTAGCGAGCGGCGAGACTGGCAGAAAGTACAACCAGTGCCACAGCGGCGGTACATCCTGCGTGGGCTGAGCCGTCTGCGGATAATCCAGCGTCGCGGACAACGCCGCGAGCGGAAATGCGGTCACGGTATCGCGGCAAGTCTCGGTCCTGTCGAGCCATGCATCGAGCTTCGCGGTGGAATCGGACACGTTGGGGTCTCCCGTTGGCGGTGGTCGTCAGCCTCAACTATGGACCCGAACGGCGTTCGCTGCGAAGTCGCGAATCCCGAATCGGGGCTTCGGGATTCGTTAATGCGGCGATCGCCGCGCACGATGCGCCTGCAGAACATCGACCCACGGCTGGGGCTTTTATTCGCCGTTATTCTTGCTGATTCACTGCCTGAAATTGAATCTGGCAATGGAATTATTTCGAATCTTATTTCGATCGAGTGACAAAGTGACAAAGCGCTACAAGGGGGTATTACATTCACTCCCATTCAGGTTATGCGAGTTGTCACGTTAAACCGCATAAATTACATTTCTCCACTAAAATTCTTTGAAATTCCTTTCAGCATGTCGTAGCATTGAAAAAAACAAAGCCGGCAGTTAGCGGAGAGACGCAGGTCGGAGGGGATTCCAGCGACATGTGATTCCATTATGCGAATTAGCGTAATGCATTCATGCATGTTTGATTCACCCTTAAATTTTCTTGCTCATTTCATCAATTCCGAACGTCGTTAATTCCGAATCAGGCAATTAATCGGAATTCCCACTTTTCATCGCAGATACACGTAGATGTGTACCTGCGGGGATACCTATCGCTCATCAGGTTTAGCGAAACCGGGAATATGCATTATTTGCTCCTGATTGAATAGTCGTTCCGAATTCAATTTATCGGGAGTATCGAATGAAAAAGATTTCGCCTTTCAGACTGGGCGGGACGCTGTACATGCCTGCGACGCGCACTGACATCCTCGACGTGGTTTTCCGGGAGAAATTGCCCGAGTTGCGCTCTCTGGTCGTCTGCCTCGAGGACTCGGTCAGTGCTTCGCAAGTCGACTATGCATTGAGCAATCTGCAGGCGTTGCTCGAGCAGATCGACTCGCGAGGGGGGCGCTCCGGGAATGGTCCGCTGCTGTTTGTCCGGCCTCGTAACGCCGGTATGGCGGCGATCCTGAACAACTGGCCGCTGATCGGACATGTGGATGGGTTCGTATTGCCCAAGATCTCCCTGAGAAACCTGCACGAATGGGACACAGCCGTCAGCAACCCTGCGCTCGCAGTAATGCCGACGCTGGAGACATCGGAGGTATTCAGCCCCGGCGCGATGGTCGAGCTGGGCGAAGGACTCAAGGCCAGCTTCGGCGACAGGGTGGTCGCGCTACGTATCGGGGCAAACGATCTGCTCGGCTCCATGGGGTTACGCAGAAATCCGCTGGAGACGCTGTACAGCACGCCCATGGCCTACGTTATTCCGATGCTCGGCGGCATCATGGGCGCACAAGGTTTTTCGCTCACCGCGCCCGTGTTCGAGCAGTTTTCCGCGCCCGAATTACTCAAGAAAGAACTGGCGCTCGATATCTCTCATGGGCTCGTGGGGAAAACAGCGATTCATCCGGCGCAGATCCCGCTCATCAACGAGGCTTTCAGAGTTCGGAGGGAAGACCTGGACTGCGCACGGCTGATCGTGACGAACGACGCGCCGGCGGTATTCAAGTTCGACGACGCGATGTGCGAGCCGGCTACGCACTACCAATGGGCGACCAGGATCATCGATCGGGCCGAGTGGTACGGCGTGCGCGAAGAGATCGAAGACCTGGAGATGGATGCAGCCTGAATCCGCCTGACGTGCGTTGAAACAGGGGAGTGGCGAGGTTACACAGACAGCGCTTCTCCCCTCTCGCCAGAAGCCAGACGCAGCACGACCTGTGCTGCGCGCCCTCTCACACGCTGTCATTTTCTTCGCTCCGATGTCCAGGACCTCCTCTCATACCGCACTGCTTTGGACTGTAGCCGCCGGCTTCTTCATGCAGTCGCTCGACACGACCATCGTCAACACGGCCCTGCCGTCGATCGCCCGCGCCTTCGGCGAAGATGCGCTCGCGATGAGCAACGTCGTCGTCGCCTATACGCTGACGATGGCGACGCTCACACCCGCGTCAGGCTGGCTCGCGGATCGCTTCGGCACACGACGTGTCTACTTCGGCGCCATTCTCGTGTTCGTAGCCGGCTCGCTATGTTGCGCGGCCGCACATAGCGCGACGCAACTGGTCGCGGCGCGGGTACTGCAAGGCGTCGGCGGTTCGATGTTGCTGCCGGTCGGCAGGCTCGCCGTGCTGCGCAGTGTGTCGGGCAAGGACTACGTGTCCGCTATCGCATTCATTTCGATCGCGAGCCAGGTCGGGCCGATCGTCGGGCCGACAGTCGGCGGCTGGTTGATCGAATCCGCGTCCTGGTACTGGATCTTCCTGATCAACGTACCGATCGGCGCGATCGGCCTTGCCGCGGGTTATCGCTACCTGCCGCGCGATTCGCTGATCGATCCGCCGCCGTTCGACTACATGGGCTATGCACTTCTCTCACTCGCGATGATCACCGCTTCGCTCGCCGTCGATATCCCAACGGGTGGATCGCGCGGCATGTGGACGCTCGGTGCCTTGACGGTCGCGATCGTCGCCGTGCTCGCGTACATAGCCTATGCACGCAAACACGCGAATCCGCTGTTCCGGCTCGGTCTCTTTGCCGAGCCCAATTTTGCGGTGGGCCTCGCCGGTAACCTGATCTGCCGGATCGGCACGACAGCCACACCGTTCTTGTTGCCGCTTTTGATGCAGCTCGAGCTTGGCTATTCGCCGTTGCGCTCGGGGCTGATGCTGTTGCCTGCCGCTGTCGCCGGCACGGTCGCGAAGCGCTGGATTACACCGCTTGTACGCCGCTTCGGCTACAGCGTGTTCCTGCGTATCAACACGCTCGTGGTCGGCATCACGATTGTCACGTTTGGCCTGATTACCCCAGCTACACCGCTGTTCGTCGAGATCGTATTGCTCGCCATTTTCGGCGCCGCCAATTCGATGCAGTTCGCCGCAATGAACAGCGTCACGTTGAAGGACCTGTCGCATCGCGACGCCGGTAGCGGCAACAGCCTCTTTTCGATGGTGCAGATGCTCGCGATGGGGCTCGGCGCATCGCTTGGCGGCGCGCTGGCGAGTGTGTTCGGTGCGCACACGGGGTCGCCCGCGCTGGGTTTTCAGCTGAGCTTCGTTTGTATCGGTGCGGTGACGCTTGCTTCAACGGGGATTTTCTGGCGGTTACGGACGTTGGCGCATGGGTAGGTCGAGAGGGGAGTCCTTCGTCGGTAGCGTTCTGAATTCGCTCACGTGTCATTAATGCGGCGAGTCGGCGGCGATGCCAGCTACATCGGTCTGCTCCGCACGATGCGAAGCGGAGGCACTGCGCCGGCCACGCCTCGACTGACTGCGCGCCACACCCGCGAGCGCAACAAGACTCACGGTGGCCGTGAACATCAGGTAAAAGCCCGGCGCACTGCGATTGCCGGTGGCGCTCAGCAGCCACACGGTGATCATCGGTGTAAAGCCGCCGAAAACCGTGACGCCGATGTTGTAGCCGATCGACATGCCCGTCGCGCGCGTAGCAACCGGAAACAGTTCGGCCATCAATGCCGGCAGCGCGCCGAAATAGATCGATTTGAGCAGCGCGAGCCAGCCGACCAGCACGAACAACGAGACGACCGACACATGGCCGACCGCATACGAAAACGCCGGATACGCCGTGACGAGACACAGCACCGCGGTGACCGCCATCTGCTTCAACCGGCCAATGCGATCGGACAGATGGCCCGCAAGCGGCGTGACGACGGTGAGCACGAGCCCGGCGAAGGTACTCGCGGCAAAACCGGTCGACGTGTCGAGATGCAGTTCGCGAATCGTGAAAGTCGGCACGTATTGCAGCAGATAGTTCATCGACGTCGATACCGTCAGCGCGCCGATCGCTGCGAGCAGCATCCACTTTTGCGTCGTGAACACGTCGCGCACCGGAGTCGCGGTGCGCGTTGCTTCGCTGAAATCCGGCGCATCTTCGAGAAAGCGCCGCAGATACAAGCCGACCGGGCCGATCAGCAAGCCGAAGAAGAACGGCACACGCCAGCCCCACGCATCCAGTTCGGATGGCGACAGCAGTTTCGCGAGCACGTAGCCCCAGCCGGATGCGAGCAGGATCGCGCAACCCTGGGTCGCGAACTGCCAGCTCGCGATAAAGCCGCGTCGATGCGGCGCATGTTCGATCAACATCGCCGTCGATGCACCGAACTCCCCGCCCGCCGAAAACCCCTGAATCAACCGCGCGGCGAACACACCGAGCGGCGCCGCGAGGCCGATCGTCGCGTAGGTCGGAATCACCGCGATGATCGCGGTGCCGGCCATCATCAGCGTGACGCTCAGCACGAGCGCGGCCTTGCGTCCGCACTGGTCCGCATACGCGCCGAGCACCATGCCCCCAAGCGGTCGCACCAGATACGACGCGCCGAATGAGCCGAACGTGAGCAGCATCGACGCAGTATCGTTGGCCGTCGGGAAGAAGTGCTTCGCGATATAGATGGCGAAGAAACCGTAGATCGCGATGTCGAACCATTCGAGCGCATTGCCGACCGAGGTCGCGAGCACGATCTTCGTCAGGCTGAGGGGTTGCTTTTGCATGATGCCGCCTATTCGCGCGATGCTGCGCTTGTTGGTGCGCTCGCCGGTACGCTTGCCGATGCACTCATCGCCGCGCGCGCCGCCACGACGCTCGCGGCCGAATCGCCGAGATCCCACCACAGCCCGGCCATCACACCGAGCGCTTCGCGTGCGACCGAGCCAAGCAGATGCTCGTTCGGCGCATGCTGCGAGCACGCGGGATACGAATGCGGCACCCACAGCGTGGGCAGGTTCAGCGTGCCGGCAAACGCATCGTTCGGCACCGTGCCACCGAGATTCGGCAGCAGGGCCGGTTCCTTGCCGGTGGTCGCGCGCATCGAAGCGAGCGCCCAGTTCACCCACGGGTCCTCGAGATCGAGCCGTGTTGCAGCACTGCCCGTCGAGACCTTCACGCGAACCTCGTCGAATCCGAGCCGCGCGAAATGCGTCTCGAGATGGTGTGCGGTCCGCTCCCAGTCCGTACCGACGACAAAGCGCAACTGGCACACCGCTTTCGCTGACGGCGGTATCGCGTTGACCGGCGCATCCGCATTGCCCGACTTGAACGCGAGCACCTCGAGCGCATTCCACGCGATCACACGCTCGGTCGGCGTCAGACCCGGTTCGCCCCAGGCAGGGTCGATCGCCGGCGACTGCTCGTCGCGACCGAGTTCGATATCGGCAAGCGCGTTGCGTACGGCGGAAGAAACGGGCGGCGGCCGCAGCCCGTCCACCGCGATGCGCCCATGACGATCGACAAGACTCGCGATCGCATGCGCGAGCACCACCGCTGGGTTGCGCAACACGCCGCCCCAGTTGCCCGAATGATGGCCGCCGTCGCGCAGATCGACCGACAGCGCGAACAACACCGCGCCGCGTGAACCGAGAAACAGCGTCGGGCGTTCGGCCGATACGCGTGGGCCATCGCTGGCGAGGAATAGATCGGCGGCGAGCGCGGTCTTGTTCGCTTCGCAGACCGCATACAGACCCGGCGAGCTGACTTCCTCGCCGGTTTCGAAGAGCACCTTTACGTTGTAGCCGAGCCGGCCGCCGCGCGCGTCCAGCACGGCGGCGAGTGCGGCGAAGTTGATCGAGTGCTGGCCTTTGTTGTCGGCGGTGCCGCGGCCGTACCAGCGGTCGCCCTCGACGACGATGTCCCATGGTTTAAGTCCGGCGCGCCACTGGTCGTCGTAGCCGCGCACGACGTCGCCGTGGCCGTAGGTGAGGACCGTGGGCAGTTCGGCGTCTTCATGGCGCTCGGCGATCAGCAGTGGGCCGCCGTGCGGTTCGGGGTTCTCAACAATCCGGCTCGTGAAGCCGAGTTGCTGAAGCGCCGGCGCGATCTCGTCAGTCAGATACGCGTGCAACGTCTCCGCCCGCGATGGATTCTGACTCTCGGTCCGGCACGCGACGCGGCGCGCCAGTTGTTCGAGCAACGCGCCCGAATCGAACGTGCGAAAAGCCGCATCGACTGCTGCTGTGCGGGTGTTCTGGCTTGTGGTCACAGTGCGCTTCTCCAGCCTGGTTGCAGGGTTGCGAAGCAGTCTAGGAAGGCCAATAATTCGCCACAATTTCAATCTTTGCGGATAGCATTGCCGAAACGGCAACGCACAGACGGGGGACTCCATGCTGCACGGCATCGCGTTGCGCTATTTCGTCGAAGTCGCCCGCACGGGCTCGCTGGCCGCCGCATCGGAGAATCTGCACGTCGCGGTGTCGGCACTCAGCCGGCAAATCGCCAAGCTCGAACAGGAAGTCGGCACCCCGCTCTTCGAACGTTTGCCGCGCGGCATGGTGCTAACCGAATCGGGCGAGTTGCTCGCTCAGCATGCGCGCCGCGCGCTGATGGACGCGGACGCCGTGCTCGCCGATATTTCCGCGGCGCACGCGCTGGGCGGAGGTATCGTGCGCGTCGGTTGCACCGAGGGCTTCACGCGCTACTTCCTGCCATCGGTACTCGCCGCGTTCCATGTCGAGCACCCGCTGACCCGCTTCGTCCTGCGCTCGGGCACGCCGGCCCAGGTCGAGCATTGGGTGGAGATCGGCGACGTCGATCTTGGCCTTGGGTTCTCCACGGCGACATCGACGGCGGTGAGTGTCGAATTCACGCAGAGCGCTCCGGTCTGCGCACTGCTTCCCCCTACGCATCCGCTCGCGCACAAAGACCGGCTCACGCTCGACGATCTGCTTGCGCACCCGGTCGCGGTGCTCGAACGCGGTACGACGGTGCGTCAGTTGCTCGACTGGTGTTGCTCGGTACGCGGCCATCATCTCGAACCGCTGATGACCGGCAATAACTCCAGCGCGATGCATCACTTTGCCGCACTGACCGGCGTCATCACACTGGGCAGCCGCATTGCGCTACGCGGTATGCGCAATGATGCATCGCTGCTCGCGAAGGACATCGACGAGCCGTTGTTGCAGCAACGCCAGATGCAGTTGACGACGATGAAGGATCGTCGTCTGCCGGCTATCGTCGAGCGGTTTCTCGTGAAGCTGAAAGAGGCATTGAGTGCGACGGACTAATGCGAGCTAGCGCGTATTTGTCAATCGTTAACAGTTGCTCGCAGGCATTCGCGGTAGCCTAGAACCGCATGTCGTGCGCTTCACCGTGAGCCTCGGCATTCAATTCCTTCGCACTCACGCCGCCGGTTTGGAGCGCGTTTTTCCGTCTGCCTTTTTCAGCCTGCGAATGTCGTCGAATCCATTACTACTGAGCCCTACGCTGCCCGAAAAGCCGTTCCGCGAACTCACGGAAGACGAGTGGTTGCGCGTCGCGCAGCTGCTGCCGGAAATGAAGACGAGCGCGCCGCGTCGTGGCCGCCCGCATGCGGATATCCGCCAGGTCGTCAACGGTATCTTCTGGGTGCTCCATCATCGCAAGCCGTGGAGCGCGCTGCCCAACACGTACCCGGTGCATCAAACCTGCCATCGCCATTTTCAGCGCTGGCACGAGAACGGTGTGCTGTCGGTCATCGCCACCGAGCTGTTCGGCTCGGACACGATCTGTGCCGACTACGGTTTGCGCAGCCGCAGAATGGTCGTTCAGGCCCGGCCCCTGGAAACGCTCACTGTCGACTGGCCAGCGCGCCGCTAGGCGCCCGCTCGCCGCACCTTTTGTCGCCGTGCCAACGGTCAACGCGCGCTGCGCGACGACCTGAAGTTCGCGGCACTCATCCCTCGCGCGCGCAGCAATCGCGTTAGCGTGACGCGTGAAATCCTCAGATCGATTGCTGCCTTGCTCAGGCTGCCGCGATTTCTCAGTAGCGCCATCTGGATCACGTCGCGATCCGCTTCTTCGCGCGCTTCGGCAAGCGACACCGTACTTCGATCCGCATAGTCGCCGAGATCGAGATCGTCCGCCGTGATGAACGGTCGCTCCGACATGACGATCGCGCGCCGCACCCGATTGATCAGTTCGCGAACGTTACCCGGCCACGAGTAGGTATAGAGCGCGGCAATCGCGTCCGGCGCGAAACCGCGCACCGTACGCCGCGAATCCGAACGGTAGCGATCGAGCATGCGCCGTGCGAGCAACTCGATATCCGTACCGCGTGCACGCAGCGGCGGCTCGTCGATGCGCAGCACGCACAGACGGTGAAACAGATCCGCCCGGAAGCGACCGCTTTCGATAGCAGCCGGCATATCGATGTGCGTGGCCGCGATGATCCGCACGTCGATATCGTGCAACTGATTCCCACCGATCCGCTCAAGCTTCTTCTCCTGCAGGAAACGCAGCAGGCTCGCCTGGCTTTCGAACGGCAGATCGCCGATCTCGTCGAGAAACAGCGTGCCGCCCGTGGCCGCTTCGACGCGACCGATCTTGCGCTGGTTCGCACCGGTGAACGCACCGCGCTCGTAGCCGAACAGCTCCGATTGCAGCAAATGCGGCGGGATCGCACCGCAATTGATCACGACAAACGGCCGGTCGCGGCGCGCCGAGCGCTCGTGGATTTCGCGCGCTGTCAGCTCTTTGCCGGTACCGGATTCGCCCGAAATAAACACCGGTGCATCTGTTCTCGCCACCTTACGGATCGAGCGGAACAGCGCGACCATCGCTTCGCATGAACCGATCATGCTGCCTTCCGCATGCACCTGGTGACCGCCCTTGAGCCCCGCGCGCAGCAGCAGATTACCGTCGATATCGCGCTCGTGCATGCGCGACTCGAGCATATCGAACGCATAGGCAATCGACAGCGTCAGCTGTGCCGGCGAAGCAGGTGTTGAAAGCACATCGAGGCAGTGGTCGACTGCGAGGTGGCGCACCAGCGGGTCTTCGAGCTGGCCTGCAGCGACGAGGCCGACGGCCCCGACGTTCGGCAACGCGAGCAGCCGTTCAAGCGCCGCATGTGCATCGCTATTGAAGCCGTGCGTGAAGTCGACGACAACGCACGTCAGGACGTTCGCGTCCAGCGTGCGTCTCAGTTCGTGCGTGGGCAACGCCGTGGCAATCGACCACGCCTGACACTCGAGGTCGCGCACCCATCCGGACGATTGCCCGGCTGTGAGGACCAGGGTGTGTCTCGTGGTTTGCATTTGTAGTGCTTGTGCCGAGTACGACCGCAGCCTGTTATGGGGCCGGCCGATCACTTCGATCAGGACATTATTTAATTACCTGGTTTGGCACAACTCAATTTGCGGGGTTTTGACAATAGTTAAAGGTCTGCCACTGGCGACCAGGCTAGACTCGATTCCACGCTGTGTGCTCCTACGTCGCCCTGACGTCGATCATGCGCACACACGGCGACCGACCTGACGGGTGCCTATGAAAAAGCATGCGCGGTTTAAGACAGCGTCACAGCTCGGCGAGCGTCGCGCAGAGAGCGCGATGTATGCGGGCAGACGGATAGCGGCACCCGCTTCAACGCTGGACCGGCAAGCGCAGGAGCGTCCGCCTAGCAGCGAGAGCGAACGGACCACGACATTGCCATCAGTCGGCGCACGTGTTCGCCTCTGGGACGAATGATCCGGACACATCGGTACGACCCTGGCTGCGATAGGTTCAAGCGCTCTACGTGCCGACCGCTTCAAGACGGTAGCCGTATCCATAGATCGTCGTGATCCTGAATCCTGTGCCCGGATGCAGCTGCATCTTTTTTCTCAATACGGAAATGTGCGTGTCGACCGTTCTCGACTCGAATCGCACGTCCGACTTCCACACCACCTCGAGCAGATGGTCACGCGACACCGGCTGGTTGACATGCTGGAACAGCATCAGTGCGAGATCGCGCTCCTTGCGTGTTAACGGCAACACGTTGTCGTTCATCGTGACCGTGCCGCCGCCGTGGAACGTGTAAGGGCCGTACGAGACGGAATCCGCAACAGACGCAGCTGTGTGTTTGCGACGCAGTAGCGATTCGATACGCGCCGCCAGCACGCTCGGAGACACCGGCTTGGCCACGCAGTCGTCCGCACCGCCGTTGAAGATGGACACGATATCGGTATCGCGGCGCCGGTTGGTCAGAAACATAACCAGGACGCCAGGCGGTAGATGCTTGCGAACCCAGCTCAGCACCTCGCCGCCTGAAATGTCGGGCAGATTCCATTCGAGTATCACAAGATCGAGCGATTGCCGCTGGAGGTGCTTGATCAGCATGCGGCCTTCAGTAAACTGGTGGCAGACATGACCCGCGCCTTCCAGGACGCGGCTGATCATATCGAGGATCTGGATGTCGCTATCAAGAATACAAACTCTCATGCTGATACCGGTCCTGGTAGCTGGCCTACTGTCGTAATACTCATGGTCTGCTGCGCCGCGCGACAAAAGCGGCGATGTTTCGCCGTTTGTGACGCTCCCCGTAAGACACCACGATCGCGATTCTTTTATTAGATGAGAGTTACCGGGCGATCGAGAAACTGTGCCAAGCCTACGCGGCGCAACCTGCTGTACTAGAGGTATTCTCCTGGAAGCCCCAAACAAAAACTGTCAAACAATGAAAAATCCGGGGCTCACCTAGCCGGGTATTGGCACATTACAGAAGCCGATACCGGTCTGATACCGGTCTTTCTCCCGGCGGGATGCATATCTTTCAGAATCATCGAAACGTCCGTTTCAGGTCTGGGCAAGCGGCTTTTATCGGCGGCGGGTAGTGAATTTATGCGGGATGCACCAATGCGGCTATAAGCCGATATTTGATCTGACATTTCTTGGCAAACCGGAGAAATGCACTAAGCTATAGTCGACATCGGTCAAGCGGCTGTGCCGCTTTCTAATGGGCAACAGTGCGCGCCGGGTCCGGCAATGACCAGCCGCCAGTCGAACTTCATTATTCAAACACCAACATGAAAAAGATCGCCCTTTGCTGGTTCGCTCTCGCTGCCGCCCTGACGGGTTGCACAGCGTCGTCCGGACCGACGTACACCGCTTATTCAATCGATATGCCGGGACATTCGAAGGCGTATCGCGTCGAATGCGGCGGTATCTTCGAAAGCTCGAATAACTGCATGAAAACCGCACAGCATATTTGCGGCGATCAACCCGTGCAGGTCATTCAGTCGATCGACGCGCTTCGCACCGACGGCTCCGCCGCCAATCCGCGCACCCTCACGTTCCAGTGCGGCGCGCCGGAAGTGGCAGCCGCTCCGCCGCCGCCCGCGCCCGTTCCGGCCGCCGCGCCGCAAACGCTCGAGCTGAGCGGTGAAGCGAACTTCGTTACCGACCGGGCAGACCTCACGCCGGCCGCGACTGCGAAGCTCGATAAACTGATCTCGGACAGCAAGGATGCGACGTTCGCCAACGTGACCGTGAACGGTTATACCGATTCGACCGGCTCGCGTGCGCATAACGAGGGACTCTCCCGTCGTCGTGCCGAGAGCGTGCTGAGCTATCTGAAAGAGCACGGTTTGAAATCGGCGGCGTTCGAAGCGCATGGCTTCGGTCCGGACAATCCGGTCGCATCGAATGCCACGCGGGAAGGACGCGCGAAGAACCGTCGCGTGACCGTTAGCGCGCGCTGACCGCTGGACTGAAGGTTTGTATCGCCGCGCACCGTGACCGGTGCGCGGCGTTTTGCTGCGTCAGTCGATTGTCGATCGTCGAGAGAATGCTCAACAGATAGCCGGAAGCGCCAGCGCGACTTTCGCTTCGTCCAGCGGCTCAGTCCAGTCACCGAGCGTACGTTGGCGATAAAGGCGCATTGAGGCATACCAGGGTGTAAAACGCGGATCGTCGTACCATCGGCTATCGCAAGCTTGCGACAGCAGCAACCAGACAGGGCAACCCAGCGTACCCGCGAGATGCGCGGGGCCTGTATCGATCGATATCAGAAGGTCGAGCTTCCGCATGATGGCCGCGGCATCGGCAAACGTAGCCAGATGCGGACCGAGATCGACAATGCCGTGTTCGCTCATCAACGCTTTCTCGTCGGCGCTCAATTCACCCACCTGCAACGAGAAGAACCGGCACGACTGGTTCTCCAGCAAGGGCAGCAGCTTGCGCAGATCGATTGATCGATAGGGCTCGTGACGGACGCCCGAAGTACTGCGCCAGATCAATCCAACCTTGCGTTCCGTTGTGCCCTCGTCGATGAGCGTTGCCGGTGAACCGGAGAATGCATGGAGCGGCGGCAACGCAATGATCGATGATGGCGCGTTCGGAAAATACGGGTTGCTTTGATAGCGCGCGAAGAGGCTGAACATCGTGGTGATGAAGTCACATTCAAGCAGTTCAGCATCCAGTTGCTCTACCAGCGTGATGCGCGGATCTGGCTTGATGCAACTGCGAAGCGCCGGTGGGGTTTGAATGCAAACCGAACTCGCGCCTTCCTGGAGAAGCATGTCCACGTAGCGCGAATACATGATCAGATCGCCCATGCCGCCTTCCTGGACAATGCCGACCCGTCTGCCCGCTATCGAATCGGACAATGCGAGAAATTTCTGCTGAAAATGCCGCCACGTATCTTCACCGGCATCTGGATACAGCAGCCGCACCAGATTGGCGCTTTCTCCCTTGTCTCTGAGTGACCTGAAAATGTCGTGCGCTTCGTAATACTTGCCAAGCTGGTATTTGGCAATGGCGAGCTCCGACATGGCCAGATGCCGGTTCGTACCATGTGGGAAGCCTCCGATAGCAGCACTCAACAGCGCCTCGCCCTGGGCAAACATACCCAGATAAATCATGTCGATGCCGAGTTGGGCGCACTCATATGTTCCGTCCACCTTATCCAGCCACCTGGTGCACAGATCCTGTGCCTCGCCGGCACGACCGCTCAAACGCAGCGCACGACACCACGACATCGCGGATGCAAAGTCCCCCTTGCTGAGATAGGTCGTGTAGGCGCTGACCAACGCCTCTTCATCGATTGACTGTTGCATCCTGGTTTCCTAAGTCTTGCCGGGTGCCTCAACTCCAGGCCTGATGAGAGAATTTCACAGCCCATGCTGGAGGCTGTTGCCTGAAAAAGAAATGAAATCCCTCGTTGAACGAGCCCAGCTTGAGACCGTGTTCCGCGCCGATCCGGCTTAACGACTGCGGCGTAAAAAAGGAAATATGGCCGTTACGTGGAGCGCAGTACCACCATTTATCGATGCCTTCGCTGGCGATCTCGTCGCTCACCAGCAGCGTGCTGAAAAAAATCGCGCCATCATCGTCGAGAAGCGCGGCGAGATCGGCCATCAACTCACGCGGCTGCGGATGATGCTCGAATACTTCAAACGCCACCACAGTACGGTACTTCGCCGCGAGGCCGGTACGCCCAGTTTCGCCACTTGTGTAGGGATCGTATGAATCGATCTTCGTAAAACCGCGCGCTCTCAGTTCCTTCTCGAGCAACCCGAGGCCCGAACCGAAATCGAGCAGGTTGGCCTGTGCCATCTCCGGAAAATTTCCGGCAATTATCTCTGCATTGTCCCGTGGCCGTTTGCCCAGATAGTCGGGGTCGTGCCGATCATAATCGTCGTTGTAAATACACGTTGCGAAGTCCTGATTGGTCCACGCGTCCATCGCCTGCGTGAAAACGAAATGGCACTCGTCGCAACGGTAGTAATAGATGGGTACGCCGACATAGGGGTCGACTTTCTTGCCCGCCTGTTGATCGGCACCGCAACGCGAGAAATCGACTACGCCGCACAGGCGACTGCTCTGACCGCAGCATTTGCATAGCGTCTGCTGCGGCACGACTTGCATATTGGCTAACGACATGGCGCCCTCGGTTCGTCCGGTTACCTGATGTTACTGCGTTCAGGCCGCGGTTCCGGAGCGTCGATTGATTTCGCGCGCAAACCGAAGCGAGGGCGGCAATCTGGTAGTGTCAGCCGGTGTGCTGCCGCGCGTGTTGTTCCGTGCGTTCCCGCAATGCCGTCTGCAACGCGTCGAGAACCGGCGACCAGTCCCCGTAAGCAGACTGTCGAAACAACTTCAGGCTGCTGTACCAAGGACTATCGCTACGCTCGAGCATCCACACCCAATGCGGATTGACGTCGAGCAGCAACCACGTCGGCACACCGAGCGCGCCGCCCAGGTGCGCAACCGACGTGCACACTGTGATCACCAGATCGAGGCTGCTCATCAGCGCAGCGGTGTCGTCGAACGACGCAAGCTCCGGCGTCGGATCGCTCACCGGCAAACCTGCGTCGCGCATCCGGACCACACTGTCGCGGTCGTCGACCTGCAGGCTGTAGAACTCGACGCCCGCCACACCGGCGAACGTCTGCGCATACTTCATGGGATCGATCGAGCGTAGCGGATTGCGCTGATGTCCACGGCTACCGCTCCAGACCAGACCGACACGCAGCTTCTCCGGGCCGCCTAGCTTGCCGCGCCACTGTGCAATCCTGTTCGCGTCCGCCAGCAGATAACCTTCGGGCACAGGTATTGTCTCGGCGGTCATACCGAACATCAGCGGCAGGCTGCCGATCGGCACATGAAAGTCGAACGCGGCCAGGTTACCGGCGTTGTGCGCAACCGGTTCGATTCCATAGCGCGCAAGACTGCGCTGGAACAAAGGCAGTACCCCGGCAAAGCAGTTATAGGCAAGCGTGCCGCCTGCCGCCTTCACACGTTCCGCGATCAACGGAACGAAGCGCACGAACTGGAGCGCATCGCCAAAGCCCTGCTCGCCCCACACGAACAACGTCTTGCCCGCGAGATCCTCGCCCTGCCAGCGGTGCTCCGGGCGAAATACCGGCACCTTGGCCAGTTCGCCCGAGCCTTGCCAGCGCGCCTCATGATTGATGAGACCGTTTGCGTAGTCGCCGCGAACCAGTTGCAGCATGGCGACCGTCCATTGCACCCGCCGGTTGTTCGGCGCGAGTTGTGCGAGGTGGATCGCTGTAGCCAGCGCCTCGTCCCAGCGCTGCAGTTCCTTGAGCGCACTGATCCGGCCGCCGAGCGCCTCATTGTAGGAAGGCGCGAGCACGCACGCCCGATCGGCCGCGATCAGAGCGTTCTCGGGCTGGCGCAGCGCCAGGTAAGCACTCGACAGGTTGACCCACGCGAGCGAATTGTCCGGGTCGCCGCGGATGACATCCATCGCGAGCCGTCGCGCCGTCTGCGCGTCCTTCAACTGGTTGTATAACGCAGCGAGATTGCTGCGCAGCATCGGCAGATCGGGGTCGATCTGCATGGCGCGGCTGTACGCATCGAAGGCAGCGTTCAGTTCGCCGTCGCGCTGGCACGCGAGACCCAGCGTGAACCACGGCGCCGCGCGCTTACCGTCCCGTTCGCACCATACCGCTGCAATATCGCGCCCTTCCTGATTGCGTCCGGATTGCGAGAGCAGTTCCATCCATTCGGCAGGCCAGTCGTGGTCGCCATATTCACCGTGCGTCGCTTGCTGGGCCTGCCAGGCGCGCGCGAACCATTCGGCAGCCGGCCCGGCCTGCCCTTGCGTGCGCGCCGTACGCGCCATCTCGACGAGAGCCGGTACGTAGCCGGGCACGACCCCAAGCGCATGACCGAGCGTCGTCGTCGCTTCGCCGTAACGGCCGCACAGGCGCATCACGCGGGCAGCCAGCGTTAGCGCGCCGGCATCGTCCGGCTGCGCGCTGCGCCAGTGCGCAATTTCGTGTGCGGCGTCCACCAGATCGCCAGCCTCGATGAGCCCCGCAATGCGCCCAAACAACATGATCGAATCCACCCGTCGAAGTGCTGCCCGAAGTTACTTTTGACTACCGCTGTTCCACCGATGCGGCAACCGCATCGAACCCGCGTCCTAACGAATCGGCTTGCGAACGAGATCGTCGAGCAGTGCGCTGTACGTGGCGACCAGTTGCGGATTGTCCGGCAGAAAACGGCCGATCATCGTGCGCTGCCGCTCGCGATACCAGGACGCGTGCGCGTCGTGCTGATCGAGCGCGCTCAGCACCTGCTGCGCCCCTTTCGCCGCGTCGTTCGCCGGGTAGTAGTAGCCGAGCTCCGGACACAGCGACGCGTTGTGCACGAGCGCATAACCCTGCCAGCACACTTCCAGATAAATGTAGTTCAGCGGATTTTCCAGCTGATGTGAAATGACGATATCGGTATTGCGCGCCAGAAATTCCGGAGTGTCGTGCCGCCCGAGAAAGACTGCCTTGTGGTTCCTGACGATATCGAGCTGGTTCATCAGCGCGATGAACTCGTGGCTTTCGCGAGCGATCTGCTCGGCGTTGGTGACCTGCAGTATCGCGATGCTGTCGGGCCGCTCGCGATAGACCAGTTCGGCGATCAGTGCCGGGTATAGGCAGAACTTGACGACATTGTGGTTCGGCTCGATCACCGAGAGCCGCTTCGGACCGCTGCCCGGCCGGTATCGACCGCTCTCGGGCAGATCCTTGCTGCGTTCCTCGACGAACATCGGGCTCCAGATGAACGGCGCGACACGCGCGGGCAAACGCCGCAATACCTCGAAGTACGACCGGCTGATGTTGTCGACCTGCGGAATCATCCAGATGTCGTCGTAGCGCTGGTTGACGAACAGGTTCTCGCCCCATAGCGGCCGTCGAAACAGCACCGATTCCATCGCATGCACGTATTCGAAGCCGCAGCAGTAGGACACGAGTCGCACGCCGCGCTGCTTCAGGTACTCCGTTTGCGCCGCGTCGATCTGACCGCCGAGTTCGATCAGCACATCGAGTGTGTCTTTCGCATCGTCGAAGGTGCGGGTCGGCCAGCGTGTCTGGTCCCACGGCAGCTTGTCGGTAATCGCGGTCTGCGTCGTATTGACGAGCACCGTCGCCGCAACGTTCGGGCATTGCCGCAACGCCTCGGCAAGGAACACCGCGTTCTGCTTGATGCCGTTGTTCCAGAGCGTTTCCGCCTCGTGGTGCAAGCCGATCGTGATACCGACGCGCAATGCGTTCATGGTTTCGGCGCCGCGGGCTGGACCGTCGCATTGCGCTCCTGGTTCCGGCGCGCGTTGTAGCCGACCAGTCGCCATTGACCATCGGGTTCCAGCCGGAAGCTGACCAGCTCGAATACGGTCTGGCCATCGGTGGTGTGCGATGCGTAGTCGACGTTTGCGTACAGGCCGTCGGGGACGTCGTGACTGTTCGTGTATTGCAGTCGCGTCACGGACGCCCAGCCGCGCGAACTGACGGCACCATACGACTGCCGCTGCTGCTGTAACTGCGTGATGAACTGCGATCTCTCGAACTTCGTCTTGACGAACGGCGCGGCGTTGTCCCACAGCGCGCCGCCGTGCGACGCATCGATCTGCTGCAGCACCGCGTCCGCATCGTGCAGCAGTTCGTCGGCCGAGGTGCCGGCGGCCATCGCGCCCGCTGCGAAAGACATCAGCAGCGTGGTGGCTGCCAGCTTCGTGAACCTGTGTTTCATCCGTTCTCTCCTCGTTTGCAGTCATCCCGCGAAACGCGGGTCATGGCCGTGATCAGTGGGCGCTTGCCGCTTTCGAAAACGCCACGTAGCGGCGAATCACCAGACAGCCCGGCGGCGAGTCGATCAGCGACACCGACGAGCCGGGGTCCTTGCCGTCGGTGTAGACGGTCATCTGGTTGAGCAACGGTGTCGCGCGATAGCCATGCAGCTCCTGGGTCGCGATCGTCTTGCACGCGACCGGCGCCGCCGAAATCCGCTCCGCCAGCACCGAGCACGAGCCATCCGCTTCCGGCACGGCGGTGATCGACATCGCCGCCGCATTCGAGCCGTAGTCGAGTCCGATCAGCGAAAACACCGGGCTGGTGTTCACGCGCTTGTGATCCCAGTCGAGCAACAGGTCGTTGCTCGCCGTGCCCTGCACGCCGAGCGTCGACAGCGAAGTGAGTTGCGGACGGCATTGCTTGATGCCGACGTTGTTGACGGCGGCAGCCATCGAATTCAGCGGGCCGGACGGCGTCGGTGCGCTCAGCACGCTCTGTGCGGACGCAGCGGGCACGAACATCGTCATCGACACGGCACAACACGCGGCAGCGGTCGCGCACGCACCGCTGCGGAAATACGCTGCAACACGGGAAAGAGCGGAGATCATGGCTGACGGTTCACGTAGAGTGCATCGATTGCATCGGCATATGCGCGCACGTTGACTTCGTTTTCCGGATCGAGCCGGCGCAGGTAGGTCTTCGCCGTCTGCCGGTACGATGCGAGATTCGCATCGTGCTCCGCGAACGCCCGACGCAGTGCCGCGCCACCTTCTTCACAGTCGAAATCGTGATAGCGATACCCGCAATCGCCGAGCAGGTGCGAATTGTGGATCAACGGATAGCCACCGTAGAGCGCTTCGTAATAGACATAGTTCTGCGCGTTTTCCCAGTGATGCGAGACCACGACATCGACGTTGGCGGACACGATCTGCACGAACGGGAAACGCCCCTCGAACGACGAAAGACCGTGTTGCACGATGTTCAGGCTGTGCGCAAAACCGTTGAAGGTCACATGCTCTTTCAGGTGGAACGTGTTGTACGCCCAGACACGCTCGAGCATGTCTGGGTCGGCGCGATGCGCGACCTCGCAGCACAGCATCGGGATGAAACCCGTTTTGACCATGCAGATGTTCGGCTCGAAGATCCCTGCGCGCCAGCGCCCGCGGCCGGGCTGATAGCCAAAGCTCGTACCGGCTGGCAGCGCCGCGACCTCGCGCTCGAGCACCGCGGAGCTCCACAGATGCGGCACGATGCGCACCTCGGCGCGCATCGCGCTGCGATAGTACGGAGCCGCCGTTTTCTCGTACTGCGGCAGCGTCCAGATCTCGTCGTACGGCGCGCCGGAAATGAGGAGCCCGTGTTGCTTGTCGAACACCATCCGCTCGGCGTCGATCACATAGTCGTTGCCCACGCGCATCGTCGCGACCTTGCCGCCGCGCTCGCGAAACGCAACGATCCATTCGCGGCCGAGTTGCGCACTCATCTCGATCATCAGATCGAGGGTTTCCATCGCCGTGTTCATATCGATCACGGGTGCTGGGGAGTCGCCGAGAAAATTGCGTGCATCTTCAGTGCTGCCGTCGCCGCCGGCGACGAGAAACACCTTGTCGATGCGCGGCACGCGCGTGAGCAGCAGCACGAGAAACAGGCAGTTCTGGAAGATGCCGTTTTCCCACAACGACTGCGTGCCCTTGCGCACATGAATCGTCACGCCGACGTTGAGCCGGCCGGTACCTTTCTGAAGGGGCGTGGGTGTAGTCATGTTCAATGCCGCCCGTCGACGAAGTCCGTATCGCGGCACAAATCGAGCAAACGGTCCGCGTAACCCTGCAGGTTATGCGCGGCGAATGGATCGACTGCATCGAAGACGCGCTGTGATGCGCTGTGATAATCGACGAGGCCTGCGTCGTGATGGGCCAACGCGTGCCGCAGTTGCGCGCCGCCTCGCACCGCATCGAACTCCGGATAGTAGTAGCCCGCGCCGAATTCCTTCAGCCATTCGGAATTGTGGATGAGCGGGTAATCGCCGCTCAGTGCGTCTAGATAGCTGTAGTTCTGGTCGTTTGTCCATTGATGCGAAACGACCGTGTCCGCGTGTTGCACCATGAACCCGACGATGTCGTGCCGGCCATGGAACGTGGATTTGTGCTCACGTACAAGATCAAGCGAGTTGGCGAGGTGCAGCATGGTGGGATGGTTGGCCATGTGCAGCGTATTGAGCACATGCATGGCTTCGATGCTCGAACGATCGGCGCGATACGCTTCGTCGCAGGCAAGCATGGAGATCGTCGAAGTCTTCGCCACCGAAATGTTCGGTTCGAAAATAGCGACGCTCAAGCCCTTGTGCACGCCGCCCGCCGTGCTCTTTGCACGCGCTGCTTCCCAGCCGAAGCGATAGCCCTGCGTTTCCACTTCGGCAATGCGTTGCCGGACAAACTGCTGATGCCAGAGGTAAGGCACCGTGAACACCGGGCAGCGATGTAGTGTGCGCTGAAAACTGGCGAATAGCCGGTACTCGGGCAGCGACCAGATTTCGTCGCAGCGGTCGGCCCGCGAAAAGTGACTGGGTTTCTCGAAAACGGCGGGTTCCGCAAGACCGGCAAACGGATGGCCGCAGCAGTAATAGACCGCTTTCTTGCCGCGCGCGCGCATCAGGGCGAGCCACTGGGTGTCGAGCGCACCGGCCATTTCGATGATCACGTCGACCTGGTCGCTGGCCTCGCGTTGTGTCATCACCGGCAGACCGAGCGTGGCCGTGTCGACCTGTTCCGGCATCACGCCCTGGTCGCCGACGTCGATCAGCGTGACGCCGCGCACGAACGGCAACCGCTGGAACAGGCGAGCCAGAAAGATGATGTTCTGGCCCAGACCGTTCTGCCAGATATTCTGGCCCTGGTGGCTGATAACGGAGATTCCGATGCGCATGTTGCCGTAAAGCAGAAGTGGAGCGGACCGCTGTCAATGACAGCGGTCCGCCAGGGGGTACGGCAATAATAGCGTCAGAGCTGCGCCGACGCTACATTTGCGGGCTTACCACGAGTATCCAACGCCTGCGTTGAACATCATGCGCTCGCCGCTCACCGTGCTCACGCCGAACTTGACGATCGTGTTCTGCGTGACCCGTGCACTTCCGCCCACCGCGAGGGCCGTGTAGCCGCCGTAGTTGCCCAACCCTGCGCCGAGCATGAAGGTCTTGCCCGGTTCGACCTGCGGCAACCCGGCCAGCGCGCCGGCCATCGCGACACCCGAATACGCATATTTCGCGACCGTGTTGACGTTGCTTTGCACGCTCTGCAACTGTTGCAAATTCACGGCATCGGTCGGATTCACACCCGCTGCGACGTTCGTGATCGTGCGTTCGTTGCCCGGCGAGCCCACCGACACCGAGTTCGACTGGCTGGCCACCGACCCTGCACCGAGCGCCACCGAGTTCGCGCCGCTTGCCACCGCGTTCGAACCGATCGCGGTCGACTGCGTGCCGGTTGCCTGCGACTGGAAGCCCACCGCCGACGAACCTTGACCCTGTGCCGTTGCACGGAAGCCGATCGCCGTCGTGTTCGTGTCCTGAGCAAGCGACTGCGAACCCATCGCCGTGGCGCCGTTGGCAACCGTCGTGACGGTCGCTCCGTTCACCCCGGCGACCGTGCCGGCCTGCGCACAGGTGCCGACTGCCGTCGTATCCGCGCCATTGGCCGAACCGCAGCTGGCGGCGTTCACCGTCGACGTCGACGTGTTGTCGAACGTGCGGCCCTGCGTCGTCCTCGTGCCCGTACCGCTGCCGTTACCGCTCGACCCGCCTGCGCCGATCGTCGAGATCGTCGTGGAGAGGCCTGTGGACAGCGAGGTACTCAGGCTACCGGTCGAAGTCGACAGGCTGGTCAGGTTGCTGTTGGTCGTGGAGAGACCTGTCGACAGCGACGAGATCTGACCGAGCGATGCGCTCAACTGGCTGGCTACGGTGAACAGCTGGCTGCCGTTGATCGCGTCGGTGCTGCTTGCCGTGACCTGGCCTGCTGCGACGTTGGTGATCTGTCGTTCGAAGCCCGGCGAGCCGACGCTCACCACGCCCACCGGCGACGTACCGGCGAACGGTCCGAGTTGCAGCGAGCCGATCGTTGCGGACGATACCGCCACCGCGGCAGCCGTGATCGAACCCGAGCCAAGGGCTACCGAGTTGGCAATCGACGCTGTCGCACCGTTGCCGAGCGCTACCGAGCCGCTGCCCGAGGCGGTCGCGCCGTTGCCCACCGCCGCGCTGCTCGTGCCCGACGCAAGCGCGTTCGTGCCGGCCGCCAGCGCGTTGAGACCGGTTGCGCCGTCGTTGTTGTAGTTGCCCGTCGGTGTGCCGCCGTCGTTGACGCTGTAGTAGTGCGTACGCGTTGCCGAGACGACCGTGGACAGGCTCGAGAGACCGCTACCGGAAGTGCTCAGGGTAGTCGACAGACTCGAGAGACCGGTCGACAGGCTGGTCACGTTGCTGTTGGTCGTGCTCAAACCGGTCGACAGCGAGGTGAGGCCCGTCGATGTCGTGGTGGACAGACTCGACAGGTTGCTGTTGGTCGAGCTTAGGCCGGTCGACAGTGAGGTGAAGCCGGTCGAGGTCGACGTGGACAACGAGTTCACGCCGGTCGACAGCGAGCCGATGCTGCTCGAAGTCGAGCTCGACAGGCTTGTTACGTTGCTGTTCGTCGTGCTCAGGCCCGTCGACAGGCTGGTGATACCCGTCGAGGTCGACGTGGACAGCGAGTTCACGCCGGTCGACAGCGAGCTGATGCCCGTTGATGTCGAGCTCGACAGGCTTGTTACGTTGCTGTTGGTTGTGCTCAGGCCAGTCGACAGCGAACTGATACCGGTGGATGTTGAACTCGACAGGCTCGTTACGTTGCTGTTGGTCGTGCTCAGGCCGGTTGACAGGCTCGTGATGCCGGTCGAGGTGGACGTGGACAGCGAGCTCACCCCCGTCGACAACGAGCTGATGCCGCTCGACGTCGAGCTCGACAGGCTTGTTACGTTGCTGTTCGTCGTGCTCAGGCCGGTCGACAGACTCGTGATGCCGGTTGAGGTCGATGTGGACAGCGAGTTCACTCCTGTCGACAGTGAGCTGATGCCGGTGGACGTCGAGCTCGACAGGCTTGTTACGTTACTGTTGGTTGTGCTCAGGCCAGTCGACAGCGAAGTGATCCCCGTCGAAGCCGAAGTCGACAAACTCGTCACATTGCTATTGGTCGTGCTCAAGCCCGTCGACAGCGAGTTGATGCCCGTGGACGTCGAGCTCGACAGGCTCGTTACATTGCTGTTTGTCGTGCTCAGCCCAGTCGACAGACTCGTGATGCCGGTCGAGGTCGATGTGGACAGCGAGTTCACACCAGTCGACAGCGAGCTGATGCCACTCGACGTAGAACTCGACAGGCTTGTTACGTTGCTGTTGGTTGTGCTCAGGCCAGTTGACAAACTGCTGATGCCGGTGGACGTCGACGTGGACAACGAATTCACACCCGTCGACAACGAGCTGATGCCGCTTGACGTCGAGCTCGACAGGCTCGTTACGTTGCTGTTGGTCGTGCTCAGACCCGTCGACAGGCTGCTAATGCCGGTTGAGGTGGACGTGGACAGCGAGTTCACACCGGTCGACAGCGAGCTGATACCCGTGGACGTGGAACTCGACAGGCTCGTCACGTTGCTGTTGGTCGTGCTCAGGCCGGTCGACAGGCTGCTGATGCCGGTCGATGTGGACGTGGACAGCGAATTCACGCCGGTCGACAACGAACTGATGCCGGTGGACGTCGAGCTCGACAGGCTCGTTACGTTGCTGTTGGTTGTGCTGAGTCCAGTCGACAGACTGCTGATGCCGGTCGAAGTCGACGTGGACAGCGAGTTCACTCCTGTCGACAGCGAGCTGATGCCCGTGGACGTGGAACTCGACAGGCTCGTTACGTTGCTGTTCGTCGTGCTCAGGCCAGTCGACAGACTCGTGATGCCGGTCGAAGTGGATGTGGACAGCGAGTTCACGCCAGTCGACAGCGAGCTGATGCCGCTCGACGTCGAGCTCGACAGGCTCGTTACGTTGCTGTTGGTTGTGCTGAGTCCAGTCGACAGACTGCTGATGCCAGTCGAGGTCGACGTGGACAACGAGCTCACGCCAGTCGACAACGAGCTGATGCCCGTGGACGTCGAACTCGACAGACTCGTTACGTTGCTGTTCGTCGTGCTCAGACCCGTCGACAGGCTACTGATGCCGGTTGAGGTGGACGTGGACAGCGAGTTCACACCGGTCGACAGCGAACTGATACCCGTGGACGTCGAGCTCGACAGGCTTGTTACGTTGCTGTTCGTCGTGCTCAGACCCGTCGACAGACTGGTGATACCCGTCGACGTCGATGTGGACAGCGAGTTCACACCGGTCGACAGCGAGCTGATGCCGGTGGATGTCGAGCTCGACAGGCTCGTCACGTTGCTGTTCGTCGTGCTCAGGCCCGTGGACAAACTGCTGATGCCGGTGGACGTCGAGCTCGACAGGCTCGTTACATTGCTGTTGGTCGTGCTCAAACCAGTCGACAGACTGCTGATGCCAGTCGAAGTCGACGTGGACAACGAATTCACACCCGTCGACAACGAACTGATGCCCGTGGACGTCGAGCTCGACAGGCTCGTTACGTTGCTGTTGGTTGTGCTCAGGCCAGTCGACAGACTGCTGATGCCAGTCGAAGTGGACGTGGACAACGAGCTCACTCCAGTCGACAACGAGCTGATGCCCGTTGATGTCGAGCTCGAAAGACTCGTCACGTTGCTGTTGGTCGTGCTCAGGCCAGTCGACAGGCTGCTGATGCCAGTCGAAGTGGACGTGGACAACGAGCTCACTCCAGTCGACAACG